>JAQXDZ010000045.1 GCA_029251085.1 Mariniblastus sp.
AATGGCAAACCACGACTGGCTATGGGTAGGCTCTCCGCTTAAAGCAAGTCATTTAGTTCTCTTTGGGTGCGCTGACTTGGCGATTTAGCCGCGATCGTTTGAGCGAAAACTTTAGCACGGTCGGGGCGGGCACGTGCCAATTCCTTACTCAGCAGGGCCGCTTGGAATAGTCGATCGAATTGCTCAGATCCCTCTGAGGAAATCAATCGCTCAATCGAAGAACATAGATCATCGGCAAGCAATTCGGCTGCGTCCGAAATACTAGCAATGGTGGTCGCCAGCGAGCGGTCAAAATCCTCATCGACTGTCAAACACAACAGCCCGCGAATAGCTGCGAGGCGGTCAGTATCGAGAGTAGGTCGCACCTTGGCATATCGACTGGTTCGGATTGCGTCGGCGATCAAAGACCAGCTTCCGTCAGCACCGCTGTGCCGCTGCTTCGTAATCGATTCACTCGCCCACGGAACGGTGTTTGGATGCGCACTCCAATTCACAAGTACTTGGAAAGCTTCTCGATGGCCCCACGAAAGCAACATTAATGCCGCTTTTAAGGCTGCCTCCTCCTCTGGCCCATTGAGCAATGCCAGAAGTTCAGGAATCCGTGCATCGAGGGCTCCGTCTAGGCCGTCGTCAATGACATCAACGAATGAGGCTGGCTGCCCCAGTGCGTCAGTGCGAAACAACAATCGAAGATCGGGTTGGGGCATGGTGGCGTCTCAAGGTTTTTGTTTCCTACAACTATAAAAGCCACGCCGCTCGTTCGCAATTCCCATTAAGCTTGGCTCCCTTGGCTGTCAACGCCGGTAATCACCCCAAGTCCAGCAACCGAGCTCGTTGCCGCATTCAACCTAGCCATCAGAAATTTCACGAATGCTATGGAGCCAACCGATTTCGACTCCCCCAACGGCCTGGGCAAGGTGCATTATCAAAGCCCAAGTTTTAGGACCATGATCGCTAAGGAAAGAAACCAATATTGGGGTTTCATGGCTTGAACGAGTTAGTGATCAGCGAGTTACGACCGATCGCAAGCTGAGATTCGTTTTTTGGGTTGTTTCCGCTGAATCGTTGATTGCATCAAGCGTTTTGCATTGGGCAAAAGAGGCACAAGATTACTTTCCCTTTTTTAATTGCTTCAGGTTCCGTTCGTGCGGAGCCTGGTTGTGATCTTTACTGGTTAGCTGTTGATCGTAAATTTCACCGCGCTGAATCGGACGGTGTGCCGTTTCTGCCAGACTGGCGAGTTCTTTAAGGAGCGCGGGATGGTCGTTCGCAACATCCATCTTCTCCTCTGGGTCTTTCGCAAGATTGTAGAGTTGCCACTTACCTCGCGGTTTCTTGTATGCTTTCCAATTATCTTTGCGAACAGCGGTTTGCCCAACGTATTCCCAATAAAGGTAACGGTGAGATGCTTGAGCTCCATCACCGGTGAGCGTCGGTAGGAAAGAGATGCCATCGGTTGGGGGACAGCTAGACCTCCCGACCTCTGCCAGCGTTGGCATCACATCAGGAAAGCACAGCAGGTGGTCGCTGATCGTGCCGGCTTTAATTTTCCCGGGCCATCGTACGAGGTAAGGAACCTTAAGGCCCCCTTCGTAAAGCGAACCCTTGCCTGCGCGAAACCGCTGCCCTGTCTTGGGGTTCAGGTTGGGGCCAAAGAAACCGTGGGGCCGGTCTTGCGTTTTGAAGTAGGCTTGCCCGCCATTGTCACCGCAGAGAAAAATGACGGTATTTTCATCGAGTTCTAGTTCTTGCAGTAGGTCGAGGATCTCACCAAGTTGTCGATCGATCATATGCAGGAAAGCTGCGTATACCTTGGCATCGTTTTCTGTTTTTTGACCAGCCGTCCACGGGCGGTCTTTGAACAATTGCCAAGATGGGTCGTCTTGATCAATCCCCCACAGGCCATGGGGCGGCGTCCAGGGGAGGTAGCAAAAGAAGGAGCGGTCTTTGTTAGTTCGAATGAAGTTAATCGACTCTTTGAAAATCTCGTCTTGAGCGTGTTTTTTCCCCTCATAAAAACTCAAGCCATCGTTGCCCTCCAGAGGAACTTCTTGACTGTTCCGAATCAAGTACTTTGGATAAAAAGTGTGGGCATGAACTTGATCGTAGTAGCCAAAGAACTGATCGAAGCCGTGTGTCTCTGGGACCCCCGAAGTACCACGCCCACCAATTCCCCATTTGCCAAAACCACCCGTCGCGTAGCCCTGCTTTTTTAGCATGCTGGCCAGGGTCGGTTCGTCAGCTCGGATAGGCGAGAAGCCATCGTTGTTCCGCATCGACATGTGCCCCGAGTGCAACCCGGTCAACAAGGCACAGCGGGTCGGCCCGCAGACCGGAGCGCCAGCATAGGCGTTGGTAAAACGCATCCCCTCCACCGCGAATTGGTCAATATTGGGAGTGATTAGATCGCGGTTTCCCATGTGGCCCGATTCAAAATACCCCCACTCATCCAGCATCAGGTAAATGATATTAGGTTTTGAATCGTCTGCCTGCGCTCGCGAAGCTGCACAGCAGAGGAGAGCCAACAATAGAATAAAAGATCGACGATATTGGTTCATCATAACTTCGTTGCGTGAAAGGCCATTGATTAGCTGAATGCACGAGAACAATCGAATCACGTGTGATTGATTTCAGCTTAACACAGGCGTCGAGCGACCCGCAACCAATTTGCGAACTTCCGAGGAAATAGAAAAATCCCCAGCAAATGCAGGGGCTCTAATACACCGCGGCTGATGCTTTTCGAACTTCTCTCTGTTGAAACTCTCATCCGACACATGATCGTTATGACTCATTACAGACTTCGAACTGGCGGCTTGATAGTGACCGGCGTAGCTGACGGTCCAGATAAAACTTCCCGTGGATTGTACACCGGTGTTAGACCAACATGCCGGGCATGGATCCCGGAATCGGTTCTACACCAGAAGCCAAGATTTTTTAGGCGATTGCCGAGCCTCATTCACCATCGTCGTTAATGGCTTTGGATCCGCTGATGCTACGACACCAATTCCGCAAGGCTACCCGTGCTGTGGCTGAACTGGTCGAATGGTATGCCGGCTTGTTGAACCAAGGTTAGCCAGTAATTTGCCAGTGGCGTGTCTTTACGTGGTAGCACAATGTGCTCGCCGTACTTCAAGTTGGCCGCCGCGCCGCCTGTGTAAAGAGCGGGGCAACCTTTTAATCCGTGACCGGTTCGCAGATTGGAACCGTAGCTAATCAGAGTTGACTCAAAGAGGTTCTGGCCGTGGATATCTTCTGTTTGCTTAAACATATCGATCAGGCCAGCAAACAGATCCATAAACATGGCGTCTTTCTGCTGCGAAGCCTCTCGCCTGCGCGGATCGAGATTGTAGTGAGACAGTGAATGGGCACCGAGGCTGAATTCCCGGCTCTTCAAGATCGAGTTGATCGGCTGGCGATACGTGATGACTCGCGTGGAATCGGTTTGGAACGCTGCGACAATTAGTTTTTGGAAAGTCTTGAGCGCCGCCAGCCCATCCATCGCGTCTTTAGGTTGTTTCAGCGGCGCATCTGGCTTCGGCGTGTTGCTCCATTCGACTTCCCGACTAATACTCTGTTCGATTTGGCGAATCGATTCCAGATAGTCTTTCAGTTTGCGCTGATCTGATTTACTGAGCTGCCGGCTGGATGACTTTAGATCGGCGACCATCCCATCGAGAACGCTTCGCCGTTCGGAGAGTCGAAATTCACGCTCAGCATCCGTTTCTTGGTCTTGACCGAACAGTTGATGATACAGATCCAAAGGATTTGTGACGCCAGGGATCGGATGGCCTTTGTCCGACCAGGAAAGTGATAGCCCCGGGCCGTGACCATCGCTATTGCCTTTATCGCTAATTGGAATGGTTGGAAAACGAGTATCCTGTCCAATCCTGCGTGCGATGACCTGATCAAGCGAAATCGAGTTGTGGAACTTCTTACCCGGCGTGCCGCTAACGTTTGCTCCCGTCAGATAAGACGTGCTGCCGCCGTGCGCGTTGGTTGCACCAAGGTTGGTCAAATTCGAAACCATGGTGATGTCGTCACGATGTCGCAGCAGAGGTTTCAGACCGGGCGTGAGACCGATGTCAGCAAAGCGACCAGCTTCGGTGGGGAAGAAGGTTTCCTTGGTGAAACCGTAGCCGCAGCCGATCATTAGGAATCGCTTCGGTGCGACTGCCGGAGCATTCGCCGCGGCGACAGATTCCATCATCGGAATGGCCAGTGCAGCGGCTCCTGCTTTCAGGATCGTACGACGATTGTGAAGAGTAATGCTCATGGTTGATGCTCGTTGTAGGCTATCCGCTGGTTGGTTACCGTTTCTATCTATCGGCTCGGCGGAAAATCGGATGGTTTACAATTGCGAAAATTAGATCACGGATTCGCAGATCGTCACGTTCTGCTTGTGCGCAGATTTCGTCTACGATCTGACCGTCGGCAAATTCAATGTGTCGGCCAAGTCCGTAAGACAACAGGCCTTCCGTAATAGATCGGGTTAATAATTGCTTTTCCTCCATCAAGCCGGCTCTGAATTCAGCCAAGTCTTTGAAGGCGTGGTGGCTACTGGGAAAAACGCCCTCGGCGCGAATGGGAATCTGCTTCGCCCTGCCCTTGCCAGATTTCTTACCAATGTTGCCGACCGTTTCTCGGTCACGCCACTGGCCCAACAAATCAAAGTTTTCCAGACCGAAGCCCAACGGATCGAAACTGCTGTGGCACGATGCACACTGCGCCTTCTCGCGGTGCAGTTCAATAATGTCTTTGACCGCCAGCGGCTCATCGCTGGCCAGCGCAAGTTCGGGAACGTTCGGTGGCGGCGGCGAAGGTTTCCGGTTTAAGAACTTCTCCATGATCAACGAACCACGAATGATCGGAGACGAACGTTCGCCGTTGGAACCCATGGTCAGAAACGCAGTCATCCCCAGCAACCCTCCGCGTGGCGAGTCCGCAGGCAGATGGACCTTTTGAAATCCGGCCCCCGCACCGGGCGGTTGGAGCCCGTAATGAGAAGCAAGCAAATCGTTGACGACCACAAAATCAGAATCAATCAATTCGGTAAGTCCAAGGTTTTCTTTGACCATCGTGTCGAAAAAATGTTGAACTTCCAGCCGAGCCGACTCGCGAATGCCGCTGTTAAACGTGATGTGCTGCGTTTCGTCGATCGCAATATTGTCGAACCGCTCAAGGTCAGCCCAGCGACTGAAGAAACCTTCGGACAAAGCCCAACTGGCCGGTGACTGGAGCATACGATCGATGTGTGCTTTCAGAACCAGAGGATCAGACAGCTTGCCATCCGCTGCCGCCCCGCGAAGTGCTTCGTCAGCCGAACGACTCCACAGAAAGTGCGAAATCCGATTCGCAAACTCCTGATCGCTTAAGCTTCGATCGTCGCCCGCCGCAGAATTTTCCATCAGGTATAAAAAACTTGGCGAACTGAGAATCATCGCCAGCGGAGTTTCCAGTGCTTGTTTGATCGTACGTCCATTGTCGCGATGCAGCTTGTAAATACTGTGCACTCGCCGGGCAAAATCCGGAGCCGGCTGACGATCACGAAACGCTTGGATCATGAACTCGTTGAGAAAGCGAACGGCCAGCTGATCGTTCTGGCGTTTTTCCTTCGACTTCGTTTGTTTGGTCTCCGGCGTCGCGTTGCCAAGCGTTACAGTATAGAGGGATTCAAACAACGCCGGCTGATCGTAGAACGGGCCTTCAAGTTCCATGCGATCAACCCAAATCGCCGACTCAGGTTTCTTCCCTTTTCCCTGCAGAATACTGTAGTAGTTTTTAATATTAATTGCGGCTTTACTCTCCGTCACATTAAAGCCGCTGCGGCCGTCCGTCAGGAACGGACGATATTTAACTTCATGCGTCCGCGGAGATTCCGGGGAACCGTTGATTTTTAGATAGCCCGCAGTTCGTTCACCCACCTGCATTTTAACGAACTGACGGATCGCCGGCGGCGATCCATTCAAGCCCGCTACCACTCGATACTTATACATGGCCCTCGGATCAACCTGCACTTTCGTGTGGATTGCCCGGGTGTGATTGCGACCTTCCAACAGGAAAACACCCTGATCGGCAAATGGCGTCGCCAGGTAACGCTCTCGGCCTCCGGCTCGCTCGTCATAACGCTTAATAAATAGCTTAAGCTGTCTCTCGTCATCAATTCCCAGATCTTTGAAGGTGGCTCCCTTCTTAATTCGAGCCATCTTTTTCTCATATTCGTCAATGTAGGCCTGCGTTCCTAAGTTGGCTCGTTCTGGCTCGGACTTCCGCACTTCCACTTCCTTGCGAGGGCGATCAACCCACTCCAGAGCAACTTTTGCAATTGTTTTTGCCGCGGCAAAATAGTCATCGAAGTGGTAGCTGGAAAACTGCTGGTCGTGCCCAACCGTGTCGTAGCCTTCTGCGATGTCGTCTGGCGGCAGCAAGTCTTCCGGTACGCGTAGTCCAAACAACTGGTCGATGGTGTATTTGTATTCTCGCCGATTGATTCGACGAAGTGCCACATCGCCGCCGGTCTCCGACAGACGATTCTTCGACTCCGCAAGTCCCTCGGTTAAATGAGCAAGCACTTTTCGCAGTTGGTCGTCCTTGGGAGCAGGCTCATCTTCTGGCGGCATCTCGCCGAGGTTCAGTGAGTCAAGGACTTCCTGCCAGTGCAAAGCCGTATCGCTATCAGCGATTTTAAGCGTCAGATTATCCAATCGAGTTTCGCCGTTCTGTTCATCCGGCCCATGGCAGCGAGTGCAGTGTTCGAGAAGGAAACCGGAGAGAATTTCAGCGTCAAGAACAACCGCCCGCGACGCGATTTCTTGCCCCTTCGCTTGGCGACTGATCTCACCGCCGTACTCAACGATGGCGACCGTTAGCGACAACGCAATAACGGTATAGATAGGTTTGATCATTCGTGGAACATTTGAGTAGTGAATTTAGCTAGAAGTCCTTTATATGACGAAGGAACTTTTGTAAAAGTATACTACATTTTAAAATAGTTGGCCGAAAAATCTCTCACTGAGGCGTTGGAATACCGGTTGTACGACGCCTTTGCCTACCGGTTCAACGTCGACTCGCTAATTTTCTAATCACGTCGTGCTCTCTTAACTGTGCCGGGACGGTCGAAGAAGAATTGAATCGCAGGCTGGCTCTGTACTCCCAAATAAATTTGGACACCGTCCATCTCTCCCCTTAACCATTGGGCAGCAGTCTCGGCCACCTAAAATCAATCATCTAACCAAGTAGGCATACACTAGCGCGACGGCGAACTGAAGGTTGAAACTCGCAACCCTTTGATCTGATTGTCCCTGGAACGGCTTAGCTGAAACAAAAAGGCCGCAGGAGTGAACCACTACGACCTTCATCGATT
>JAQXDZ010000053.1 GCA_029251085.1 Mariniblastus sp.
GGACCAACAAAAGAGGTTGCCTGAATGCCATGCCGTCCATAAAGCCATCCATCAGGTCCCCAGCGGAGGCCGTTGACAATATTGTGTCGAATAACGTCGCCTTCAAAGCCGTCTAATACAATGATTGGCTCACCGTCGGGAACATCGTCTTGATTAGCATCCGGGATGAACATCAGGTTGGGTGCTGCAGTCAGCCAAACACCGCCAAAGCCAACTTCGATACTGGTGAGTTTCTTCGCTTGGTCCCAGAAGACTGTTTTTTTATCAAATGTTCCGTCAGCATCGGTGTCTTCCAGAATTAAAATTCGATCATTCAATTCTGTGTTGAAATTTTCTTTTCGATCTGAATACGTATTGCATTCGGCCACCCATAGACGACCGCGTGCGTCAGTAGTGATTGCAATCGGTTGATTAACATCCGGTTCCGCTGCAAATAAAGTTGCCTGGAACCCACTTGGAAGCGACAGTCGGTTTAGCGCTTCTTGGGGGGGTGTTTGCGGGATTAAAAGCGGTTGCGTATTTGGCAGTTCGGTCGACTTGGTTTGTACTTGTCCATACAGCGGCATTGTAACGGGGAAGAGCAAGGGTGAACCCAAGACGCCGATGATGGTGAGAATTACAAATCGCATGAAGAAGTCTCAATGTGTACTGCGGTGGCAAATTGAAATTTCAATGTACCAAATTTTGAGCGCGTTTGTAAAAGCTGTTTTGAGGTGAATTGCGGTTCCGAGATAGCGCATAAAAAAAGGTAGTTGTGCGGGATCACAACTACCGTTTTCTATAATGGAAAATCCTGTGGCAACACGAGGAGTTTCAACAGAGATGATTCAAAAAAATCATAAGAGCTCGGCATCATGCCGCCTTCTTTTGATCCGAATCATTTCTTTCGTTCGAGTCTTCAGGTTCACTGGTCTTCATGGGATCAAGCTCTTTTCTGAGGATTAACATGTCAGATGGTGCTTGAATTCCCAATCGGACTCGGTCTCCCGAGACCCGGACGATTGTTAAAACAATCGAGTCGCCCAACATGATCTTTTCACTTTCCTTCCTGGAAAGAACGAGCATATCGAGTATCCTTGGTATTAAGTGTTAATATGATTGCAAAATCTATTGCGACAGGATTTTAGGTGCCATCGCGAGCACCGTTCTTTTAAATCGCTCACCGGATGAGCCATAAAACAGAATCGAATTTTTGTCGGTTTCCCAAACGGCCGTTAGTTTGACGCTCCTCGGTCCATGAAGGCAAAAGAAAATGCCACATGGTCGGTTGCCTCTGGTGAGAATTCTCTCGGTGACCTGAAAAATACCTTCTTCGAAATCGTTTTGTTGGCACAACGTATGAGATACAAATTGTCGTAATTGCTGAATGTTCTTGATCTGAATTGGATCTTGTTGCATTCTCGGCACTTCTCCTCCCTAATTGATTTTGAGCGGCGAAATTCACTTCGAATGGTGTAACCTGTTTACAAATCAGGTTGACAGTTGGAAGTATCGGCAGGATGGGTGGTTTGCGGGATGTAAATTTGCGTATTTTTCGTAGCTTATTTTGAAAGGGTAACTTTGGGAAAACAACCAATATAATCCGATCAAGCAAGCTGTGCCGGACGCTCGTTCCATTCGGTACCACGATGCAAACTAGACGTTTGTCTTTTTTGAGTGTGAATTAATTTTGGCATGGTCGTTGTAAACGAACACCCGATATGATTTCCCATAGAAAAAATATAAGCTGCGTAAAGTTGCGATTCTGTTCTTTGGTTGCCGCTAACTAATTCGATCGTGTTTGACTAGGATGCGTCGCTGAGTTCAAAATGGTTGAAGCACTCAGGGCACACCTTAAATGAGGCATGGCGTAAGACACAAGCAAATAATTTTCAGGAACCGTTGATTGAATTTTAGTATTGAGAGCGATATTTTTCGGGGTCCCGTTGATCTCCTGCTTTATCTGGTGCGTCGGCACGAGGTAGAGGTTTCAAAAATTGCGCTGGCCGACGTTACCGAAAAATACTTGGAATACATTGACGTCCTGAAAGAGATTTCAATTGATACGGTTGGGGACTTTCTTGAAGTTGCCAGCATACTAATTGAACTTAAAGCAAGAGCCATGCTGCCCCGGCCCGAGGCGGAGGAAGATCATGAGACAGAAGTAGTTGACCCGCGCAAAGACCTTGTGCAAAGATTGTTGTTGTTCAAGCGGTTCAAGGATGCCAGTTCGTTGTTGGAGGATCAGGGGGTCGCCTGGCAGAAACGCTATGCCCGAATTGCAGATGATTTACCAACGCAAAAAGTCGATATGGCAGACCAGCCGATTCATGAGGTTGAGTTGTGGGATCTCGTGAGTGCTTTCGGGCGTGTATTAAGAGATAATCGCCCAGTTCCTCAGGCTAATATTACCTATGATGAGACGCCGATTCATATCTACATGAAACGAATTCATGCGAGAATTGTGAGCCAGCAAAGAGTATCCTTCACGGATCTTTTTGAGGCGGGGATGCACAAATCAGCGATGGTCGGAATTTTTCTTGCAGTTTTGGAATTAACGCGGCATCACAATGTTCTCGCTCAGCAATCTGATTTGCATAGCGAGATTCAAATTGTTCCTAACGACGGGTTCAGCGAGCAACTCGACGTTTCAAATATTGACGACTACAATCCACACAGTAAAGCGTTGCCTACGGGTGACCCTGGCTCGATGGTCGATTGAATTTTCGACCCGAACGAAATGTGCAGGTTAGTGAATCTCCGGCGGGTTCGGAGCCATTTCATCATTACCAATGGCGTTAACGCGCGGTGGTTCGAGAATCGTTACTGATTTAATGAGATCGATATTTTTGAATCGATCTAAAATGTAGTCATTCCCTTGTTTCTTGAATTGCTTCTGAACATTTTCATTTTTGGGGTTTTCGCCATACTCAGTATTAATTTTCTTGAGTACGGACGCACCCGTCTTGATTTGTGCAAAAGGAACAAATGGGCTGCCTCCACCAGGTTGCTCGCTGTCTAGCATTGTATTTAGACCAAGATTGCAGAACATTTGTACGGAGCGACTGTTGGGATTCCCCGTTTGCGCGAATGAGAGCGTCCCCGGCGCATTCTTTTTTCCAGTTGAGGGGTCATCTGGAATGGTTGAGTTCCGCCAGGCGGCATTAACTTCAGGGTCGCCGTGAATTCCGAATTGAAACATGAACCCGTCGATCGCTCGGAAAATTGCAATATCGCTGTCAAAATATCCAACTTCAACCATATTGTAAAATCGATCTGCTGCGTGCGGTGCCCAGTCGCGATGTACGGTAATCGTGAAATCCCCTTTGGTTGTCTCGAATTTGGCATCAAAGGTTGCGGGCGCTGTTGCTGTTGCCAACTCAGGTTTAAGGAGTGCTGGATTATGATTGCTGGAGTTGTTCGTCAACGCTTTTGGGTTTAGTCTCGATAAATCGAAATTGTTAACGCGGTTACCCCTAAGGCAACCTAATTGCGAGCTTATGAACCCGACCACCAATGTCAAAAGAAGCGTGCTTGGCCAAATCTGTTTACGATACATTTACATCTTCCTTGAAGTGTTGCGGCGCTCCACGCGGTTGGATGCAAAGAGAGCCGTCACGTTGAACTTGCCGGAAGGGTAGCAAAAGCAGCATTGGAAACCAATGTCGAGTTGTCGATGCCTTGAATTCCCAGGTTCCAGAATTACATCGAGGTTGCAGTTTCTGTGGCGGCGAAGGGTAGTGAATGCCCCCGGTTTTGCGTGAATAACTTATGAAATTAAGCGATTTCAGAGTGTTTTTCGCAAATTCTCACTCCGCGAATCTTCATCAGCAATCAGTGAAATTTGCTTTTTAACTAAGACTCACTACTGATTCGTGAGCTATGCTTTGGTTGACAGGAATCCGCCACGGGCGTCAAACAGCACATTCAATAGAATACTCCGATGGTTGGAAAACGACGGTTATCTTCGATTACCGTGCGTTTCCATGTAAAGTTGATCCTTGGGGTGAGACCCCCAAGGGTCAGTTTTACGAAATATTTGGTTGATTCAGTACCAAACGAAACAAGCCGCTCAAATGAGCGGCTTGTTTTTTTTGTGGAACCGTACGAGACACAGTTCCCAATATTTAAGCTCGGCGAAGGCTATTTATCGTTAGCTTCCGCTTTTGCCTTTTTAAAATCACCAGCGGTAATAATTAGTAGGCGATCTGGTGCAATGACCTTTTTCATTGCCGCATCGACTTGTTCTTTTGTAAGCGTAGAGATTTTCTCATCGCTCGCATTTTGGAATTCCATGGTTCGTCCAGTCTTCATGTTGGACAGAAGTTCGCTTGCCAATTGGCCGTCTCGTGCTCGACTGCCACGGCGATTAATCAGAAAGCTGTCTTTTGCTTTTTGTAATTCATCGCCAGTAACGCCACTTTCAAGCATGCGATCGACTTCTTCCTTGACGGTATCGACGACTTTTTCCGTATTCATTGGATTCGAAATGCAGAACATCATGTACATTCCCCGTTCGTCCTGATCGTCGGCTTGGAAACGCGTCATCGCGGTGTAAGAGAGTCCATCCTGTTTACGAACCCTGTCCGCGATCCGTGAAGACAAAGGCCCGCCCCCCATAATGTAGTTGCCAATCAGCATAGCTTCATAATCAGGGTGATTTTCATTGATGTCAGTCGCAACCCCGGCAATGTAAATTGCATTGGCTTTATCGGGCGTATCCAAATTGACACGTTCGCCTTTGATATCGAGATTGGCTGGCTCTTCGATGCGCTGGTAGGGCATTTCTGTTTTCCAGCCATCAAAGACATTGTTTAATTCTGCCAGAGTTGTGGTTGGATCGAAATCACCTACCACGGCGACTTCGCCGAATTGACCATTAAGGAATTTTTCCTGAAGGCTTCGCACATCGTCAATGCTGACTTCCTTCAAGCTCTTAACTTCTTCTTTCATTGTTGGCGTGTAGCGAACGTTGTCGGAAGCTTGAGGATCCATTCGGCGAGAGAATTCATTAATGGCCAGGCTCATTGGGTCGGACATTCCTGACTCGATCCCCGTTACCATTTCACTCTGAATGATCTCCATGTCGCTAGGGTCCAGTTTGGGTTCTCGGAGTGCTTGACGCATGATCGCGAGAGCGGGAACGAGATTGTTCCGTTCGGTTTGGAGGCTGAAATTTAGAGTTCCTAAAGATCCGCTGAATCCAAGGCTTGCTTTAAGATTATTTAAGGCATCCTGATACTCTTGGAATCCAAGTTCTTTGGTGCCACGAGATAGCAATTGCGGCAGTAAATCGGCAGCCGCTCGTTTTCCTTTCAGGCTATTTTCATCACCGTAGTGAATGGTTCCGCTAAGTGTTACGCGATCGCCTCGCGTTTCTTTGGGAAGTAAAGCGAATTTCATTCCCGACTTCAGTTCGCCGAAGGTCGTTCGCTTTTGAATATTCATCGGAGAGGGGTTAAAGGCTTCGCCAGCGGCCATTGCCTCGCGGCCTTTGTAGTTGGCTACCATCTTTTTGACATTGTTTTGAGCGTCGATGGCAATTCGATCTGTTTCCTCGGACGGGAAGAAAAGGCCGACTGTCCGGTTAGATTGAATCATGTATCTTTTCGCGAAATCCTGTACTTCTGTTTTCGTAACCGATTCGAGTCGGTCTCGATGGAGAAAGTAAAGACGCCAGTCACCGTAGGATTCCCATTCACTCAAGGCCGTCGCAAAGCGCTCAGTATTGGCAAACTGTTGCTCTCTTCCCTTGGAAATCGCAACTACGGCTCTTTTTACATCTTCGTCTGAAACACCGTTGGAGCCGATGGTTTCCATCTGTTCGACGAGGATGTCTTTTGCTTTGACGAGATCTTTGTCGACCGGAACTTCTGCATAAGCCAGCATGATTCCAGGGTCATAACCGATTCGGGCAAAGGCACCGGCGCTGGTTGCGATTTTGGTTTCAACCAAAGCCTTGTAGAGTGGCCCCGACGGTTGGTTGGAAAGGATACGGGCGAGTACCTGTGCCGACGCGTATTCAGTACTGGAAGCGGAAGGAATGTGATAGCCGAGTCCGACAAACTGCACGTCGCCTGACCGTCGGAGGATAACGGTTCGCTCGCCATCTTGAGCAGGTTCTTCGGTGTAAGTTTTGGGAAGTTTTCGATCGGGACGAGGAATCGAACCAAAGTTCTTCTCGACTAAATCTAACGCAAGTTCCTTGTCAAATTTGCCGGCAATTACCAGCGTGATATTATCGGGTTGGTAATACTTTCGGTAGAACACCCGAAGATTAGTTGCCGGGACACGCATGATGTCACTGCGATTACCGATGGTTGATTTTCCATAGTTGTGCCATTGGAATGCAGCGGTCATGATTCGTTGAATCAAGATGCCTTGCGGATTGTTTTCACCTCGCTCAAACTCGCTTCGGACAATTGTCATCTCTTTCTCGAGATGCTCTGGTTTGATCCAGCTGTTGATTAGGCGATCCGATTCCATTTCGATGGCAAATTTCAAGTTGTCGTTCGCGACCTTGGAATCGCCGTCGGGAGCGGGAAGCGTTTCAAAGTAGTTTGTTCGGTCGATTGAGGTCGTGCCGTTCATGTTTAAAACACCCCGGTTCTTGAGTAGCTCAGGAATGTCTGGGTGTCGATCGGTTCCCCGAAACAGCATGTGCTCTAGAAGGTGAGCCATTCCGGACTCCCCATAGCCCTCGTGTCGAGATCCGACATTGACGGTCATGTTCATCGTGAACTGCGGCTTGGAGTTGTCGGGGAACAATAACAGTTTGACGCCGTTATCGAGACGGTACTCCGTGATTCCTTCGACTTCGTACATCTTTTTGGGGGCTTGTGCTTGAGTTGTCTGGCTGATCATTACAACGGCCATCAACGCAACAGCAGCGCGCCAAGCGAACTGCCAAGAACGAGGAAGTTTGGAATGTTTGCTCACTTGAAATCCTTAACCAAAAGTATCATTGAATGAAGAAGTCGGGGCCTGCCAGTAGTCCGCAATCAAGCTTTCCGCTTCCAACCTGAGGGAGCGTTAAGCCAAATTCTTTGGCTGACGACTTTTAGTTGCCCAACCGTCGTGCTCGATTCTAGCATTTGTTACTAACAATCGTAAACGAGGGGGCTTGTTTGTATTGCGTCGAAGATTAGTTTTTATTCGCACCTCACAATTGATTCTGGTGAACGGGGCGAGTTTGTTGGTGTGAAATTGGTAACATTTAGGAAGTGGTTCTTCGAAACGCTGTGGAGTTTGAGATGCAATCAGAAGACGATGTGCAGGTATTATCCAGAATCATTAAAGCTCGGAAAACGCTTAAAGTACTCGGGGATGTGAATCGTTCAGTTCAATTCACCGAAGAAAATGCCGCGTTATGTAATCGGAAAGTGGTCGATTCGATCAAGACAGCGGGGTGGGCACCCTTCCATTACAACCGGGACAAGAATGGTCTTGCTGAGCCTTGGCGAGTCCATGTTCTCTGGCATGAAGATTGCCGAAACATCGCGAGTAATTTTCGTGATTGGTTTCCGGACGTCAAAGCATCCAACAAACTGCCAGCGATGCTGTCGGCATGCGGGGCGTTGATTATCACAACGTGGTTGCCGCAATTCCGCGGAGAGGATCAACAGCAAGAAGGCGTCCAAAATTCGATTGGTTTACCCAAGCAAACGACAATTGATGACGAGCATCTCGCTGCTGCCGCGGCGATGGTTCAAAATTTATTGCTTCTCTTGACGGCTAATTCAATGGGAACCTATTGGTCCAGTGGCGGCCAATTCCGAACGCCCGAAATGTTTGACAGGCTTGGGATTAACCAGAGCGAACTATTTCTCGGCGGCGTTTTTGTTGAATACCCTACCACCGTTGACGAATCTATTGAGCGCGTAAGTGGAAAACAACGAAATAACCGTAGTCAGGAATACGCGTGGCTTCGAGAGATTCAGTTGACTGGAAGTTGATGCCCTGGTGATCTTTTGTAGTACCGCGGTTGTGGTGGTTGCGAGAGTCTCGGCTGTCTGTGAAATCCAACCTGTTTTATCGATCGCCCGACTTAGGTTTTGCTTTACTCAGTTACCAGCAACCATTAGTCACCTGCGACATCGTTTGCGGAAACGAATTGGCCTGATTTAACTGCTTCCGACTGCATTTGACAAATTTGGATTCCATCTCTTGCAAGTGCTCCATTGAGGATGGCCGATGGGCGATTTTCGGCAATTGCTTGAGTGACTTCTTTGATTTCTCTTTTGAAAGCGAAGACAGGGTCTCCGTCTCCAAGTTCGGGACGAAGAACTTTACCGTCTTCGGTGAGTACTTTGAGTGGCATGCTTTCGGGGGCGTCGGCGAAGGCCTGGAAATCAAATTGAATTGTCGCTCGTTCTAAGTGAATTTCGAAGCCGTGAGTAAACGGTCGCCCTTGCTGATTGATGACTCCACAGGTGCAGGTAACTGCGAGGTTGGAATCTTCAAATCGGAAAATTGAATTACAGTAATCTACGACTTCACCCCGCAGGCGGCCACAGCTGTAAACGCCGGTAGGCATGCCAAATAGTAAACGAATAAAATGTGCATCATGGACATGAAGGTCAAAGAGTGGACCGCCGATGACATCGGGATCATAGAATTTGGTAAGCCATTGAGGATCAGAAATGACTCGTTTAAAAGATCCCCCCAATAAATCCCCGTATTCTCCGGAAGCGATAAGCTCACGGGCGTATTGGAATTCAGTGAAGTAAGGCAATACTTGTCCTACCATTAATTGACGATTGTGTTCGTTGCAGGTTGCTACGGCCGTGTCGCAATCTCGAAGGTTAAGTGCGAGTGGTTTTTCACAGAAAACGTGCTTTCCAGCCTTCGCGGCAGCTTGAATTGCCTCACAATGCATTGCTGGCGGGAGACAAATGTCGATACAGTCAATCTCGAGATCAGCATCTGCGAGCATAGCTTGAAGGTTTTCGTAGGTTCTCACGCCCGAAAGGTCAACTTGGGTTCCCGGCGGTCCAAAGTTGCCTTGTATTCCGGACCAGTCGCCTGCTCGTCGCTCCGCTTCTGGAGTGGCAATCGCAACGACCTCGACGTCGGGAAGTTCTTGATAGGCGAGCCAGTGAATCCATCCCATGAAACCGATTCCGGCAATTCCGACTTTCGTCATTTACTTTCCAATCCCAATGTCTAGTGTTCACTAAAAGGTTCGCGAGTTGGCAATTTGCAGGGATGTTACCTAGCAGCCAATCTTTGTTATAACAGGTTAGAGCCCATTGAGTAGGTTTGTTTTTGGGTGGCTGCGAACTGCAGCGTCTGTGTCACTGCCGTTTGGTCATTGCGGAGAGTGAAATTCTGAAAGGATATGAAATGCCGATTGAGATGCAACTTGCCAAAATTATTATCAGTGAAATTAACGAGAACCAGATCGTTTTCCTGCGGGAAGTCGATGGAGATCGGGAGTTTCCAATTTTAATTGGTATTTTTGAAGCAACGAGTATCGACCGTCGGGTGAAAAATATCGCTCGACCTCGCCCGCTGACTCACGATTTAATCGTCGAAGTTGTCGATTCGCTTGGTGGCGAATTGGATAGCGTCGTGATAACTGAGTTACGAGAAGCAACCTACTACGCGAATCTCCGGATCAAGCGAGATGGGGAGATTATCGAAATTGACACACGTCCTTCCGATGCGATTGCGATTGCGGTGACCTGCACACCGCGTCTGCCGATTTATGTGGCAGAGAGCGTTCTTGATGAAGCTATTTCTACGGGAGATTGAACTCCCCGTCGGATTCCAGTGACTCGATTGAGGTGTCTATCTTCGAGTTCGATTTCGGAAGATGCACGCCTAGTAGGTGAGATAGCTTTTCAAGATTTCTGGAATAACGTTTAGAAAAGTAAAGGTGTGCGGGTTGGGAACCTTCTATTTCGATTCGGTTCACTAAAATTGCATCGTAGATCTTCAGTTGGTGGGAACTGCCGGGCAGAACCATTGTTTTGTCACCAAGAATTAGGCGTTCTTGAGTTAATTTCCAACCCTCGGCGTGTGGCCGCAAATGCAGTCGAGTTTTGGTTGGAAACGGGCCAAGCGGCCGGTCGGGAAAAACCATCAATTCGGCGATTTCGGGAACCTGGTAGGCTGGGCGGATGAAGCACCAGAGTTGGTCCCATATTATGTTTCTGATGTAGTGAACCCTTCTGTTAATCCAGCGAAATACAACTAACCCAGCAGCTAACAAAATTAGATTCAAGAACAGGGCAACGGTCGGGCTCCATAGATAAACGGCTAATAGCAATGCGCAGATCAATTTGTTAGTTACTTCTAAAAGTCCATCGATAAATGGAATTGGAATTAACCACACCATGATCTCAAAGAAAAACTTGATGGTGTTGATAACCACAATGTTGAACGCTGCGAATAAGCAATAAAGAACGCTTGTTGAGAATGTAAATATGGAAGCGTGCACGACCGTGATTTCGTCGATGCCGGGTGTTTCGCCGGGAAGCACGGTCAATACCCGAATCAGAACGATGGTGATGATTCCTGCATAGGCCTCTAATTGGTCAATGGCCTGTGCAAACGGTTTACTGACTTTTGTGAATCTTGGAACCGAAGTGAGGATCGTTAAACAGAGAAATGTCCAAAATAGGTATGGATTTCCTAGAACTGAATTATCGCTAATCATCGAATGGGGGAGGGGCCAATTTCCACCGAACTGACTTACCCCGGCTAGTATTGTGATTCCAAAAAATGGAGAGATGGCAATGGGAGCCAGGGGACCAAGCCACTCGCTTGCTTGCGTTACAGTTGAAATCTGATCGATTGCGGCGAGATCGCCGGATGGAAGCGGAGTTGCGAGGTTAAGTGAATCTCTGTCGATCTGGAACGTCCAGAGGATACTTGCAGCCAACACGAGCAAGATGCAGCGGGAAATAATGAAGGCGAACATGGTAGTCCTCAGGTAGAGATCCAAATTCAAATTTAAAACGACGGTGATCGTAAAATGATTGCTGTTCTTTGATTGAGGGCCAATCGAGTTTAACTAGCAGGTTGGTTCGATCGCCCTGTTAAGTATAGTCCAACTCGTGGCAGGACAATCAGGTAAATGAATCGGTGAACTAGGTTGACTGATGAAACGGAAGTGAGAGGCCAACGGGATTTCGTGTGGTAGACGGAAGCGGAGCGTAGTGGGACACGGTAGAGTGTTTTGTTTAGCCAAAAAAAAACTCCGGTCGATTATGACCGGAGTTTAACGTATTAACACTGTGTTGGTGAATCACTCACGTGGCCGGACAGCGCCTGTCAAGCCTGAGTAATCTTCACGGTCTTCGCCGTGCCAAAGGGGTTGCCCTTCAAGAACTCGTCGTCGAAGTGCTTCGATCTTTTCTTCTGATCCCGCGGGAGCATCCGTCGCCATGAATTGCTCGTCCTGGAATGGCACGAAATCTTCGTCGTGTCCGTACTCGAGGATTGCTTCGAAGACGTTCTTTACTTTCTTGTTACCGTTGGACATGGGTATGTACCTGTAGTTGGGCAAAATCTTTTTCTAGGGAAACGGGCCACAGACTGCGATTAATTCGGGTCGCCGAGTTACTGGCTTAAAGAAATATGTTTCGCGTGGTGGGCTCCAAAAAATATTGGCTTGAACTTTTCGAGAATTCGACGTGCTCGCAACCAATTACGCAAGCATTATTGACGAGCCGTAATCAAAGTCAAGAAATTTGTTTTCGATTTTTGAAAATGTTTTTCACGGTCAAAAACGGTCTTGGCAGGATGGTGAGCTTAGCATTGGTGATTAGCCGGGTTGGTTGGTTATCAGTCAGCTTGAGTTGCTTTGTTGGGGGCAAAACTGGGGCAAAGCTAAGGGTCGCTCGGTGACTTTAAATCTATTTAATGGTGCAATCTCCGTCGAGAAGTTAAAAATGAACGATTTTAAGCATCTTCTTGGCTTTGGCTAAAACGCGGAACAGGTTAATCTAAGCTATTAAGTTCGCCGCAAGTGTTGTCACTGTCATTTCATTTGAGGGGCATATTGACGTAATTTACGGCTCGAAAAAAAACCGGGTTTCCACGAGATGGACATTTGTCAGGGGGCAACACTTTTGGAGCGGCCCGACCTTGTGGCCGAAAAGGAGGCGTTTAAAGAGAATGTTGGAGTATCACCAAACTTGCGTCTCCCTCTCGCCTCGGTCTCGAGGGTTTCATTTAATTACTGCGGAGATTTTGGAGGCGATTCCCGAAATCGAACGCTTCGAGGTCGGACTTTGCCACGTTTTTATTCAGCACACCTCCGCCGGATTAACGATCAACGAAAATGCGGATCCTGATGTCCGGATCGACATGGAGACGGCTGCGAATCAGTTGTGCCCCGAGGTGAGTCCGTTTGTTCACACGTGCGAGGGTCCGGATGATATGCCGGCTCATGTCAAAGCGTCTCTGTTTGGAGCGAGTGTGACAGTGCCAATTCGCTTTGGTCGCTTAAAGATGGGGGTGTGGCAGGGCATTTATTTGTGCGAGCATCGCAACAGCGGTGGTTCGCGACAATTAGTGATTACATTGCAGGGAAAATTGAAATGAATAACGTCCAGCTAAAAGGGTTAATCACAGGTGTCCTCGCTGGCTGCGTGGGCGGTGTTATTGGCGGGATACTCTGCAAAATTCTCTTGAGCTACGGCTTTTACAGTGGCGTCATGCCGGGTGCGGCAGTTGGCCTGGCATTCAGTACGGCTTGCAGATCGGGTGGCTGGTTACACGCGGGAGTCTCAGGGGTGATGGGTTTAATGGCGGGACTGTTGGTTCAATGGTTAGTTTACAGCGACTCGCCAACGTTCTTTGAGTTCCTAGTTGACTTCCCAACCTTCGGACGCATTGCCTGGATATCGATTGGTGGTGGTGCCGTCATTGCCTTCTTTTTGGTTCGCCCTCGCGAGACGCGTTTGCCATCAGGGAATCGATAATTCGGTAAGCTTGTTTGGCAAACCCTCTGGTGTTTTGGACGGGGGAGCTTTTATAGTGTCTTCGTCAATCAAACATTCAACTTGCAAACTCTCAATTAGCGAAATCGGATCGAGCGGTGACAGATAAATCGGTTCAAATCATCGGTGCCCGAACTCATAATCTAAAAAATATCGATGTTGAAATACCTCGCGATCAAGTTGTTGTTATCACGGGGTTGAGTGGCAGTGGCAAGAGTTCACTCGCATTTGATACTCTCTATGCAGAAGGCCAGCGTCAGTACGTTGAAAGTTTGTCAATTTTTTCACGTCAATTTTTTAATCAGATTCCCAAGGCTGATGTCGATCAGGTGATTGGTCTCCAACCCACGCTCTGCCTGGACCAGTCACATCATTCATCCAACCGGCGAAGTACCGTTGGTACGATTACTGAAATCTATGACTATCTGAGACTTTTGTTTGCTCGTGTCGGCGATATCCATTGCTACCAATGTGGTCAGGCGATTAAGCAGCAAACACCTCAGCAAATTCGAGATCGATTACTCGAATTACCAGAGCGGACGAAGGTTATGATTCTGGCCCCGCTGGTAAAAGAGCAAACGGGGGGCACCCCAGAAACTATAAAAAAGATACGCCGCGAGCGATTGGTACGTGCCCGTGTTAATGGCGTGGTACACGATATTGAACAGCTCCCAACCTTGCACGAGGGGCAGGCTTGGACCATCGAGGCGGTAACTGACCGTATTATTATTCGGGATGGGATTGAGTCTCGGTTACTCGAATCGATTGATAATGCAATTCGGTTAAATGGCGAGGGGAGTATAGTTTGTTCCTGTTTGAAACCAAGCGATGGGACGTCCAATCCCGATACATGGGAAGATCTCAGTTTTAGTACGAGGTATTCGTGTCCGGACTGTGAGATTTGCTATTCGGAAGTCCAGCCACGAAGTTTCAGTTTTAACAGTCCCTTTGGTGCCTGTAGTGAGTGCTCTGGTCTTGGGCATCTGATTCAGTTTGATCCGACGCTTGTGATTAATCGAAGCCTTTCTGTTAAAGATGGTGCCATTCTTCCGTGGACGGGTTTAACAAAAGCGAAAGCCAGGAAATTTCAGACCGCGCTTGAACCAGTTCTGGATGCAAACGGATGTGATCTTGGAATGGAACTGGAGACGTTTTCGCCTTCGCAATTCGAACGGTTTTTTTATTCTGTGGACAAAGAAAGATTGGGCCTTCAGGCGATTCTCCAGAAAGAGCTTGCAACGACGGCTTCCGAGGATCGGCAGTTTGAATTGGAATCGTACATCTCAGATGTTGTCTGTCATCAATGCCACGGTTCACGAGTTTCGAGGCAGGCAAGGTCAGTACTGATAAATGACCAGCACATTGGCGATCTGGTAAATCTTCCGCTCGGGGAATTAACCGAGTTTTTTAACGCTGTCGATTTTAAGGATGAACGAAAGTTAGCTGCATCGGTGCTAATAACTGAAATCGTACATCGCCTTGATTTTCTGCAAAAAGTAGGGATTGGCTATTTAACGCTTGGTAGATCCGCGGTCACTCTGAGCGGGGGTGAGCATCAGCGAGTTCGGCTTGCAAGTTCCATTGGCACTGGAATCACGAATGCTTGTTTCATTTTGGACGAACCCTCGATCGGCCTCCATCAACACGATAACGATCGCCTGATTGGTGCGATTACGCGGCTCAAAGATTCAGGGAATTCAGTTATTGTTGTCGAGCATGATGAGGCGATGATTCGGGCGGCTGATTATGTAATTGATATGGGGCCTAAGGCGGGACCGGAGGGCGGCAGGGTTGTGGCTGCCGGTAGCGCTCAGGAGGTTATGAAAAATGGGGTTGGGTTGACGGCTCAATACCTTTTGGGGGAGCGGGAGGTTGGTGATGTTTCGAGTCGCCGGGAAATAAATGCCGATAAGTGCATTCGCTTATTGAATGCTACGGGCAATAATTTGAAAGCGGTTAATGTCAACGTACCACTGGGTGTCTTGTGTTGTGTTTCCGGCGTCAGCGGCAGTGGGAAAAGTACACTCATTAACCAGACGTTCGCGCCCGCGATTTCCCGTGAGTTAGACCAGGGGGGAGATTTGCCGTTGCCGTTCGAACGCCTCGAGGGAGTTGACCAGATCAGTCGATTAGTAATGGTCGATCAAAAGCCGATTGGTAAGACGCCACGCGCGTGCCCCGCAACGTTTACTGGACTGATGAGTGAGCTGCGTCGAATGTTTGCTGCGACCAAAGCGTCCAAGCGGTTGGGATACGGTCCGGGAAGATTTAGTTTTAACACACGTGCTGGCTGGTGTCCGGATTGCCAAGGACAGGGGATCCGGAGAATGGATATGAATTTCATGCCGGATATATTCGTTACTTGCGACGGTTGTGAAGGCAAGCGATTTAATGTGCAGACTTTGCAGGTTCGGTTCGGAGAGCTGACGATTGCAGATGTTTTGGATTTGACCGTTGATCAGGCAAAATTAAGATTCGAAGGGTTTTCTAAGTTGTCGATGATTCTGGAGTGCCTTTCGAATGTCGGGTTGGGGTATCTCAAGCTTGGGCAGGCGTCCAGTACTTTGTCAGGCGGTGAGGCTCAGCGTGTAAAACTGGCTAAGGAGTTGTCAAAGTCGAGCGCAAACGGGCAGTTGTATGTGCTTGACGAACCAACCACTGGACTGCATTTTGAAGATATTCGATTGCTGATGGTAGCAATCAATCGATTGGTTGACCGGGGCAATTCGATGGTGGTCATCGAGCACAATATAGATGTTCTGCGTTGTGCCGATTGGATGATCGACATGGGGCCGGGAGGTGGCGTAGCTGGCGGAGAAGTTGTGGCGTGGGGGACTCCCGAACAAGTTGCTGAAAACCCTGACTCATTGACTGGGCGATACCTCTGAAATTTACGCTTGGTCTTTCCACAAGTTAAGTTGTGGTGAGTTGTTTGTTTGTCCTGTGCCCAACCTGCCGACAGCGTGTTGCGTCAACGCGACCTTTGAAGTACCTTCGTTCAGGTTCACTCGGCGGGAGCCATACTGTTTCACTTTTCCTTTTTGAAATACCGTTAATTTATGACAGTCACGATTCGTAAAGCAGTACCATCCGACGCGGCAACGATAGCTGGATTTCAGTTGGCAATGGCTCAGGAGACCGAGGGAAAGCAACTTGAGCTGAGTATTGTTGGACCCGCGGTCGACGAGGTGTTTAGCAATCCTAGTAGGGGATTTTATTTAGTTGGTGAGATTGCCGGCGAAGTGGCCGGTAGTCTGATGGTCACTTATGAATGGTCCGACTGGCGGAATAGTAATTTGTGGTATATCCAATCGGTTTATGTTCAGGAACAATATCGCGGGCAAGGTGTTTTTAAAAGTCTGTATCAAACGGTAATCGAGCAGGCGCGGGTGGAAAAAGCTGGCTTTGTCAGACTGTATGTCGAAACGGATAACGAACGTGCCCAAAAAGTTTACGAATCACTCGGAATGAAGCGGCTGCCGTACTATATGTACGATGTCAAAGTTGACTAGGGACGGAGCGAGGAGGGGCACGATTAATGGAGGTTAGAGAGCCTCGGCGCCAGCTTCAGTTGGCGCACTTAAGCGGTGCTCTTGTTTCAGTGCCTTCATCTTGAATTGGAATCGAAGGGTTAGGAGGACTGCTGCCGTCGCCAGCCCGCTCGTCATCCCGATCCACAGTCCAACCCCTTCTAATTTAGCGCCAAAGCACAAATAGGCTCCGACCACGCAACCCACTAGCCAATACGATACAAGGCTTAGTGCCATTGCAGCTTTGGTATCTTTGATTCCGCGGAGTGATCCAGAGGCGGCGACTTGAAGTCCATCGACGACCTGGAACAGAGCGGCCAGAGCGAGAAAAGAAATCGCGTAGGCAACGACCGGCGCGTTAGCTTCGACATCAATGTCAATGTACATTCCGATGATTGGTAGTGGCAGGAGCCAGAAAATTAAACCGCTGATGCTCATAACTCCGATGCACAGCAGCATTCCGGCGTGGCCGGCGACTTCCGCTCGGTGCGGCGAACCCGCGCCAATGGCTTGCCCGACTCGCACGGAGGTGGCAATGGCGAGACCGAGTGGAATCATGAACGAAATGGAAGCAGTTTGTAAAGCGATTTGATGGGCGGCTAACTGAGTTTCACCAATCGTGCCCATTGCAAAAGCAGCAGCTCCAAACATTCCTGCTTCAAAGGCAAGTGTCATTCCGATCGGACCACCGACGCGAGCGACTTCTTTCAGCGTGGAAAAGTCGGGTCGACGTAATTTTGAAAATATCTGAAGGTCCGAGTATTGGAGGGACACGTAAACGGCAAATGCGAGGAAGACAAGGCCGTACACGAGGCTACTCGCGTATCCGGTTCCAACGAGCCCCAACTTGGGTAATCCGTAATGCCCAAACATCAACGCATCATTGGCGAACACATTCAGTGCAACGCCAATCAGACTGATGACCATGATGGGTTTAGTGTTGGATTTGCCTTCCAGTAGTCCCCGAAGGCCCATGATCCACAGCGCGGGTAACAGGCCCCAGGAAATTGCTTTTAAATATTCACTGCTTGCTAAGGCTGTTTCAGGGCTCTGATTAAACCAAATCAGCAATGGATATGCATTCCGATAGAGTAAAAAAGCCGGAGTGAAGAGCAGTACTCCAATCCAAAGCCCCTGCCGCGTTGCCCGTCCACATAAATCATCGTCTTTGGCGCCGGTCGCCTGCGAGACGATTGGGCTAACGCCAATGATGACACCGGATAGAACGATCAATATAAATTGAAAAAGCGTGCTTCCAATGGCGATGCCGGCCAGTGCTTCCTTCCCTAATCGACCTACCATGATCGTATCAACAAACGAGATTGTATTTTGGGCAACCTGTGCGAGTACTAAAGGTACCGCGACGATGACGAGTTCTTTTACTTCCTTCCGGTACAAGG
>JAQXDZ010000072.1 GCA_029251085.1 Mariniblastus sp.
AAGCCTTGCTCTCAAAAAAAGGAAGCAACGGTGACCTACATGAAATCATCATCGAAATCGAATATGGCGGTAAGGCAACACCTCGCAACTTAAAACTTATTCGCGTACCAAGTGACAAACAGGGAAGAGAGTGGACGCTTGACCCTCTCGACGTTGACTCGGAGTTCAACCTCCGAACCATTAGCCGCCTGTTAGCGTCAAAATTAAGTGACCCCCAAGCAACCAAACCCTGGAGAAGTCGTAAGAAATAAGATTTCATCGATTGCTTAGAATTGAAAACCGATCCAATAGCGCATCACCATCATTTGGTCTCGGCGTCACTAGCGGCCGATCCGACAGATTGAATGTAGGCGACGAGATCGAGGACTTCTTCCATCGAAAAAGTATCCAGCAACCCCGCAGGCATCGTCGAAACCTCCGCCGTATTACGTTCTTCAATCGAAGATTTGGTCATGGTTTCGACTATGTCAGGCTTCAATAGATTGGGGATCAGAACAACTTCATCTTTAGTTTCCTTGATCACTAAACCTGTTCTCAATCGACCATCATCGACAAGAATCATCTGAGTTTGAAAGTCTTTATGGATTTCAGCGGATGGCTTTACGATTTGCTGCAATAGCTTTGATCCACGAAAACGTTTCGCAACCTCGGTCAGATCAGGACCAAGTTTCTTCTCGCCAGGGCCCAGGTTGTGGCATCGAGCACACGTGGCTTGCTCAAAAACCATACTACCTCGTTCGAGATTTCGTTTACCCAGATTATCTGGAGCATCGCCGAACCAATGATGCTGCCACTTCTTCACGAAACGACGTTTTACGGGCGCGTTATTGTTGATGATGTAGTCGATGATCTTCACATAGAACTGCCCATCGTTTCTGCGATCTGGGTGAGTCTGTCGAAACTCATTCCAAAGCGTACCCGCGAGGTTCCGTTTGTGTTTGGGGAAGGCGGCGAGGCGTGAGTCGACCCACTTTTGGTGAGGCATCTTTTTGTAAGCATCGGGTAGCGGGTTGGCGTCAATTTTCACGAACAGTTTCTCTCGCCCAGAATCCTTCTTACGTTCTACCTTAGGAGCAGTGGCGAGGTTTCCAATGTCATGATTACCTCGATAAACTTTAGGAGATAATCGAATGCCACCTGTTGTTGGCAAATTATCCGGCAAGGAAATACGAATGACCGCTCCAACGCCACGCTCCATATGCCGTGCAGGGCCAGATGTACTGGTCCAAATACTGCCGTCATCGCCAAATTCAATCTCGCGTGTATAAGACACACGTGTCGGTAAACGAAACTCGACAAGCGTCTCCGTTACTGGATCGAACCGATTGATCGTGTCATTTCCCGTACCGCAAATCCAGACGACACCGTCTTTGTCTACATTCAAGGCATAGGGGATTTGGTTCTCAGAATCCGGCAATTCGTAAACGGTCCAGTACTCAGTATTGGGGTCGAATTTACCAAACACTCCCGACCCGAAACCGGGAACCCAAACCATTCCATCGGGGGCAACGTGCAAACGCCGCGGTCCACGAAACGGTGGGTTCCATTCTTTAATATTCCCATCTTCCGCATTGGGATCAATTCGGCCGATACGATTTCCATTGAGTTTTGAATACCAAATCATGCCGTCTACGGGTGAGTAATCGAGTCCGTAAGGCGTGATCCCCCGCGACTCTCCACGTCCAGCACCCATCGCCTGCCCGGCGTTGAGCAATTTGTACTCTTTAACAACGTGGGTAACCGGATGAAGTGAAAAACAGGAGTTGGATCCTGCATCGGTGTACCAGATCAATCCCTCGGGATCTTTCGGGTTGATCCTGAGAGTATGCGGGTAATTACCTCGCTTCTTTGGTGCCTCTGCGCTACTGCAGACCTCAAACTTTCCGGTCTCAATGTCATAGCGGGCCATCACGCCACTGGCACACATGGTCGTCCATAAACTTCCATCGTTTGCGGTCTCAATCGAGTGCGGTGCATGTACCCCACGTGGAAACTTGATTGGTGTTTGTTCGCCGGACTGGGGGTTCAAGGCGATCATCCGCCCCCTACTAATGTTGACCGCATAGACCAGTCCATCGCGACCGATTTCCAGGTCATGGAATGAACCTTCGAGAGGCTTGTCCATTTCCCACATCGTGATCGTTGCTGCAGCTGCCATCCCTGTCGGTGCTGGAGGAGGAACGAAGGCTGGCCATTTATCAACGGCATCATCTTTGTAAGTATTCATCAACCGGCCGATGATGGTGTCCTGAGTGTGTGGATAGAGACCACCGAAACCATCCATCCGACGCAACATTGTTTCCCAGTCAACTGGTTTTTCAGGAGTTCGAAACCCAAGCGTGCCTACCTGATGACAGTAAGAACACATCATTTTAAAATTCAGCTTGTCCCGAGGATTTTCAAACTCGAGCATGCTGAACGCGCTGTTTGCGGGTCGCTGTAATTCCAATTCTTCACCGACAGCTGGCCGCGTTTGGATCACCATGTCATCGGTACCTGCCGGAACACTACTGACCCATTCATCTGCGAGACCCATTAATCGAGTGCGAATGTTGTGATCTCCATCACGCAGGTTCGAAATTTCAAACGAACCATCCTTCTGTGAGAATACGGAAGTCCATTTTCGATGAACATCGTCAATTGCTGAGACCATCACGCCTTCTACAGGTCTATCAAACCGGTCGATGACTTTCCCCCGAATTGTTTCGGCATCGACTGAGTTGCTGAACACTGCAAATAAACAAACAAGCAAAACAAATAACTTGAAGTTTCTCATTGATCTCTCTCATTTCACTCGGGCTATTGTGCCTTGGTTACTTCCGGTCTCTTAAAACCTCGCCAAACTTCCAATCGTGGACAAGTATTTTCTTAAATCTTAGTCTTCGAATGTATTAAAAACTTTTGCCTCGATAATAGACTGGCGAAACCGAAGGTCAGGCTGATCTTCCAGCAATTTCAGAAATGCCACCAACCCAGAAACATCCCGCTTGTTTAACTTCATCTTCAAATAAGCGTCATTAATATCATCCGCTTTGCCCTGCTGCTTCTGTTTTGCTGCCTCGATCTTTTGCGACATCACTTTATATAAATCAAGTTTCCGCTTCCCAAGGTTCCTCAAAGAGGGAGTTGGCTTCGCCTCGGTTCCATGGTGAGTCACATATGATTTTCCATCTGTAAAATTCGGCAATGTATGACAGGCAGCACAATTGCCGACACTTTCAGTCCCCTCATAATTCAAGAATGTCTTTAGCCCTTCGTATCCAAGTCGGTCCATCCCCGTGGGAGCTTTTAATAAAATGCGCCCTTCTTGATTTGCAAGCCGCCCAAAAATTCGGCCAAGAAAATCTTCTACGCTCTCATCTTCGTAAGCTACATCTGGAATTCGATTGAGATACGAAAACGCGTCATACGTCGAACGCTTGGTTGTCGAAAGGCGATGGATTCCAGTTTTCTCTTCGATGCTTGCCTTTTTCATCCGCTGTTGCAATTCGATCTTCTCAGCAGGCAAAGGAGCTGACTTTGGCGCTGCCGAAGAACTCGCCTTCTCTCCATTGGCGACATAATCGAGAATTCTAACGAAGGACTGACCCACGTTCTTCATTTGAGGGCTCAGGCGTCGCTTCTCTTTCCAGAGTTGGCCCACCCGTTCACGCTGTTCAGGTTTGAGACTGGCCATAACGCGGTCGACGTAAGCCTGATGCCGGCTAACGTCATAGTCATTGGGGAGAGGGTTCTTGTCGATGCGGGCGAATAGCTTCGCGATCTCGGTGTCGGGTGCTAAGGTTGCAGACCCTACCGATCCTTTTTTCCGAGGCTTCTTAGCGGATGACAGTTCCTCAGGCGCAGGCCATTCGGGAGCATCCGCCATGACACTCCGGTAGATGGCGGCAGCTTGTTCTTTCAATTCGGAAGCGATTTCTGGGCGCTTCCGCGCGATATTGTCTTTCTGACTAGGATCTTTGGAAAGATCATATAATTGGACACGACCAAGTCCGCTCTTTTTGAGCTCTGGGATCCAGGACTCTTGGAAGTAATACAATTTTCGGAATTGTGCCCTCAGTCGATTGGCTTCGGGATTGGCGAAACTTCCGTTGAACATTCGGGAACGAAGCTCCATTCCGCCCAGCTCTTTCTCAAGATCATCGCCAAGGACTTCTTTGACTTGCTCCATGAGGCGATCGGCGGTTTTAAAGTCGATTGGCGATTTCGCAGTGCTGGACGCAAAAAGTGTGTGACTACCTACTCTCATGACCATGTTCGCATCGCCCATCCAAAACAGGGGCTGATGCCTCTTGAAGGAACCGGAACTAGTGAGCAAAGGAGCGAGGTCGGAGCCGTCGAGATGCACATCCTGGGGTTTGTCGATGCCGATCAGACCACACAAAGTGGGGAGAAGATCCACGACTCCAGCCGGTTCCTTCTCGACTCGTCCGCCAGGGATCCCGTCTTTCCAGTAAAAGATGCCGGGGACGCGATGCCCGCCTTCGAAAAGCGAACCTTTCTTTCCACGCAGTTCACCATTTCGCTCTTGCAGATAGCTGCCGTTATCAGAAGCGTAGATAATGATGGTGTTGTCGAGCTCGCCGAGTTTTTTGAGCTTTGCAACGAGGCGTCCGATGGCTCGATCTGTATTGTCGATAGTGCCACTGTAGATGGCTTCCCGTTCTTTCAGCCCGCCATACTGGGAAACGATCTCGTCGGGAGCCGCGATCGGGTCGTGCGGTTCATTAAACCAAAGATTGAGGAAGAAGGGTTCGTCGCCGTTGCGCTTTTGATCGAGCCAAGTGATGGCTTCGTCGACCACGATCTGGCAGGAATAACCTTTCATCTCTCCCACGCGTTTGCCATTGCGCAGGAAGTTGGTCGGGTTTTTGTGGCTTCGGCCCGGGCCGTTGACGACCCCGAACCAGTAGTCGAATCCATGATCGGCGGGGGTGGGATTATCGCGATTCTGGACAGGCATGCCGAGGTGCCACTTGCCAAAGTGAGCAGTGGCATAGCCGTTTTCCTTAAGCACTTCGGCAATCGTCGTTTCACTCTCCAGAAGGTGCATCCGGTGAAAGCGCTCGTCGAGGACGGAGTAGACTCCGGTGCGATGGTGATTGCGCCCCGTCAGAAAAGTGGCGCGAGAGGGAGAACAAGTAGGAGCGCCCGAGTGAAAGTCGGTGAAACGCACGCCCTCGGCAGCCAGCTTGTCGAGAACCGGGGTCTTGACGGGACCGTCGTAGCAGCCGATGTCGCGGTAACCCAGATCGTCGACATAGAGTGTGACGACATTCGGCAGTTTGTCATTGGCAAATCCGGAACAAGCCAACAGTAGGGAGCATAACAATGTGAGGATGGGTTTCATTTTATTTGTTCAAATCATGTTTATTTTTTGCGGTTGCCCGTAGCTCAATTTTTATCTGAGGCGTTACCTGACGCCGTTGGAACCGGATTCGGCGGCAGCCAGTCGAGTTGGGGCCAGTTCTGCAGGTCGGTTTTCTGGCGAGGTCCCGGCGTACTGCGTCCTTGCCTGACATATTCGCCTGCGAGAGCTGTTAATTCGCTGACGACTTCAAGGCGTTTCTCGAACAGATTGGTCGTCTCATCCGGATCAGTCCGCATGTTGTAGAGCTGGCGGTTCGCGGTTTTGAATGACTTCTGTTCGATCGTTCCGTTGTACCTGCTGCTGCGTTTTCCGGCTCCGTAACCGTTTCCTCCGGAACCCGTGTGCAACAGCAATTTCCAGTCACCCCTGCGAATCGCAAATCGACCGCTCGATGAGTGATGGATGATCGCATGGTTTCCTCGAGAGTCACCATTTTTCCCCTGCATTAATGGAAGAATGGAGACGCTGTCGACGCCCTGATCTTCGGGGAGTTCGACAGAGGCAATTTCCGCGAATGTGGCCATCATGTCGACAAGACAGAACGGAGTGTCGCACTTCGAGCCTGGCGCGATCACTCCCGGCCAGCGAGCAATGAAGGGTACCCGGTGTCCGCCTTCCCAGTTGTCGCGTTTGGCTCCGAGGAAGTGAGAGGAACTGTCGTGACCAAACTTACTCCGCCGTGGAAACATATTGGTCTCAGGGCCATTGTCACTGGTCACAATCACCAGGGTGTTGTCTGAGAGTTTCAATCGATCTAGTTCATCCATCACTCTCCCAATGTGATGATCCACTTCCACCATGAAATCGCCGTAGATATCCAATTTGCTTTTTCCGACGAAGGCATCACCGGGCGCGTGGGGTGTGTGAGGTGCGTTAAGCGGCATGTAAACGAAAAAGGGACTTTGCTTGTTGCGCTGAATGAAGGAGATGACCTCGTCGGTCAAGGTCGGCATGACGTATTTATGCCGCCAGCCAGGAACCGCAGGCCCCTGACGGCCACCTTTGTCTTCTTCCTTCAAACTGGAAGTGGGTTGCTCGGTTACACGGTCATTCCGAATGAAAACGTAGGGAGGCATGTCCAGAGATGCAGCAATTCCGAAGTACTCGTCGAATCCATTTACGATGGCAGTGTTCTGAATCGGTTTTGTGAAATCGATCCCCTCTGAGTTGTTGCGCATGTTGTAGTCCTTTTCTCCGCGCATTCCTCCGCCCCAGTCCATTCCCAGATGCCACTTCCCAATGCAGGCAGTTCGGTAGCCCTTGTCTTGGAATAAATCCGCCACTGTCATGCGTCCTTTCTCGATGAGTGGCTGTGAGAAGCCACCGAGAACGCCACTCTTCAATCCAGTTCGCCACGCGTAGCGGCCGGTCAGCAGGGCATAGCGTGAAGGCGTACAGACGGCAGAGGCGGAATGAGCATCCGTGAAGCGCATGCCACCCTTGGCCAGACGGTCGAGATTTGGCGTGTGGATTTTGGATTCGGCGTCGTAGCTGGTGACGTCGCCATAGCCCATGTCATCGGCGAAAATCAAAACAACATTGGGTTGCTTCACCTCCGCCGAGGCAAACGCAGTCAGTACCAAAAAGCATACAAATGTGGTTATGGTTTTCATATTATTTGTTCAGTCACTGTTTACTTGTTTCAGTTTCTCATTGTGATGGATGTATTCAAGAATCTTGATAAGCGATAGGCCGCGATTTTCAATGTCGGGATTGTCGCATTATTGGTTCGAATTCCGCTGCAGGCCGTACCACGCGTCGGACACTGAACGCAGAGGATCATCAAATATTCATCTCGTAGATTAAGCCATCGACTTCAACTTTGCGCCGATTCGGTTTGCTGGGCCAAGCCGGTTTTGACATTTGAGAACGCCACGTCTGATAGGCTTTTTCCAGTTGTTCGACGATTTCGGGTTTTGAATTGGCTAGGTTCCTCGATTCGCCAATGTCGTTGTCCAGATCAAACAGCCAAGTGTTGTCGTAAGACCTGACGAGTTTCCAATTGCCTTGCCGGACCGCGATATTGGGTCCGTTACTCCAAAAAAGAGTTTCATGCGGCGCTCCGGTGGACTGCCCATTAACAAAAGGCGCCAAGTCAACACCGTCCAGATTGAGGTCCGAGGGAACTTTGATCCCCGCCGCCGCGCAAATCGTGGGAAACAAATCTAACGTGCTTGTTGGATGATCGTACACGGTGTCCGCTTGAAACTTGCCTGACATTTTGACAATCATCGGCACTCGTATTCCGCCTTCAAACAGGAACAGTTTTCCCAGTTTTAGCGGACCATTGCTCTGCACGCCGGTATAGATCGGTCCGCCGTTGTCATTGACGAAGATGACAAGCGTATTTTCTGAAAGTCCGTGTTTGCCGATCGCGGCAACAATCGCGCCCACAGCGTCGTCGAGCGCACTGGTCATTGCGTAGTAGTCGCGTTTGGTTGGGTCTAATTCATTTGGAAACCGGTCCTGGTATTTTTTTGTCGCTTCGATCGGCGTATGAACCGCGTTAAACGGGACGTAAGCAAAAAATGGCTTATCTTGATTCGCGCCGATAAACTTAACCGTTTCCCTGGCAATCGCATCGGTCAGGTAATCGGATTCGATCAGCGGCGATTTGTCCCGCATGATTGTGGTGTGAAACGGTTGGGGCGCTTTGGCGGGGAAAAATGAATGGGCGCCGGCCAAGAATCCGTAGAACTCATCAAAGCCCCGAGCCTGTGGGTGAAACTGAGGCTGAGTGCCCAAATGCCATTTGCCAAACATTCCTGTGACATAACCGGCCTGTTTCAGAACATCTGTCATCGTGACGACCGATGGATCGAGCCCGCGATGTAAACGGTGCGTGATTGCGCCACCGGCAGTATTGAATTCAAAACCAAATCGTTGCTGGTATCGGCCCGACATCAGCCCGGCGCGGGATGGGCTGCAAGACGCTGCAGTCACATAGGCGTTGGAAAAACGAACGCCCTGTTTACCAAGTGCATCAATGTTCGGTGTGGGAATTTTTTTGGATCCGTACAACGAAATGTCTCCGTAGCCAAGGTCGTCCGAAAACAACAACACGATATTTGGCGGTCGTTTGTCACCGGTGGTTACGGCGGGGATCGTCGAAAGGAGCTTGCGTTTTGCAGCTTCGCCCTCTGGGTTGGCTGGAAAGACCGGTTCGTTAGATACTTCCTTGGCTGCTGCTTCGTTTTCGCGCGCCCGGCGTCGTTTGGCCAACGCCTGGGCTTCGTTTTGAGTTACAAAGCCGTCGGAATCAGCGTCCATGCGATTGAACAGCGCTTCGTTTTTGACTTCGTCGGGTCCAAGCCTTCCATCACCATTTTTGTCGGCCTTGGTAAATGCAGAGTCCGTGGAACCTTGTTTGGTTTCGCCCTGAGCCAATAGCATGCAAGGGCTTAGTAAAAAAGCGATTAGGAATAAAATAAATCTGTTCATCGAACTGCCTGTTATTTTGATAGTTTGCAATCACTTTGGTGCATCCTCGAAATGTGGATACCGATAGTCCGCTTTGTCGTCCGTCGAGACCTTATGCGTCGAGCCGTCTTCAGGTTTGTAGACATAGAGCTTCCCGCCAGCGTGATAAACGATCGACGATTCGTCTTTCGACCAACGAGGGTACGCAAACCAGATCTGTTTTTCTTCCTCGTTCGCCAGCGGCTTGGCATTGGTGATCTTGCGGCTCTTGACATCGAAATCGGCGACGTAAAGCGTGCGTCCGGGAACTCGTTTTTTGAACCCACGTTGGAACTCGAAGCAGACTCTCGTTTCTGTTGGTGAGAGACTGACCCGGGCAAGCACTCCCGTTTTTGCCAAGTCACACTCGATGCGTTCGAACGTCGGATCGGCGTTCTTCCCAGGCGTCATCAGGTAGTACCCCATACCCTGTTTGGGCGGATTCGATCGCACAAGGATTCGACCGTCGGTAAGACAGGTGAAAGCCCAAGTAGAATGCCCTTTATCGGTGAGAGGGATTTCCTCACCAGGTTTTGCACCAATCTTGCTGGCCATCACCACATAGCCGCCCGTCTTCGGATTCTTTCGATTCCAGATCGGCGTATTACTACCGTCACGCGTCCAGGTTTGATTGAAGTCCGTGTGCGTGCCGTCGGTTAATTGATGCAGCCCGGTTCCATCTGCATTAATGATGTGGATGGCGGTTTTCCATTTCGACACATCGGGATCGTTTTTTACCCTGCGGAAAAAGACCAGCATGTCACCCGTCTTTGACCAGGATGGTTTGAAATCGTTGTGACCCGTGGTCAGCGGCTTACCTTCTGGCTGCCCATACGTGCCGACGTGAATTTCGCCGTTGACATAATACGAGCCTCGTAAGTTTTTACTTTTGCTTTGACTCGCAGGATTACCATTGTCATCTGCTGAAAGGACGCCCGTGATCGCCAGCAACGCGGTCGCCATGCAGATAAGTGTGTCGACTTTTTTCATCACTTTTCCTGTTTGTTTTTTCAATAAATCATATCGTCCACAGCAAGACAGGTTGCACATCTTTGCAATAAAACCAAACCGCGGCGATTTCGTGGACAATTTCATCAAAGAAAACTCGAAATAATTTCCGTCTTTATTCGTTGTAATAAAGAAATTTGATTCAAAATTCCCTCTCAATCAAAGTTACTCATTTCAACTTATTTGAACAGAAACTGATAAGAAAGCTCGTCATTCGGTTCATATTAAATGGGCATAAAAATTTCTCACACCCAATCCTCTCTCTAGGCTCAAATGGATACTCCGTTAGTTCACGCCAGCCTATGCATTCGCTAAATTGGCATTCGCTATCTTTTGATTCGTCTTCGAACCCGATGCAACTTACCACCACCAACCATGAATAATCTTAAATTTATTTTTGCAATCGCGTTAGCGAGTTGTTTACTGGAACATTCGGCAAATGGCCAGAATCCAACCAACCAATCCATTCGCGCTCAATCGCAAGTCAAGATCTCGATTGATCCGTTTTCAATTCGCAGTATCCAAGGAACGAGCCGACTTAACCGCGAGGCCTACTTTGGCATTTGTGATCCGGGCACCGAATTTAAAAAACGCTGCCTAAAACCGACTCGCTACCAATGGCTAATTGAAAACAACGGAATCACGTTCGGGCGCACGCTGCAAGTAGTCAACGGGCTGGATGAATATCAAAAGGCTATTCGGCAAGATCCGTCTCGACCTGAATTTGTCGACAAAGCGTTTCTAATCAAAAAGGTAAAACCCAAATCGTCAAGCGCTGACTTTAAGCGCGACATGAACAACCGTTTGGACATTGCGGCACATGGATTTCGAAACGCATTTCCCGAATTCATGGGTATCTACCAAACGGATGCCGCCCGCAAAGACAAATACGCTCAGCGACTCCCAAAGAACATTGAAGCTGCAGCTGAACTATCAGCACTCGCGCTTAACCATCGCTTTACCGACTTCGACCGGCCGAAATACTATGAACCAATCAACGAACCGCACTGGTCCTATTTGCAAAGTAAACATTTAGCCAACTGGCATCTGGCAACCATGAAGACGGTCCACCGAGACGTTCCTGGAGTGCTGGTTGGCGGGCCCTGCCTGGCCGTTCCGATCTGGGAGAAGAACCTCAAGCCATTCATCGACAACACGCAGTGTAAGTTGGATTTCTACTCATTTCATATCTACGACTTCCTCCGTGAAAAAGATGGAAACTTTGGCGGAGTGATTCAAAGCGGCCTCCCACTGGAATCACTGCTGGATCAAATTCAAAACTACACGGTTAACAGTTATGGCAAAGAAGTTGACATCGTCGTTAGCGAACACGGTGGTTACGGGGCTAACGAATTAGTTCAACAACTTGCGGTTGATGCCCAATTCAAAGAAACCGGATTCGAATGGGAAATGAAAAAACGGTCGATCGACGACTTCAACATGGTCAGCAGCGCGATCGCAAACACTCTGGTCTTTATGGATCACCCGCACACCGTCTTAAAGGCAGTCCCGTTTATTCTGTTGGAGAGCATGAACTGGGATCCCAAGTACTACGCCACACTTTACACTCCACGAAACTTCACAGATAAAACCGATTGGCTACCTGGCAAAAAGATTTTGTTTTATCGCCTGTTCCGCGATTTGCGAGGGAATCGAATTGCTTCGTCTTGCCCCGACCCGGACATTCAAACACGCGCCTTTGTCGACGGAGATACCGCATTCGTTATTCTCAACAATCTATCTGACGCTAATAAATTTGTTTCAATCAATCTGCCACGCCCAATTGAAATGCAAGTCCGTCGCCTTGGACGCAACGCGGACTTCACTCCTTATCTAGCTGAAGCGAAACGCCCCGTCGGAAGCAAAACAGCTGAAAACAACCTCGAAAAAAATGCGTCCTACGACTTCCGATTTAAAGGGCGAGAGACCATCCTCATCAAATCAACCTACGCGAAAGCAATAGAACCGCGTCAAAGAATCAACGAAGTCCCTTGTTATGGCAATCGCCTTGACGTAACTCTGGACAAAGGAAGGCAGCGGGCTTTCACAGTTGAAGTTCCCGACGTCGATAAACTTGAATATGCCAATTTACGCATTGGTGTGAATCGCGCACCCGAATTCGATAAAAAAATCTCCGTTACGGTCAACGGAAAACCGTACGAGGTTCCATTAGAGAAATGCGCTAACCGGCTGACGGACAAGGCCTATAAATCTTGCAAAATCATTCCCATTGATCCGACCGACCTGAAAACACGCAATGTCGTTTACATTTCCTTTCCCGACGGGCAGCCCGGCAGCATTAGCAATGTCAGTATCCGGGCAGGATCTCAGGTCCCCCAAAATTAATTTCGCAAATAAAATAAGTTACTACGAATCATAAATTTACGAATCTGACTCGATTAAAAACGCTGGCGAGCCCGCCTGCCCCACCCCCTCGGACAATCTCAACCTGCTCAAGAATGGCCGCTGGGCATCCTCGGCAACGGTAAAAACCATCATCTTTCGTTTCGACATCCAATCGCATGGAAAATGCGTGACAACTGAACCTAATATTTTTTCATTAGTAAGTTGAAGCTGTGTGATATCTTAGATGCACTTCTCTAAATGGGTTTCCTTGAATCAACTTTATTT
>JAQXDZ010000077.1 GCA_029251085.1 Mariniblastus sp.
AACCTCGCGTGGATGCTGGCCCACTCCGAACCGCCCGATTTTGACCGAGCTTTAGAATTAGCGACGGCAGCAGTCAACCGCGTTCCCAAAGACGCTCAATGCCGAGATACGCTGGGTACAATTTTGATGAAACTTGGACGCAACAAAGAAGCGATTTCCCATTTAGAAATAGCACTCAAGGGAGCCGCCAACAAACAGGCAGTACATCAAAAGCTGTCTGCCACCTACAAATCTCTCGGCATGGATGAACTCTCGCAAATCCACGCGAAAGCCTCCCTCACCCCCGAGTAAACAATACTCTGGCTTTCTCTCTACTCAAAAAATTGCCTCCCAGCATTTACTCTTCTTTTTCCAACTTTGGATATCACCTCACTGAAGGCATCAGACAAAAGCACCACCGGCAAAAACATCGACTCACGGTAATCACATTTAAGGGATGGGATTAATTCGAAAAAGACTGTTATAATCCGGCTCAACGCGTGCCCACTTCTTAATTTTCCGATTGCTTTATCACCCCAGAAAGGATTCCTCCGTTGAGCGATTCGAAAACTTACCTAGTTACTGGCTGTGCGGGGTTCATTGCCTCTCGGGTAACCCAACATCTTTTAAATGACGGACATACTGTCGTCGGAATCGACAATTTAAACGACTATTATGACGTCTCCCTAAAGAACCATCGCATCCGCCAATTAGAGTCCTCAAATTTTCAGTTCTCTATCTTAGATCTTGAAGATACATCGCTTGTAAACGCGCTATTCGAAAAATATAAATTTGACGGCGTCATTAACCTCGCCGCGCGAGCGGGGGTTCGTTACAGCATGATCAACCCATCGGTCTATATGACAACCAATGCGATGGGCAGCCTCAACCTGCTAGAAGCGATGCGGAACAATGGGGTTCGTAAATATGTACTAGCCTCAACATCATCGTTGTACGCAGGGCAGGAAATGCCATTTGTCGAAACGCTACCCGTAAACAAACCACTTTCCTCGTACGCGGCTTCGAAAAAGGCTGCGGAGGTTTTGGCCTACTCTCACCATCACCTTTACGACCTTGACATTTCCATCTGCAGATACTTTACGGTTTACGGCCCCGCGGGTAGACCGGACATGTCTTATTTCCGCTTCATTCAGTGGATTGACCAGGGGCGTCCACTTGAGATCTTTGGAGATGGAACGCAGTCACGGGACTTTACCTACGTTGATGATATCGCGTCGGGTACGATTGCCGCACTGAAGCCGTTGGGTTACGAGATCTTTAACCTAGGAGGCGGCAAGCAACCAACGACACTTCTCCTTATGATTGAAAAGCTTGAAAAACTTTTGGGCAAAAAAGCTAAATTAGAATTCAAGCCATTTCATATCGCCGATGTCAAATCAACCTATGCCGACATCAGCAAAGCGAAATCATTGTTGGACTGGGAGCCAACCATTTCGCTCGACGAAGGGTTGGAGCAATGCGTGAAGTGGTATCGTGACAACCAGCCATGGGCTAGCTCGATCGAACTTCCTTAAGTCACTCGATTGATACGCTTCACATAAAGGCTTCTCGAACATTGGCTCGTGGGCATCGATCTAATTCAGATGCTCATTATCAGAGCATTGAATCAATGACGCGACGCTATTCAGCGGTCAATTTTTTGAGGCCACTTAGCGCCTCCTGACAGACGGACTCTACCGACTGATCAATATCAACGCTTATAACTCCCTCCTCGCCAACAGGGGACTGGAGGTCGTCGAACTGGCTTCTCAGCAGTTGAGATGGCATGAAGTGACCCTTGCGATTCTTTAATCGCGTTTCAATCAGCGGCTGGCTTCCGTCGAGAAAAATAAAATACACCGGAACAGCAATCGATCGCAGTTGATCACGATAGCTCTGCTTCAAAGCGGAACAGGCAACGATCAGCGAATCTCCATTCGCGACAGCTATTTCAGCTCGACGCACTATCGCGGCGAGCCACGGCTTCCGAGCGGTATCATCGAGCTGCTCACCGCTCTTCATTCGAGCGATATTGCCTGGCGGATGGAGATCATCTCCATCGATAAATTCAAAACCAGTCGAATTGCCTAACCAATTTCCGACAAGCGTCTTTCCACTTCCTGAAACGCCCATCACTATAACTAGGTAAGCCAAAACATGCTCCGTAAATTAGGAGAAATAGGAGGTTCGCAAAATTCTATTTTCCCTATTTGACCAAACTAATCAACTCGCAATCATGAGCGTCCAATCTACTGCGGTCTTTGCAAATATAAACTGACACAGATCGTCAATAGAGCCAGAAATCTCGCCATTCAGTCAGCCACTCTTTTAGCAATTAAAACCTTCACCAGTTGCCTTGTAAGATTTGCCAGAACCTGTCAAAAAATAGGTTCGGTGATGCCTCCCCAGATAATCGGAACCATCCTAGATGCCCATCCTCGGAAAAGAAAATGACATTTATCCCAGTGACCTGCTGGCGAACGATGATTATTTAACAAGTGAAGATCGGCAATGGTGGTGCGTCTACACACTTTCTCGACGCGAGAAAGATCTGATGCGAAAACTTGCGGTACTGAAAATAGCGCATTACAGTCCCGTCATTCCGAAACGTTACCGATCGCCCAATGGCCGACTGCGTACTTCGTATGTTCCTCTCTTTCCCAATTATGTTTTCATGTTTGGCACGGAAGAAGATCGTTACGAGGCAATGACGACCAACTGCATTTCAAAATGCAATCCAATCAAAGATCGAGAGCA
>JAQXDZ010000084.1 GCA_029251085.1 Mariniblastus sp.
ACTTCGTATGTTCCTCTCTTTCCCAATTATGTTTTCATGTTTGGCACGGAAGAAGATCGTTACGAGGCAATGACGACCAACTGCATTTCAAAATGCAATCCAATCAAAGATCGAGAGCAACTGGTTCACGATTTAAGGCAAATTCATAACGTCATCGATTCCGGGGTTGCCCTCACACCTGAGGCCCGGCTGGAACCAGGAAATAAGGTGCGGGTCAAAACAGGTCCGTTTGCGAAGTACGAAGGAACGGTCATCCGCCGAGAAGGCAAAACCCGCCTGCTTTTATCTATCCAATTCATTGAACAGTGCGTCTCAATGGAAATGGACGAAGGGCTCTTAGAGCCCGTATAAATCCTCTTTGACCCAAGCTTCGCATTCGCCCAATTCGTTCGAAAGACTGCCAAGGTGGCGAAGTCGTGAGATGCGAAAGCGCGGCATTCTCGGTAGTATATTTTCAACCGGCATAATCGGTATTAAGAGATTGTTTTCTCGACTTACGTGCCCCTTGAACGTGTCGGCTTTTTCTATCTGTTGTTAAGGTGGATATTGGCGAACTGCCTAGTTCATTCGTCGAACGTAGGGGCAACGCTTTGATAGATTTACCTTTTCATTTTCGGTGCCACCGACCGGGACGGAGTCCGCGCCGTTTCTTCAAATTACATTTAATCCAATCGATTTTCTGCACCCCATTATTCTCTACCGACCGTGAAAAAAATACTCATCACTGGCGGAGCAGGATTCATCGGTTCCAACTTGATTCGTCATCTTCATGAGACGACCGACTATCAAATAATCAATCTCGACAAGCTAACCTACGCAAGCAATTTAAATTCCCTTGACGAGATAAATAACAGCCATCGTTATCAGTTTCTAAAGATTGATATCGCGGACGCCCAGCAGTTACAGCAGGCATTTACACTTTCACCAGATGCTGTCATCCACCTCGCCTCTGAAACTCATGTCGATCGCTCAATTGAAAATGCAGCGGAGTTCATCGAAACGAATATCGTAGGAACTTATAACTTATTGCAACAATCCCGAGAGCTTTACCAATCGCTCAGTGGCTTACAAAAAAGCCAGTTTCGATTTTTTCACGTGTCCACGGATGAAGTTTATGGCTCACTTCAGTCGCATGAATCCCCATTTACTGAATCTACGCCATACGACCCCCATTCCCCATACTCTGCCAGTAAAGCTTCTGCAGACCATCTGGTAAGGGCTTGGCATACGACCTATCAACTGCCAATTTTGATTTCACACAGTGCCAATAATTACGGACCTTACCAACACCGCGAAAAATTGATTCCTAAAATCATCGCGAATGCCTTGGAACTAACTCACATCCCGATCTACGGAGACGGGACTAATATTCGCGATTGGATTCACGTTGCGGATCATATCTCTGCAACAATGTCGATTCTAAAGAATGGAAGACCGGGCGAAACTTACAACATAAGTGCAAACTTTGAACAGACAAATATGGAAATCGCTTTGCAGGTATGTCGGATATTGGATGAACTCTATCCAATCGCCCAAAACCCATTCCAAGCCTCAAGATCATCAGAGACTGCCGACACTTTGCAATCATACGAGGAATTAATACGATTGGTTGCGGATCGACCAGGCCATGATTTTCGCTACGCCAACGACTGCTCTAAACTAAGTGACGAACTGAACTGGCAGCCTCAGCACACCAACCTGACAAGTCTTACCGAAACGGTGAAATGGTACATTGAACATCTAACCGTCACCGATCGATAAGTGAAGAAATTTTGCACCTCGAATGCTATCAATGAGCTACTGCACTCCATCCCATTGTGCAAATTGATTATGATAATTATTCACGATTCACGATCTGTATTTTTAAAATCAAGCACATTTAATTTTGAACTCTGAAACCCAATTCGAATCTTTACGAAGCCAACGCATCTACGTAGCTGGTCATCGTGGAATGGTAGGCAAGGCGTTGCTGCGTGCTCTTGAGTCTAGCGGCGTCCAGGATGTAATTTGTAAAACCAGAGATGAACTCGATTTATGTGATCAGCAAGCTGTCAATAAATTTTTTGAAACAGAACGCCCTGATTGTGTTCTCTTTGCTGCGGCAAAAGTTGGAGGCATTCACTCCAACAACACTTATCCAGCCGAGTTTATCTACCAAAATCTTTCGATGGCCACCAATGCGATTCATGCCGCATTCGAAAACAAAGTTCCCCGGTTTCTTTTTCTTGGAAGCACCTGCATTTACCCGCGGATGGCACCCCAGCCAATGCCGGAAACCTGCTTACTCAGCGGCCCTCTTGAAAAGACAAATGAAGCTTATGCCATCGCAAAAATCGCCGGTTTAAAGATGTGCGAATTTTACCGCAAACAATACGGCGTGACGTATCACTCAGCGATGCCAACGAACCTATATGGACCGGGCGACAACTACCACCCGGAAAACTCTCATGTTCTGCCGGCACTGATTCGACGGTTCCATGAAGCGAAAGAGAACAATTGCCCGGATGTTGTGATCTGGGGAACGGGTTCGCCTCGACGCGAGTTCCTTCACGTTGATGATTTAGCCAGTGGTGTCCTTCACCTATGCACTCTCTCCAACCCACCTGATTTAGTTAATGTTGGAACTGGCAACGACGTAACAATCCTCGAGTTAGCAACCCAAATTGCAAACGTGGTAGGTTATCAAGGTGAAATTAAGACAGACCCAAAACGTCCTGATGGCACGCCTGTAAAACGCACGGACATGAATTTAATGCACTCTACCGGTTGGAATTCGAAAATTTCTCTGCAGGAAGGTCTGAAAATGACCTACGACCATTTTCTGCAAGAGGCACAAGATGGTAAACTGCGTGCGATTTGATCTGGTTGCCCCTTAGTTCGCAAAACGCCATCAGTTTCAAAATGACAACTCCGAATCTTTTAACATTCATCTAAGCTTAAAACTAAATGACCAAAAAAGCACTGATTACTGGAATCACAGGACAGGACGGATCTTATCTTGCAGAACTTTTGCTAGAGAAAGGCTACGAAGTCCATGGGATTGTTCGCCGTAGCAGCAGTTTTAACACAGACCGAATTGATCATATTTATCGGGATCCCCACGAAACCGACGCTAAGTTGTTTCTGCACTATGGCGATTTAACGGACGGTCAAAATCTCACCAATTTGGTCCTTGATGTTAAGCCGGACGAAATTTACAACCTCGGCGCCCAAAGTCACGTTCGCGTTTCGTTTGACGCACCGGCCTACACGGTTCAAGTCGTGGGCATTGGAGCTCTCAACGTTCTCGAAGCTGCACGCCAACTCAACAAAAATCACCTGACCAAGGTTTACCAGGCATCTTCTTCGGAAATGTACGGTGACGTCATTGAGACACCGCAAACCGAATCGACTCCTTTCCAGCCACAAAGCCCCTACGCCTGTGCAAAGGTTTACGCATTCCACCAAACCGTCAACTACCGACACGCCTACGATTTATTTGCTGTCAACGGAATTCTCTTTAACCATGAATCACCCCGCCGAGGTGAGACTTTTGTGACCCGTAAGATTACGCGAGCCGCAACGCGTATCAAACTCGGTTTGCAAAACAAACTCTTCCTCGGAAACCTCGATGCAAAACGCGACTGGGGTTACGCCAAAGATTACGTTGAAGGCATGTGGCGCATGCTACAGCACTCTGAGCCAGACGATTTTGTGTTAGCGACAGGTGAAACCCAGACCATCCGCCAGTTTCTTGATTACTCGTTTGGTCGACTCGACTTGGACTGGGCAAAGTACGTGGAAATTGACCCGCGTTATTTCCGCCCCACCGAAGTCAATTTGCTACTCGGTGATGCATCAAAGGCCAAAGACCTACTTGGCTGGACGCCTCAGACTAGCTGCAAGGAACTCGCCGAGATCATGGTTGATCACGACCTTGAGCTCGCCCGGCACGAAGCTACGCAAGCGAGTTTATCCGACAGTTAACGTTGATGTGCTCGACTTTCGATCCAACTAAACGAATGACTTGTATTGAAAAAGAAAAAATTCACGCCCCGCGAATCATGAAAAATCATTTCATTTTTCGAATGATGTCCTGCGGAACCAAGTTGATTCTTTTCCTACTGTTTGCAGTAGGATTTACGGATCGCCAGTTGCAAGCCGAAGGTGAGAATCTTGTTCTTGTCGTGAACTCTTCCTCTGCAGATTCACTCGCGGTCGCCAACCACTACATTCAACTCCGCAGTATTCCACCTTCCAATGTTATCTATATTGATAGCTTTAAAATACTGCCAGACTT
>JAQXDZ010000115.1 GCA_029251085.1 Mariniblastus sp.
TCCGCTGGTTTCGGCAATGGTGAACCTGACAAAGCGAGCTTTGGTTGGAGCGAACGTTTCAACGTTTTTAAGGGCGTTAATTGGTTCGCCCTTTGTGCTCGCCGTCTTGTACGGTTCAAGCATTTGTTCCGCTTGGTCGATTGCAGATGTCAACCTCTCTTGTTCCGCTAGATATTGTGGTGAAGCGGCAATGTTGCCTACACCATGATTGACTCCTGAAAAAACTGCCTGAATAGCATAAAAGTCCCGTTGAGAAATTGGGTCAAATTTATGGTTGTGGCATCTTGCGCAACCGAGTGTTAACCCGAGGAAAGTTGTGCCGGTGGCATTTAGTAAATCCGAAGTTTCGTTTTGAACATTGTCTGCCTGTCCTTTTTTATTCAGTTCAACAACGACGTTGTGCGATCCAGCAACATAATAGGCGCTGCCGATTGGGTCCAATTGGTCACCGCCGGCTAATTGCTTTCTTACAAATTGGTCATAGGGCATGTCTCGGTTAAACGCTTCGATAACCCAGTCACGGTACCGCCACGCACCGTTTCGTTCGGCATTGACTTCGAATCCATCGGTCTCGCTAAAACGGATTAAATCGAGCCAGTTAACCGCAATTCGTTCGCCATAATGCGGGCTCGCCAAAACCTGTTCAATTACCCGCTCCCATTTTCGAGTTTGGTTGTCTGCCAAAAAATCGTCTACTTGTTTCGGAGTCGGTGGGAGACCATGCACGACTAGATAGAGCCTGCGGATCAATTGTCGCTGGGTAGCTTGATTGGAAAATGTAAGGTCGCTGTCCTTGAGGCTTGCTTCGATGAACCAGTCGATTGGGTTTTTGTGAGCATTCGCTGGAACCGCAGGTTTCTTTACTGGTTGGAATGACCAGTGGTTGGATTCAGTAGGCTTTGCTGCATTGATTGCAGCATCCCATCCATCAGTGACGCGAATCCACTTTCGAATTAACTCAATATCTGTGTTCGATAATGGATCGTCATCCAGCGGCATGCGATGATCTTCGTGGTCGGTTAACAATAATTTGACGAGATGGCTATTGGCTGAGTCGTCACCGATAACAACGGTCGGATCCCCTGAATTCCCGCTGCGCATAATATTTGGCAGTGTGTCCAAGCGAAGATCACCCTGTTGATCATCTTCGCCATGGCAATGAAGACAACTATCCTCAAAAATTGGAAGAATTTCTCGCTCGAATAGAACTTGCGCATTCTCATTTTCTCGGGCGGAATGGATTTCCTTGATTCGGATATTGCGAAATCGGACTGAATGGGGATTCCCATGATCCTGCAGGCCGATATACCCCTCGCGGTTTCGATCTTTAATAGAGGTGAACTGAAGGTTAGCGTTGATGACCTCTACGCCATTGACTTTCACTTGGACACGATTGCCGACGCAGCGAATTAACATCCGGTTCCACTCGCCAGCCGGCTTGGCCATATTTCGAGTTGGGGCAATTCCAGCGGGGATGATGCCGCCAAGCGTATGGTCATTAAGCGGAGGCTTCTGCTTGAAAGAGTCAAAGACCTGTGCTTCAATTCCTGTATTGACTGGATTGCCGCGGTCCTGGACACGAAAATAGATTCCGCTATTGCCGTTTTCCGGATAAGCGCAATCGACCATCAATTCAAAATCTTTGTACTTTCGTTCCGTCCAGAGGTAGGAATTAAACCGGCCCCAGCCTTGCTCGTTCTCACGAGGTTGGATCAACAACGACCCATCAGATTGAGGAAGCCAATTGCCTTGAGTCGTCCAGCCAGTGAGGTCTCGGCCATTGTAAAGTTCCACAAATCCGAGTTCGTCGGCGTTCAGCGGCTTGTGGTTGCCAGTCTGCTTCGGGTTGGAATCGGGGGTATTCTCTTGCGACCAACACCAGGCAGCCATGACTGGCGTTAGCAATGTAAAGAGTATCGCGAATTTTAAATTCTCAATTCTCACAAATTCCATCCTAGCTGTTTTGGTCTGTTTCTATCAGTGCTTGATCGACTTTCTTATTTTTGCGAAAATTTGGGCATGTGTCTACGCTATATCGACCAGATCCTGATACTATTGTACCAAGTGAATTTTTCCTGTTGTAGCGCAGTCCCGGAATGATGAGAAAATGAGAGGCAACCGGACGTGTTGCGGGCGGTCGGTTTGTACGAAGCTTAATGAATGGGAACCCCGTGAGCATCAATCACGAATCAATTGAGAATCTGCACGACCAGTGCTTCCGCGTCTTGAGATGGTACCAAGATGTTAATGCCGTAGAGGTTTACGATACTCAACGCGGATGTTTTGTTGGGTTACAGGGTGTTGGCAGTCAGTGGCATCGGCATCCCGAAATTGAGATAACGCTGGTGACCTCAGGAAGTGGAATTCGTGTCATCGGAGATGAGTCCATTACTATTCCGAATTCAGAAAGCTTAGTCGTACTAGGTCGGGGCTTACCGCATTACTGGAAATTCAATGGCAAATCTTCAGGAGTTTCCGTGCAATTTAGCGATATCCGATTACTTGGGTTGCTACCGGAACAGTCGCGGGTTGAGGCAAAGGAATTCATTGACCGAGCATCTTTTGGATTAGAGTTTGTAAACTCGGATCGGGACAATGCGATGGCGGTCTTGCAACAACTTTCGGGCGATACTGCGGGTGAAAGTCATCTTGAAAATTTTGGCCTCTTTCTCCAATTGATCGGAAAACTGGTGCAGGTTCCCGTTGACGCAACTCGGCGAATTTCCTCGATGAGTTTTGACGGTTCGTTCAACGAAGATAACTATTTCGAAATGCAGATTGCAGTTGATTGGATAATGTCTAATTATCAATCCGAGATTCGATTGATGGATGTGCTAGAGCTTGTCAAAATGAGCAAGACTAGTTTTAGTCGCCATTTTGGAAAATTTACTGGATTGAGTTTCAGTAAATTTGTAAATGAGACTCGGATTTCCAATGCCTGTTTACTTCTCCATTCGACGGAGTATTCCATCAGCGAAATTGCTTTAGATTCGGGTTTCTCTAACTTGTCGAATTTCAACCGTTTGTTCCGTCAAAGTAAAGGCATTGCGCCTTCCCAATATAGAGCCGGTTCGTAACAAGGCTGGTTTCGATTCTTAAACGCTAACCAAGACGTTTCTATATTGAACGGAGTATTCCATTGGTTTGTTTATGCAAATTGAACCTTGAGAAGTTTAGAGTCCCCCTTTAGATGTAGATGTGTTTGAAAAAACATTTCCTAACCAAATATTTCAAAGAAACCAAAATATCAAACGAATAGATTCTCTTAGCCAGTTGGAACCTCTTGTAAAAGTTTCAACACAGGCAAGTCGAGTTTTTTGTTTAGCCATTTAAATTTTCATCTGTGATGAAACTTAGTTGTGCAAAAATCACGTAGTGTACTTTTGCGGAATGGATGGTTGACGGTCATTAGGTTGGTGTTTTTATAATTGGGATGTAGATGTTATTTCAAAATATTTTGATGTTTTCGATTTGTGCTATCTGGACAACGCTTGGCTTTTCTAAGTTCGAGAATGAACCGATACGTGAGGTTTCGGTGAGCCAGGAACAAGAACCAAGTTTGCCAACTGGCTATCGTTGGGAAAAAAAGCCACGTCGAATCGATTTACAGGTGAAGTCTCAAAATGGAAGAACCCACTATTTGCCCACCGGAGGAGTATCTGTTGCTAGAACCGACGCAGGAACGGTGGTGGTTACTATTTTTCAAACAAAAGAAATTGAAAGTTCTAGAGCGAACACTCTTGAGTACTTGCCGGTAATTAGCATTCCAGATGAAGAGGTGGTTTATAAAGTTAGGGGACCAAAAGCTACCACAACTTTTAGGTCGGGGCTCAAAGTACATACGTTCCGTATTAACACTGCTCCTCTAGCTGAGTGTGATGCTTTTGAGTTTGGAGTCGCTGTACTCGACTTCGAAGGCAAGAAAAAGCAATCAGAGTTGGCCAGGCAGGCCCGTCCTTCAGCAGGAATTTTACCGTTTCCTGTTGTCGGGCAGGTGATGGATTTTAGGTTGAAGGGGCTTGATGGAAAATTTGTGCGGGATGAGGACTATCGGGGCCGGTATCTTCTCATTGATTGTTGGGCGAGCTGGTGTAATCCCTGCATGAAAAAAATGCCTGAATTAATTGAGCTAAGCAAGGAGCATGCAGATACTCTCTCCGTACTGGGTATAAATTTTGATAAGAATGCTGATGATTTTGAATTGTATAAAAATAAAATTGGTACTCCATGGAAAGAAATCCACGGTGCTACGTCAGCGGGGGATCATCAAGACGCGTGGGAAAAGGTTTCTCGAATTGGCAGTCTACCAAGATTATTTTTACTAAACCCCAATGGCGAGCTTGTTTGTGAAATCTCTCCCAATGAATTAAAAGAAGTCTTAGCACGTGAGCTAAAAAGACCGTAATTTAATATCGAGATTGCTTAGGGTTCGCAAATAAGAGTCCTTGCGAAAATCTGCTTGAAATCAACTGGGCAACCGGTGTCGTCACGTGATTCCTAAGGTTGCCAATTTGCCCAGCTTCGTTATTTGATATTGAAGATTTATCTTTTGGATTCTCGTAAATTGAATAGTATCAGGAAGTGTTCTGTTTCCAACGAGTGTCGGAGTCATGCTGGAATCAATCAGTTATTTAAAATGGCACTGTTTTCGACAAGGTGCGAACCAGCAAGATTGGCCACTGAGATGAATCAGTTTCAAATTCACTCTGCGGTTAAATATCCTGACTCGAACTGTTTGGTCGGCCTGCCAAAAATTTGAAGCTGTTCCTTTGTAATGTATTAGACACAGCTTAAATCAACGGCATAAACCGATGAACTTATGTTTGACAGTTAAGCAGTCCTCAGAATAAAATTAGACCTTGTTTTGTTTGTAAGACATTCGGATCCGCTCGTTTTACCATTAAGAAATCGGTCAAATTCAATGTTTGAAATATTGAAATTTCAAAAGTTCTCCGTGGCTCTAGCCTTATTGATGTTGTCGGTTTTCGCGACAAGCAGCTATGCACAAACGCCTGGCATTGAGCTGAATGAGAAGAGGCAGACCGGAGAAGCTTCTCCTGCCGGTGGCGACCGCGCGAAAATTGGTAATGCCGTAGGAGCGGACGATCGATCTCAGGGGCTTGATGAAGGAAAAAAGCTCAACTTTAAAACAGGAGAGATTGTTTCCCCGTCTTATGATTTTGAAATGGGAAAAACTAAGCTTTCCTACGGTCTTTATTTGCCCAAGTCTTTTGATGAATCGAAAACATATCCCTTAATCGTGGTATTGCATGGTCTGAACAGTAACCCGAAACAAATTCTTTCTTACCCAAATCTGACCAAGTATGCCGATGAAAAAGAGTACATATTGGTCGCACCAATGGGCTACAACGAACGCGGTTGGTATGGAAGCCGTGGTAACGGGGGTGGTCGTGGAAGAGATCCGGATAACCTCGGTGAGCTTAGTGAACAGGATGTAATGGAAGTTCTCAAGTTAACTCGTCAAAATTTCAAAATTAATGATGAACGGATCTACCTATTTGGACACTCAATGGGGGGAGGTGGATCAATTCATCTTGCGACGAAATATCCAAAAGTCTGGGCAGCCATTGGGGTGGTTGCGCCCGCTGCTTACGGAGATCGTAGTCGGCTTGCGGCCGCAAGGCACATTCCGTTTTACGTCGTGCAGGGCGACCGAGATCGTTTAGTGTCTGTCCGGGAAACTCGGAAGTGGGTTGAGAAGATGGAGGAGCTAAAGATGAAACATAAATACGTAGAAGTTAAAAACGGTGGCCACGTCTTTGTGGCATGGCAACATTTTAGTGGAATTTTTGATTTCTTCGCTGCCAACCCGAAACAAGATCTAAGCAATTCAAAAGAGAAGTAGGCGATACTTAGCTTGTGGCTGAAAATTCGTGGGTTGCCTTCGAAAGAAAGATTTTCGTTAGCATCAGCGATGATTCAATTCTGGATAGCACTTAATTTTATTCCTGGCGCAAATCGTACTCGCTCATGCTAATGAGCAAACTTAATCGGGATTTTTGCTTACCTGTTTAAAACCAAACTATTTGCTGGAACGCATGACGCGAACCTGTGGGATTTTTCAACAGTCATTCGGCGAACATAGCACGGGTAGGCTGCGATTCTTGCGCTCATTGCTTGAGTTTTGCAAAGAATTAATTGTAAAACGCTTTCTCATGAAACTGATCAAAGCGTTTCATCATTATTCTTTCGTGAATGCATATTGGAGGTCGTAGTGAATTGACTTCCCTAGTGATGCAGTTTCTTTAAAACTCATCCGCAGCTTTCTTCACGCCAGTTGGTGAATTAAGATCGTCGGAGGCGATTCGTTATTAAGGGAGTAACTGAACCATGGCAGATTCGATCAGTTTTAAAAGGCCTTTACTTTACTTACTTGTCGTTTCTGCGGTGCTGGGCGCCATTTTGGGTATTGGAATTGTGCTTATGAATACCTGGGGTTGGTACGAGGTCCGTGTTATCTTCACCACGGTCATCATTGCGGTCGCCAGTTTGTGTGGCCTAGCCTGCGATCTCTCGAAGCTGCCTGTGGGCCCAAACCTGCTTCCCAAGTCGGGGTTATGTCTAACTGCGATTGCTGCGGCTCTGCTGCTAGTTGGTCTATGGGGTGATCTCGATGTTGAAATCTATTGGAAGACTGCTGTTTGCTTTTTAATTGTCGGATTTGCGACCGTGCACGTTTGTCTGTTGTCGATCGCAAAGTTAGTGGCTAGATTCCGATGGGTGTACATTATTGGTTCTCAAGTTATTTTTGGATTGGCTTCGCTCCTTTGTGGGATTGTGATATTTGAGATTGACTCCGAGGAAATTTTTCGCACGGTTGCGGCTATCTCAATCTTGGTTGCAGCGATCACTTTAATCATTCCCGTTCTCCATCGACTTGGAAAAATCAGTTCGACCAAGGAAGAATTGTTGATGCCGATCGAAGCCCGTAACATTTCGGTAATTGATGAACAGATCTCGCAATTGGAACAACGTATCTCCAAACTGAGACATTTTAGAGCTCAAATTATAGATGAAGATACTACGAAAAATCCGTGAAAATCCCGCTGGTTTGAGGGTGGCCACTTTGGAAAACGTGATGTCTTGTGACCATCGCTGATTATGATTTTGCACGCTGAGTGTCAGCAATGAATAAAAAATATTGGAAGAGAGTTTTGTCCAGGGGTGCGTTCTATTTTTGTTCTCAAAATTTCTTGGATGAAGGGTTGAGATGGCGATTTAATTGCTCGGTTTTTGACCCTTTTACTTCGCTCTGCTATGCTTTTTGAAGCTTCTGTTTTTGGGTGTTGCTACTGCCCGCTTGGTTCTTTTTTCCTCGGAGTCGCGATTGTGATCTTAAGCCACGTTTTTAATGTTCGATGCGTATTTTCATTGATGATCGCGTTCGCAATTTCAACTTCCACTAATGCCATCGCTCAGGATGTCCCGGCAATTTCTGGGCCAATGGTGGGACATTCGACGGAATCGAGTGCAAATATTTGGATGTATGCTCCGAAAGATTCGCAGTTAGAAATTACCTTCCAAGAAGAATCCAGTTCAAACAACGCGGCAACGTTGAACTTTGATCCTGTTGCTGATCCAGCGGGTAATTTGTCAGGTGTCCCCTACACTGTCACGCTAAAGAAATTGAAACCGCTGACAAATTATAAATATCAAGTCAGCGTCAACGGTAAGTCTGACGCTGCTCACGGTGGAACTTTTCAGACTGCTCCAATCGCGGGCAAGGGTAGTAAATTTCGTATAGCAGTTACATCGTGTATGAAATTCGGCCAACCCCAAAAATCATGGGAGTTGTTATTGGGCGAGAATCCCAATCTGCATGTCACACTGGGCGATACCCATTATAGTGATACGACGGACCCAACGATTCAATGGAAGCATCACCTTCGATATCGGGCCGTTCCTGAATTCTCGGCTGTGTTGCGGTCGATTCCCAATTACGCAATGTGGGACGACCACGATTATGGCCCGAACAATTCGGACGGATCTGCTGCAGGTAAGGAAAATTCGCTCGTTGGTTGGAATCAAATATGGGGCAACCCCACCTCAGGCACCGCGGAGACTCGAGGCGCGTTCTTTAAGTTTACATGGGGCGATGTCGAATTCTTTATGGTTGACGGTCGCTATCATCGGTCTCCCGATAATGCTCCGGACGATGATAAAAAGCGGATGCTTGGCGATGCCCAATTTGCTTGGCTGGTTGATGGCCTTAAAAATTCAAAAGCAAAGTTCAAAGTGATTGCTTCAGGCTCCACGTTGGCGGACAGTAAAAATGACGGATGGCGAATTTATACATTCGCTCGTCAGCGATTGTTCGACGCAATCGGAGAAAACAATATTAGCGGTGTCCTCTATATGTCGGGCGATGTCCACCGGTCTCGGGTTTGGACTCATCCCGAAAGTGATCGCGTCGGCTATCCGTTAATTGAGGTTATCTCTTCTGGCGTCGCAAATAGCAAAACCTTGAGCTACGCGACCGTTGATTTTGACACAACCTCCGCCGACCCCACAGTTCAGGTGCGAATCGTCCATGGAGATGGAAAAACCCATGCCGACCAAACTTGGAAGCTCTCGGATCTCACGCCTAAAAAATAGCCATTTCCTTTCGCCGGTGTAGTGGGAAAGTATAAGTTAATTATCTCGGTAAGATGGTTCACTGAGGTGATTCATTGAACGGCCAATTGCCTCAGTTGTGACTTGTGTCTTTTCGAGCTTTTGAGTGTGAAAACGCGTATTATAATCTGGTTCAATCAATGGAATTGTAAATCAATTCGGCCAATCCTTTTGTTAAAGCATAACCCAGCCATTATGAAGTCAATCTTTGTTTTGTTTTTTCTGCTCGCGCATTCGTTGACAACTGCGGCGATGGAACGACCCAATATTGTCTTTATTCACATGGAAGATATGGGGGTGCAGATTCCGGCGTATGGCGATCAAACGATTGCCACGCCCAACCTAGACCAGTTAGCGGCCGATGGAATTGTATTTGAACGGGCGCATGTCTCTGCCGCGAGTTGTGCTTCTTCGCGAGGGACGTTGTTTAGTGGGCTTTACCCACATCAGAATGGAATCATGGGATTTGTCCAGCAACATGGGTTCTACTACCGCGATGGTACTCCGACCTTTATCAAGGATTTAAAGGCCGCGGGGTACTACACCGGGCTTACATACAAAAATGGGGTGGAAAGTAGTCATTATAAAACTCCGCCCGTTCCCTTCGATTTTAAACCGAAATACACCGAAAATTGGTTGAAAGGATTGATTGGAAAGAAAGCGAGCAAATCCAAAGATAATCCACCATTGGTTAGTTACGCGGTTGATAACTTTCAGTACTTTTTGGAAAACTTGGAAGAGGGGCAGCCCTTCTATTTTCAGGCGCAAACCCCTGATTCACATCATGTCTGGGATCGTCCGCATTTTATTCGAGACGGTGAAATCGGCTGGCCCTACCCCGAAGTCGATCACTCTCGGATCAAGTTCACTCCGGGTTGGGGAGATGCGCTGATTCCAACCGGTGCTTTGCTGGAAAAGGTATCTCAATACTATCGGGCAATTCAACGGGTAGATTGGTATGTTGGGCGGATTCTGAATTTGCTGGAGAAACACGGGCATGCTGACAATACACTTGTTGTTTTTTCATCAGACCATGGCCCATCTCACCTTCTCCGAGGCAAGACGACCCCGAATGAATTTGGGTTGCGTGTGCCTTTTATTGTCCGTTGGCCTGGTCAGATCAAAGAACCCGGGACGCGGTCCGATGCATTGGTTTCTTTTGTTGATCTGTATCCAACGTTTGTGGATGTTGCAGGTTTAGAGATTCCCGCGCACTTACCAGGGCACTCGATTTTGCCTGCTCTCAATGGTGAGGAATCAGTTCGCAAACATCTGTATTCGGCCTTCGTTGCTCACACGACGGGAGTGCATCAGTACTGGCCCAGTCGCACTGTTACCGATGGTCGTTGGAAGCTTATCCATCATGTCTTTGGAGACGGGAAACGGAATCGTTATGTGGAAAAAAACCAAGCAATATTTAGTCTTAACAAACAGATCGACTCGATGCCCGATAATGCACTTGCCCGTCGACTTAGGCACCGTAGTGAGGTGCCTCCTGCGTTCGAGTTGTACGATCTAAAGAATGATCCCCATGAACATCACAATGTTTTCGGGTCATCCGAGTATCTGGAAATCGAACATAGGCTGAGCACTAGGTTGAAAAACTGGCGTCGGCAGGTTGCCGATCCATTCTTAGACGAGACGTTTGTTCAGCGATTCAATCGGGTCTATCACGAAAATTATGAACTTTGGAAATCGCGTGGCGGTAGTAAGGTCAGCGACAAGAACTTGCTTGATTTTTCAGAATTCATTCCGGACTGGGATCCGGGAGATTACGTGCGGCAAAAGGATCAATAGCTTAGAGTCTTATCAAGTAACCAATTTTTGGCCAATCAATTATTCGCTTGGTCGGGGTTTCCAGTGAATTTCTACCGCCGAGCACGAAAACGTCCAGATGGTCTGCCTTCGGGTTGTTTGTCCGGTGTTGGAATTGTTGCGTCATTTCAGCAAAGACGGCAACTGTCCGCAACTCTGTGAACTACTTTGTCGCTATAAATGTCGAGCGACACTAACGTGTCAGCGTAGGCTCCGTCTCTTTGATCGATGGTTGGCTGACTGCATCCCCAACCTGCATTCACCAATTGAAAGGGAGGTTGATAATTGATGTCAAAGCGCAACGCGGTTGAGCTCGACTTGTGATGTTGAGTTGGATGGCTCGGTGGGAACAAAAAGGGATATTTGCCAACTTGCGAGTTTGCTGACGAGACAAGTTTCTATTGAAATGTTTCGCCAACATACGGATCGGCAGTGTTTCGGGAACAGCTCTCCGAAGCTTGTGCTTTGTTTTTTGGAATGCCGAATGTTTACTTTCGATATTCGTCTTGAATTGCGTTTTAATTGAAGATTAGAATTCTTGTGGCTCAGACGTGTGGCAAGGGTGTCAGGATATATGGGTAGTGGAATCGAAACGTTGGTGATCCATTTAGCGCGGGCTGAAGGGCGGCGTGCGCAGGTGGAGAAACTTCTGCAAGGTACGCCTTATCCCGCGAGGGTGTTGGCTGCTGTGGATGGTGCGCAGGTTCCAAACGCCGAACGGAATGGAGCCATTTCTAGCAAACCCCTGTTTTCACCCTCTTATCCCTTTCCCATTGGTCCGGGTGAATATGGTTGTTTTCAAAGTCATCGGAAAGCATGGCAGGCGATTCTAGACGACGGTTTGGAGGCTGCATTGATCCTCGAAGACGATGTGGAATTGACGCCAGTATTTCCTGAGTCCCTTGCGTTTGCTGTCGAACAAGCAAAAACTTACGGCTATGTGCAGTTTCAAACGCGTCGGATTGATGAGTCTACGGTGGTATCGCGATCAGATAGATCGTGTCTGGTTCAGCCGGCCGTGACACCGCTACGAACTTCAGCGCAAGTTGTAAGTCGGTTGGCTGCGGAAAAACTACTGATATTGTCGGAGCTCATTGATCGGCCGGTCGATGCGTTTTTGCAATCACATTGGCATACTGGTTTGCATGTCACTTGCGTTGTTCCGTCGGGGATTGAAGATCGAACGCAGGAAACGGGTGGGAGTACCATTTCACCCAAGCGAAGTATTTGGGCTAAAATGAAACGTGAATTCAAGCGTGAATTTTTAAGAGGTCGTTACCGAATCGCTGTTAACCGATTGAGCAAATCAGCGAAGCCAGTTCTTTGACGATGTTCGATGTGTTCTTTGACTGCGGTTTCTGTTTTCGTTTCGTGGATCGCTAAATTTTGAGGAATCACCGATCCTCCTGAAGGCCATTTGGATCTCGCCGATTGGGTTGGTTTGTTGGAAGCACTACCAAAGCGACACGCCTAGAATTGGTAGATCAGGTTGCCAAAAATAATCCATCACACTTGGTAAGTATTGAGAGCAGTATTTGAAAACGCCGAACACTCCGACAAGGCAAAGGTTCGGCGTAGCGTGCAGGGACACGCGCCTAATTCTCGCTGGTGTATTCCTCCGCTGATTCATCCGTCTCTACCTCAATTGGCGGCATAGGATCTTGAAAATGTTTCCAAGAACCGGGGCCGAGCTCATATTCTTCGTCGGTCAGCAGGCACGATTCTAAAACGCGTGTCACATGATCTTGATCGAGGTTTTGACCAATAAAAATCAACTCTTGCTGACGATCACCATACTCGTGGATCATCCGAGCCTCGATTTCGACAAGGACTTCTTTTTCTTCAGGCCACGACTCTGGTGGAGCGGATGCCCACCAAAATCCAGCGGGATCCAGCAAAACGGAACACCCTGCTTGAGACCAGTTGTAGGCCCAGTCGTGCCGTGAAGCGATCCACGCGATTCCTTTACTTCTTAGGACGCCCTTAAAAAGACCGCCTTCCATGTCATCGCCCACTGCATCCCAAATGCGTTGAGGGTGAAATGGTCGATTGCTGCGAAACAAGAAGTTTGAGATTCCATATTCTTCCGTTTCAGATTCCTCTTCACCCCGAGGAATAGCAAGCCATTCCGACGACAAGTCTTTTGCTTCATCAAGTTTGAATTTGCCGGTGGCAAGAATCTTGTCCAATGGGACGCGACTTTTGGTGGATTCGAGAACGACAGCCGAACTGTTAAGCTGGCTTATGATTTTTCTGATCAAGCCAATGTGTGCCGGTGGTACTAGGTCGGTTTTGTTGACAATAATTACATTGGCGAACTCAACCTGATCGACCAGCAAATCAACAATGTTCCTTTCATCTTCTTCGCTTAAGGCTAGCTTTCGATCCTGCAGATCATCCCAGGAGCCAAAGTCTTTCAAGAAATTTGCGGCATCAACCACTGTGACCATTGTGTCAAGTTCGGCAACATTGGATAAGCTCTCGCCATCTTCATCCTGAAAGGTGAAGGTTTCGGCAACGGGCATCGGTTCGCTAATTCCGGTTGATTCAACCAGCAAATAGTCAAAGCGTTTTTCCTCGGCCAGCTTCTTTACCTCAAGCAATAAATCTTCGCGTAGTGTGCAGCAAATACATCCATTAGACATCTCAACGAGTTGCTCGTCCGTTCTTGAAAGTTGGGCGTTCCCATCACGAATGAGCGCTGCGTCGATGTTCACTTCACTCATGTCATTAACGATGACCGCGACTTTGAGCCCTTCGCGATTGGATAAGATATGGTTCAGTAGCGTAGTCTTCCCCGCTCCAAGAAATCCGCTAAGGACTGTGACTGGAAGTTTTTTAAGAGTCTGTTGCATGTGTTTTCTAGGGATTAGTTTTATATTTGCCAATATTTCCGAGCATATTTTAAATGCACAAGGGTTGCAAGTGCAAATATTGCTGATTTGTGTAATTGTTCGCGGCGATATAGAACGACATCTTCTTAGTCACGCATCTCGTGCATTTAGATGACTGGCAAGCTTTGTTTCCGAGATAGACGATTGTTGGGAAATAAGTCCCAGTTTTGGGATGTCTGTTGCGATGGATAGGCGTTAGACCAATAGGCGAAAATGTGTTGCAACGGCTTATGTTCTCAGTTGGGGCCATGTTTTTTTGACCATGAGTTCTAATATCTAACCAACTGTTTAGAGTCAGAGGAAATCTATATCGGTGGAAGAGATGGGTTCGGCGGTTGTCAGTTTCTCAACCGCGTATTTTGAGATTGTATTCATCGTTGAAACGAGCCCAGCGGTCTAATTAGATTTTCAGTATTGAAAATCGAGGACTGGTAACATGGTCACTCAAAAAGACTAAAGGGTTGTCGTGAGCTTGCGGCTGGGCAAGGAAAATAGCTTGTGAAGCACTGATAGAGGTCTACGTGACGCGTGCTTGTTGGTCCTTAAAGAATTTCAGTAAAGTAACTGTATGTAAAACATTTCTAATCGCCTCGTTTGGTATTGCTGGGGGCGCGAATTGCGTTGCGTTAACGGTTGATCTGCGTGAAATTTGACAAATTTAGATATCTTGACAAAGATATTCGGCGAAGGCGAATTCAAATCTGCTGTGACCAATTCGTAACAGTGAATTGCGAACGTCAGTCCATTTTGAAGCTTAGGACGCTCGCCTATTTCTGGCACCCGCTTTACAAGATTAGCTCCATAGCAAATGAAACAGTATTGTACTTCGACGGTGTTCATGCTCGCGCCTCAGCGACACGGATCAAATAAAACTCAATCGTTATTATCTGCGAATAATTCTCACCTTTTCGGACCCTATCCCCCCATTCCTAGACAGGCGTTTATGTCGCTTGAATCAGAATTGGGTGATAGGTTACTCGAGGAGCTTGTCCGGAGCTCCAATCTTAGTCCACGACCGCTGGTGGCTGAAGGGATTCCAATCAGTTGTGAGGAGGTAAGACGCGAGCTTGAAAAACGCCATCTGCCTGAGGATGTTTTAGGCATCTCACTTGCGTTGGGGCATTTGGGGGCAAAGCACGCGGGTCAGTCCAACGCAAGAATTTTGTGCAAGTCTCCCGATAATCTTGAAGTCGTGGAGCAATTTCGGGACGGGTTTGAAGATACGACTTACGTTCATCTTATTCGGGATCCGCGTGCGGTATGGAACAGTGCCAGAGGAACGCCACGCGGTCCCCAAACGCCGCATGCAAGTGCGTTGAAATGGGCAGATTACCACGCCCGTGTGTTATCCCTTGCTCAGGAAATTCGACTGATCACCCTCCAATATGAGGAACTGATGTTGCACCCCGAAACCGAATTGGAGCGGGCTTGCAACTTCCTAGAGATACCCTTTAGCAAAGATATGCTTGAGGACCATGACTCGGTAGAGGCAAAAAGTGCTGCGTCGACTAACCCCGAATTGTGGGGCAATTTGGCTAATCCGGTCATGCAAAGCAGGATTGATGCGTGGAAAAGGGAGTTACCGGAAAATGAAATCGAGATCATTGAAAACAGTTGTTCTTCCGTGATGGAAGCTTACGGCTATGAGCCTATCTTCCCGAGCAAGACGTTGACGGAGGCGGAAAAGATTTATCAACCGGAATTTGAGGCCAAGTCAAAAGTTGCGGAGCCTCGCAAGCAACAACTGCTTCACCTAGAACAACTCAATAGTGCTCTTCTTTCCAACGAAGGAAACTCTAATGCTACTCCTTGATATCATCGTGTTTCTTAGTGTCGGGTTAGCGCTGGCGATGTTTGGCGGGGGTGGTGCTGTAATCCTCATTCCCTACCTCACGTTGGTTAAAGTTGTGCCGATGGATCAGGCAGTCTTGTTAAGTCTCCTGACAATTGGGATCACTACGGGAATAAAGACGTTTGGTGAGCGAGAATCCATCGACTGGAAACCGGTTCTAATTTTCTCACTTTTATCATTTCCAACGGCGGCAATCTCCGGACGTTATTTAGCGCCTATCACTCCGGAGAGTGTGCGAATGATAATCTTTGGTGCGTTTACACTCACCGTAGCTCTGTTGATGCTGTATCCAATCAATCAGAAAGCATTTAGCAAAAAGAATTCTGTCGCTCTTGGAATTTCTGCACTGATGACAGGCGGTATCTGCGGCCTGATTGGGGTAGGTGGCGGTATTTTTATCGCCCCGACACTGAGTCTATTTTGGAGTATCCCGCTTAAACAGGCGGTAACGGGAAGTCTCGCCATCGTTGCTCTTCAATCAGTTGCAGCACTCATTGGGTATTTTGGGCGTGGGGTCACCGTCGCGCCACCTGAGTTAATCAAAATCCTGGTCCTTATTGCATTGGGGATGGTGCTAGGCAAACGCCTCAAGGCGGCTACTTCAGACAAAAATTTAAAATCTGTGTTCGCAGTCTTTCTAATTCTCGTCGGGATTTGGGTTTTAGTAAAAAAAATAATGTTCTGATTCTTATTCGTTTCTTTGCTGGTATTTGTTTCGGAAGCCTCGGGGCTCCATTTGTGTTCATTTCGAGCATGGCAAAAGGATCCGTTAGCCGGCCTGTTTTTTGTGGTAATGAAATGATGAATTCGGCTGTTGGCCTTTGACTGGCCGGTCGGGGCATGCCGCTCAAAGGATGGTTGTGATTTTTCTGAAATTTTCGAGCTCAACTTCAGGCATGCCGGTAAAAAAATCGTTCCACGTTTATTGGCTTGGTTTAGAAAATAATTTTGAGTTTGCCGTGACACCGATTCTGGTTTGCTTCTTATTCTCCGTTTAAAGTT
>JAQXDZ010000111.1 GCA_029251085.1 Mariniblastus sp.
AGTGGGTTCGGTCCTCCACGCGGTTTTACCCGCGATTCAACCTGCTCATGGGTAGTTCGTGCAGTTTCGCGTCTACCTCCAGCGACCAATAGTCGCCCTATTCAGACTCGGTTTCCCTATGGCTTCGGCCCGAAAGGCCTTAACCGAGCCGCTGACGGTAACTCGCCGGATCATTATGCAAAAGGCACGCCGTCACGCATTGCCAAAAAGGCCATAGCGCTCCGACCGCTTGTAGGCACATGGTTTCAGGTTCACATTCCTCCCCTAACAGGGGTTCTTCTCATCTTTCGATCGCTCTACTTGTTTACTATCGGTCATTAGGGAGTATTTAGCCTTACGGGATGGTCCCCGTAGATTCAGACCAGGTTTCACGTGACTGGTCCTACTCAGGTGCTCTGCGAGAGACTTGTAGCTTTCAAATACGGGACTGTCACCCTCTGTGGTCGACCATTCCAAGTCGTTCTTCTAGCCAAAGTTTTCTAACTCTCATGTGCAAAGTCCTACAACCCCACCAGGGAAACCCCAGTGGTTTGGGCTGTTCCGCTTTCGCTCGCCGCTACTAACGGAATCGATTTTTCTTTCTCTTCCTCGAGTTACTTAGATGTTTCAGTTCACTCGGTTCGCTGCAATGTACCTATGTATTCAGTACACGCTGGTTCAGGGATCTTGGGATCAACGCTTGTTTGTCAACTACCCCAAGCTTTTCGCAGACTTTCACGCCCTTCATAGCCTTCTAATGCCAAGACATCCCCCATATACCCTTAATAGCTTGACCACAAATATCCAACCCTCCCTGACAAACAAGTTTGCCGAAGGTGAATCGAAATCTGTGTCTCAAACATAGATCCAGATTAACGATAATCGCTTCATTTTCGGTTCTTTTGACAAGCCAGTCAAACAATGAACTTACGTTGATTGATTCAACTGACTCGACGCTACTTAAGAGTGGTGTATCGAATAACTAGCTTTACGTCACACTTTCAGTCTGCCCCCGCTAAGAAACAAACCTGCAGATGTGACACCAATTATTCAGATGCCATCTACTTCACAACCAAATTGTCAAAGATCATTCAGCCGAAAACTTGTCCGGCCACAAACTCTCAAGTTGAGAGCGGTTCGTTTTGAACTACAACGTCAAACCGAACCGGTACCAACTTGCTACTCTTGGGGAATCGAAGATTCTACTTAATTGTCGGTTGCTGTCAACCGCAGCTGAATCCTGATTTTGAGAAAGGCCAAATTAAACGGGGCACGATTCCTAATCGACTAAGTCGACTGTCATACCCATGGCTACTTCCGGCATCACCGTGTCAGTGATGGAGCAAAGTATACGCAGTATCGGTAAACGCTCAAGGCCAGTTTGGGTTATTTTTGAAAAAAAAAGCAAACGCGTTTAAAACACGGTTTTTTCCATGCGAATTTTACCAACAGGAATCGCACTGATTTGCAGCCTTGCAAATATCAGTCGCAAAACTAATCGAACCTTCCGTTTTACAAACTCAATTTTGATCCACCGCACGCAATATCTCTTCCGGCTCAAATTTCCCAACGCCGTTAACGATGTTGTTCACACGTTACGATGCAACCAACAATTTACACAGCTTCGCCGCCCAGCTCGTTAAGATAACCTTCAACCGCTTCCACCAGGCCAGCATCTTGAGACGGTTGCACCGTTCGCATGTCAAGATAATACCTCTCTTTTTGAACTCTCCCGATCACACTTGGCTCGCTATTCCTGAGCCCCGCTGAGAGCCTGTCAACTGAGTGCGTCTTGGGTGTCAAAGCGACGCACCAAGTCGATAATTTCTGGGTAGGCAAACTTCCACCACCGAGCATCGAATCAGCTTCAACTGCTTCGCAAGTTTCTAGCTCCGCCAAATGGCTCAACTGAGCTACGACCTTTTCAGCTCGTAATTTAAGGTTTTCTTTCGGCATCGAGAGCATTCTGAGGATGGGGATTTCCGTCCGGGCTCGATCTTCATCGCGATAAATTCGCAAGGTCGCCGATAACGCGGCAAGGGTCATTTTGTCCACTCGCATCGCGCGCATCAACGGATTGGACAGGATGGTATCAATGTATTTTTTCTTTCCAATAATGATTCCGCACTGAGGCCCACCAATTAATTTATCTCCGCTGAACAAGACTACATCTGCTCCGTCTTTAATGCTCTGCGATACGACCGGTTCATCCATCAACCCAAACTCGGAGAAATCAATCAATGCTCCCGATCCAACGTCATCAATCACTGGCAAACCATGCTCCGCGGCCAATGTCACCATCTCCTTGGTCGAGACTGTTTTCGTAAACCCGACAACCTCAAAATTACTTGGATGAACCTTTAACAAGGCTCCGGTCTCTTCGTTAATGGCTCGCTGATAATCGAACAAATGTGTTTTGTTGGTGGTTCCAACCTCGCGAAGTTTTGCCCCGCTACACTCCATCACATCGGGCAACCGATAACTCCCGCCAATCTCGATCAATTGTCCCCGGGATACGATTACTTCTTGCCCCTCCGCAAGCGCGGACAACGCCAGCATGGTTGCCGCCGCATTATTGTTGACGACCGCTGCGGCCTCGGCACCGGTGAGTTCGCAAAGCAATTTTTCTACTGATTTGATCCGCTGCCCACGTTCGCCCGTTCGCACATCCACTTCCACACTCGCGTAACCCTCGGAGATCCTTTGCACCGACTCAATCGCCGATTTTGCAAGTGGAGCACGCCCCAGTCCCGTATGGAGGATGATCCCCGTCCCATTAATTACAGGTCGCAAATAGGGCTTTTCTTCGGTTTTTAGCCAGTTTGCGATCTTGTCAGCGATTTCCGAAGGCGTTGGAATCGAGACTTCACCCGATTCGGTGCTCACCTGCTCACGTAGATCGTCAAGAAAACTCCTCACGCCATCCACCACAACACTGTGATTTACCGTTTCCACCATTTGCTTGAGTTGGGGACTTTCAAGTAACTGATTAACTGAAGGTAGTTTCCGAAAAATATTTGCCATCACTGGGCCCTATCATGTGTGTGTGTTTGCCTTGGAATACCAATGAGCCAAAGGCGGATTAATCGAAACGATTTCGCGGCGATACAGGGGAGCAAATCTCTGTTAAATAGCCGAATCGCCGGGTTCTTGAAGTGGCTGTCGCTCAACTAATGAGTCTAACTGTGCTCTCGCATCGGGCATAAAACCCGACTCTTTAAAACGATTGTCTTCCTCAATGGTCTTGACCCGTTGTTCCATCTCTTTGCCCGGCTTAAAGGTGACAACGAATCTGGACGGAACCAATACTTCCTCGCCCGTTTTCGGGTTCCGAGCCTTTCTAGCCGCCCGCTTCTTAACTTCAAATACACCGAAATTCCGCAGCTCTACCCGTTGTTCCGTTGCTAACGCCTCGATGATCGCATCGAAAGTACGCTGTACGACTTCCTTGGTGTCCGTCTGCTTCAGACCCAATTCTTCCGAAATTCTGCGAACGATTTCCTTTTTCGTCATTCATCACATCCGACGTTGTTAATTAAATTTGAACGCTAATTCACCTGATCAACGAAGCTAGTTTGGGTGTCGGTCAGTGTTTGTGCAGCCGACGAAATGCCGATGGTCCACTTGAAATTCCGAACTCACTAAAACCGCCGATTCAATAATCGCCTGCCCCGTAAGTGTATGACCTGCAAGCACTAAAGTCAATTAAATGCCTAGATTGCCCGTTTAGGAAACTCGCCAAACCGTCTAGAAACAAGCCAGATATTAACTCCGGCGAACCCAGAAATAGCTGGCACATTAGATCTTTACTGATTTTCGCCGTGCTTCGATTTCGTTTAGCTGATGAAGTTTCCCGGTTCCACTTCCCGGGCATTCCTCACATGTACGTTCCCAATCTTCAGGCGTTCGCAAATTACTATCCCAAAAGGGCCAAGTTTTACACTGACGGGGACGAGCGTCGTAAACTTCGCATTTCCTCGTTTGGTTATCAAAAAAGACGCAATCACCGTTGCTAAACTCTTTTAGACTTCGACGAGCCCCAATTTTTCGGGTGTACTGGTCTTCGAATTCTTCTTGAGCGAGTCCTACCGCGTCGGCCATCGCTTGGCTCTCCGATTGGTCGATCCAAACAAATCCAGGGGCTCCAGTACAACAATCACCACAGCCTGAGCAACTGAATTTAAGTCCGTCTTTGTACCAAAGCTCTGGTGTTTCGCCCTTTGTCATCCTGATTCCCCTATCAAAACCTTTTACCGCAACAAACATGCATAATAAACGAGAATCGGGTCATTGAACATTGACTCGATTTTTGTCTCAGCAGTCGCAATTCTCCGTCAATCGAATTTGGACAATTGAATATTTCAGGCGTTGAATTTAGGCGTTGTTAACGTTCAAGCTATTTCTTAAGTCGCCAAACTGTCTGGTGTGGAGAACACGAAAATTTAACACCCGGGAAGGTACAACGGGTTGGTTAGGCTAGTATCAAACCCAATATATTTCCCAAACGCCCGCCGTCTCGATGAGTCGTTTACCCATTATGATCCGACTACAGCGAATCGTTCTTCGAGTTTAGAAATGACAATTGCCGATGAAACCCTGTAGAAAACAGGCTATAATTTGGTTATCGATATTCAATGAGTGACCCCACCGACGCTGAAGCGTCTAGCTTAAGAAGCGAAATAAACTGAGAGCTGTTGAGTAACTACCAAGCTTATCAAAATTTATTTTTGCCTCGCCTAATTTCATTTTTTGTGAAAGCTTCGCCTTAGTTATGTTCCATCGCACTTTGCCAACAGCGCGACGCATTACAGCAACAACACAAATTTTTATTTTCAGTATCTCTTTCAGCCTTGCAATTTGTTCCGTCAACGCCCAAGACTTCAATCGAGATGTCCGGCCAATCCTTGCAACCCATTGTTTCGCTTGCCATGGCCCAGATGCTTCGCATCGAGAGGCAGACTTGCGGTTTGATCAACGAGAAAACGCAATTGAATCCTCGGCCATCGTGCCCGGCGACCCATCGGGCAGTGGCATGATCGACAGAGTTACGTCGAACGACCCTGAACACGTAATGCCTCCACCCGAATTTGGAAAGCAATTAAGCCCAGCCCAAGTCGAAATTCTTAATAAATGGATTGCGACTGGAGCCAACTATGACCGCCACTGGGCATTTGTAGCGCCCTCGCCGACAACCGCTCCTAAACTAGATTCGAATTTTGTCGCCAACCCAATCGATAAATTTGTCTTAGACAAACTCAGGGAGGCGCAACTCGCCCCCAGCCCGGCAGCAGGACGTTACGCATTAATTCGTCGCATCTATCTCGATTTAATTGGCTTGCCTCCCACAATTGAACAAGCGAACCAATTCGTTAACTCAAAAGATCCCGAGGCCTATCAAAAAGTCGTAGACCAGTTGCTCGAATCACCTCGATTTGGTGAAAAGTGGGCTCAACCTTGGCTTGACCTGGCTCGATACTCCGACACCAATGGCTACGAAAAAGACCGGCCTAGGTCTATTTGGCCTTATCGAGACTGGGTAATTAAGGCCTTTAACGAGGATATGCCATTCGATAAGTTCACCGTCGATCAGATTGCCGGCGATATGCTTCCCAACCCGAAACCCGACCAACTGGTTGCTACCGGTTTTCACCGTAACACCATGTTAAATGAAGAAGGCGGAATTGACCCGCTTGAATATCGACATCTTGCAATGGTAGATCGAGTCGCAACCACTGGTACGGTTTGGCTCGGCCTTACCGTAGGATGCGCGCAGTGCCACACCCATAAATACGATCCCATTTCGCATACCGATTACTATCGTTTTTTGGCATTAATGAACAACGCAAATGAACCCGACTTCCGAATTCCACCAGAGATAACTGATAACGGCGACGTCGTCTCAGAAACAAGACTCTTGGAAACCGAGCTGTTGAAAAAACTTGAGGTTCGGCGCAATTCGCTTCCCAACAAATTTGAAACAGAATGGCAAAACTGGCTGAAATCATCACAAACCAGTGCTGTTGATTGGAAGGTCACGACACCTACCGAACTGTCGTCGAATCTACCGTATCTGAAGACCCTAGAAGACGGATCCGTTTTTTCAACGGGTGATACGACCAAACGCGACGAGTTCTTTATTTCGTTTCAACTCGACGGAACGCCCATCACGGGAATTCGCCTCGAAGCGATACCCGACGAGCGACTTCCGGGCATGGGGCCCGGGCGGACTTATTACGAAGGTCGCAAGGGAGATTTTTTCGTGAGTGAAATCTCGGCGACGCTGGATGGCGAGCCAGTTGAGTTCAACAATGCTTCTCACGATTTTTCGAAACCAGAGGACAAAAAACCTAAGACCACTGCTGTTAACGTATTTGACGGAGATGGGTCAACCGGCTGGGGACCCGGGAAAAATAAAGCGATGCGATTGAAATTGGTGATTAACCCCGCCAAGCCCCTAGATCGAAAGGGGAAGTTGACGGTCCGACTTTTGTTTGAAAGACATTACACCGCTAGCCTCGGTCGTTTTCGATTTTCCTTTACAGGCCAAGAAAACCCGGTTGCCAATCGACTCGATGAGGACTTGGAGGTTGTTTTAGCAACATCAAAATCGTTTCCATCCCAAAAATTTCCCGAGTTCTTTGGCGAATTATCCAAAGACGAATCAGAGAGGGTTCAACTTGCATTTGCCCAATCGATCAAGGATTTTCAGCCGGAAACTCAAAAACTTAACAAGCGAAAAAACACGAATCCTGCTCGGGTCGAAACACTTATTTTTCGCGAACGAGAGGCAGATAACCAACGGCCTACCTTCCGCCATCATCGGGGAGAGTATCTTTCCCCGCGCGAGGAAGTTTCGCCAGGGATATTTTCAATATTCGAGGAACCTGCAAGTGAGCAACTAAATCCGACTAATCGCCTTGAGCTGGCTCATTGGCTGGTCAGCGACGCGAACCCATTGGCTTCGAGAGTCGCGGTCAATCGAATCTGGTACCAAATTTTCGGAATCGGCTTGATGAAAACAAACGCCGACTTTGGCCTGCAGTCTGAAATGCCATCACACCCAAAATTACTCGACTGGTTAGCGATTCAATTTAAAAACGAAATGAACTGGTCCACGAAAAAACTGATCAGGTTTATCGTCCTGAGTAATACCTATCAGCAATCTTCCCAATTCACCGCCGAAAAGGAAAAGGCAGACCCGGAAAATCGCTTGCTCTCGCGTGGCCCCTCCTTCCGCGTCTCTGGAGAAATGGTGAGAGACATTGCTCTTTTAGCCACCGGAGTACTGTCACCCAAAATGTATGGCCCGGGCGTTAAGCCTCCGCAACCTCAAGGCGTCACGGAACTCGCGTGGGGCTCAGGGAAATGGAAGCCATCGCAAGGGGAAGACCGCTACCGACGTTCCATTTATACATTTAAGAAAAGAACCGCAGCCTTTGCTGCCTTCACCGTTTTTGATGCGCCATCAGGTGAGTCCTGTATCGCAACCCGAAATCGCAGTAATACGCCATTACAAGCGCTAACGGTTCTCAACGATCCGATGTTTATTGAACTGAACCAGAGTTTGGCCAAGACCGTGATGGAAAGAAAGTTTCCAACAACAGACACAGCCATCACTTTCATTTTCCAAAGATTCCTAACCAGACCTCCTACCCAATTGGAACAAACTGAGTTGAATCAATTTTACCGGTCGCAGTTAAAACGCCTGCAAGATGGCGAGATTGATCCGGTCGTGATTGGCGGGAAAGACGCGACGGCAGAACAGGCTGCACTCGCGATGGTTTCGCGAATCATCATGAATCTCGACGAAACTATTACCAAACGATAGGTGTTTCATTGCTGGTGGAGCAGACTACTAAGCACAAAGAACTCTCACCAACCCTTGCGTAAGAGACGGATAATCATAAAACTCGGGGATTCAAAGGCGAGCCCATGGTTCTCCAAACGGCCAAAATCCAAAAGGTAATCCCCCCCCAATCGACCGAACTTTTAACAACGAGAAACTGTGAAATCTATCAACGGCATTTGTAAACCGACTCGATCTCAAGTTTGGACTGGGTGTTCGGCATTGATTGCATTTGCAGTATTTGCCCAATTCGCCATCATCCGTTCCGATTTCTCCAAGTTCGATTCAGCCAATTCACAACACGCGGCTGTGGCTGCGGTGAACGAAAAAGGTGAACCAAGCGATTTAAACTTAGGCTCCGCGAACCCAGCCGGATTCGCGAGTCTTCAGGACTTTTCGCGCCAGCAGCGAGGTCGGCGATCGACGTCAGACCGTGCCTCGTATCCGACTTGGGAAATTGATAGCCAGTTCGAAGAAGACGTCTTTACATTCGTAAGAATACAATATGATTCCACCGGTAGATCAAGAAGGGGAGGGCAGTGGAGCAACGACTATCCTGATTGTGATTGGAACTTCTCAGTGCGGCTTCATGAATTGACATCCATGAAGGTCGATCCCAATGGAAAAGTAATTCGGCTCACCGACCCAACCTTGTTCGACCACCCGTTCGTTTACTTCTCAAATATAAATCGAATGAGTCTCAGCGAAACCGAGGTGGCTTCCCTTCGAAAATATCTTTTGAAAGGTGGTTTCATGATGGCGGATGACTTCTGGGCACCGGAAAGTTGGAAACATGTCTATCGCGAAATGAAACGTGTCTTTCCTAAACTCGAACCACGGGAGCTATCGCGTGATCATGAAATTTTTAATATCGTGTACGACATTCAGGGAGTCCCGCAGGTTCCAAGCATCTTCGCCTGGAATCAGGGCAGCACCTTCGAGTACTGGCACGGTGACCCCGAGGGGGATGAAGCCCCTCATTTTTGGGGATTTTTCGATCAAAACGACCGCCTGATGGCACTGCTTTGCCACAACAATGACATTGGTGATGGTTGGGAGAGGGAAGGGGAGAACAAAGAGTATTTTAAGACCTACTCGGAGCGAGTGTCCTATCCTCTCGGAATTAACATTGTCACTTATGTGATGACTCACTGAACGAAATTTTTCTTGGGTGGTCACATGGAAACCACGCTGAATTAATTCAGTCGACCTTAATCCATTAATAGAGAGCTAAAAAATCAAAGACGCGTACCTTACTGCTTTCACCGAATTTCCAAAAATTGCCAGCCAAATCGAGTTCGTTTTTAACTCGCTTCCCGAAGATGTAAAATCAAACTTCTTGGCCGATACCTATTTTCGAATTTCTTTAGACGACTGTGAACCTGGAAAAGGCCGAACGGTGGTCATGCCCTTGCTTGGCCCCAGCGGCACGAGTCGTTGCATCGTTCTCAAGCCGCGACTGGAGCAATGCTCTCATGAATTCTCGTGCTATATCATCGCCCATGAGTTTGCCCATGCCCATCTACACAATGGCGGCTGGGGTGAAATTACCGACCGCGAAGATGCAGCCGACGCGCTTGCACAGCACTGGGGATTCCCTAAACAACCCTTCGAGTGGATTTAGCCAGTCACCAATTTGATGATTTTCTGGCCTCGACTGAAATCGTGGTTGCCAAATTTAGACGATTCTGGCCAATTATCAAATTTAATGACGGACGGCAGCCTTCTGTGATTTCCTTAGCCAGCGTTGATTCAGCTCCGATAATTGATTGTTGAGCGTCAGTAAGTCATAAATCAACCCAAAACCAAAGAAGCCAGCAGTAAAGAAAAAGGCCAAGCCCGTAAACAGTTTTCCTTGATAAAACCGATGCACTCCAAACACACCTAGGAGAATGAAAAAGATCCAGGCAAGATTGAAATCAAGCGGGCCACTTTGAAATTCCCTTTCCGCGGTCTGTTTCATTTCTGGAATGAGACAAATGTCTACTAACCAGCCAATTCCAAACAAACCAAAGGTCAAAAGCCAAATCACACCAGAAATGGGTCGCCCAAAATAAAACCGGTGAGTTCCCAAGAAGCCAAACAGCCACAATACATATCCCAGCGACAAGCTGTGGCTTTCCAACAACTCGCCGTGCTCGACTCGAATTTTTCCGGCGTCACCTACAAAATAGTTTGTTTTCGAAGAACCACTAAACTGGTTGGAATTGTTCATCATTTTCGAACACCTTAACTATCGTGCATGTTTCACATAGGCTGAGACTCGTCTGCTCTCGAGGCGTTAGAATAACCTGCCCCTTACTTAGAACATTCGGGTCCACAGACTTTATTCGCACAGATATGGCATTGATTGGCAACAATCCTGCAACTTTTTGATTAGGTTGAGGAACCAACCGATTATTGCATTGCAAGATTCCAGCGGTTTAGCCCAACAATTCCAATGGCTTTTTAAAGGTCAGAGAACGTCATCTGAAATTTTGCGCAGGTTGCGTTCGGCTTTTAAGTAACAACGATAGACAAACAAAACTATCTTTGGGAAACCTGTTTTTCTGTGGTTCCGTTACCTGCCTGTTCAGCTTTCGCCTTGTCGCCGCCTAACAGACGTTCCGCTTCGTCAAACAAGAACTGATGATCCATAAATGGCTGGTAGCTAATATCTTGCCAGCGGATCTTTCCCATGCCGTCGATTAAAAAAGTCCCGTGCAGCGGTTGCTTTTCAAAATCGTCAAAAGCACGAAATTTCCGAAAAATCTCATGGTTGGCGTCGGACGCCAAGCGAATAGGCGAACCGGTTCCCGCATCCTCGATTGACTTTAGCAAACCATTTTGATCATCGGTGCTGATGGCGATCATTTTGATGCCACTCTTTTCAAACTCAGCAACCCTCGGACCAAACGCCTGCAGTTGCTCCGCACAATGAAGACATCCATGTCCGAGATAGAATATCGCGATGTAGGGCTGACCCACAAAATCATCAGAACTGATCGTTTGATTATCGGAATCGGTTAGGCTCCACTCCGGTGAAGGGGAGGGCGACCAACGGAAAGGGCCAAGCGACTCCAGTGGAGGACGAAATCCAATGTCGGCTGCCGGTCCAATTTCTTTTGTCCATCGCTTGCCAATTCCGAGTTCCATCGAAACAGGTGCCAAGCGGTTGAACAACGGATTGTCGAGGTCCATCGAACCGGACGTGTTTCTGAGTTTTTCCAGAGACTCCTGAGCGAGTTCGTTATCGCCATTCTGAAATTGAAGGTACACAAGCCGAGCCAGCGGGATGACCTCCGACGGGCGGCGTTTTACTTGTTCAGCTATCTTCTCAAGCCCTTTTTCCGACTCGCCCGCAAGAAACTGAAGTTCTCCAAGCCAGCTGACGTCTTCTCCGGTGGCAGATTCCAGCTTTTTCAGTCCGTCAGCATACTCTTCGTTGGCGACTAATTCGTAGCCTTCGATCGCCAACTGTGACTTTTTCAAACGGTCAAGCTTCTGCTTATTTTTTGAGGCCTTGTCCTTGGCTTGTTTCAAATGCAGCTTTGCCTTCTTCTCATCAAACTTTTTATCCTTGGGTCTCGGTGGCGCGTCGGCGCCGCGGTCCAGAGAGGCATTTAATTTCCCAATCTGTTTTTCTAGATCAGCCTTTTCGTTTTCCGCGACTTTGACGAACTCGCCCAATTCTCGTTTCGCCTGAGCCAACAAATCCGGCCTGTCAGCCATCGCGGCGGAACAACCCAATAGACGCAATGTTTTGAGTTGCTCTGAAGCGTTCGAAGGAACCGACAAAACGCTCGATTGGCAGAGCTCGACCGCTTCATCGAATAGCTGATATTCCCGCAAAATCTGAAGTAAACGCCGTCTTCCATAGCTCGCACTACCACCATTTTTGGAAAGTGTGTTGTACTTTGGATGACGTGGCAACTGTGTCATATTCACCGCCAAATCCATCGCGTCCCGCGCCCGTCCCACGAAAGACAAATTGCGAATTAACCACTCGTTGTTGTGGGCGAAATTATTGATCTCATCAGGCATCACCCGATCCCGCATCATGTGAGCATGGTCAACTCTGGCGGAGGCTTCCTGCTGATAGACAGCATCTTCGTAGCGTTTCAGCCTTGAATAAATATGCCCCGGCATATGCCACATATGAGCGATGCTCGGGCCTGCGACCCCACACCTTGCCGCAGCCTGGACGGCATTCTCAGGATGCCGGTAATCCCAAAGATGAATCATGTAATGATGCGCGGGGTGCAGCGGCTCCACCACCAAAATGTCTTCAATGAGTGAGTTCAATGACACGTAACTACTGATCGGAGTCCCTTCGCGGGCGTTGTGCCAAATTCGATGGGCAACAAATGCTTTCGCTTCCAAGTCATCGGGATACTTAATCACAATGGACTCAAGATCTTTTAAATAATTTTGGGCCCGCTTCTTCTTATCCTTTTCTTTGTCAGAAAAATATTTTTCAAGGGACTGGATATAGAGCTTCTCTCGGTCAGAAACGGATTCAATCCGCGCGACCGCCTCTTTAATGAACCCCTGTGAACGGGATCGTTTGGAATAGGCTGCCATCGCCGCCCCCCAATAAGCCATCGCGCAGTCTTCGTCCAATGCGGCTGCCTGTCGAAAGGACCGTTCTGCTTCGAGATACCAAAAACCGTGAAGCTGCCCGACGCCCTGCTCGATAAATGCCTGGGCTTCTTTGGAATCGGTCGTGACTGGGAAATGAATATTTCCAGTGCCACCCATCAGGTAGGCACTCTGCCGTGGTCCTTCGTTAAAAGCATCGCCGTGAGCCGAATGCCCTTCTAGAACTTCCTTCAATGATGTTTCGACATCTTCATCCACACTGGCTGTGTCAGAAGTATCGGCTTTGGGCGTCTTGGCCTCAGCTTGATACGCTGAAGCGGTATTTGGCGAGCAAGTCAAAATCGCCAAAGCAATCATCGAACTCAACATCGGAGTATTTTGTCGATTCAATAACTGGCAGAAGTTCATCAGAGGTCATCCTTCGAAACGATAACAGGAAAAAAAATTGATTCCGGCTTAACGACTCGATTGTAACCTTAATTAGACACCTCATGAACAACTCACCGACATTATACGCCCTAACTATGGAACAGAATTCATGTTTCGTGTCAAATTCCACGGACAAAACCTATTCTGACGGTGAAATCAATAAATTCACACGATAGGATGACGCCTGACAAAAGTGTTCGTGTATCCATTTTAGGATAAGAAAACCATTGTCATGTCATGAATTACCAACAAGTTCACGACAAAACTGTGAGAAGCCAAAGTTTCCATCACTGGTAGCTCAGCGTTACGCCGAATATCGAGAAGACGGGCTCCACACACGAGTTCGACATTATCAAAAACAATTAAAAGTCACCCAACCAACCCGCACCCCTCAAAATTTCCATGACCAATCACTGGTCGCCAAGTTCATGGCGAAACAAGATCATAACGCAACAGCCTGTCTACCCTGATCTTGAGCATCTGGATGACACGTTGCACCGACTCGCAAAATTACCCCCACTTGTCACCAGTTGGGAAATCGAAAGCCTAAAGCATCAACTTGCAGAGGCTGCCGAAGGACGAGCCTTTCTACTTCAAGGCGGAGATTGCTCGGAGAGTCTCGACGATTGCGAAACAGACTCAATTGTTCGCAATTTAAAGGTCATTATGCAAATGAGCTTCGTGTTGATCTTTGGTTCGATGAATAAAGTTATTCGAGTCGGACGAATCGCTGGTCAATACGCCAAGCCTCGATCGAACGATACGGAAACCCGGGATGGTGTAACGCTTCCGGTCTATCGTGGAGATATTATTAACCGGTCAGGCTTTTCTGAAGTCGATCGAGTCGCTGACCCGGAGCTCCTACTCCGCGGATACGAGCGGGCAGCTTTAACCTTGAATTTCATTCGAGGTCTGAGCGTCGGTGGTTTCGCCGACATGCACCATCCTGAAAATTGGGATCTTGAGTTCGCCACGGATTCTCCGCGGGCACGAAAATACCACGAGATGATTGAGTCCATTACCAACTCGCTAAATTTCATGGAAGCCGTACTCGGCACCTCAATTTCCCAAAGCAAGATCATTGACTTTTTCACTTCTCACGAAGCACTGCATTTGAGTTACGAACAAGCACAGACTCGCCGGGTACCCCGACGCGACGGCTGGTATAACATGAGCACTCACTTTCCTTGGATTGGCTACCGAACACGAGACATTGACGGTGCTCACGTCGAATACATGAAAGGAATTTCTAATCCAATCGGTATTAAAGTTGGACCTAAATTTGAACCCAGCGAATTAACGAAACTGATTGAAGCGTTAAACCCCGACAACGAACCTGGGCGAATCACCCTCATTCACCGGTTTGGCGCCGACAATGTGGACGCTTGTTTGCCACCAATCATCGACGCCGTTCAAACCGCCAACCAAAAAGTACTTTTCTGTTCGGATCCCATGCACGGGAATACGTTCTCAACCAATTCGGGCATCAAAACCCGTAGCTTTGATAAAATTGCAAGTGAATTGGAAGCGGCATTCCAAATCCATCAAAAACATGGATCCATCCTCGGTGGTGTCCATCTGGAATTGACCGGCGACAATGTGACTGAATGCATTGGTGGATCTGGCAAGTTGGCAGAACCTGACCTCGAGCGTGCCTATAAGAGCCAAGTTGATCCGCGGCTAAATTATGATCAGGCCATGGAGCTCGCATTTTTGGTGGCCGACAATATGAAATCGGATAAGGCTCACCTGCAAGATTGATAACCGGACTAAGTGTCTTTCAACTGACCGAAGTTTAATAACAATTGACTTTACCAAACCACCAATAAGCGCACTTAATTGGTTTTATTTGTTGGAAGTCTTGAATTTTTCGCGGACATTGCACTCGCAGAACATACCATATGGAAACCGGTCCTCTCAACTTTTGACTTATCCCCATTAACGATATCGATGACTGAATCTCGCGAATTAAAGCTTAGCCCTGACGATCTCGCCGCAGTCAAACGTTGCGAACAAAACCTTGGTTATGAGTTCGTTCAAAAAGGTTACCTTTTTGAAGCGATCACCCATGCTTCAGTCGCTAATACTAGACTCTGCAGTTACGAACGACTCGAGTTTCTCGGCGATTCGATTCTTGGCTTTACGGTCTGCGAATATCTGTTCAAGCATTTTCCGGATTGGCTCGAAGGGGATTTGACCAAAGTGAAGTCAAACGTAGTGAGTCGACAATCGTGTGCTGAGATTGGCGAACATCTTAATATTGAAGAGTTTCTGGTAGTTGGTAAGGGAATTGGTATCAAAGGGAAGGTCCCTAAATCTCTGCTCGCCAACGCTTTCGAATCTATTGTTGCTGCCATTTACCTCGATTCCGGTATCGACAGCGTTAAGAAGTTTCTTACGCCTTTCATCAAGAAACAAGTCACTGCCGCAATCGCGGGTGGCTTGGATGTCAATTACAAGTCGGAACTTCAACAGTATGCCCAGAAACGCTTCGGTCTCCCGCCTCAATACCAATTGCTCGGAAACCAAGGGCCGGATCACGACAAATGGTTTCAGGTTTCAGCTCAAGTTGATAAGAAAGCGTTCGGGCCTGCCTGGGGGAAAAACAAAAAGGAAGCCGAACAACGGGCGGCGGCAAATGCGTTGGCTGCAATTAAGGGTGTATCGGAACCGTTTGACGGGGAAAGTCCCCTCCCCGATTTAGAATAGCCTTGCGTTGCTGTTTTTTATCCAATGCGTTTTTTTAAAAATCAAATTCGTCAACTAGCGTTCTCCAAGCATTGACTTCAAAACTGGGCTGGAGCTTCTGTTTCATCTCCCGTGTGCTTTCAAGCAATTGCCGCCGGAACAATGAGTCCTTCTCGGCCTGATATAAAAGCTCTGTAAGATGCCGAGTATCGCCCACTTGAAACATCCCCGGATACGCTTCCCCGAGAATCCCTTCGGTGGCGTGAATTCGAGACGCGAGGATCGGAACTGAATTAACAATTGCTTCAGACAACACCGCCGGGCCACCTTCCGATTTGGAACTTAGAACCGTGACGCGTGATCTCGCGAGGCGCCGCTGCGTTTCCAAATGAGACAAAGCCCCTAAAAATTTATAGCGTGAATATTTCTCAGTAAGCGATCTAGCCGTTAATTCCATCGAACGATCAAGCGTTCGACCGATTTGGACAACGCGAATTCGGGAATCAGCAGGCAAGCCCAAGGCTGCATGAGCTGTTCGAAAGGGATCTTTGACAGGGCGAAGGTGTCCGATAACCGTCACCTCAAACCAACGAGTCAGACGTTTGGGCCTAGGTCTTACCAAAGACGCTGATTGATAAATCACACGTATTTTCTTTTGGTACCTCTTCGCAAGTTTTACACCGGCTTTCGGCTCAAGCAGCAAAATGCGATCGGCACGATCCAACGATTCTTCAACCTTTTTCGATTGGCCCAGGTCGCAATGCAAATCCGTACCTGTCATTGCTACAATAACAGGCTTCCTACTATTTCGTTTATTAAACTGAACCACTGCTTCGTGACTTTTACGAGCATGCAATGCAATCAACAGATCAAACGAGCCGCTGCGACACCGATTTGCGACGGTGACGTCGTGGCCTAACTTCAGCAATAACTTTCGCCACCTACCCGCAGTGACGCTGTTACCTAACAGCGAGCCTTGTTTAGCGGGAGTTACAATAAGTATTCGAATTTTCAGGGCTCCGTTTAGTCGACGCTCTACAACGCGTTGACAGTTTTACAATTCAATTTAGCTGCTTGAATCATTCAATAGGGTAATTCGAATTTGTTCAGCATGATCATGACTCACTTCGATCACCTCGGCGACTGCCCCGTCGAAAGCTACCTTGTCACCAACTTCCGGGACTTTTTCACCACGATCCATTACTGCCCCAGACATGGTATCAACCCCCTCAATCTTCATTGAGATGTCCAGTTCCCTTTCGACTTCCCGGATCAACGCACTTCCTTGGACCAAATACTCGCACTCTCCCACCTTTTGAATCGGTGGCGTCTCGGCGGAATCAAATTCATCGTCAACCGCTCCAACAATCTTCTCGAGTATATTTTCGAGCGTACAAACACCAACGATAAGGCCATGTTCATCTACGACAAAAGTCATCAATTGACGGGATTTTTGAATTAAGTTTAATGCCAATGTGATTGGCATGCCGTCCGGTACTTTTTTTACTTCGCGTAGAATCCTCCGCAGATCGAACTCTGATTGAAGCGCATCCACGCCGACGAGATCTTTGACGTGGAGCACGCCTAACAATGAATCGAGGGATCCATCGCAAACTGGATAACGAGTATGCCGAGTCTTTTGGATGATCTCGAGTAATTCATTCATGGGCAAATTGATATCAAGAATTTGAACATCCGTACGCGGCAACATGACTTCGCGGCACAAAAGGTCGTCAAACTCAAATACGCGATTTAGGAGAGAGTGCTCAGAGTCAGTCAACTGTTGGTGAAAATAGGATTCTCGAAGCACCGCCTTAATTTCATCTTCTGTATGAACATTGCCGTGGCTGCCACCACCGGTTAAGCCGACCATTTTTAAGAAGACCTCTGTCGCCCAATTCAAAACATACATGAAAGGAAACAAAAGATAAAAGAAAAATACCATCAGAGGTGCACACCAACGCACCATACTTTGGGGGCGTCGAATCGCGAAGATTTTGGGAGCCTGTTCACCAATGACCAGATGCAACGACGTGATCACAGAAAAGGAGGCCACAAAACTACAGATGTGCAGCGTGCTTTTAGACTCAACTCCAACCATGTTAAAAATAGGCTCCAGTAGCTGTGCAAATGCCGGCTCACCGACATAGCCCAGTGCCAAGGAGGCCATTGTGATGCCAAGTTGACACGCTGAAAGCGAGTGGTCCATGCGAATAGCAAGCCAATGGGCCGATTTTGCAAACGGCAAATTTTCACCCATCATCTTCTCAATTTGGCTTAAGCGAACTTTTACCAAAGCAAATTCCGCAGCCACAAAAAAACCGTTCAAAATCACCAAGAAGGCTGCAATAGAAAGCCACGCCCATTGACTCATTTCAGAATCGCTCGTCCCAGTTGAAGCCCCTGCATCTGCCAAGACAAATATAAATCCAGTCATGTTTCTTTTCTTCAATTAGAAATAATCAACAATCAAAAATGCATGCGAGACGCAATTGTCATTTTTGATGGTCTAGGAATTTCGCACTATCGCTTGCTTACACCACCACTTGCTTACACCACCACAAGCTAACAGGTTACCCTTTATGGACGGCAAACTAAACCTGACGTAAACCTTCAACAATTTCAGCACGGGCAGCCTGAATCGCGGGAAATATGCCCGCTAAAATACCGGTCAGCAATGCGACAACTAATCCAGTCGTTGCCAGGTTAATTGAAGGCGTGAACGCTATCGTGACAGCTTCAGCACCCACAGACAAGCTACTAATCCTTAAAACAAACATCGCTACGATTACGCCTAAAGCGCCTCCCATCATCGATAAAGCTACGCTCTCCGCGAGCACTAACTGAAAAACCTTCAGCCCCGAATAGCCGAGTGTTTGCAGTACCGAGTGCTCCTTAATACGATCTTGAACCGACATCACTGTGGTTGTCGCGACCAACGCGACGACGAGTCCAACACAGGCCAGACCAAGGTAATGGGCCATGCCGATTAATTGTGTTAAATCCCCCAGACTCTTTGCCTGAAACACTCCTTTGGGGCGGGTGTCGGTCTCAATGGGACCTGTCAAATAACGCTCATCAATTGCCCGGCAAATTCCATCAGCGTCGGCGCTCTCCTCTAACAAAACCTCGAGTTGTGTGACCGTCCCCACAAGGTTCATCCCCTTACTCCGTTGAAGAAAATCAAGATGAGAATAAATATAATTTTCCTCAGCGGGATCATCTGCATGATAGATCCCGGCGATGACAACGCTGAGCGAGCCAATCGAAAACTTATCGCCAACCGAAACGCCGCGACGATTGGCTACCGCCGCTCCCATGACCGCGGAGTCCTGGTTCCTTTGGAATTCCTCCCAGGAACCATCTCGGATTGCAAAATCTGGCCGGGCGACCCGAAGTTTCTCTGGAGGCACACCGTAGAACACAACAACATCAAGGCTTGCTCGACAATTATTGGTAAAAACCTGTACGGGAATCACCTCTCGCACACCATCTATTTTGCCAATTTCAGATTCATAATCCTGGGGAAGGTGGCTAGTGGCTGGACAGAATTTATTCGCCTGAAAGGTAATCAACGATCGCTTGCCCGCTTGCCGATTCTGCAGATCGTTCATACCTTCCTGCACGCTGCCCACAAAGCAAAATACAAATAAGGCTACTGCGGAACCACTGACCGTCAGAATTGTTCTTGAGCGATGCCGCCAAAGCGTTTTGAAGATATAAGGAATAAGTTTGATCATCAGGCTACCACTCCTTCCTCAACTAATTTCCCATTTACCAATTTAAATTGCCGGTCTGCAATCACAGCCGCCTCAGCATCATGAGTGACCATCAACAAGGTGGTATCGAGTTCTTTATTAAGACGCTTAAGCAAACCAAGGATTTGATCAGAAGTGACCGGATCGAGATCGCCCGTCGGTTCGTCGGCAACAACTACCTTGGGGTTGGCAACAATTGCCCGGGCAATTCCCGCCCGTTGTTCTTGCCCACCCGACATTTGCCGAGGATAATGATCGGCGCGATCTAACAAATCAACCGCGGCAAGAGCGATTTCAATGCGTTTCCTTCGTTCCGCCCGACTCATTGGAAGTAATAAGAGTGGCATTTCAATATTCTCATACGCAGTAAGCACCGGTATCAGGTTGTGCGTTTGGAAAATATAACCAATGTTTGCAGCACGCCAATTGGCTAATCGCGTCCGCGATAAATGCGCAATTTCTACGCCATCAATTTTGACTGATCCTTCGTCCGGGCGATCAATACTTGCGATCACATTTAAAAGTGTAGACTTACCCGTTCCACTTGACCCCATAAGAGAAACAAACTCGCCCTTTTGGATATCTAAAGACACCCCATCAAGTGGTTTGATGGTCTCTCCACCTTTGTGATAGTGCTTTGTTACGTTTTTAATTTCAACGAGTGCCATCGTTTCAACCTAATTGTAAAAAAATAGTTCTAAATCAAACAACCTAAACCAAATCCAGCTTACGTCTCGTAAAACTTAGTTCGACGCCGACTCGCCAGTAACTTTGATTCGCTGACCGTCAACCAACCCATCCCCACCGCCACTGATTAAACGACTACCAATATCGAGGCCGCTTAAAATTTCGACCATTCCATCGTTGCCGCGCTGTCCCAACTCAATTTCAGTTTTTTCAGCCACTCCCGTTGTTTGATTAGCAACCCAAACAAAAGATGTTCCGCCCTCATTTAAAATTAAGTTTTCCAAAACTAACAACGTCAGTTCCTGTTTCGACGCATCTTGGTTAACACCTTGTTTCGGCGCTAAAAAGGTCACGTCGACTAGCATCTCAGGTTTAAAGAACGAAGGAGGACTATCGATTGCCACCTTTACCTGAAGGGTGTTTTTTTGAATATCGGCTTCGGAACTGATAAACAAAACTCTTCCCCGAATCGCGTCCCGCATCGCCGGATTGGAGATCGCCACTAGCTGACCAAGACTTACTTTCGGAATGTCTTCGAAACGAACATCGACGCGAATTTGAAGGCTGTCTGGACGATACATCGTAATCACGCTACTACCGTCATGCCCTGTCATTGCTGTCATTACCCCGGAACCAACTCGGGCACCGGGAAGACCGACCAATCGATAGACGCGGCCGTCCACTGGCGCGCGGATCGTCATTCTCTGGAGCCGCAACTCCGCCTCGGACTCGGCCACAGACATCTGCTTTAATTTTGCTTCGGCAGCATCGACCATAGCTAAGGTTTCGTCCTTCTCCTTGGTTTCATCAGCCAGCAATTGCAGTTGGACATTAATTGCGTCCCTTTTTTGACGAACAGCAAACACCTCTTTTTCCAGCGATTGCTTGCGGTCAAGCAATTCAGACAAATGGGCTTTGGCAGTAACAAAGTCAGCCTTTGAACGATCAATCTCCCTTCCGGAAACGGAAGCGGCTGCTTTATACATTCGTTCGAAATCACCCTGAGCAAATTTCAATTCCGCTTCGGCTCGCTGCGTTTCAAACGGAAGGTTAATCAGCGATGTATTAATTTTTGCCAAATCAGCGTCAGCGGAGGCTAATTTAGCCTCCAAATGAACAGGTTGCTCAAACCGTGTTTTCGCTGCCGCACAAGCAGCCTTGTTGCGTTCCAGCTCTGCTTCTGCCAATTCTCGATTAGCAACCGCCCCATTATGATTTAAAATCGCATCGGCTTTAATAAGCTCTGCGACCGGTTCGCCTTTCTTGACCAATTGATCTTCAACCACGAGGAGTTCTTCGATTACACCGGTCGCAAGCGCAGCGACTCGAATTGCGGTAGGGCGAGGCTCGATCCAACCAGCTGCTTTAAAGAGTTCGGCCCCTTCCGTTCGAACCTCTGCCTGAGTCGCAAAAACTGGGACTACCTGTACCTTTTGCGGAGGAAATAAATATTCTTGCGAACACCAAATTACTAACGCGGCAAAACCACCAATTAAGACTACGGGAAACGCATAGCGTCCGATCCAATTCCGCCTACGACTGGCCAACTCGGTTGGCGCGGCCCGGTCGACTGCTAACTGTGATAAATCAACTTCTGCCATTGCTTAAGATCCAAATAAACTTAATCAAAACATTCGGTAGCCTGCGTGTACAACTTAATTACGCAAAAAGATTCCGTCCGCAATGACGGTCAGATTGCCAGCCTCATCACGCTTCGCAATCCCTTTTACGACGACGGTCTGCAATTCCATTATTCCAAATAAATTTCGGGCATCTTCCAGTACCACCTTGCCCTGCTTATCTTCGAAACGAACCAAAGCCATTGCATCCGGCAACTTATCGATCTCACAACAATAATCCCACGGTGTTTTACAGCTACATGTTTCGCCATCTGGTGTCTCATCACTGCACGCTAAAATCGAAGGGTCGACAATCTGAAATGCAGCGCGGGATTCAACCCATGGATTTAATCCTCCGCCAATTCGGCCGACAACGACAACTGCGTCATCGTCTTTTGCTGATTCTCTTGCCGCAATGACATCGAGGCCTCCGTCTGGTTCAGTTGCCAACAGATACGGAGCCGGGTCGACTTTGACTTTGTTAACCGCAGGCCCGGTATCCGTTGAATTGGTACAGCCCGCAAGCATTACAGTGACAATTGAAACTAGCGTCAGTTCAAAATAAATTCTCATTTTCATTTCTCCTTAAACCGCTCTAAGCCCATCCACGATAGGCATTTTTAACGCACGAATTGCAGGTGGGATCGCACCTAGAAATCCAAGAAGTAATCCCACACCACAGCCAATCAAAATCGAGGTACTATCAATCTGCAATTGAAAAGCACCCATCGTAAACCGAACAGCAGATCCATTAACCAAGAGTAGCGCTATAAAACTTGCACTCAGACTGGCGGCCAACGAAAGTAACACGGCTTCCTGAATTAGGCTTACGACGATCGCCCGCCGAACAAACCCAATGGTCCGCAACATCGAAAGTTCAGAAATTCTTCCGACCACGGAACCGTACATAGTATTTAAGCCAGCAAAGACACCCGCGCCAGCAACAAGCAAAACCACCAACCACGCAAGCCAGCGAATGGGCTCATAGTCTCGTTGTAGTCCCGCGTAATATTCTGACTCAGGCATCGTTTGAAGTTCCAGATCTAATCGCTGCTTGCAGAACAGATCCAATTCAGAAAAATCGGCATCTTGCTCCAAAGTCATCGCGACAATACTCAGATCTTGCCGCTTCATCGCTTGTTGCAACTCGTCTAATCGACACCAGACTTCTGATTCAAACGCTGCACCACCACATGAAAATACGCCAACGATCTTCCAATCCCGACTTTCCAGCTGGAGAGTGTCGCCGACGGAAATATCGTCTGCGCTTGCTCCAAGTTTAGTGGCGGCAAGCCTGCCGATAATAATTTCTCCAGACTCAGGCCATCTTCCCTCATCCAGTTGGAACTGTTGACGCACCAGGCACGCCTTGGGTGTGACACCGCGAACTAATCCCAACGTTTCCTGATAGCCTTCTCGTCCGCTTTCCTTGATACCTACCTGGGTTCCAAGATAAAGTTCAGGGGAAACGTATTTAGCTCCATACCGCTCCTGAATCCCTTGAATACTTGAGGGGACCAAATCATTTGTTCGCATCGGTATCGAGGAGTACTCCAAGTTTTCACCCATTCCCAAAGAGAAAACGAGTGCCGTTCGACTATCCCCACTGACGGATAACGATTTTTCAAGCCCGCGAATGAATCCAACAACCACCAGGACAAGCAGCACGACCGTAGTCAGTCCAACGAATGTCAAAAAAGTTCGCAGCGGCCTTCGAAATAGATTGCGAACACCGTACTCCCATGGCAATGGGCGAAAAAACATGTTTGCCACTCACTCTAAAGAAAATCAAATTAGCAGCATCATTCAATGCCGGAGAAAACGTCAATGCATTTAAATATGCAATTGCCGCCGCTAAATGATAAAAGAGCCGTGAAGGCAGCGCATTTGCCGACCGATATTTCGGGCGCACACCGGCATCTCAAACGCACACCAGTGTGAACGAGATTCACTATCCGAGTGCACCGACATTACGTCGGATAACAAGAAAGAAATCAGTTCAACTTCAAACTGAACTGATTCTTGGGTAAACAAATCGGCTGCATCAGGCATTGTAGCTCCGCTACACAGACAGCCGCACTTGTCTTCCGTTTCCTCCACGGGAAAGACGGGGGTTTCCATTCCCGAATCGTCGCAGCAGCACTCGCTTGCCGACGATGTAATCGCTTCGCCGCAGCAATCACTCAATCCCAGCTGGCACCGAAGCGGGCAGCTGATGACCATGATTGCGAGTAAGATTTTTAATAATCGGTGCATGTGACGTCTGAAGAAAACCTGAGTTAACGCTCGGAATAATACACTTGATTAGGTTTCTCTTCAACTAAGATTTCGCAAAGCTTCAAACCGCTATCAGATTTGAGGCAAATCGTAATGATTTTCGGGGAATTCTCGGTCAAACTGGATCAGCCGCTCGTAAAACGCTGATATTCCTTCCCCATACAATTAGGACACTCTCGGAAATCCTGTTAACCTAAAATCGTCGAATCAGTTCCAAAACTCTTTTATAGCTGCAACAAACCCGCTTAACGTCGGAGCGACCATTGTCTTTTTTCGTTGAGTGAGTCTGAAGTCCAGAACCATAGTTATTTTTACAGAATCAGTATTCATGCAAAAACAAATCAATCATCGTCGAGATTTCCTTAAAAAGACCGCCGCGACGGGTGCCAGTTTAACGCTCCCTTGTGTTTACACTCCCACCAATTCGCTCGCGGCAATTACCCGAGCAAAAAATGACCGTATTCCTATTGGGCTCATTGGAGCTGGTGGAATGGGTAACGGAAATATGCGAGCAGCCAAAGAATGGGTTGACGTCGTAGCGATTGCCGATGTGGATCAAACACGGTGTGACTCGAGCAATGCATCCCTTAGTAAGGGCAAGGCAGATACCTATTTGGACTACCAAAAAATCTTAGATCGAGACGACATTAAAGTCGTGCATATTGCGACCCCAGACCACTGGCACACAAAACCTCTCATCGAAGCAATGTATGCCGGCAAGGATGTTTACTGCGAAAAACCGCTCACCCTGACCATTGACGAGGGTAAGTTGATTCGCAAGGTTCAAAAAGAAACTGGCCGCATTGTTCAGGTCGGAACCCAACAACGCAGTTCATTCAATCTATTTACTAAAGCGATCGCACTCGTAGCAGATGGTCGCCTCGGAAAAATTAGACGAATAGAATGTTGTATTGGCGGCGCTCCTCAGTGTGATGCCATTCCCGCCGCTCCAATTCCCGCGAGCCTTGATTGGGATCGCTGGCTTGGCCCCGCTCCAAAAGTCGGATACTTGAATCGACCAGATCCGTCAGGAAAAAAGCGACGAGGCAACACCAATTGCCATTACGAATTTCGCTGGTGGTACGAGTATTCTGGGGGCAAGCTAACAGATTGGGGCGCACATCATGTCGACATTGCCAACTGGGCACTTAAATCAAATGGCCAAACAGAGGGGCCACTATCGATTTCCGGCAGTTCGCAACACCCCGTAGAATTTAAGGACGGGTTTCCCATCCAGCGAGACCGTTACAATACCGCTACTAATTTTTCGTTCACCGTCCAATACCCCGGCGATGTAGAAATGATTATCAAAAGTGACGGACGGAATGGAGTTTTAATCGAAGGCGACAAGGGACGAATTTTTGTCAGTCGAGGTAAGCTAGACGGTGCTCCGGTCAAAGCGCTTGCGGAAAACCCGCTGCCCGAGGACGCCATTCAAAAAGCCTACAAAGGGCTACCAATGGAACAAAATGAGCGTCGGGCTCATTGGGCGAATTTTCTCTATTGCCATCGTGAACAAAAAGAGCCCATTTCGGATGTCCATTCCCATATGCAAATGCTCAACGTGTGTCATCTGGCAGGCATCTCTGCCCGCTTGGGACGCAGCTTAAAATGGGACGACAAAAACGAACAAATCGTTGGCGACGATCTCGCGAACTCCTTCCTGGCAAGGCCCTACCGAAAAGGGTTTGAGATCAACATGTAGAATTGCTCTGGTCCCAATTCATTTACAAGAAACGCGTTTTCACAAGAGAGTGGAAACGCGTTTTTTTCTCGAATTCAGTAAACTGCTAGATTGATAAAACTATTCGATAGCTGTATCTCCATTTTTAATCGTACCCATCGCTTTAAAAACACGGGGATCGATGTCATCGCTAATGAATCGTACGGAGCCATCAACAAAAGCAAAGGTTGTTAGCCCACCGCCATGCATACTGTTAAACTGAGCGAAACCATGAAAATGGATTTCAAGAATTTCTTCACTGCCGTCATCGTTAACAATCACGATTGGATCACGACGAGGTGGATTATTTGGTGGCTCTCCTGTCCATCCCACCACTCGCCAACCAGTATGTTCGGAACCGTCAATGATTCCAGGCCACTGTGAATCAAAGACGTTAGCACTTCGCTCACCCATTAAAATAGTGTTGGAAAGCCCATCTCGAACATCACGCAACGGCGTCGTACTGTTTTCATAGAACATTCCGTCGATGAAGCCGATTGAATCAAGTAAATCGGCTGAAGGGCAAAGCTGACCGTCGCCCATGTCTTCTTGTCTAACGGACGAACCGATGCAGCCAACGTAATGTGTTCGCCCGACGTCAACCAACCCGTCGAGACCCTCCAGCTGAAATGTACTTGAGTTGTTGCCGGAACTGGGACAATACAGAAGCGGGATCCGTTCTTTGATGATTGCCTGATTTTCGTCAGCGTCCGTAAAAGTCGAAAAGTCAATCTTTGAATAGAGATTTCCTTGTTCGATAAACGGCAAAAGATAGCTGATCGTCCCCCAACCAGACTCGCTGTTCCAGCCATTGGGAAAATGACTGTTTGAGGTATTAAAGTTTTGGTTAGCCAAGCCGAGTTGGATTAAATTAGAACTGCACTTAGTGCGTCTGGCCGCTTCTCGTACGTTTTGCACCGCCGGTAAAAACATCGCGATCAAAATCGCAATAATTGCAATCACCACCAACAATTCAATCAGAGAAAAACCGCGTTTTTGTTTATTCATTAATACACCGATTCCGACGAATACCATTGAGAAATGTATCGGTGGTGTTCGCTTTGGTCAAACAAGACAATCCCGCAATAATCGCAAATACCTTAAACCATCCTCAAAATTAGCTATTACGCTTTTTCGTCCATTCGAACCGGAAGGCACTTCATTTTGGTGGCTGAACTGGCGTATTTGGAGAAATTGAATTACTTAATCAGCGAATTTACCCCTCTTTTCCAATGTTTTTAGAAAATTTTGAAGCACCAATGCCTCATGTCGTATTTTCGCTCCTAGTTTCCCCAGTACAATTAGATTATGGATGCACGAAAAATATTAGGTGTCAGCAACGAAGCAACACCGCAGGAAATCCGTAGAGCGTATCGAGAGAAAGCACAAAAGCACCACCCTGATCAGGGTGGGGACAGTTGGGCATTTCAGCAAGTTCAGGACGCCTACGACGAACTGTCAAATGGAGAGGTGGTTAATTCTTTCGAAGCACCAACTCACCCCGAAACTCCAATCGACCAACCGTCAAACGAGCAGGAAAACACCAACCAACATGCGGACGGGCATCCCAACCACGGTTGGAAAAATTTGTTTACTGGCCAACTTCCCCTTCAAAACCAATCGACTGTCTTTATCCTGATTAATTGTTTGGATATTTTCATGACCCATCGACTACTTTTTAGTGTCGAAGGAGCACGCGAAACCAACCCCTTCGCGCAGTTTTTTATTGACCAGTATGGTTTCAATGGAGCCATTGGTTTTAAACTGCTGATCGTTACGGTTGTCTGCGTGATCGCACAAATTGTGGCAATCAAGAAAGTAAGAACGGCTAGATTTTTACTGAACGCAGGTTCTTGCATTACTGGCATTGTCGTGGTCTACAGCTTCCTGCTCTACCTAAACCACACCAACCCCGGACTTTAACGCCAACTCAAGCGTTTGAAATTTGACGGATCTATGCGGTGGAATGTTCTCGTTCGCCATCGATGCCACTCGGACTAGTTGGCGATGGGTGTGACACTTTGCATCATCCACGCGCACAGCATCGCACCATAAGTGCCTAACGCATAACCCAGCACAGCCAGCAAAACGCCAACGGGCGCGAGGGCGGGATGAAAGGCAGCCGCGACTACCGGAGCACTCGCGGCTCCACCAATGTTTGCCTTACTACCCACGGCTAAAAAGAAGTAAGGAGCGCGAATCAGCCACCCAACGAAAAACATTAAGCCGACGTGAATTGCCATCCAAATACCGCCAATCAAAAAGAAACCAGGGTGATCGGCAAGCGCCCGAATATCCATTCCCATTCCAATAACGGCCACGAGTATAAAAATAAAGACGGTTCCTATTTTGGATGCACCGGCACCTTCATAATTTCGAAATGGAGTGAACGAAAGCGAAATACCAATTGCAGTTGAAATCACAATCAGCCAGAAAAACGAACTCGCGAGGCCTAAATCCTTTAGAAAGCCGTAGGGATTCTCCCCCATGATTAGATTTCCGTCGGGTCCAGTTACCATCACTTGAGCACTCGTAATTGTCGCCTGAACACTCTCCGCTATATAAGCACCCGTAAAGTGGGCAAACGCTGTCGCACCGAATCCAATCGCTCCAATGACCATTAGATCGGTCGTCGTTGGCACTCTTGTCACCCGTGCGCTAAAACTTTCCATCTTCGTCTTCAGCCGCTCAATACTCGACGAATCGGCTTTAAAAATCCGATCAATGTCTTTGGAGAAACCAACCCCCATTAGCAAAAAGAACATCCAAACCTCGGCAACAATCACATCCACGGCAACCATCACGCTGTACAAATCCTCCAATTGCCCCGAAACCTCTACCCCGGCATCCGGTTCCGGGGTCATGAACACAACTTGCATCGCCGCCTGATTTGCACCACCTCCAATCCAACTCCCAGCGACCGTACTTAAGCCCCTCCAAACTGCAGCAGGCCCATCGACGCCGACGATTTCGGGATAAATCCAAGCTACCGCCAATACAGCCAAAGGTCCGCCCACAACGACACCGACTGAACCGGTTAAAAACATAATCAATGCTTTCGGGCCAAGAGCATAAATTTCTTTTAGGTCAATGCTGAGTGTAAGCAGAACAAGTGTGGCGGGTAACAGGAATCGCGTGGCAACGTAATAGAGTTGAGAGTCATGATGATCGACCAAATTAAAAAAGGTCAATAGTGACGGAAGGAAATAACAAACCAGCAGCATTGGAATGACTTTATAAAACAGCTTTACTGCCGGGAACTCTAGGCTCGAGGTCCAAAAAATCAATCCCAGAATGACCATAAGAATGCCAAAAATAACAGCATCATTTTTGAAAAACGGCCCGGAATCATGCTGTTCCACTTCGACCGCATTGCTCTTCTTGGCATCGCTGGCTTTACTTTCGCCAACAGTCTCTGTGGCCTCATCTATTTCGAGTTCAGCCGAGGCTACCATAGACGCGTCATCTTGAATTACCTCCGCACCGCAAATCGATAGACCCGAAAACAAGCTAATCAAAATGATGGTAATTCTGGCCACGTTATCTCTCACTGGATTTTGAACAATACGAGTGATCGCCAACAAAAAGAAATTCAACTGGCGATGACTAACAATCAGTTCCACAAAGTCTAGCAGGGTTTTTCGAGCGTGGGGATAACAGAGCCGCTTAAAACCGCAGCGTTTTAGATAGCTTTGACACCAATTGGAAGAAGTCTGCTACAAAATTCACGTTCTTCGGAGCACGGTTAACATGGAGTGCGTTATTGATTGGTGAATCGGCAACTTTAGAACTTCGGTTCCACGGTTAGAGCAAGCGACTATCGGTAGCAATAATCAAACCACTAAGACCTTTGGGATCGCTTCTTCAATGCTGATTTAGTCGTTTTTGTTTTTGCCCTGTTTTTCGTCTTCGCGCGGGAGTTCGCTGAGGATCCATTTTGAACCTTAGCTGACTTTTTCTGCGACCTCGATCGCAGGATGCGCTCGACTTTCGCTCGATCAGTCGTTTCCAATTCTCGGGCAATGCACGCCAGTTCCCACGCAGTTTTTTTCGTGTATTTCTTAAACGAAAAACTAATCTTATTCCGAGCACCCGATCTTGTCTTCCAAGACGCACAGTAGCTCGAATAAGCCTTACCGTAGGTAGATTCGCAAACTGAAAGATGGACTCCTACCACCCCACTTTGGTTGCGATGAGTCCGAATGCCTTTTGTTGTCTTGGGTGGAGGCAATTGTGATAAAAGCTGACTGTAACGTGCACGCGATGCAGCCAGCGCTTTCCTTTTGCCGCTGTATTTTTTATCCGAAAAAAACTCGTTGGTGTGCTCCCCACCACGAGAAATTCGCATCATATAACCAAACGTGCCCTGTGCCTCGATATCATACCGGGTGATGCCGCGTTCAATTAATTTAGTTCCCATCAGCACTGCCACCGTTTCTATATTGCTTTGTCAATTAGCGAACGCTGGTCAGACAACGGCTGCACAGAAGAATCACTATTGACAGACAGAAGCCAATTTAAAAAATTTGGCGGTTCGAGCGAGAACTACCAATTGCTTCACTTCCAATAACCCTTAGGTTATGATCTTACAGGGTTGGAAGCCATAAAAACTTTGCAGTTGATTTGCTAAATCGGACTCCTTTTTATTTCGAGAAAATATGTTGAAGCCATCTACCGTCTTAATTCTCGCATTATCGTTACAACTGAACTTTGGTGGAGTCGTTTGCTCCCAAGATGCAACGCTGAATAAAAAACCCAACATCATCTTTTTGCTCACAGATGACCAATCGACCATCACAATGGGCTGCTATGGCAATGACAAAGTTAGAACTCCGAACCTAGATCAACTCGCGACCGATGGAGTGATTTTTGATCGGCACTACGTTACGACCGCAATCTGCATGGCCAGTCGCGCTAACATTTTTACCGGGCTCTATGAGTTCCGGACTGGGTGCAATTTCAACAAAGGTGATTTAACGCGAAAACTTTGGGAAACTAGTTATCCCATGCGGTTTAAGCAAGCAGGATACCGAACCGCATTTGCCGGCAAATTTGGAATCCAAATCGAAGGTGAAAAACAACTGCCGAGTCAAGACTTTGACCTTTGGGGTGGCGGCCCCGGTCAAACGAATTACGCCACCGCGCGGAACCCCGCCATCAAGCAATACGCCAAGACCCATCCCCATTCGACTTTAGCCTATGCGGCATTTTCAAAAGACTTTATTGAACAATCCGTTAACGCAAAGGTTCCCTTTTGCCTCTCCATTAGCTTTAAAGCATCTCATCGACCGGTTCAGCCAGATCCAAAATTTGACTCGGTTTACGAAAACACAATTTTTCCCAAACCAAAAAACTACGGTCGGGAAAATGGTTTGCATCTAGCCGAACAGAGCAAAACTGGTCGTCAATATACACGTTTCGAGGAGTGGGGTTACTCCGATGATTATGTCGAGGTAATGCGTAAATACAACCAACAGATATTTGGCGTTGATGTAGCAGTCGGAGAGATCCGGGCAGCGCTGAAAAGCCAAGGAGTTGAAAACAATACCGTCATCATTTTCACATCCGATAATGGTTTTCTTTGCGGTTCACACGGTTATGGCTCAAAAGTAATACCCTACGATGAATCAACTCGAGTGCCGTTGATTATTTTTGACCCAAGGCATCCAAGTTCTGGGAAACGCATCCGATGTGACTCATTAACTGGCAGCATTGATCTTTCGCCGACTATGCTCGACCTCGCCGGGATTCCCGAACCGGAAAACATTGACGGCGTGAGCCTGACCCCGCTTCTGGAAGCGCCGACGAAACCAGTCCGTGAGAGCCTATCACTGATGAATTTCTGGGGGCCAGACACCGCTCATTCATTTGGCGTGGTGACTAACTCTTGGAAATATCTCTACTGGTACTCTCAAGAGGACGACATGTTAGCCACCGAGGAGTTGTTTGACATGAATCAAGATTCGAACGAACTCACAAATGCGGCTAGTGACGATTCCAATTTAGAGGCACTCAATAAAATGAGGAACCTCTACGACCAGCACCTGTATGAAATTAATGACAATGCTGTTCGCCCCGTTTATCGAAAGTACAAAGACTTGTTCGACCGAAAACAGACGTGGACAGATAAAAAAGGGATCCTAAACAAATCACGCCAATGAATTCGACTGCAGTTCTGCACATTTTGAAACGTTGAATTCTGTTTTCGCATCATCCCTATTTTGCACTTGCTCCTAATCTTCGGAAATTGACGCTGAACGACAATTCGTCTTTTTCACCCGTCAAACCTGCGATCAACAATGGATGAAACCCTTCGCCAAGATTTAGCTCGACCTCAGTCGAAAGTTTTCGACGTTCGTTGTCGAAATCTGCGTCAATAATTCCAGCTTCATGTAATCGAACGAATACCCTTGATTTCGATTGTAGGGAAATGGAATACCGGCCCGACTGCGTGACCTCGACGGTGCGAACCACCATGACAGCCCCACCATTGGCACATCGAAATTTTCCGGAGAAATTTGTCTGTTTTTCGGACAGCACAACTTTTTTAACAACTGATGGCGAGGTTGCCTCTTTTTTACTTGCAGTCAGGTCGGGTACGTAATTAAATTTTCCTTCTAAACACTTATCGAATGATGATTTTAACTCATTCTCGTTTTGATAACCGGGAATAAACTCTGAATCGTAGGGGCGGCGAGCTGTCTCATTGGGAATTCGAAGGCGTAAGACTTGATCCCGCATACGCTGGTCGAGTTCCTTAAATTTGCCTCCCAATTTTGCTAAATTTTTTCGCTCGCCGACATCAGTCTTTAAGTCATAGATTTCAAACGGATCTGTATGCGATTTAATGTTGGTCCGAATTCCTTTGAATCCGTCGAGGTGGATCACTTGCATTTCACCTCTCTTTTTCCCACCACGAGATTTAAGAAAGTCAGGATAGGACTTTGTCTTTCCGTTATTTTCGTACTCAACATAGATGCGACTTGGCTTTTGGTCCTGACCACCTTGAAGTGATCTCATCATTGAAACGCCATCCGTTCTTGCGGGGGGGAGCACACCGGCCAGTTCAGCGAAGGTTGCCATCCAGTCATGAAATTGGGTTGGTTTTTGATGGATGGAATTATTTGGAATTTTCGTTGGCCACCAAGCGATCGTTGGCATTCGAATACCGCCTTCCCAAGTATCACGCTTGGTGCCGTCAAAGGGCCCGTATGACTGAAAATCACTTGCCTCATACCGTTTTCCCGCAATGTATGTTTTGTCATGTGGGCCGTTATCACTCGTGAAAACGACCATCGTATTTTCTGATATCCCAAGATCTTTGAGCGTTACTAACAAATCTCCGACACACACGTCAATTCTTCGAACCATCGTCGCAAATCGTTCCTGAACATCCGACCATCCTTTGTCGACATAATCAGGGTGACGGTACGAGTCAATCGTTCCCGAAGCGGTGTTGATCATTTCGCCAGCTTGCCCGAGCCAGCGAACGCCGCCGTCTACTCCTAATCCGCTCGGATATGGCCCGGTAGGGACTTGCAATGCCGCATGGGGAGTGTCGAACGCGAGATACAGAAAAAAGGGCTGTTCAGGTGACGCTTTGCGGTGTTCGATAATCCAATGCTTACTCCGAGCCGTAAATAAATCCGTCGTGTAACAGCGTGTAAGTTCGCCGGAGACTTCTCGATTGTTCCACCAGACCTGCTTTCCGACGCGATGCGACTCAGAATTTCCTATCGGCCATGAATGACTTGGATAATGAACATGCCCATCCGAGTGGGCGACATACCCAAAGAACTCATCGAAACCTCGCTTAGTTGGATAGGCTTCCCATGTTTTTGAATCCTCACCTTCACCTTGCAGGCCGTACTTCCCGATCAACGCAGTTTTATAGCCAGCGTCTTTCAAAACTGTGGCAACCGTATGATTATCGTTGAGCGCTTTATCGAATTGATTATTGCGAACCGTCGCATGCCCTTGATGCACCCCCATCAAAAACGATGCCCGGCTTGGTGCGCAAACCGGGGCAGGGCAGTAATGTTTAGGCATCAACACCCCATCGCTGGCCATTTGATCTAAATGGGGAGTTTTGTGGCGGCGTGGATGCGTCGAGGAGTTTTGGTGCAAGATCCCCAGGTCGCCCCAGCCTAAATCGTCAGCAAGGATAAAAATTATGTTGGGCTGATCCTGAGCCGAAGCCGATTGGCCAAAATAAAACAAACAACACGAAACCAATAAAACACAAATTGAATTTTTAAACATCAGCCTATTTCCTAGCAGAAAAAAGTCACACGCTCATAATCGGCAGTTAGATATTTTGAGCCTGCGACCTCCAGCACGGTGCCCATTCTCTTTTTTGCCACTGATTGAAAGAGTCAGGCAATGATCTCTTTTATCACTTCACCGCCAAACTGGGACAACTGCTTGTAACGCCCACCGTGAAAATACGTCAATTTGTTGTCATCGAGACCCAACAGATCAAGCATAGTGCAATGGACATCCCGAATCGGATGCACGACCTCAACCGCTTCTCCGCCAATCTCGTCGGTCGCACCAATCACCGCACCTCTTTTCACGCCCCCTCCAGCAAAGAACATGTTCATCGCATTGGCGTTATGGTCTCTTCCGATGGCTGTTTGACCACCGCGAACCGTATTGTCTGGGGTGCGCCCGAACTCGCCCGTCCAAACAATGAGGGTATCTTCAAGCATCCCGCGAGATTTAAGATCCTTGATTAGCGCGGCAATCGGTTGATCAATTGACTGGATTCGCTTTTTATGGGCTCGTTCAATGAAGTCATGGGAATCCCACCCGCCAGAGAAAATCTGCACAAATCGGACACCCTTTTCGACCAATCTTCGTGCCATCAAACACTTACGGCCAAACTCTGCAGTCGAGTCTTGATTCAGTCCGTACATTTCAAGTGTGGACTCAGACTCTAGACTCAGATCCACCAGATCAGGTACCTCCATCTGCATTCGAAAAGCCAGTTCGTAGTTATCCATCCGGGACTCCAACTCCCGATGTTGAGGATGACTCCTCAATGACTCCGCGTTCAGTTCAGAAAGCAAATCAAGATTCGAACGTTGGTGGTCGCGATTCTTCCACTTGGGTGGATTTAAATCCAAAATAGGCGAACCGGATGAACGCAAACGCGTCGCTTGATACTTCGACGGAAGGAAACCGCTCGACCAGTTTCCAGATCCACCTTGAGGTGCAGCCAGTTCGGTCATCACAACGTATCCAGGTAGATTCTCGTTCACCGAACCCAAACCATAATTCACCCAGGAACCGATTGCCGGATCACCACCAAAACGACTGCCGGTGTTCATGTGGAACAGCGCAGCAGGGTGATTGACCGATTCAGCCTGACAACCACGATAAACACACAACTCATCAGCAACATCAGCCTCCGCCATGTGCGTAAAATGTTCGCACATCTCAATCCCTGATTTCCCAACTTTTCGAAACTTATAAGGACTTCCAACGTAAAAACGGTTGCCGCGGGTCATCCCCGAAAACCGCTCATTTTGACTGACGAATTTTTTTAGATGAAGCTCACTCAGCTTGGGCTTGGGATCGAAGGTCTCTATGTGGGACGGAGCGCCTTCCATGAACAACATAATCACGGATTTCGCTTTTGCAGCATGGTGCGGCTTTTTTTTATTATCCTCGGCGACAGTCCTACCCTTCGCAGCGGCGTCACTCCCCAACAAACCGGTCAGTGCAACAGAACCCAAGGACGCACCGAGTCCGTACATAAAATTGCGACGGTCTAATTCACTTTTAAAGCCGTTCATAAAACCTATTCCACCTCGAGCGAGACGATCCAAACTCGCTAATATTTAATAGACAAACATAAATTCATTACTATTTAAAAACAGCAAACACACATCCGCTAAGGCTCGGGTTTCAGCAGCCACATCACTGGCTTGCTTGTCCGGGCTGTAGTTCTCGTAAATGTCCAAACGCTCTTGGTACTCAAATGGGTCACCGGAAAATTCTTCGACGACACGTCTCGTAATTTCTGTCGGAAAAACCTCTTGTTCAGGTGGGTGCTCAAGATGATAGGCCACCATATCTTGGTAATGAGTGACCAGACGCTTGAGCATCGCCGGAGAAGGAGCCTTTGCGAGGGCTCGTTGGTATCCCTTTTCAATCTGCATTTCCACCGAACCGAATTCTTTTTGCAAGCGAACTGCCATCGCAATGGATCTCTTCGTCACAACATCACTGTTAAGAAGCGTGAAAACCTGAGGAGTTACACTTGCCGAGTCGCGCATCTCGCATGATTCACTCGAATTGGGTTTATCAAACACCTCTAACAAAGGGTCCGACAATCCGCGAATTCGCTGGATATAAACGCTTCGGCGGTTTCGCTGTTCCGGAGTTGCGTCTGGTTGATAACCCGGGGCAAGCGAAAACTGAATCATCCTCGGAGATAACGCTACCTCGAGATTTATCTCAGGTCGAATCGGAAGTCCGCCCACTGCCAAATTAAGTTCATCACTCAGCATCAACATCGTATCTCTGAGCTCTTCCGCGGTAAGACGCCGAGGATTGAAGTAAGACAAAAGATCATTGTTTGGATCAACATTTCCAATCTTCACATAATCGGGATGCGAGCTTGCTCTTTGATAAACGTGGCTCCCCATGATTTTTTTATTCAACCATTTGATCGACGAGCCGTTGGCTACGAATTCTGCCGCCAAATAATCAAGAAGCAGTGGATGAGTGGGAGTTTTTCCAGATGCTCCTAAATTGTTCGGATTCCCTGCGATTCCCTTCCCAAAATGGAGGCTCCAAACCCGGTTCACGATTGACCTGACGGCAAGTGAATTATTTGAATCAGCAATCCATCTTGCTAAACCTAATCGCCGTCCGTCCGACGACTCCGTCAGCCCATATCGGTCTTCACTTGTTGCGGACGCACTCGAATTCAAACCGATGGCACTGAGCACGCCCGGAGTTACTTCAGCCGACGGCGCATAAACACTGCCACCATCCAAAATCCGAGCCTTGGTAATCGCCTTTACCTTGGAGCGCTGGTACTTATTTTTGGGCATCCGCAGTTTCAACGACGATTGAATATAATCACCACCGTTAAATACTGATTGAGCCAGAGGCTGAAAGCGCTCCATTCGGCGTGTCCAAATCCTAACATCCTGCTCTCTGACTTTGAGCTCACCTTCTTCGGCAATGGATAAGCCAACAAATCTTCTTGGCTTTTCACCAGTAAACGTTGCCTGCCGGCGCTTGTCGAAGGGCGCATAATCCGCTTCACGGCCACGCTCCCTAAACCATGCCTTTGCCGCTTCCTCACGTTTAGCGTACAAGAGGTTCATTTTTTCCGTCGCATGAGCCAACATGGTTTCGACATGGAATTTCTGCTCAGTGAAACCATTTCTGCTCTCTTCGCTGGAAAACTCCGATGGCATTTCAGCAGGCTGAGTCGTCGAGAATGCGGCGTACATTCGGTAATAGTCACGAGTTGGAATGGGATCGAATTTGTGATCGTGGCATTTACAACATCTTAGCGGTGTCGAGAGAAACGTTTCACCAACGGCGTTTGTCAAATCATCAAGAAAGATTTGGCGACTAACCTTCTCCGGCGTCATTGCCGTATGCTCCCACGGGCCCATTCTTAGGAACCCAGTCGAGACAAGGCCCTCCGCTAAACTAAAACTTGACGACTCGTCGGTCGCTTGGCTTTCTTCGTTCGCAAGTTCATCCCCGGCAATTTGTTGAACAATAAATTGATCGTAGGGTAAATCTTCGTTGAACGCGCGAATCACATAATCGCGGTAACGCCATGCATTGGATCGCTCATAATCATTTGAGAAACCACTGGTGTCGGCATAGCGAACTACATCCAGCCAATGCTGCCCCCATCGCTCCCCGTAATGAGGACTGGCCAACAATTCATCAATGAGCTGATTCCAGCTTCCAACAGGATCTTCCTGGTAAGCATTTACAAACGCAGCCGTTTCCTCAATTGTTGGCGGCAAGCCTAACAGATCGTAATAAGCACGGCGAACCAGAACCGCTGGCGAAGCAATCGCCGCCGGGTTCAGCTCGGCATCAGCAATTTTGGAATCAACAAAGGCATCAATCTCAGATGACGGCTTCACCGTCGTACCGGGCACGACCGGCTTAACAATTGGAGCAAACGCCCAGATAGCTTCCTCCTTGTATCTTCGCTTGTCCCACGCTTTTGATTGGCCGCCGCTGGTTGCAATGACCTTGCCCGAAATATCACCATCGTCCGCGCTCATTGATTTAATTAACTCTTGTCGCTGAGAGTCCGGCCAAACCGCGCCTTGATCGATCCAACTCTCTACTGCGTCAATCTCATCTTTTGAAAGTCGGTCGTTTTCCTTTGGTGGCATTTCTAAACCATCCCAGCGAATCGCCTCTACCATCAGACTTTGTTTTGAGTTACCACGAACCATTCCGGCTAAACCGGACTCACCACCTTTAAGAATTCCGTGAACACTGGTGACGTCAAATTCGCCCTTGAGATCGGCTTGGTCGCTACCGTGGCAAGCAAAACAACGCCGCTGAAGAATTGGGAACACGACAAGCGTAAAATGTTTCTCGGTGTCGAGAACATCTTTTGCACCTAACGGATTTTGAGCCAGAGCATCGCTCGCCGAACAACTGAAAAGCAATGCCAGCAATGCAAAAATTCGATATATCTGAAGGCGGTTCATGGGTTTGGTTAGTAGTTGGGCAAACTGAGAAAATGTCAAACGCGACACCATTTATTCCCTCATCTTAACGCCTTTTCCCGAGTCAGCACAATTCAAATGTGACAAAAAGCCCTGAAGTTAAAAACCCAAAATCACAAGCCGTGTCGAAAAAAGCACAAAACTGAACCGTCTTAAACAGTCGCCCCGTTTTTTGCCACCGCACCCATAGAGCCCTGATCACGTTCCCACAAAAAGTCCCCTTGAACGACAAAAACGTTCATAGCCATCGATGAGAGCTAGTGATTGATTTTGATGTAGGCGTTGGGTATCACCCGGCCATCATTTTCAATCAGAACGTTAGCCTCTGTTACCACGCGGTTATCGATAAAAAGGGAATCGCCATCGCAGTGGATAACAACTCCTCCGACCAGCTTTACCTTCTCGTCCGGGAGGAGCTCTCGATTCAAAAAGAACTCCGGGGGCTGAAATACCTCTGTTTTGGCTTGTATCAATTCGACTCCTAAGTGCGTCCACACGTGAGTCCCGTTTGAACTCCAAAGGTGAGTGAATTGATCTGCTTGCGGTTCCTGTGAGCAACCCGCATTTATTAAAAGGATCAATGCAATAACTAACGGCCATCCGCTTAAAGGCGAATTATAGGACTTCATTTTTTCAAACCCTGGAAACGTGGCCAACATCAATTCCGAACTTTTCGATCAGTTGAACTGTGTAAGAAACGATATTTCAATTTGATTGATTCACTTTTCCTTTTCAAGCAATTCAATTGATTTCACTTCAACCTTCATATCCTGGCCACCATGAAGTTGAACTGCAAATTTCCCAGACTTCCTTCCCTTAGGATCAACCACGTCACTTGCGAGAATATCATTAACGTGGGTAACAATTCGATCGCCATGTGCGGAAACAACCATGGTCATCCAATCGTCTGAGTTCCAGGCTTTGTCCCATTGTTTTTTTCGAATTGCTTGACGATCCTCGGCAAAGGTTGGGAAATAATGCAAAGGCTTGACCATCCAACCTCGGCCTCCGGTTTCATAAAGCCCGCCCATTAAAGCAGAATTTTCAAGTTCCGCCTGAATACCGCTGATTCCAACGCCAGAAGTATTGGGTTCACTATGAAAATAAAATCCGCTATTCCCCTCGCCGATCCGAAAAGTAATCCTGGCTGTAAAATCGCCGTAGGATTTTTCGCTAGTCAACAAGCCGTGCTTCGTTTCGTCTTTCGTACTTGTACCTAACAAAACTCCATCCTTAATTTTCCAGTCGCCACCACCAGTCGCGTTCCATCCGTTTAAAGTGGTTCCGTCAAATATGGGAACCCATCGATGACGCCCACGCTTGATGACTTTCAAGTTTTTGAACCTATACAATTGGTCTTTTTCACCGTGATGTTGAAGTCCAATTTTCCCCGTTAAGTCAACAGGGTCATAGTAATCCGTCGTCTTGACTCCATTGACCCAAAACTCCAGATGATCGCCTTCGCAAACAATACGATATTTATTCCAATCGGATTTCTTTAGAGCATCCTGCGCCTCTGGCTGATCTTTCAGAGGATTGAGCCATTTTCGCCGACCTTCGTCATACAGGCCACCGGACCATTTTCGATCCGAAGGGTCTACCTCGCATTGGTAGCCGAAAACTCGATTTTTTGCTTCCTGTCCGCGAACCATAAATCCGGAATTGGATTTCCCTTCGGGCAAATGCATTTCGCCTTCGAATACGTAGTCACCATATTCCTCATTGGACATGAGAAAGAACTTTTTTTTGGCGACTAAGTGGATCTCGCCGTCTACGACCGAGACTTCGCCCCAATCGAAAGGATTGTGCCAACCTTCAGTTGTTTTTCCATCGAAGAGACTGGTGAAATTTTCGTCGCCCGTTTCTTGCCCAGCTGCGAATTCTGTCGAGCTGATGAAGAGTAACAAAACCAAACTAAACCTGAGCCACATAAAAATTTCTCCGTAAAATATAAATCGGGCTGTTTAGGATAACTTTTTGATCCAAAAATTGACACTTAATCTTCAAAGAAAAATATATCCCGACTAGGAATCATCAACTGGTCTTACTATCCGACTCAATATTACTAATTAAACGCCACAGAAGCATGCTAAACGTATCAAGCCCGTCAGATTACAATACCGGCGTCGGGGTTGTTTCATTGGCTTTACCCCAACTGGTTTTAGTCGCCGTCGACTTGGAGAGAAAATGTACGACAGATTCGCTTTTTGGCTTGGTTTTCTAGCACTTGTACAATGCGGCGGCCCATTGGAAGCCCAGCAAAACGTGGACACGCTCATCGTTGGCGGCCATTTTTTTAACGTGGAATCAGGAGCTTTTGAAACCAATGTTTCCATCGCAATCACGCAAGGACGATTTGCCGGGGTGGGCGAAAAACCCCAGAGTTACCGCGCTAAAAATACCATCCGTCTGAGTGATGAAGATTACATTTTACCCGGCCTTATCGACTGCCATGCTCATTACAATGTCCGCCTCATAAAAAAACGGCGGGAGGAATTTGAATTCATGCCGCTCGTTTACCTTGCCAATGGTGCAACGGTAACATTTTCATGCGGTGAATTTGATCCCGAAGGCATGATGGAACTTCGCAAACGAATCGAATCAGGGAAACAAATTGGCCCGCGGTTGTTGAATAGTGGCCCCTATTTTGGGCGAGCACGACCAGGGTGGAGAGGCAAGAAACCTGAGCAAGAGATTCGGGATGAGGTTGATTTTTGGGCAACCCGCGGCGTCGGTGGTTTTAAAGCAAAGGCAATTGACCCCGATTCGTTAAAAACGCTGATCGATCAAGCACATAAATACAACTTAACGGTCACAGGACACCTCGATTCGGGCTATCGAAATAGCGTCAATCCAAAAGACGCAATCGATATGGGTATCGATCGGATAGAACATTTTCTTGGTGGAGATGCCCTTCCCAATTCCCAGTCGGCCTATCAGTCGTTGCAGAATCTCCAACCGGGCACTCCCGCTTATCAACGAATCGTTAAACATTTCATCGATAACGAAGTCTACTTCGACGCGACTCTAACTGCCTATGGGTACCTCGGGGAAACGTCTGCAGAAACGCACGAAGAATATCAATATTGGTATCCGGAAAATGAACTTTTTACACCTCATATGCAGGAGGTCGCTCAAAACTCCCCGCCGGCCAAAGGAATGGGAATCTATCAGCGGATCTACCGAGTCAAGCAGACCACCATTGCACCGTATCACGCTGCCGGCGGCCTAATTACGCTTGGCACGGATCACGTCAGCAATGGAAACCACTTACCCGGATTTGGTATTCATCGCGAAATGGATGTTATGGTTCGGTCCGGTATTCCGCCGAGCGAAACACTGAAAATTGCCACCATCAACGGAGCCAGAGCACTGAAAATAGATAAAGACCATGGGTCGATTGAAAAGAAAAAGTCAGGCGATCTGGTAATCATCAAAGGGAACCCGCTTATCAACATCCGAAACACCCGGAACATATCCCACGTCATCAAAGCTGGAACCATCCACAATCCAACAAAATTGCTGGACAGCGTCAAAGGTAAAATTGGGCCCGCCAACAAAGACCAAGAATCAGCGTGGTGAAATTGACCGCAAATTTTAGCGCCGTGTAGGAAAAATTGCTGATTGCCGATTGTTAATGCAATTTTCAAGCCCTTTCCCGTTCCACTCTTTGTGCCATCTCGCGAATATTGAGCAAAAAAATTCTCGTATTAATATGCTGTTTCGCAACGAAAAAAATTGACACTGAGAACGGGTGTTTTCATAATAGGCGAGTTGGGGAAGAAAATTCTTGAACGGCACCCAACACCTACCCC
>JAQXDZ010000138.1 GCA_029251085.1 Mariniblastus sp.
AGCTGAAAACCGCAAAACACCCCCCGAATCTACTGGCGAATTCTTGGCTTAAGGCTCGCACACACTTGCAAATTAATCCGACTGATACCTAAACTCGTGGCTAAACCTAAGTGCTTAAATCAAAGTGACTTCTCCGATAATTTGCTCTTCTATAAACGAGGCAGCCAATAGGTTAGCGGCACTCAGTGATGGGTAGCGGTCAGTCCATTTCGCAGCAAAACCATCTAGCCTTGCGTTTATCGCTCGGTATTCTTTCTCAGCTAGACACTAAGATCTCGCAACGTCGCAAACAGGATCCCTTTTAATGCGTGCTTCTCCCTTTTAAAATCGTCTAAAAAGCAAATCGCTCTCAGTCCCAATTGGTTCGACGGCTCCATCCTATGAAACTCCTAACCGCCTCTATTTATCTTTTTACGCTGGGGATCCTAATATCTCCCAGCATGTGCTTTGGCCAGAAACTGGCCAGTCTGGCAATTGCCCCAACGAGAAGCTCGACTGATGAAACCGGCAACACGGTGAAACGGTACACCTACAAGCACTCAGCTGGCCAACCGCGCGAATTAGAGGTTTACTTTCCAAGCGAGCATGATCCCTCAACCGCCAAACGGCCCTGTGTTTTGTTGTTCCACGGTGGCGCCTGGGGAGGTGGTGATTTGAAACAATTCCAAAAGTTTTGCCAATATTTTGCCAGCCGTGGATTAGTTGCAGTCACAGCAAATTACCAATTGGTTCCCGCCGGCAAAAAACTGCCAACAGGTGTCTCTCGAAAACAATTCTGCATCACCGATGCCAAAAGCGCAATCCGCTGGGTAAAACAACACTCCCACGAACTCGGAATCGACCCGGAGAAAGTGATTACCGGAGGTGGTTCAGCAGGCGGGCACGTCAGCATTCTTGCAACGACCAATGCTGGTTTGAATGATCCAGCGGATCCAAAAGAAATCGACACCAGCGTTGTCGCCTACCTGTTGTTCAACCCTGCATTAGCATCGTTCGATGCAAAGTTTCCCGAAGTGGATGCCATGAAGCATCTTACGAACGAGTTTGCCCCCGCGATTGTCTTCTTTGGAACCGAAGATAAAAAATGGTTAATAGGTTGGACAGCGGCACATACTCGATTGAAAGATCTGGGGGCAGGTGACCGAATCAACCTTTGGTATGCCGAAGGCGCAGGGCATTCGTTCTTTGGTAAAAATCCCTGGTTCAACCATGTACTGATCGAAGCCGATCGTTTCCTCGTTTCACAAGGGCTTCTTTCCTCGCCAGCGACTCAAAAAATGACAACCGGTGACAAAAAGTTGATCAACGCAACGGAACTTGATTCTTCTAACAAGACGAAAAGGTAAGAGCCTTTCGAAACGTAAACGCTTGTACAGAAATTGCATCCGAACGACCAACAGCCATCTAATCAATCCAATTGGCAGGGGGTAAACAACCCCGGTAACTACTTTGCAATGACACCCAAACCACCAGCAATCTCACCGCAATGTATTCCTCAGCTTGGTTGCTTGGGTTGATAGACTAATTCTTTCCCTCGTTGGTGGCGAAACCATTTACACCATTGCCACCTCAGAAAGAGCAACCAGCTCAGCATCCCCAGAACCGGAAGAAACTGTGTTGCAGTCGAGATCCCAAAATGAAGTCCGCCGTCTTTGTTCAGTAGAACGTATGCCAGAAAACAGCTGACGGTTATCAATCCGATGATGGTAGCCCAACCAGGCGTGAAGTTTCTTGTTTGGCGAATGACGGAAGGGACATGCCAATAGATGCGACCCCTACAATGGCCACAGCACGACACCCAACGGCTCGATATGTTTTTGCAACACTCGTTCGCTTTCCGTTGAGTTCTCACCATTCAGCTGGACTGTTCAGGTCACACATTTGGGCGAAGTGAGCATCCTTGGTACAATCGTACTGGTGCTACCTGGCTTGCCGGAATTCATATGCGAACCTTTTTAGCTTTTTTAACCCTTATGCTGATTGCTGTTCTGCAGCACTCTCAAATCATTGCGGTTGAACCCGCAATCGGTCAGCAGGAACACAACGCGCCTGTCGCGACTTGGGATTTCCAGAGCTCTCTCGACAGCGACTCAAGTGGAGAAATGAAAGGCGAGGTAATAGGTTCCGTAACCATTGCT
>JAQXDZ010000158.1 GCA_029251085.1 Mariniblastus sp.
CAACAAGACCAACAACAAGACCAACAACAAGACCAACAACAAGACCAACAACAAGACCAACAACAAGACCAACAACAAGACCAACAACAAGACTCTCAATCCGGAGACAGTCTTGAAAACAGAAATCAATTAGCGCAACCACCAGCCAACAACACACCACCTGAACCGGAGGAAACTGAAAAACTTTTAGATTCAGAATACCCCGAAACAGACGCTCCTCTTCCTCTAGGCCAAAACCCTCAACTTCCAACGGAAGCACCCCCACTTCCCGATGGCGAACTGGTCTCAGAAAACTCAAAAAATATCAACCAGGAAGAAGCAATGAAAATGCTCCAGGCAATTCGTGACCGAGATCTCTCGAGAAGAATTCAAAAGCAAAACGAAACCCGCAGACGCTACCGACCTGCTGATCGCGATTGGTAATCTATAAAGAAAAGGCCTTGAAATGAAACGATTCATAAAACCGAGCTTGTTCCTCTGCATTGCAATTGCGACGGCCGCAATCTCGATTCCGGTGAACGCCCAAAACGCTCCACGAATGCAGATCTCATCACAACAAACGTTTGTCGGAGAGGCTGTTACTCTCAATTTGCAAATTGAAAATGCAAAAACAAAAGAGGCCCCTAATTTCCCGGCGGTGAGTGGCCTAAAAATCGAAGCCGCTGGTGTGCCCCAACAGCAAACCATGACGACGATCGTGAATGGGCGGAGAAGTGAGAGAAGTACTTTTACGTATCGCTATCAAATCACGCCAACAGAGGCCGGCGACTTCATCGTACCCGCCGTAACAGTTGAAACAGAAAATGGCTCATTTAAGACTAATCCATTCTCAATATCCGCAGAACCGAGTGTAACAGGAGATCTATTATTTGCCGAAATTCAAACAGAAGGCACCTCTGTATTTGTCGGCCAGGCGATGGACTTGAAGCTAAGGATATGGCTCAAGCCTTACCACAGCAAAAAATATGATTTAACCGTTTCAGCCGAGGACATGTTCCGACTTACAAAAGAGACAACGAACTGGGGGCCATTCAAAGACTCGATCGAAAAGATCTCAAAATCTGAATCGGCACTTCGTAGTCGCAAGGTGTCTCGCGAATCCTCCGATGGCGAACAACAGATTTACTATCTATTTGAAATTGACGCCCAACATTACCCGACCAGTGAAGGGAAAATAAGTCTTGCTGATGTAAACATCGAATTCAATTACCCCACCGCACTGTCGCGATCACGCGATCCATTTGAACAGTTCTTTCAAAGCTCGCCATTTGGCCCAAGTCCATTTCAAAACAACCTTTTCGACTCCTTTCGATCTTCGTCTTTTGGGAATTCCCTAACGATTTCGGGGACGCGGCCGATCTCTATCGCGCCGGACATTGCTTCCGTCAATGTCCTTCCAATCCCCTTAAAAGACCGTCCGATGGATTATCGGGGCGCGGTTGGCAATTACCGAATGGTCACACAAGCCAGTCCCACACAGGTCAAATCCGGGGATCCAATTACATTAAAGATTGGAATTCAAGGTACTGGGCCAATGGAATTGGTACAGGCTCCACCTCTCAACACTCTAACGTCATTAACCAAGGATTTTAAAGTGTCCGACGAACCACTTGCGGGGATAGTCGAAGGGGACGTTAAAGTCTTTACAACAACGATTCGTCCCAGAACTACCGGTATTTCAGAAATACCAGCGATCCCCCTTAGTTTTTTCAACCCCGACACCGCAGAATTTGTTTCTGTCCTGAGTGATCCCATTCCTATTGTTGTTGAGAAAGCAGACGAACTTGCACTGGATGCAATCGTTGGAACGCCGGGAAGCAGCAATAAAACTCAATCCCAGCCCAAACAGAAAAGTTTGGATCTCAACAATGTTCGCGAGATAAATTTTGATTCAACACCAACCCAATCTTCCAACTTCCCAATGACCTGGTTGTTCCTAATTGCACCTCCGGCTGCACTGGGAATCTTCATTGGTTTTATAAAAACGCGATCACAACGCCCATTGCTAAAACTTCGCGCAACCCGCAAGAAAATAGCCACTGCAAAAACCCCTCACGAGATTTCTAAACAGATCTTGAATTGGCTTGAAAAGCAACTGGATCGTCGAAGTGATACGCTAACCCGACCAGAAGCAATCACCCTACTGTCTTCAAAAATTGATGATTCGACTCGTGAGGAACTGAACAAACTATTAATAGACTGTGAAAATGCTGCCTTTAATGGTGACCAATCGATTTCACTGACTACAAAAAAACAAAACGCCGTGTTGACGATTAAAAAAATCAAAACACAGCTACCGTGTTTCTCTCTGGAGCCTGGAGGGCAGCGGATCCGACAATTTGCACGTGTCGCGCCGTTGGCCCTCGGGTTCTTTTTGGCAACAGTGCTACTAGCGAAGCTACTCAATCCTGCTCAACCACATCAACTTCCATCCAACTCTAAGACGACTGCGTTGGCTGAAAGCGATCCCTTCACTCAACTAAATTCATCACAAAAAGTTGAAATCTTTGAGACCGCAAATCACGATTACGATCGCGGCAGTAAAATTAAAGGACGAGACACCGCCGAAGCTGCCGCTCTATTTTCCGACGCCATCGAGAAGTATCAATTACTCGTTGATGCTGGAATTCGAAACACGGATCTATTTTTAAATCTTGGGAATGCTCACCTCCAAAACAATGCAGTTGGATACGCTATCGCGAATTACCAAAAATCTCTCCGATGCTCTCCATGGAATCACCAGGCAAACCAAAACATGCAGATTGTAATGCGAGCAACCAATCCTCAAGAATCAAATGCCAATGCGTTATCGTCGACCCTGAACTGGATTTCTAGATTACCTTCCTCGATTGGAATCTCAATTTTACTGTTAAGCTGGACAATCATTTGCGTTGCAACAGCGATTAAGCTTTCAGCCCCATCTTTCCGGCTTCGGCATCTCTTCACAACAGCTGCTCTGTTCTTGCTGATCGGAATGGGAATGACGCAATGTGGAAATTCACTTCAGCCACTTAAAGGAACAGCTGTCGCTGTGGCAAGTGAAATAACGGTGTTCCAAGGCAGCAGTAAATCCACACCACCGGTTATGAGTTCTGCAATTGCCGAAGGCGAATTGGTTCGTGTCCTGCAGGAACGTGGGAAATGGTCAAAAATTGAATCCACGTCGGGGGTCCGGGGCTGGGCCCAATCTGATTTTTTTGAAAAAGTGTGATTAAACAGATGACGCAAATTCCTCCTTAGTTACCTATAGTGAACCTATACGCAAACGTGTTAGATTGAAATTTTTCAATGAGGAGGGAACCACAATGCGGCTGTTTGAGGGTACAGAATTTGATCGACCTCCTCGTTGTGAGCAGTGCGAACAGCTTGAGGCAGACTGCGTGTGCGTCGCTGCCCCAGCTGCCCCGACTCCTCCGGAGGCTCAAACGGCGACAATAACGCTAGAAAAGCGTAAAAAAGGGAAATGGGTCACCGTCATTAACGGACTGTTCGATGGGCATCCGGGGAACCATTTCAAAAACCTCCTCGTACAACTTAAAAATCAATGCGGTGCTGGTGGCTCGATCCAAGAACAAAAGATTGAAATTCAGGGAAATCATCAGGAACGCCTACGCACCATTTTAAAAACAATGGGCTTTAAAATTCGCCCTTAAAGACACGCGACAACTCGTCGCAGGCGCCCGACTGGCTAAAAATTCAATGGAAATTCAATTACAATACAGACGATCTTAATTTCCTTAGTCGAGTCGTGTCCGATGAATCAATCTGCTGAAAACTCAAATCCGCCCAAAACCTTTGAACTTGAGATCAAAGATGCCCACGTCATTTTTGACACCGTCTGGGAATCACTGGAGGAAGAAGTTGGTCACGAAAACCTCCGCTTCCCCAAGGAGTTAATTTTACTTGGCGGAGCCCCAGGGTCCGGCAAGGGCACCCACACTCGATTCATCATGCAATCTCGTGGGCTAACCTGTCCACCCATCATCATTAGCCAACTCTTAACGACGCCTGAAGCAACCCGCATTAAAGACATGGGCCAGATGGTGGGAGATACAGAGGTTATTGGAATCCTCTTTCGCGAACTCTTAAAAGAAAAATATCGCGATGGCGCTCTACTCGACGGCTTTCCTCGGACGCGGGTCCAAGTGGAATGCCTTAAAATGCTAGTTGATCAAATCGATCAACTGAACAATGAGTATGCCGATACCGAATGGGCAATCCATTTTCGCCGCCCAATAATTCACGCCATGGTGTTGTTTGCCAGCGAACAAACAAGTATCGAAAGGCAGTTGTTTCGCGGGAAACAGATTGCCGAACACAACCGCAAGGTGGAAGAAACGGGTGTCGGAGAACTTCAGGAACTGAGGGGCACTGATCTCGAACATGTCAAGGCTGCACAAAGGTACCGCGTCTTTAAAGAAAAGACCTGGGATGCGTTACGTTCTCTCAAGGAGATTTATCATTACCACTTCATCAACGCCGAAGGGCCGATCGATGAAGTCGAATCAAATATCCTGAAGGAACTCCAGTATCAAAGTTCACTGGAACTCGACCCCAAGACATTTGATCACTTAAGTCCCCTGCCGCTTGCCGAAGAAATCACCATTCACGCCAGACAGGAATTAGTCAAGCGTCTTGATAGCTATGTGCTCTCACACACCGAACTGTTTACCGAAATCATTGAAATTATTGATAGTAAATTCATGCCCATCGTAACGCGACATGCGTTGTCTGGCCGGGCAAATGTCAATTCCGAAGATCGCATTTTTGAAAACCCAATGGCTATTTCAATGTTAATCGATATTTTTTCAGAACGTGGTTTTCATGCGATGGTCGACAAACGAATTCAAGAAGTGCCTGAAAGTGTCGACTTGAATTCCGGCAAAATTTCGTGCCGCCAAAAAATAGTATTCCGCATTCAAATTCACTTCGAAGGATCCTCCATTCGACGCGGATAACCCCACTGTGCTGCCGCAAGACGAAACGGTTCAGCCTGCACGCGCAGGATCAGCAATCTGCATCCGCCAATTTAATCCGCTGTCGCCGCGCCCACAGAGAGCAAATCCGCTTTCTCGACTGCCGCATCGTTATAGTAAATTGTCTTGAGCGACGGCAGATCCGCCAATTGCGCTAACCCCGCCTGAGATACTTGCGTTCTATTCAGGCCCACCCCGGTTACCCGCGAGAGCCCCGTGAGATACTGCAGATCATCGTCACCGATCTCACAATCTGCCAATTGTATTTGCTCTAAATTAGGCAATCCCTTCAGTCGCTCCAACAAATCTATTGAAAAGTCATCGGGAGAAAATTCAATTGCATAAACCCCGCTCTCCTCTGAACGCTTCAACAACTTAGTTTTTTGACGGACTAAATGAAAAATTGACACTGGATCATCCATCGCACACCCGACGATGCCTGAAGAGTTGATTTGAAAAAATTGGCGAGCGGTCAATTCCTCCAATTGCTTCTGAGAGTTGATTTGGTAGTAATGACTCGAAACTCCCCAACGTGGGTCCCGGACATGTAATTTATCACCGACGCTTCCCGTAAGAACGAAATAGTCTCGATAAGAATTTTGGACATTTGGGAATGGGAACTGAATATCATCCCAAACTTCCAGCGTTTCAACGCCTTCTGCTCGTGTAGCCAGTGCCAATGGCAAATTGCCCGAATACAGCGAGTGTGCAAAGCAGTGTCGAACCAGCCCAAAATACATGCCCGCCGGCACGATCAACATGGCCACCACCAGGCCGCGTAGAACAGGTGAAGTTGGCAACGCTAATGCTGACTGCAATACGTCTGGACCTTGGGTAGGCGCCTTGCGCAACAACCACGCCCCCACGATTGCAGTGCAAAGATTCCAAGGAATCACACTGACGTTCCAGCCAATACACAATAAAAAAATCACGATACCGCAATGAAGACCAATGCACCCAAGCATCACCTGCCTCGGCCGGCTCCACGCGACTATCGCTAAAACAATCTCTCCCAGTCCAATCAACAACGCAAAACCTTGATACACACCGTTTGGATTGACGGGGGTCTGCGAGAGGAGCCCATAGCTAATGTGCGTAAACCACTCTGCTGATATTAGTTTGTGAATGCCAGCCCACAGCCACATCGCTATTAAAAACCAGAGGCATAAACGACGGGCGGGTAACCAAACACACGCCGCCATCATAAATGTAATCGCGATGACCTGCGGCTGGCATCGAAACTGATCCATCCCGATTGCCAAGCCCAGCGTAATTAGAAACCCAACCATCCCATACTTCCTCGGGCTAACGAGGACAAAAGCTAAACTGATTAGGAGAATGAGGCCACTTGATACCTGCGGGGTCATCGCAATCCACGGCAAATTAGGAGGTACCTCTCTGACTTGCCATGCCGGCCAGGTAATTAAAATGGTGACGGCTTGCGAAAGCACGCCGACGACGAGGAAGCAGTAGCTCTCTAAACCAATCTGCTGAAATCCCCAGCCTCCCCGTTTTAATTCGTCTCTGGAGGCATCTGGCCGCCCCCCTGTTTTTCTTTCGGATTTCTTTGATTTCCGCCCCATCGTTGTCCCACCTAAACAGCATTCGCAGAAAACCACTCGTCGACCGATGGTCATTAAATCGAAAAGCACGAAACAAGGTCAAGGGCAGCGAGTTCAGGAACTGGCCATTCGATAAAAAAACTGACATAAATTATCAAACGAGGGCAAATTTCAATAATCACCTTGTTCGATTTTGACCGTTACCTGACAATCAATTCGTCCGTCCCTCACGACTAAGAATGTCATCATGCATCTCCAAATTTTTGAAATCTGCGCAATTGTCATCGTATTATCTGCTTTGTTTGGGTATCTAAATGCAAAATTCTTAAAACTGCCTAATACAATTGGATTGATGATCGTTTCCATTTGCTTCACGGGTTTCTTATTCGTCAGCACGATCTTCACTGATTTTTTCTTCGACACTGCCCAACTCTTTATTAATCAAATTGACTTTCAGGAAGTGCTCCTCGATGTCATGCTGGGTTTTTTGCTATTCGCTGGAGCGATGCACACTAATTTTGATCAACTTCGTGTCCAAAGGTGGCCCGTCCTGGTCTTTTCAACGCTCGGTGTTCTTGCCTCCACTCTGCTCTGTGGAGTTTTGACCTACTTCGGTTTTCGCCTCCTAAGTATCGAACCCCAGTTCATTCACTGCCTATTATTTGGTGCCCTCATTTCTCCAACGGATCCGATTGCCGTTCTCGGAATCCTTAAACAAGCGGGGGTTCCTAAAAAGCTCGAAACAAAAATTGTTGGTGAATCGCTATTCAATGACGGCGTGGGGGTGGTTGTCTTTTTGACGATCTTCCATATCGCAAGTGGTTCTTCCGTCAGCGAAAATGATACGCACGCGCAATTCACGCCTCCCGTAGAATCTTATTCCGTGGTTGCCTTCCAAGACTCCAGCCAACCAACTTCGTCCAACGAAAAAATCGGCGAGGATGACCATCAAGATGAAACGGCAAGCTCACCTGACGCCGCAACAACGTCGGGAGTCGAGCACCATGAAACAACGCTCATGGAACAAATTAACGGCGTCATCAAATTATTCTCTTGGGAGGTTCTAGGAGGAATCATACTCGGCCTCACACTCGGTTACCTAACTTTCCTGTTACTTCGCTCGATCGATGACTATGAAATCGAAGTCTTAATTACTTTGGCGTGTGTCACCGGCGGATATGCTTTAGCAACATCCCTGCATCTGTCGGCTCCACTAGCCATGGTTGTTGCCGGTCTGATCGTTGGCAATGACACCGTTCGCGGAACCGCGATGTCACAACAGACTGAAATGTATGTCAACCGATTTTGGGAACTGCTGGACATCCTCCTAAATGCAATTCTGTTTGTTTTGATCGGACTCGAACTACTTATCCTTAGCGACAGCATCACACTAACTTTCGTCTACGCTGCAGCCATGGCAATCGTCATCGTACTTTTATCCAGGTTTCTATCGCTATTAATCCCAGTTCGCTGTTTCGCGAAGAAATTAGAATTCGTCCCGCACACCACAACCATCATGACTTGGGGGGGATTACGCGGTGGAATTTCGATCGCACTCGCCTTGTCACTCACCGCCGAAATGAACAGAGATCTATTTCTGACGGTTACTTACGGTGTGGTCATTTTCTCAATTATCGTGCAAGGTTTGAGCGTTGGAAAACTTGCCAAATCACTGATTGGCATCGAATCAGACGAATCGTCCGAATCAGCTGAAATTGCCCATTAAAACAAAACCTCAAGTCCAGTTGAAGCTTTACGGATCGACGAGATCTCCAAAAAAGAGCCCATTGAGAAAGACTCGGCTCGTCGCTTTCCAAAACCCGCGAAAATTAGGATCATCAGCCATCAGGATAAATCGACCTTTCCCTTTTGGCTGAACCACCACACTCGCAGCACCCTTAAACCGCTCGACATTTTCGTCCGAGCAATACCCAGCCATCAAAGGCGATTCAGAATCGTAAATCACAGGATTACAGTAGGGATTTTTTGAGGGCTCTAAGAATCTAGCGTGATTCCGAAAGACAGCCAATGATTTATCTTGAAATCCAAAGAGTAGAGGGTGCGAAGGATCCACTGTCGTTTTAAATATCGCACCACTGATTAGCTTCAATGCTCTTTCGGTAGCAGCTGTGTCAAATTGCTTTTGAATCACTGGTGTAACAGTTGGTGGGGGGGGCAGGGCAGTGCCCGTTCCGAGTTCCTTTTGCACCGTTACGGCGAGACTGCCTAGAGCTAGAACAGTACCGCCATTCTCAGCGAAAGATTCAATTTTTGACCAATGCTCGCTACTTAGGCTTCCACCCGCTAGTACCAGGGTTGAATAACTATCGAGTCGAGATCGGGAGAACTCGTCTGACTTCAACAGCGTCACCGGCATTCCAATTTGAGTATCCAGTAGATGCCATACGGAACCAGCAGAATAAAAAGACGTACCTTTACCGACAAGCAAAGCAACTTTCGGAACCTTCAAGACCTCAAAGTTGGCGCTGCCCAAATCAGGCCCAGCTACACTCAACCCAGTTTTCACAGGCAACACCTTTGCGCCCCGTTTGACAGCCTCCTTTAAAACCCTGTCGATCGCTTCATGGCGAGTCTGTTGATTTTTAGAAATTACAGCAAGTGTTCCATAACTAAAATCATCCAATCCACCGTTGCCATTCTTGACTGTAAACGGCTTTTTAGCGACTCGAACTTTGACGTTCGCCAACAATAATTTATTCAAAACCCATGGGCCAATATCATCTTTAAAATCAACAAGATAGCCGAGATGCTCATCGGACATCTCGAAATCCCCACCGCTAGTTAGCTTTTGTATTTTGAACGGCACCAGCTCATCCAGATCAAAGTCTTGCTTTAATGTACGTTGGGTTAAACCATAGGCTAACGGTAGCGTCCAGCTAGACACGTCGTAGAAAACGTTTTCTTTAAAATTAGTACGCCTCATCAAGAGCGATTGGAGAAAACGAAATTCGGCCTGTGCCGTCGGGACGACTAAACTAAAGTCTGCTGAAAATTCCTCATCACCATAAGTGAAATCTGCTGGCAGGAAATACGATTGAATATCATGTCGCTTCAATACGGCAGCAAACTCGAGTAACCTTGACCAATTCCCTTCGCTTTGAAACAGATATGCTTTCACCGGTTGCGACTTGGCCTGCTTCAATGCATTCAGATAAAAAGTTTTCTTATAGTTGTTCAATTTGGCTCGCATCGCAGTCGTCGCCCGTAAACTCGAAAGCGACGCTGTAAACTGATTCGCAACCGTTTCATGAAACCTCAACAGACCGTCTTGATTTCCCTGCACGACACCTCTCGAGCTTGCTTGCTCAAACAAAATACCAACGCTTCCATGCAAGTCCGGGTAAGTCGAACCTTTTCCCATATAGAAATCGTCAAATCGCTCTTGGGTAAAATACAGACTGCCACGTTGATCTAAGGCCTTGGCATGAAAGCCACCAAATTCACGGGTCAATTGCTGGTTTCTTTGCGGAGTCAGCGGATTCGTTCTTTGCGGAATACCAGGCTGAAAGAAGAAGGTAGAGTTTGTACCCATCTCATGAAAGTCAAGCACAACGTTTGGCTTCCACTTGTGATACCAAGTCATCCGGCCCCGACTCTCAGGATGAACCAAGGGTAACCAATCTCGATTTAAATCAAACCAATAATAATTTACACGACCGGCGGGCCACATTTGATTATGCTCTGCGTCTTGGGAATCAGGGTTTGCTACTCGGCCACGATAACGATTAACCCAATTCGCAAAGCGATTGAAACCGTCAGGATTCAAACTCGGATCTAATAAGATTACACACTGCTCCAGCCAGGCATTGATCTCGTCGCCTTGGGCAGCAGCCAAGTAAAAGGCAACCAGCGGCGCACAGTTCGTCGCACTCGCTTCATCTCCATGAACGCCATACCCCATATTGATCACCGCTGGCAATTCACCAAGATCAACCCGATCCGAATTTGCTTTGGTCAACTGCCGATGCGCCTTTTGAATCTCACCTAATCGTTGTCGATTGGCTTTAGAGGTGATGGTCAGCAACAACAGTGGGCGGCCTCCGTGGGTTGCCGCGTATTGTTCAATTGAAATCCGCGGTGACTCCTTGGCAAGTAACCGTACATAAGATGCAACCTGCGCATGGGAAAGGTGACGCTCACCAATATCAAAACCAAAAAACTCACGAGGCGTCGTAATGGCCGAATTTACTTCCACTCCTTCAGGCCACATGGACGTCGGCAATTCATCAGAAGGAGTGCGGACTGCGGAAGTAACGCTTGAAGCAGCACCACTAACAGTTGCTGGAAAGTAACCATCAAAATTTGCATTCGCAGAACCATCGCCAACGCAAATTTGAAAAATCAAAACAACGATCGAACAGGAAGACAATCGAATAAACTGACGCATGAATGAACTCCGAAACCTCATGAAAACAGAGCTAGAACACTCTGCTAAGAATTACGCGGGACCGCATTGACCAATTATAGCCCAAGAAATAGCGGTTTCTTGCTAATTTCGATCCCGAGCGGTAAATCCAACGAAAGATCCCGAATCATTTCTTCGCGATCACTGGGAGCGTAATGCCCCACACTTTTCCACGGCTTCGGTTTCGGCGAATCGGATTTTGACGAGCCATCTGAGCAGACCCTGCTGCTGCAGAAACATCACGATACTTCCCCCGATTGGCACGAGCAATGGACTTTAGTTGTTCACTTCCCTTTCCGGATACTTGCATCCCCAAGGTGTTCACGACGGTTTTCCGGCGATGAGGTGCGGTTAGTAGATCCTTGGTATTGTCGGTAAAAGCACCATCACCTAACACGTAAATGACATCTGGCTTGAGCATCAACGCGGCGTTCATCGCCTCTGCTCCTTTCGTCTTCAGACACAACTCAACGGTGTAAAGCCATTGCCGCAAACGATCTTTATTCTCTTCCGTTGCAGGAATCAACTTGGCAACGGGCTTGGGATGAAACATCATGTAGGCAGTGTCGCTAAAAAAGATCACGTGGAATTTTTGCTTGGGAGTTAAATTACCGACCGTCTTACTCAATTCGTTAATCGCTGTTTCAAATTTACCTTTTGTCATGCTATTTGAATTGTCGACTACAAAGACAACTTTTTGGGCAGATTGCTTCGCCCCAAAAAACGTTGTCGTTCCAACCTCTTGTCCCATCTCTTCAAGGCCCTCTACTAATTCCCCCAACCCCACATCGAGATCGAGGGTTTCAAAAGAATCAGCAAGCGTGTTGGCAACCGTCGAGTTTACCGAGGGAAGAGAGAGTTCGTTTTCGGACAGAACCATTTCTTCCATGGAAGAATCTTCTTCAAATTCTACTTCCTCGTAATCAACCACCTCCATCTCAGTGAACACTTCGGCGTGATTCGTTGGCTCAACGCTTAAGACCAAACTTTTTTCGGATGTCCGAGCGAATGTAAATATCGCCAAAAACAAAATGAGAGTGACGTGGACTAAAGTACTAACCAGCCAAGAGGGCATCGTTTCCAGCAGAGCAGAAAAATCGTAGGATGATGCCGCTACGTCATGCTGTTCGGCCTCGGCGTTGTCGCCGGCGTCCGTCTTATTTTTTTGTGAAGAACGTGAAGTCAATTTCCTAATCTCCCAAGGAAAGAGGAAACACCACGAGCGTGATGGGGAAACCCATTATGAATCGACGAATTCACGAAAGGAACCCTCAAACCGAAATATTTGTTTTGCCAATTCGAATCCCCCCACTTTGCGTTGGCAACATCGGAGCTTATCCGCCAGGCAATCCAAACCTAAAAGAGCTATTTTTTTCCAACTGGCGACAAATTTGACTCCTTAGCATTTCTCGGCTTAACCACGCATTGAAGACAGTGAAGCCCAACCATCAAAGGCAACGCCAATCAGACTGGGTAATTTAGAAAAGAGCATCCGGTTAGACCATCATCCTCACTCTGCTAAACAGCAAAAGAAGTTAGCGGAACAATCAACCGCATAACGCTGGACGCCCTCCGAAAGTCCAACAATTAAAAGCGTGCAGGCAACCATTAATGGCTTATCCAACGCGTTTACTCATTCTTTTTTCCAGCAAAACAGTTGAATTGCGCGACGCCTGTTATCAAACTGTCCCCAGTAGCGTTGTTCATTAACGATCGGTTGGGAAACGAGAAATGAATCTATCGAAAAAGTGCCCGCCGCTGCGCGAATTACCGTGGCGTCGTTCCGCATTCACATTAGTCGAACTTCTCGTCGTCATCGCGATTATTGGCATCCTACTTTCAATGCTTTTGCCGGCAGCACAAAGCGTACGAGAATCCGCTCGCCGAACTAAGTGCATGAACAATGTTCGCCAACTGGGCATTGCCTTGCATAACTTTGAATCGGCTTTTAAGACGTTCCCGCCTGCTTTTACGGATGGCCATAGCTGGACGGGAATTGTTCTCGACTACATCGAGCAGACTAACGTTGCGGATCTTTACGATCGGAATTACCCATGGCACCACGCTAAAAATCAAGACGCAATTGCCACCGTCGTTCCTATGTTTCTTTGCCCATCTAATCCCAATGGACGTCCGTTCTATCACGATAAAATTGGCAACGGAAAAATCTCAGCGGTAATGGATTATGCCGCGATTACGGGAGTCGCCTCGGTAGTTTATCGCGCCGGTTATGCCCAACCGGTAAGCTCATCCAAAGGAGGACTTTCAGCAGGTAAAGGAACACAAATTCGCGACATTAGAGACGGCCTTTCCAATACACTGATGATTACCGAAGATGCTGGTCGTCCAGTCCACCATGTCAGCACTGGCTTCGGACCGGACAACTTGCGTGTCGGAGGTGGCAATTTAAGCGTCTTCAATGCCCGCGTACGCGGGGCGGGTTGGGCAGACAATGTGAATACCATTCCAGTCCACGGATTTTCCGCTGATGGATTGACTTGCCCCGGCCCTGTAGCGGTCAACGCCACCAACAATAACGAGGCCTTCAGTTTTCACCCCGGCATGGCGATCGGTCTTTATTGCGATGGAAGTGTGAGTGGCGTCCACGAGTCAATTTCTATGCAGCAATACAGCGAATTAGTCACACGCGCCGGCGGCGAGATTAATTCCTACTCGAATTGACCAGCTCCGCTCTACCTAGTCAGCCAGTCGGTCACCGTCCCACTTTAGCAGCCAAGTTTATTCACAGTCGTTCCTGAAACGCGAGCGACGCAGCCGCGTCACTGAAAATTCACATCGCGCCTCCTCAGTCTCTTGATGGCTTTTCCGGAAGGGTCGACTCCAACCACTCCGACAAACGTTTTGCCATTTGGTGCGTCTTTTCATAATGCTTAATTGCCAAGTTTTCAGACTCGCCAATATCTGCTTGAAGATCATAAAGCTCGTAACGATCTTTTGTTTCTGTTTTGTCATCAGTTAATTGAATTAACTTCCACTTCCCCATACGAATTGCATTGGAGGGGGAATGCCCTGAACCGTGGTTATGCGGGTAAGTCCATGCCAACGGCCTGTTCTTAAATTCTGCTCCGGCACTCCCTTTTAGAACTGGAACAAGGGATATCCCATCAAGATGTTGCTTTGGCTTGAGTCCGACGCCCACTAAATCGAGAATCGTCGGATAGAGGTCCATCGTAATTCCAGGAACCGAACTCTCAGCTGGCTTAAGGTGGCCCGGCCAGCTCACCATGGTAGGAATCCGAATCCCGCCCTCGTATGTCCACCCCTTTCCAGCTCTCAATGGAAGACAGCAGGTTGGTCCACCGGAACTGCGACGGGACGCAAGCGTTGACAGACCTCCGTTGTCCGATGTGAAAACAATAATAGTATTTTCACGTAACGACAAATCTTTAATTTCCTGAAGTACCCGTCCGACATTCGTATCCAAATTTTCTAACATCGCAGCATAAGTTGGATTATTTTGAGACGACCGCGTTCGCGCGCCATTTCGCTCCGCAATTACATCTTGGGGTTGTTCGTCGCTACTCCTCAATTTTGCTTGGTACTTATCCACTAAAGCATCGGGCGCTTGGATTGGTGTGTGAACCGCATAATGGGCGAAACATAAAAAGAACGGCTGCTTCTGATTTTCTTTGATGAAAGACAACGCTTGATCTGTCATCGCATCGTTCAGATAATCCCCTTTCTTACCGTTTCCCAGGTCAGGGACATCCCAAAATCGAATTCCGTTCGGTTTGTTTTTATTCCCGCTACGCCGGTATGGATAAAAATAACTTCCGGGGCTTCCACCTCGATTAACACATCGCACCCAATCAAACCCTTGAGCCTGTGGCATGTGCATGTCTTTATCACCTAAATGCCATTTGCCAATGTAACCCGTTTGGTAACCAGCTTCCGATAATGCCTCTCCAATCGTGACTTCCTCAAGCGGGAGATGTAATTCATTCGGCTGATTCAACCACTGAGTAATCCCCAATCTGTGAGGAGCTTTTCCTGTCATCAAAGCAACCCGCGTCGGCGAACAAACTGGATTGGCAGAATAAAAATCATTAAACCGAACACTTTGACTCGCTAATTGATCAATTACGGGCGTTTCATGAAACGTCGATCCGTAACAACCAAGATCCGTGTATCCGAGGTCATCAATAAAAAACATGACGACGTTAGGAGCACGGTTTGCTCTCGCGTTCGGTTCCCCCGCCAACACAGCAGGTGCTTGAAAAACAGCACAAACTAAAAAAAGTTGAACTAGCAATACTGGCAGTAAACGCAACAACTTGATTTTCATAGAGATCACGACCCAACCAAACAGTGAAACAAATCAATTAGCGATGAATGAAAATGACTTTCAATCTTCAGGGCTTAACCTGAATGTAATTTACCTTGATCGTAATTTAACTTGATTGTAATGGATCTCTCGAATGAAATACGAGCGATTACATCATTATTTCCTCGAAGCATTCGCTTAATCCATAAAAAAAGCACCTCGAAAATTCCAAGGTGCTCGTGGGGTACTAGTCGACGATTGACCGAACCACATTTAGAAACCGATATAGATCCGCGAACTCCCTCCACCAATCGTGAAACCGATACCTCCGTAAACATTACTGCGACTGCCGTTTGCCCCGTAGTAAGGACGGTAGACCGGTCTGGAGTTGTGGCAACAATCGTCATCCCGGCGAAAGGACATACTTCGACGAATATCGGCGATGTCCGACCTCATATGATGGATCGAATCTTCAATCGTGTTTAGCAACCGCTTCACATGTGCGGTGTTTCCATGAATATGCCCGCCGCCACAGAACTCTGCGTCGCGCTCAACTCGATCGAATACAGACTGAAGATGAGCAAACCTACGATCCAATTGTCGCAAATCACTTTCCATATGGGCAAGTCGACCCTCATAATGGCTGACGTCATGGATGTGAGTTGCTAACCGATGTATTTCCCGTGAATCAGACAGTAAATGCCCATAAGCGGGGGTGTCTCGATAATGCCTTACTTCGCTAATGAGTCGCTTCGTTGTCCGTTGAATCTTGACAGCCAACTGATCGATATGACGGAATTCGTCAGCACTCGCCTGAGTACTTCCCATTCCCCAAACTAAACTTGCAACCAGTAAACCCATAACTCGTGCGGTGTTGGCCATTTCCTTCTCCCGTTGAGGCGTTAACAAAAGCGTCTTTCGTGACTGCCTATCTACTATGCACTCAACATGCCAAACATCACCGAGAGTGGTAAATCCTCTAAAGCACTTGAAAAACCAAGAGTTGTGGCGGTTTAAAAGCTCATCGCCATGGCTGCAGCTACGTTGTCAAAATGACTGCAATGGTGATGAACTGACGACAGGCGTTAACCGACAATCACCATTTCATAAAATTTCACGGCAGGGCAGAACGCGGGAAATAAAACGCCGGAAATGAAAATGCTGTAAACGAACATCCTGCTGACCTAACGATCAAGCTGCCTCGTGGGGATCAAAAATCTTTGGTCGGATTGGTTCCGGGCGTAATCGGTACGCGCGGCTCTTTGGCTAACGAGAACGCCAGCTGCTCGTACCATTGATCATTCTGATGAACCAGACTCTTGATTTTTTTCCAAATCTCGACCGGTGGACCGAAACCACTCCAGTCAACTTTCAGAACACGAACGCCGCGCCGCCTCATTTCGCCGAGCAATTTCTGGTAATTAGCGTACAGCTCTTGGAGATAGTCTAACGGAACACCGTCCTCTTCCTCGCGGCCTCGTGAGTGCATTCGCTCGTAACATTCTTCAGGCGAAACATCGAGGTAAACAAAAATATCCGGCGGCATCACATCTCTACTCATGTTGCGATAAACATCAACATAGAGCTGATACTCTTCAGGGGTCATAAACCCTCGCTCCATCGCTGTTGTCGCAAAAACCGTATCACCATAAATAGGTCGATCCTGGACAACGACAATACCGCGATCACCCCAAGCCATTTCTACTGCCAAACGGTGTTGTTCATAGCGTTGGCACAACATGAACATCTGCATCGCGAAACCGCCACCCGTGTTCTTTCCACTTTGCAGATCCTCGTAATACCGCTGGAGGAAATGATTAAATTTAGGGTGATGCGTTGGTTCTTCCATCACCCGAGTCGGGTGCCCCGCAGCCATCGCGGCTGATGCGATAGCATGGCAGGCATTTGTTTTTCCAGCGCCAATGTTCGCATCAATTGCAATAAACAAACCTTTTCGCTGTTTTTCTTCTTCAAATGCCACGTTGCTGTTCCTCGAAAATGATTGGATATCTTCGCTACGAAAAAAGAGGTTCGCCACAAGGTAACTGCCTCAGCCTCGGTTATCAAGGACAAGAAAAATCTCAAAAGAAATATCTGGTAAAAAAATGCCAATCACAATCGCCGAGCGCCGTTCAGGCTGGCAAACTGCTTTTATCCCTTTATATTCCCATCCAACAAATCAAAATATGAGTTGGAAATAAGTTGCTCCGGCAAAATCTTCAAACGCGTCATCAGTTCTTCTGCAACTGCCATCCCGGCCGCAGAGGTCTCACTCTCATCAAGCACCACTTCCAACTCGAGAAACGTGCCTAACCCCTCGACTTCATCTAAGTGAATTCTAGTTCGTCCAATGAAAAACAACTCGCGTTGCTTAGCCACCACCCCCAACAGACCATTGCTCGCAACCAACAGCCCCTTCAACTCGGCAGCTGAATCGACTTCAATTCGAGTGTATACAGAAGTTTTAGGCCCTAATAAATCCGGACGCTCGTAATACAGCAATTCAGCGTTGCCGTCGGAAAATTCACGAAGCTTCAGTCGACCTTTCTGCGAATCGAAGAAACTATCCACCTGATTTAAACGCACCGATTCGCCATCGGCCAACCTGGCCACTCGATCTTTTAATTTGGCAAATTCCAAACTTGGAATCCTTGCCTTAATTTCTACATTCTTTGCCATGAAAAATACTCGCTCTACTACTCTCTAACGACAGAATTTCTTGACGACAGAATTCCTCCGTCGATTATTTTGGTGTGTTTAAATCAAGCCCTGCATGTACCGGATACTTTCACCGGCTAAGGCATCAATACCCGGTTCATAATCAAACACTTCCACACTTATCCAACCGTCGTATTTAGCTTTTTTGAGTGCTGCAAAGATCGGCTCAAAATCCACCTCTCCCATTCCAGGACCGCGGCGGTTGGGATCATTGGCATGAAAATGCACCAGCCAATCTTGACTATCCTCGATAATTGATGGAATCGTCTTCTCTTCAGTCGACATTGCCTTTACATCTAAGTGGAGTTTCACATTTGAAGAATCGACGGCCTTTGCGATGTCAATTGCCGACTCTGCCGTCAACATAAAATCGCCTTCCTCAGGCCCCAAAGGTTCGAGTGCTAACGTAACTCCACAATCCTCCAACACTGGTGCTATTTCAGTAAAAACTTCGACCGCATAATCAAACCCCTGCTCCGGGGTGACGCCCTCAAGAAGATTACGCTGAGGCGGTGAACCGAACACCATGACTTGACCTCCTAGGTCATCACACAATCGAGCAAGCTCACATAGATAGTCAGCTGTTTTCTTGCGAACTTGCCGATCGCTGGTCGTCAGATGCAAGCCGCTTGTTTTTGCGAGTAACCAGTGCAAACCAATAATTTCCATCTCAAGCGAATCTGCAAGTTCACGCAGAGTTTGTCGCTGAGCTCCGGAAATATCATAGACGCTCTCCGCAAGCGTAAATGGAGCAATTTCAATTCCTTGGTAACCCAGCTGAGCTGCATGAGCAAAGGCACGCTCATGGAGCCAGTCTTGGTATAGTTCGTTACAAATCGCGAATTTCATGACAATACGTTTCTCGTGCGAAGAACTGAAAGATCGCCAGATTACCAGATATTGGACGTCCGAACGACCGCCGACGCAATCCTGACGGGGTTGTTTCTGCACTGCTTTTCCAACTCACCTAAGAATAGCGAGTGCCGACCCCGGATGCGCGCCTTCGAACCGCGTGCGGCTCACCGCCAATCCAGAAATTACAACGACAACCAATTCATAATTCGAGTATAATCTTGGAAGATTTCCCGACTGAAAACCTCAGGAACTTTGGCCTGAGGCGGACCGTTTTTGCGACCTGGCATTGAGCTCTCTGGAACCACCTCACCCTCGACAATTAACTAATCGACAAGGTTTATCAGACTTTCCGCGAACTTAGCAAACTCCGGTGCTTAAACGGGCAACGAAGACGATGCAAGGTTTGCATAAATTCAACAAATCCGTCAAACTTCAACTGAACGATGCAGACGGTGACTTCTCGACTCAGTCATTTCACTGATTCTGTCGACCACCAATCGCGTTTACAGCCTCCTCTTTTCAAACAGATTTCAATCACGAACGAGATCTTTTCATGATCCACTTTATCAAGCCCGCGATATTCATTTTGACAATGTGCCAACTATGTTCGCTTGGCCGTGCTCAACAAGACTACCGAATTGACGAGGTAACTGAATGGAACTTGCAAACGGTCACCGTACGCAAAGAAATTAATGAAGCGACAGACGACGCCAAGGCTGGACTAAACTATCGGGAAAAGCGAATCACCGTCAGAAAGCCTGTTACTGAAGAGTTAGTGCGCGTAGAACAAAACATCGTATACAAGCCCGTCCTAATTCCCAACGCGGTTCAACCCATTACGCCGTTTCCCACCCCAAGACTAGGGATTCCACAACGTCGACTGCAGTGGACTCCGGGAGGCTACCGTGTCGATCCGATCAGTGGGCAAACAACCTTCCAAAGAGGCGCACTTCGCTGGAATACAAATGCGACTAATTCGCTGGCTTATCAAAACGCTCAACCCAACATGCCGGCTTACACCTACCAACCGGAGGTTGTAGAAACGAGGACACCCGTCACAGTAACACGCTATGTTGACGAAGTCGTAACCCAGAGGATTCCACTTGAACGCAAGGTTACTAATGAGACGACTGAGAAGCTTGTAGCTGTCAGGGTCAGATACAAAACTCCCATTAATTCGGTCGGGGAGGCGATCGGGCCAACGGAGCGGATCGTCGTTCCCAACGATGATTCTCCGATGGACACTGTACCCGCCCTGAATTCTGTGACTGACGAAGTTACTTTTCGTGCCGACAAAGAGATCGAAGGCGCAACTAAAAAATCGAATATCAGCGTTTTAAAACCAATCACACCCTCGAACACCCCAGAGGGTTTTACCGGTGTTTTAAAACCAATCACAAAACCCAAACCATCTGTCACGAGTGAGACCGTTGAGTCGAATTTTAAAGAGATCACACCCGTTGATGCTAAATCCTCGGAACAGATCATCGAAACTTCGAGCCAACCAATCATTGAAAATGAAACTGTTGCGCCCGCACTGGGATCCAGCATGAAATCGATCTGGAACAAATAGACTTCGCCCCGCCTCCGATCATACGTTGCCCCCAACCCCCGCTCTCTCACAATCGTGGTCTCAAGCCGACAAGCCCGAGTGTGATTTTGAGCGTGCTCCAATTTCTGGCTCTCTCGTAATTCTCGGTTTGCATCACTTCCGCTTTGAGCGAACGCAGCGCTCCATAAGCCACATTGTCCCCAACTCATCGGGAAAGCCTTCAACGTTCGATTGGATTTCACCGCTGAGTTTCTCCAAAACGGCATTTGGAAATTCTTCATTTTATTACCCAATAAACCGGTCCGACTGTCGAATAGAGGGCGAAACTAAAACGAAAATCAAATGCAACCTACAAATCCGCTTAACCGGAAAAACCGGTGATAACACCGATATTTCGGAAGCGGAGTTGTGAAAGTACCTGAAGATTTCTGCAGTTTCGTATTTCTCCCGGTCAACGTGACCTACTTTTTCATTCTCTGGTTGGGCAAATTTCGGTGCCGAAGGTACGCTGTACACTTACACGGCACTCGGGTTACCCGTCCGAGACCGTAATCCAAAAGATTACAAACGGATAAATATAGAGATGATCCAATTTTTTTACGAAAGTGTGAACTACGTCAACTTGCCGGTCACAACCTTGATGATCATGACACTCCTGTACTGGATCATGGTCATGATCGGAGTGTTCGGGTTTGACTCGTTCGATTTTGATTTTGATGCAAGTCCAGACCTCGATATCGATGCCGGTTTCGGCATCGACGCAAGCACAGGTTTGGATGCAGCACCGGCAACCTCACTGGGAGGTGGAAGTAGTACGACCGGAAATGATGGATTCCTTCGTGCGGTATTTGAATTCTTCTACCTGGGAGAAGTACCGATTGTGATCATTGGGACGTTTTTCATGCTGTTTTTTTGGATTTCGACATTTGTGTCGAACCACTTTTTCAACCTGGATCAGACCTTTTTAAGATCAATGTTATGGCTTTCACCCAACCTCGTAATTAGTCTGATTTGTACTCGAATAAGTATGATTCCATTCGCGATGTTGTTTAGAAAACCACCACCGGAAAATATTAGACGAGAAGAAATGTACGGCCTAATTGGGCGGATCACCACAAGTGAGGTGACTGATACCTTTGGCCAGATGGAAATCAAATTAGAAAACGAACCCGAGATGAGAATCAATGTTCGCACAAACCCGGGAGAATCTCTTACCCAGGGCGACGCGGCGAGGATCATCTCTTTCAATAACTCAAACGGAACATTTTTGGTTGAACTCACCAAATGGGAGAAGAGCTTAGATGGATAACATCTTACTGGCACAATCTGATTCAATTTACTGGCTAATATTCTTTGTGTTTTTTGGCATCTTTATCATCGGCGGCGGTATCGCAGCCTTGATGATCAAATGCCTTCGAAAGGTAGAGCAAGGATCGGCCATCATTCGCAACGGCATGGGCGGCACCAAGGTCAGCTTTGATCGCAATGTTGTCATCCCAATCCTTCACATCGTTGAATCGATGGACATTTCGGTGAAGCGAATCGAGATTGATCGGAGTGGCGAAGATGGATTGATCTGTAAAGACAACATCCGTGCCGACATCAAGGTTGCTTTCTTTGTACGCGTCAACAAAGAAACTGAGGACGTAAAACGAGTTGCTCAGTTCCTCGGTTGTGCCCGAGCGTCTGATGAAATTGCTTTGAGAACCGTGTTTGAACCAAAATTCTCCGAAGCACTCAAAACCGTTGGTAAGCAATTTGACTTTGTCGAACTTTATAATTCGCGGGAAGAATTCCGTGAGCAAATACTCCGGATTATCGGAACTGATCTCAATGGTTACGTCCTTGATGACGCGGCCATCGATTACTTAGAACAAACCGATTTGGAAAAGCTCAACCCGAACAATGTTCTAGATGCCGAAGGTATCAAAAAGATTACCGATCTAACCGCCAGGGAAGTGACTCTCGCAAACCAAATTACTCGCGAGAAGGAAATGACCCTCAAGAAACAGGATGTTGAAGCTCGCGAAGCTATCCTTGCTCTTGAACGTCAACAGGTAGATGCTGAAGAGAAACAAGAACGCGAAATTGCCGAAATCACCGCACGCCAGGAAGCTGAAGCGTCGGTCGTGCAACAAGAGGAACGACAACGTTCCGAATTGGCGAGAATCGGCGCCGACGAAGAGATTGCAATTGCTGAAGAGAATAGATTACGAGCAGTGATTGTCGCAGCGAAGAGTAAAGAACGCACCGATGCAGTCGAAACCGAACGCGTCGAACGCGAACGTGGCCTTGAGGTCGCTGAGCGTGAGCGAGTGGTCACGTTGGCTGAGATCGAAAAAGAAAAAGCAATCGAAGTTGAGAAGAAAAACATCCAGGACGTGATTAAAGAACGCGTCATGGTCGAGCGAACGGTTGTAGAGGAAGAAGAGAAAATCAAGGATACTCGCGAATTCGCAGCGGCTGAGCGAAAGAAACAAGTCGCCGTAACCGCTGCTGAAGAAATTGCCCAACAGCAATTGGTAAAAGAAGTCAAAAAAGCAGACGCTGAAAAGCAGGCTGCTGACCTTCAAGCACAAACCATCGTTGTCACAGCCGAAGCGAATCGCCTATCAGCTGAGAAACAGACCGATGCCAAGAAGATGCTCGCTGAAGCGATGCAGGCGGAGGTTGCAGCAACAGGTCTTGCTGAAGCGCAAGTCACCCTGGAAAAAGCGGTCGCCCTCGAGAAAGAAGGAACTGCAGAAGCGAAAGTGATCGAATTAAAGTTTGAAGCTGACGCAAAAGGTATTACACAAAAAGCCGAAGCAATGAAGTTGTTCGATGGCGTTGGAAAAGAACACGAAGAATTCAAACTACGCCTGCACAAAGAAAAAGACGTCGAAATCGCAGGGATCGATGCTCAACGACAAATCGCTGAAGCCCAAGCTCAGATGGTTGCCGAATCACTTAGGTCGGCCAAAATTGATATCGTTGGTGGCGATTCCAAATTCTTCGACAGCATCGTAAATTCGATCACCGCTGGTAAGCAAGTTGATCGAATTGTTGACAACAGCGAGGTTTTAACCGACGTCAAAGAGACATTCTTCAACGGCGACCCAGCCCAATTTAAAGCAGAAATCAATCGTTACATTGACATGTTTGGAGTCACTTCCGAAGACGTCAAGAACCTTTCAGTTGCTGCTTTGATTGGTCAGATGATGGGATTGACGAATGATAAAGAAGTCCTTGGAAAGCTCCAGGAAATGATGGGGGCCGCCAACCGCACTGGCATCGCCAGCCAGAATGCCGGGAAAGTTATTAAGACCTTGAACAAATCTTAGGTCGGGATTTAATTCCGAGGCGGTCCACGAATTTCCAATCGTCGACCGCTTCCGGTTTCCCAACTTGGAACTGGCAAATCCAAGGTAGAAACCTGATTCACCCAAATTCATTTGGGGGGATTAAATTGGAGGAGCAGTGAGTGATTCAACTTCTTTTAGCCCGAAACTAGATGTCAAACGCGCCACAAAATAATGAAACCGCGGAGCCATCCACGGAATCCTCAACGAGCGAACCGCGATTGGAGCGGGGCACGTATGAGATCATCCAAAATCGGCTCCGCACTTACAGTGATGAGCTCCGAGAGCGGCTCAATTCACTGAATTCAGAACGTCGTGAAGTTTTTGGTTCAATCCCAACCGAACTAATTTCTACGCAGCGGATTACTACGGCGCACAACTGCACGGCACGCGACATTGTTCCGGTAGGTAATAAATTCATCTTCGGTTACAACGTCCACATGGGCTTGAAGACCGTCACTAAAGTAGAAGACGTTTTCTCAGTTTATGAATTTTCCGATGGAACGATGCACGAGAAATCTCTCGACTTCATCCGCAACGGAAACTTTGAACAAGAATTCTTCTCGCTTTATAAATACTACAAAGACACCAGCTTTCAAAAATTCCACCTGGAAGGGCCGCACCTTTACATGGTTTTCCAAGTCGGAAAAACCATCAACGACACAAAGTCTTTCAAGTTTCTGATTACCGAAGATGAACTCCGGTATGTTGACAATCGCAGCGATCACGAAGTTCAATTTCCACCACAACACGATTTCAAATGGGTGCGGACGCACCGCGACCTCCACCGCGATGGAGATCACCCCCACATTTCAATCGAAGATAGAGTCTTCGTGGAGACCGTCGGTGGTGACTTAACCATCAAGATCGAGGACAACACCGAGGACGGTTCCGGAATTTATGCGGAACCAGTTGACGATTCAGATCAGTCGCTCGACGATGCTGAAATCTTTTACTCAATTGTGGGCAATATTATTTTGCTCAAAGTCCGACCATTTAAAGAAGAGAAATTTCGCTATCTGGTTTTTAACGAAAAAACACAAACCGCGCGTCGTCTCGATTCAATCGAGGATGCGTGTGTCTCGCTTCCCGAAGATCATGGTTTAATATTTTCCAATGGTTACTATCTGCAAACAGGATTGTACAAGACCTTTGAAAATGACATCTCAGATTTGAAATTTGAGCGCCGACTCGCCTCGAGTAACGGAGAGGACTATCTCTACGCGTTTTACAACCCGACCTGCGGTCAATACGTCCTATTGTCCTACAACATGATTGAGCAGGAGGTCGCTACACCGATCATCTGCAACGGATTCTCGATCTTTGAAAATGGACAACTGATTTACTTCAAAACTGATGCTTCACCGCAAAAACATCATGCCATGCAGATCTGGCAAACGCCTTATGTTGGCGAAGAATACCAAGTTGGCGAGCAGCAGGAATCCTATATTTATAAAATTGGGAACAAGGATATCGTGCGCGCGATGTCCGAGTGCCATGAAGTAATGAATCTGATTTCGCAGGATGATTCATACGCCAATCTGTATGTCGATTTGGTAAAAAAATCCAGTGACATAATCGACTCGTATTTCTGGCTTAATCAATCGCAGACCTTTGAACTTGCCGAACCGCTCGGTGACATTCGAGATGCAGCAACCGCCGCTGTCGATGAATTCGACAAAGTAGTCCGAGTACGCAAAAACACTGCTGAACAATTCGCCACGACTTCAACAGCGGCCAAAGACGCTTTAATTCAAGCGACCAGCAAACACTTTCAAAACATCGATGTCTTTGTTCAAGCACTCGCCGATCTCCGAACGGTTCGCGGACAGGTCATTACCTTAAAAGAACTAAAATATGTCGATCTTGCAGCAGTAGAAGAACTAGAAACCAAGGTCGCTGAAAATTCTGAGAGGCTCTCCCTGCGATGCGTTGAATTTCTCCTCAGAGAAGATTCCTTGGCGCCCTACGCAGAACGCGTCGCCAGACAATACGCTGACATTGGAAAGCTGAAATCCGGCGTTGCCGCGAAGGCACTCGACGAAGAAATTGCCGAGGGAGCAAAAGAGCTTGAAATGCTCATCGATATCGTCAGCAACCTAAAAATTGATGACGCCACCCAACGAACACGAATCATAGACAGCATCTCAGCCATCTATTCCAATTTGAATCAGACCCGAGCCGGTTTGAAGAAAAAATCACAGGAATTGATGTCTGTCGAGGGTGCTGCAGAGTTCAACTCGCAACTTAAACTAATCAGCCAGGCGGTTGTCAATTATCTTGATGTTTGTGACTCACCCACGCGGTGTGACGAGTATCTGACCAAAATGATGGTTCAGATTGAAGAACTCGAAGGTAAGTTCGCCGAGTTTGATGAATTCATCGTACAACTTGCCGAAAAACGTGAGGAAATCTACGCAGCTTTCGATACAAAAAAGTTGCAAATTGTAGAAGCAAGAAACAAACGTGCCACCGCACTTATGAATGCCGCTGATCGTATCCTCAAGGGAATTCGATCTCGCGTATCCAACTTTGCAACCGTTGAAGAGATCAATAGTTACTTCGCATCTGACTTGATGATTGACAAAGTCAGGGACATCGTCGAAAAACTCGACGTATTGGATGAATCGGTCAAAGTTGATGACATCCAAAGTCGTCTGAAAACTGTCCGTGAAGATACCGTCCGGCAGCTCCGCGATAAAAATGAGTTATTCGTCGACGGTGAAAACATCATCCAGTTCGGCAAACATAACTTTTCTGTCAATACCCAACCGCTCGACCTCACCACCGTTATCAAAGACGGTGAAATGTTCTTTCACCTTAGCGGAACCAACTTTTTTGAAAGCATTAATGACGAGCGACTCAGAGCGACTCAGGGCGTCTGGGATCAACCAGTTGTCTCAGAAAACAAAGACGTCTATCGGGCAGAATACCTCGCTTATCTGATGCTCGGCATCGCAAAGACGGGAGCCGCTACCTCAACGTCCGAACAACAAAAACAATCCCTATTTCAGCAGTCCGATGAAGAACTTCTGACTTCGGTTCAGGAATTCATGGCGCCTCGCTACGCCGAGGGCTATATCAAGGGTGTCCACGATCACGACGCGTCACTGATTTTGAGGCAATTGCTCAACCTCGACTCACAACTTGAATTACTTAAATACTCGAGTCCTGCGAGAGCATTGGCCAATTTATTTTGGTTCGCCCTCGAGAACGAAAACCCAACTGAACACGCAACGCTAAGTGGGAAATTCGCCAGCCTTGGATCGGCCCGAAAACTCTTTGGAGAAATCTCCGACCGACAAAAATACATTACCCAAATCGTCACTTTGATTAATGCCACTATCCTGAAACGTGACGTTGGAGACGAGGCTGATCTTA
>JAQXDZ010000016.1 GCA_029251085.1 Mariniblastus sp.
ACCATGGCCGGGACGAAGCCAAAATTGCCCAGTTGAAGAAAATTGAAACGGCGATCCTTGGTTGTTATGGGGGACTGTTGGATCAACTGAAAATGAAAGAGGAGGCGGGTACTCGTCTGCTAGATAAGACAACGGTGATGTTCGGCAGTAATCTTGGAAATGCAAATGCTCACGATCCAAGCAATCTGCCTATCTTTCTCGCCGGTGGCGGTTTTGAGCATGGTAAGTATGTAGCCTTTGATCGCAAAAACAATAAACCGCTCAGCAATTTATATATGACCATGTTAAATAAAATGGGCGTTCCCGCAGAGAGTTTTTCGACGAGTACGGGAGAATTATCTTGGTCCTAAGTTATCAATATTTATCTGCGAGTTTAGGGATTCGAGTTATGAAGAATTGTTTTTTGTTGATGGTGTTTTGTGCGGTCCTTGTCTCGCTGGTTTCTGTTGACGCAGGGGACGCTCAATCAATCGATGAAATTGAAAGCCAGTGGCATCATTGGCGTGGGCCGAATGTTACAGGCGTGTCGGCAACCGCCCAGCCACCACTAGAGTGGAGTGAATCTAAAAATATTCAATGGAAGGTACCGGTCGACGGCGAGGGTGGCTCAACGCCAATTGTTTGGGGAGATAAAGTGTTTCTGTTGACCGCGATTAAAACGGACAAACTGGATGCCTCCATTCCTAATCCAGAGGATCAACCCAAGCGTAATTTTTTTGACATTAAAACTCCCAATGCGGTTCACCAGTTTGTTGTTATCTGCTTCGACCGTCATTCTGGAAAAGAACTCTGGCGTCAGGTCGCTGATGAGCAAATTCCTCATGAGGGACATCATGGCGATAATGATTTTGCCTCGGCCTCGCCAACGACCGATGGTAAGCGTTTGTATTGTTGGTTTGGCTCCGCGGGGCTTTATTGTTTCGATCTCGATGGAAAACTTGTGTGGGAGAGAGATCTCGGAAAAGCGTTTGTTGGTTCAAGTCTTGGCGAGGGTTGTTCGCCGGTGATCCACGATGGAAAGTTGGTTGTCGTCCGAGACCATTCGAAGCAATCAACCATTTCGGTTCTCGATGCGGAAACGGGTAAAACAATTTGGGAAAAGAATAGGGACGAACCGAACGCTTGGGCAACGCCCCGAGTGATTGAACACGAAGGTAAGACACAGGTAATTACCGCCGCTTCGAATGAGATTCGCAGTTACGATCTGGCGAATGGAGATGTGATTTGGCGATGTCGTGGTTTGACTGGCAATGTGATTCCCTGTCCAGTTACTCAAGATGGGGTTGTCTACTGCATGAGCGGGTACGAAGGTTTTTCATTGCTGGCACTGGAAATGTCTAAAACAGGCGACATCACGGATACAGATGCAGTCGTTTGGAAGAAGCAGCAGGGGACACCGTATATTCCATCTCCGCTGCTGTACGAAGGGATGTTGTATTTCAGCCAGTCCAATCGAAATATATTGACTTGCCTGGATGCTGCGACGGGAAATGAGATTGTATCGCGAACACGACTGCCGGAACTTTCGAACATCTATGCCTCCCCTGTAGGTGCTCAGGATCGTATTTATTTGACGGGTCGAAATGGGAAGACCGTTGTATTGAATCGTACGGATAAGATTGACGTGCTTGCCGTGAATCAGCTGAATGAGCGGATCGACTCGTCGCCAGCTTTAGCTGGAAAACAATTGTTTTTGCGAGGAGAGAAGAGTCTCTATTGTATTTCGGAAAAGCAATAAATGCGGTGTAAAGCGTTGCAGTTGTTAGTGTTGGAGTGAAATCGCTGTTGCTGTGTGAGAGTATCGGAACGCCTGTTAAATTAATTTGGTTAAGATGTCCCCATGGATGCTGTTAAGGCGTCGGGAAATTGCAGTCCAAAGTTGTTTTGCGGCTTTGCAATTCAAACGAAATTATTAGACATAGGAAAAGTAGCATGAAGTTTTTGATGACTTTTAGTGCGTTGGTCATTGCCATGATTAGCGGAGGCAGCGATGCGATGGCGGGCACCAAAACTAACAACGCAAATCAAGGTAAGGAATTAAAAGTGGGTGACCCGGCCCCAAATTGGAAAATGACTGGCAGCGACGGCAAGGTTTATCAACTGTCAGACTTTAAGGGAAAGAAGGCAGTGGTGGTTTCCTGGTATCCAATGGCCTTAACCGGTGGCTGAACGCTGCAATGTAAGTCGCTTCGTGAAAGCGGCAAAGATTTGAAGAAATTTGATGTAGCTTATTTTGGAGCAAGTTGCGATCCGCTTGCAAAGAACAAGCAGTTTGCTGAAAAACTTGAATTGGATTATCCCCTGCTCAGTGACACCGACAGGAAGGTCGCTGCAGCTTATGGAATTCAACGAGGAACATTTTCGAAACGCGTAGCTATTTTTGTTGATGTGGACGGAAAGATTGCGCACATTGAGTCAAAGGTAAATTTGCGAGCGCACGGCAAACAAATGGTTGAGCAACTTGAGAAGTTGAACGTGGCGAAAAAGCCAGCGGACGCAAGTGAAAAGTAAAATTGTGTAAACAGCGTTAGCTATTAAGGTGGTTCGAGTGAAACTAACTTGTATTTGGGTTGTTATTGGTTCTGTCGCTGCTGGTATTATTTCAGGTTCGGCGGCCTACGATAAAAATTCGAACCACACTTTTTCAATCAGTCGGGCTTACCGGGCTGTTGCTGCGAGCGAGTCAATTCGCTTACCGAGTGAGATCGGTAGTCGAAGTTACATGAGTCCTCATGCATCACCAATCGCGGTTAGCGATCATTTTGTGTTCGCGGTCAACACGCCCGCCGATACGCTCGATGTGATTGAAAAGGCAAGTAATGAAGTTGTACACCGGATAAATGTTGGGATTGATCCGGTTAGTGTCGCAGTCCGCCCAGACGGTAAAGAAGTTTGGGTCGCCAATCATATTTCTGATTCGGTCAGTGTGATCGATATCGATTCGAAAAGCCGAACTTATTTGCAAGTCGTAGCGACAATTCAGGCGTTCGAAACCAAGAGCCGCGCTACTTATTTTGATGAACCGGTGGGAATTGCCTTTGCAGGTAATAAAAAAGCTTACGTAGCGCTCTCGGCGGAAAATGAAATTGCGGTTGTCGACGTGCCGACGCGAAAACTCGTTAAACGGCTTGAAATTGTCGGGCAGGATCCGCGAGCCATTTCTGTTCGAGGAGATCGACTCTATGTGATTCCATTCGAATCCAATAACCAAACCCAGCTTTCGGGTGGTAAAAAAGAGGAGATTGGAAGTGATCTGGTAACTTTTGACGCTTGGGATCACTCAATATCGAACAACAATGTTCTTTCTTTGGGACATGTGCTTGATATTGTCAAACATCCGAAGGTTCCCGATCGGGATCTTTTTGTTTTCGATACCAAAACGGATGAGTTAATCGAAACCGTCGATTCGATAGGAACTTTGCTCTACGGTCTCGCCGTGGACTCAAAAGGTCGAGTTTTTGTGGCTCAAACGGATGCCCGGAATGATATTAACGGGCGGGCCGGAACCAAAAAACACGGTTTGGCGGAGCTGGGCAATCGCGCTTTCCTCAATCAGATTACGAAAATTGAGTTTAGTGGGTTGGAGGCAAGCCAGCCGGAATTCATTGATTTGGAACCTGCTCCTCCCGCTGAGTTTGACGCTCAAGATGCGCTTGCCACCCCATTCGCAATCCAAGTCAGCGACGATGATCAGATCTTAGTCGTTACTGCGGCAGGCTCCGATAAGCTGTTCACCGTCAATCCAGATACGGGGAAAGTGTTAGGTCGTGTAGACGTGGGTTCCGTTCCGCGTGGGATTGCACTGGAATCCAAAAAGACAGGAAAAGTTTCACGAGCGTGGGTGCACAACAGCATTGCCAACACTGTTTCGATGATTGACCTTGATGATCCGGCTCAACCGATTTTGGCCGAGACAATCTCGCTGGAAGATCCAACGCCGGCTGAGTATAAACACGGCCGTGCTGTTTTTAATTCTGCGAAAGCATCAACAAGTGGAACCTTTTCCTGTGCCAGTTGCCATCCTGACGGGCACACTGATCAGTTACTTTGGGTTTTGAAAACTCCAGTGGTGACAGGGGGGAATCAAATCATGCCGAGATCTACGATGCCACTGCGCGGGTTGCGAGACACGGCTCCGTTTCACTGGGATGGTATCCCCGGCGACCCGTATGGAGGAAATAATAGTGCGAGCATTCGCGCTCATGTGGAGCCTAATAGTGATCCAAATGTCCCTGTCTCAACGATTCGAAGTGTTGTCGATGGATCGCTTGCTTCTACGATGAGCACTGTTGGAGCGAGCGTGGTCAACGATGAGGGAAAGGTCGGGGCACTGTCAGGAAACGAGCGAGATGCGCTGTCGAAATTTCTTCTCGATGTTCCATTTCCACCGGCTCAGCGCAGAGCCTACACAAATGTCTTATCGCGAGAAGCTAAAAAAGGTTTTGAACTGTTCCATATTTCCGGTGACGATGATCCTTCGAAAACTAAATTCAATGTCTGTGGAGACTGTCATCGGATGCCGTATTTAGTGAGTACCAATACGCCGGGTTCTGGGATGGACGCCCCAACGTGGCGAGGGGCTTACGATCGTTGGCTTATTCTTCCGCAAGGACGGTTGAATATTATCGAGTTTCCTTTCTTTCGCAGGATCGCTGAGGCTGGTTTAGACGAAGAGTCAGTTTGGAAATTGTCATGGGGGGGACGAGCGAGATTCAATCCAGTCTGGAAGATGGTTCTTGAGGGAAGCACTGGAGTTTCCGGGGCTTTAGGTCGTCAGGTGACATTAAATCGTTTCACGGCGAAACGGGGACGATCGGCTGATTTACTCAAGGCTCTTGAAGTTGCCTCTGCCGAGGGGGCAGTTGTCCTGCAAGTCGATGGAGTATTTTTGGATGGCGAATTGTCATCCCCTGTGCAATTGCAGTTTGACGCTGAATTGGAAGGGGGGAAATATCGATCGCTAAATGAACGGTCGAAGGTGTCAACGACCGGTTCGCATGGGTCGAGTTCCTTTGAGTTTGGTGAGTCTTATTCGCGGGAAGAACTGCTCCAATTAGCGAACCAGGAGCTGTTTGTGGGTACCTTTACGGCGAGACATGCAAGCAACCATCGGGATCAGGTGGCACAACCTGCACTCTGGACCAAGGGTTCATTGCATGCCCAGCGGGGGCATCAGAAATTTCCGTTTTTGTACGAGGGGAATTTAAAGATGTCGATTAGTGGGCGTCACATTGCCGAAGGTGCAGCGGTGATTGTCGATGGGCATCGCGTTGCCGGTAGCGTTGAAGCCCAGGAGGACAATGTTGAAATTAAGTTGGTGAAATTGCCGCCCGAGGGTTTGCATATGCTGCAGGTTCAAAACCCGAATGGCCTCTTCAGCAATGATTTCATATTTCATGTGGCCACCGACCAAGAGGCGGCGATTGCTGCGGAGAAAAAGACACGCAGAGATCGAGTTCCTTCGCGGTCAGGGTTGTGGGATGCGATTTCCGAAAATGATCTACCAAAAGTAAAAGATTTGGTCCGTCGAGGTGCTAATGTGAGTGCTCGCCATCCTGAAAACGGTAGGACTCCACTAGGTCAGGCTGCATTGCTGGGCAATGTCGAGATCGGTAAGTTTTTGATCCAGAGAGGAGCAAGGGTTTCAGGTAGCAATCGAGACGGAAATACTTCTTTACACGTAGCGGCGTTTCTTTGCGATTTCGAATTTGTCGAACTACTGCTCAGGCATGGCGCGGATCGGAACAAAAAAAATGGCGACGGCCGGATACCTGTCGAGGTGATTAATTCTGATTTGAGTAAACGAACCGTGGAAATTTATGAGGGCATTGGTAAGGCAACCGGAAGGGATTTTGAAATAGACAAAATCCGAAAGAGCCGACCTAAGATGGCCCAATTGCTTCGAGATTATGATCAGGCATCGGACGCAGATGATTGATATCTTTGCGGTCTGAACAAAAAATTTGGAAGCAACCGCGATTCGATCGGATGCATGTTGAGTTTGTGCTGATGCAAGGCAGAGCTTACGGGTTAATAATTCCCTCTGGGATTTTGCCGTCGCCTGTTAATTCGCCTTTGGCAAGCCAAGACAGATTGAATCGAGCAACCTGTGATCCGCCGGTGGGTCCTCCTTCGTAGTGGAGGTAGATCAAGCCTTCGGAGGCGGTTCCAGGACGACCGGCAGTTAGAGAGGAATAGGCGGATGCGCCTGCAAACACCAGGCGTTTGACTGGCCATGTTTTTCCACCATCAAAACTTGCCCAAACGGTAGCTCGCTCGCGTTTTGGGTTTTCAGTATCAATGTTGCTGAAGATTAAAATATCTTTTCCGGCGATGGGCAACCGGACCAACCCTCCCATGCATCCGTAGGATCGGTGTTGGTGACCATCGGGCAGAATTTCAACGATGTCCCAGTCTTTCCAGGTTTGTCCACCATCGTCGCTGATTGCGCTGCGGCGCCGAGTGTTGTTGGGGCGTTCCTGCCAGTGGACGCGTGAGTTGTAGTAAATTCTTCCATCTGCCAATTCGGCAAGTGTCGCCTCGCCGGTGCCGTTTTCTGGAAACGGCTCACTTGTTTTCCACGACTTTCCATGGTCGTCACTGTAAATTGCGTTGGTGTAATGGTTAGGCCACTCGGATCGATCGTTCTTTTTTCCATAGTACCGGGATGCGCGAATGAGGCGTCCCCGGTGAGGTCCATGCCGCAGCGTGATGCCGTGTTCGTTCATATGCATCGAAGGCAAATTACCATTGTTGTCGGGCTCAATTTTTGTCTTATCAGCTTTCCACGTTTTGCCATCATCCTGACTGCGATACATCGTCAGTGGTGCTGGTGGATGGTGGTCTTCGACAAACATGAGGATGTCTCCCGTATTTTCGTCGACGGTTGTTCCCCCGCCATGAATTCCTGACTTGGTAATAGATAATTCCGGGCCCCAGGTTTTACCTCCATCTTCGCTGCGGCGAACGCGAATGTGATTGCTCCCCCAGGATGCGAGAACCGTCCCTCGGCGTGTTACCGTGACATTGGGGAACCGCTCATTTTTAAATACCTGAGTGGATTCCAAAATAGGCGCTCCGAGGAATGGTTTAACTCCAGATTCAATCGGTGTCTGTGCAATAGAAAATTGCGTTGTTAATAGGCAAAGTGCTAAACCCATGCAGAGACATAATAGAGGTGGGCTAGTTTGTTTGAGTGGGTTCATGGGTCGGCATTCGGTTTGGATTGAGCGTTGCAGTAATGAGGTTAAGTTGTCAGTAAATGATTTGAATCACTGTCAATTTTTGACGCTGAGCTAAGACTTGTCATTTTGAAAGAGGAGGCGTGTGCTGTCAAACAGAGGACAGAATTAACGAGATTTTGAAATAAGTGCTAAAATCGATTGCTAATTGAGTTGCAATTAATGCTTAAGTTTCGAAGATAGACGTGAGTTAAATGCAATTAACGATTGACGTTGGCAAAGAGCATGGCGAGGCGTTCGGTCGAAGTGTTGATCAGCGCGAGAGGATGCTCGAGGGTTGTGGTTTTTAACTTTCGCGTGTGGTAGCCCGCACAATCAGTTGTTTCCGATACAGTTGTTTTCGATACTAAAGGGTTTGAGGCGATGAATTCGAATTTTAAGAAGTGGTTTGGCGTACTCTGTTTTTGTATTGGTGTGAGTTGGTGTTGGGTTGAAGGGGTGAGCGAAGCACAAGAAAAGAACTCCACTCTGCCGAGTTCGATGCGTTTTCGTGGGAACAATGCAGACGGTCTTGCGCCGGATAATTCGGGACTACCAGAATCGTGGTCAAAAACAAAGAATGTGAAATGGGTAGCGGATGTACCCGGTTGGGGATGGTCTTGTCCTGTTGTTGTGGGAGATCGTGTTTTTCTGACGGCGGTTGTCGGTGACGAAGAAAATGTAAAACCTAAAAAGGGACTCTATTTGGGCGAAGGAGTTCGAGATCCAGCAAAGGGTCTGCATCATTGGATGGTTTATTGCTTCGATCTCAATAGTGGGAAACAAATCTGGAAGAAGGAAGCTCATGCTGGCCAGCCGTTGATTCCGCGGCATCCCAAAAGTTCTTATGCCGCGGAGACACCTGCGAGTGATGGTGAGCGGTTATTTGTCGTTTTTGGAGACGTAGGAATTTACTGTTATGACCTGGACGGTAATTCGATTTGGTCAAAACAGATCGAGCCGAAAAAAACTCTTAACGATTGGGGAGCAGCGTCTTCTCCCGTTATTCACGATGGGAAATTGATTGTCGTTTATGACAATCTGGAGAGTTCCTGGATTGCATCTTATGATGGAGCAACAGGTAAAGAAATCTGGAACAAGAAACGAGATGAAACGCATACGTGGTCGACTCCCTTCGTTTGGGAAAACGAGATCAGGACAGAAATTGTAGTTCCGGGACAGCGAAAGTATCGAGGATATTCTTTGTCGGGCGACGTCCTTTGGGAGTTCGATGGCAAAGCGAATCTTGTGATTTCGTCTCCCTTTTCGGCTCACGGTTTGTGCTATTTAGCTTCTGGATATGTTGGGGCTCCACACAAGAATACCTTTGCGATTAAGCCTGGAGCGCATGGTGATCTTGCGCCTAACGCAGACAAATATACCGAGAACGAGTTTATTGCTTGGCATACGCCGCGTTCTGCACCTTATAACACTACGCAATTGGTCTATGGAGATTATCTTTATACGCTTTACGATTTTGGTTTTTTGACCTGCCACGACGCCAAAACGGGTGTAGAGGTCTATGGTAAGCAGCGGTTGAAACCGCGTGGTTCATTCACGGCCTCTCCGTGGGCCTACAATGGTAAAATCTTTTGTCTGAACGAGGATGGTTTGACCTACACAATTCAGCCGGGACCCGAGTTTAAAATACTCGAAACGAGTGATTTGGCTGAACTGTCTCTCGCATCTCCAGCAGTGGCAGGTGACAAATTGTTATTGCGAACCGCCTCGAAACTGTATTGTTTAAGCGAGTCTGAGGAGTAGATTTCTGCTTTGCTAGGACAGGCCGGAGAGTGTTGTCGAGTTGACAGTGCGTAGTGATTGTTAGAATGCAATGACGGAAGTCGGTTGGCGTTTCGCTCATTCATCCCCTTGAGGCAATTATTTTAAGGCAGATTTGTTGGTTTCTAAATTAAGCTGGACAGTAGCTTTGGTGCGGTTAACGATCGTGGTTTCGATTTTTTGCCTCAATGCGCTGTCTGTTGGTTTTGCGCTAGCTCAGGATTCAGATTCGAAGTCTCGACGGTATGATCAGGGGCCATTGGTGAAAAAAGATTACCAGGGGGCAGCGCCGGATTCGATCAAGAAATTTGCTGCGTCAACTGAAATAGAGGTGCGGTACGAGTATCGTTATCAGTTGCACCAAAAGAATCAGCGGTTTCAAATCTATGTATCGGATCTCGACGTGTACTCGATTATGTTGCCAAAAAAATCATGGAATCGGCAGCTGTATAACGTCCGCCTCCTCGACCATGAACAGGGGCACTTTGATATCGGCGAAATTTTTGCGTTGGAAGCGGAAATTGAGATTGCCAGAAAAATGAAAGACAAGCGGCGTTTCCTGAGTACGGGAAAGAGTAAGGCGAGTGTGCTTGCTAAGCTTGAAGAAACTTTGAGCCAGGAATTTTCTCATATCGTGGCTGAGATGAAAGAAGAGCAAATTGCTTACGACAACGCTACAAATCATGGCCTCGACCGGAAGGCACAAAAACTCGCCCGCGATAGCCATTCGGAGAAACTAAAAGCATTGCAAAAGAAAGTCAAAAGCCTAGCGGGACACCAGTAGCTTGTTTTGCCGTGTTGGATCGATTTTCTTCAATAATTTTGCCCGAGTGAAGGTGGTTTCCACGATTGCTCAGGTTGACGATTACGGCATGATGCCGTATCTTTACGCATGAATTGCGTATTTGCTGGGTTCGGTCTCTTTTGTGGAGCAGTGAGCGGCAGCAGGTCGGGATTGAGTTTGATTGTTACCTCGTTGAAATGTCGAGGTGCAGTTTGAATCTAGTTTGAAATGGTTTCTTAAGGTTTTGCGATAATGAAAATTAATCAAATTCTCGTTAGTTTGTTTGTGTTGGCTTTAGCCGTTCCATGTTTCGGTCAGGAAAAGAATGGCAAAGAAGGCAAGGGTGGAATGTTCGACTCGAAAGAGGAATATGGAAATTTCATTGGGTCGGCCAAAAGGGCATCGGCTGAAAACCCAGAATTGCGATCTTTGATTCCGTTGATCAATGATATTGCTCAGGGGCAGCCGATTGGTTCAACTGCCTCGCGTTTCGGCACGGCGAGTAGCGAACTTGGTCTTCTGTCTAACCCGCGTATTCGCGAAGACATCGAGATGGTTGACGATCAGTATCGGGAGTTTCAGGACCGACAAAGAACTTTGCAGAAAGAAATGGCGGATCAGTTAAGGAAAATTGATTTCACAGATACTGAAAATCTTCCGAGCCAAATTAAGGAAATCCGCGACTCTGCTGAGCGGGAAATGAATGAGTTGCTACTTCCTCATCAGGTTAAGCGATTGAGGCAGTTGAGAATGCAGTCTTTACTGCAGCGGCGTGACCTCGTGCAAGTTTTGACGTCTGACCCAATTAAATCTGACCTAAAGATTACGGATGAGCAATCTCAGGAATTGCGAGACTATCAAGTACAGATGCAAGAAGACTTGCAGCGAGAAATGGCAAAACTACAAGATAAGGCGCGAAGTCGATTGCTTTCGAAATTGAATCCGTCGCAAAAGAAAGAAGTTGAAGAGATGATTGGCGATACGTTTGTTTTCCAAAATGCAAGAGGCAATTCAAAAGGTGACGCAAAAGGAAAGCCAGAAGGAAAAGCGAAGGGAAAGGGCAAAGCGTTCGGCAAGGGAAAGTAATTTTCAAAGTAAGAATTTAGCTTTTTGTCCCACTGCCAAATTGAAGTCGGTACAATAAGAATCCAAGAGGCATCGCTGACCGAGTTGGCGGTGTCTTTTTTTTGGAGTTACTAGGCTGTTTTTTTGTGAGACATGAAAATGTGGATCCTTTATTCAACACGATGTGTCCTGTTAGTTTTGGCTGCGTTGCTGATGACCAACGCTGCCGAAGCAACTGAGAAGCAACCTAATATCATTTATATTTTGGCAGATGATTTAGGTTACGGAGATTTGGGATGTTACGGCCAGGAATTGATCAAGACGCCAAATATTGACAGTCTGGCAAAGACTGGCATGCGTTTTACTGACCACTATTCCGGTGCTCCAGTTTGTGCGCCTGCTCGGTGCGTTTTATTGACGGGTCTTCACACCGGTCACTGCCCAATTCGTGGTAATCGGGCATTGGAATTTGAGGGCAACGTACCTATTCCCAAATCGTATGTGACGTTGGGAGAGGTAATGCAGAAAGCAGGTTACGCGACGGGTGCATTTGGCAAATGGGGGCAAGGTTATCCAGGTTCCGTGGGCGACCCTGTGCTTCGAGGGTTTGACCAATTCTATGGTTACAACTGTCAGCGGGAAGCGCACAATTATTATCCGGGGCATCTTTGGAAGAACGATAAAAAAGTAGTCCTCACTGGCAACAAAAAGGGAAAGAAGGAGCAGTACTCACACGATTTAATTACAGAGCAGGCGTTAAGTTTTATTGCGACTCCCCGTGACAAGCCATTTTTTGTTTACGTTCCTTACACGATTCCTCATACAAGTTTTCAAGTGCCTGATTTGGAACCTTATCGGGAAAAAAGTTGGTCGGTTAATCAGAAAACGCAGGCTGCTATGATTTCGCGAATGGATCGAGATGTTGGGCGAATTGTTAAGCAGGTTCAGGCGTTGGGCGAGCTTGAAAACACACTGATTATTTTTTCATCCGATAATGGCCCCCACGGAGCAGGCAAGACGCTGACGCACTTTAATGCTGCCGGGCCGCTTCGTGGTAAAAAGGGAGCGACTTACGAAGGGGGAATCAGGGTGCCGCTGGTTGTGAGTTGGCCGGGAAAAATTAAGCCGGGAACTGAAAGTGATCTCATTTCCGGATTTCAAGATTTGTTTCCTACCTTTGCTGAATTGGCAGGTGCAAAAGCTCCTGCGAACATTGATGGGTTAAGTTTTGTTTCTGAATTATTAGGACGACCCACTCAGAAAAAACATGAGTATCTTTACTGGGAGTTGGGAACTCGCCAGGGATTGAGAAAAGGAAATTGGAAGGCAGTCCGCAACAGCACCAAAAAGAAACTGGGCGATGTCGAAATTTACGACCTGTCTAATGACATCGGGGAATCAAATAATCTCGCGACGCAAAAGCCGGAAATCGCTGCCCAGTTTCTTGAATTACTGCAATCAGCTCGAAAGCCATGTGAACTCTTCCCAATACCAGTTTTGGACAACGAAAAATGAAGTGGATGCAGCAATTTAAGGTCTGGGTTTTTGGCTTGATGATGCTTGCTCCAACTCTTTTAGCGACATCGCTTGCTGCGCAGTCCACTAAGACGCAGGATTCGAAACCGGATCAAGACCCAACACAACAAGAAGTGCCTGCCCAGCCATTAATTGTGCCCGTTTTGATGAAGCCAGGGAAATTGGTTTTCTCAGATAGTTTTAAAGAAAGCACGCTTCGGCCCCAGTGGACTCCGCTGCATCAAACCAGATGGAATGTTATCAATGGCATGCTCCACGGTATTCCTGCCACAGAAGAGTTTCAGAAAAGCCGCACTAAGCATAATGGTGGCACGCCAAGTTCGAAGCTAGAAGTGCCAGTCACAGACTGTATCCTCCAAATGTCTTTTAAATTGACAGGCAAGATGAATGGTGCACACTTTGGATTTAACGATGGAACGTTTCAAAGTGGTACGGGGCATGTCGGGCGAGTCACGTTTCACAAACGCGACGGCATCTCGCTCATTAAAGATAAAAACACCAAACTTGAAAACGATCAGGTTGAAGTCCTCAAATCAGATCCATTCAAGATTCAGTCGGATCATTGGTATACCTTTGTGCTGGAAGTCAAAGGCGAAAAAATGGTGATGCAATTAAAAGATGGGCCAACGCTGAAGACGCGGCACGAACGTTTTCGAGCTCCAAAATCCTGGATCAATTTGCCCACGCGCGGCGGCGGTGAAATCTTTTATGACGATGTTCGTATTTGGGCACCGTTAAAAGAAGAGTAGCCTTTGAGGGTTAGTTGTCTTTGGTTATTTCGAAAGTGCCGTTTTCCAACTGTTGGATCGTAATGAGTCGATTGGAATCAATGGTTGGAAACGTTTGGGATTTTTGATTAGGACCAAGGATTTTGATGGAGACAGGTGTCTCGACATTGCCTAGTCCGAAGTGAAGTGTCATTTCATTTTGGTTTCCCTGCCCAGTACCCGCTTCAACTGCTCTGGTGAGAATGTGTTTCCCGGCGATAACTTTTACGACTGTGCCGATTGCGGATCGATTGAAATCAGTTCCGTTTCCGTGGACCAAGACTTTCAGCCAATGGCTATTTTTTAGCTGATTTTGGTAGAGCTTGTTTGCGGTGATTAAATCGAGATCGCCGTCACGATCGTAATCGGCCCAGGCCGCCTGATACGTGGGCGGTAGGTTCCCGAGGTTGTTGTCAACGGTGACATCTGAAAATTGAAAGTTAGTCTGGTTCTTGTAAAGTACGGCATTGTTCTTTTTTCCAAATGAGGCAGTGCCGTAAACGGTGGTAAAAAACAGATCGAGATTCCCATCATTGTCAAAATCGCCGGCCGACGGACTGGCATAAGATTCTTGATAAAAAACTCCGGAGGTGCCGCGATCTTCAAATGTGTATTCTTTCTCGGGTCCAAGGTTCTTTAAGAATCTAGATTGAGGCTGATTGCCGCGGCTATCCCGATGGGCAAAGTTTCCGGCAAATAAATCCATCAATCCGTCGTTATTAAAGTCCCCCCAGGCCGCTCCGATCGAATGCCCACCGCCAAATTTGTCGGAGGTGGCAATTGCATTGACGGCTGGCGCTTTGTTCTCAAAATTCCCCAGTCCATCGTTCACCCACAACAGGTTTGGCTGGAGTCGGTAATTGGAAACGTAGATGTCCGGATCGCCATCGAGGTCGTAATCACAGGCGGTGACTCCTCGTGCGCGGTATTGGGTGTCCTCTCGTGCAAGTCGAAAGGCCGTTCCTTTTTCGTTCATGAGAAATAGATCTGGGTAGGTGATTCCGTTACCCCAATCTTCGTAACCGCCTACGTAAAGGTCAACGAATCCGTCGCAATTGAAGTCTCCCCAGCAGGCCCCCAGAGAAACAGTGTCTGGAAGTTCGGGTAAATCGAAGGGGATGAATTCCTTGCCGCCGATGTTCTTGTAGAGTTTAAGGTTAGACCATGAGAATAGGTCAATAAATCCGTCGTTATCAAAATCTGCCGCAATCAACTCGCCTAGTCCATTGGCCAGGCGGGAGAACTTTTGCCCCTCTTCATTTTTCCAAACGGTGCCACCGCAACACAGATCTGGCCACCCATCATTGTTCAAATCGGCCCAGCATGCTGCGGAGCCGCCTAGCTCAAGCCCCAGGCTGGTAGTTTGATCGGTAAAACCCGGAGGGGCTGAATCCTGTGCAGCTAGATCACTTGTTGCGGTCAATAATAAGATAGAAAGAAGAAGATAGTGTCGCATTAGGTTCCCAACTTTTTGATCGTTGTTGAATTGCCAAATCCTTTGACTATTTGCAGGTCAGCCGCTACCGGTTCTTTTGGATTGTTTTAGATGAGTGAAACTACTCTTGTGGAATTTCATTTAAGGTGTAATACGCGTCAGCGTGTACAAGCTTCTCGCCGGTACTTGAGCGAATAGCCGGGAGTCTAAAATCGTGCACGTGTCCCTGAACGCGATTGTCAACTTTGAGATCGACGGTCATGCGATCTTCGGAGACCACTGCTTGCGTTGTGACGGGTGTGGTTTGATCGACTTCGGGGCTGCCATAACCCTGACGATAGATGTGGGTGAAAGTTGCCAATTGGTAGTTGGTAGCCAGGCCCGCAATTTTTGGATCTACCGGTTTAGTAAAAGTAATCTTAAAACCGTCTACGGTGGCAGTTATCGTTTTGATTTCGAACGGCGTAACGCCCGTCCAATCCAGACGCTGGATGGCGTACGCCTTTGGGCCACGCACAGGCCAGCCACGATTTGTTCCTCCGGCAATTAAATTACCATTAGGTGTAAATTGCACCGCGAGTAGCCCGGTGTCAAATCCTTCACGGAACGGGTAGCAGGCACCTTGCCAGACGCCATTCACTTTTTCTGTCGTTGCCCGCATGACCACGCCGAGGCTGAAATCACCAATGAAAATCTGGTTTTCAAACGGGCCAAATTTTCCACCGGTGCGATCGACCATGAACCCCGATATGGATCTTCCCATTCGCTTGTAAGGAAAAACGACGGCATAAGGGACTAGCTCTTTGACTCTCTTTCGTTCGACTTCTAATCGAGAGGGGGTATTAGGGACCGTTGGTGGTTGTCCCATTTCTGGAGCAAGTTCGTACGAATTGAAGCTGACTGGGTGCCCCATAAATCCTCCTGGTTCGAGAACTTTTAAAGAGCACGAGCCATTCCACGGGCCTTGGCTCTCAGCATAAAACATAACGCCATGTTCGTTCGGGCCAATTCCGCATGGGCTCCGAATGCCACTGCAAACGGGGATGGAACGTCCATCGGGAGTGATCTTTAGGCACCAACCTCGGAATGGTGCTTTGGAGTGGTAAGACTCCGAAAGGCAGAGCGCGACCCAAATGTTTCCTTCAGGATCGGGTTTGGAGCCGAATGAAAATTCGTGATAGTGTCGGAATCCCCAGCGATCGCTCAGCGTATCAAATTGATCGGCTCGCCCATCGTTATTGGTATCCGTAATGCGTGTTACTTCTGTTTGCTGAGTAATATGGAATGCGTCATTTCGATAGGCCATTCCAAATATTTCATCCAAACCACTGGCGTATTTCTTAAATACGGGTTCTGGATATTTTTGAAAGATGCCATCAACGAGGAAAATATCACCCCGCCGCGTAGCGATGGCAAGTTGTTTCTTGTCCGGCATGACCTCAAAGCTGCCTGCTTCAACGGCAAGTTCTGGAGGAAGTGGCACTTCGACCATTTTGTAGTATTTTGCTTCCTCTTCGGCTGTTCCCCAATACTCACCAAGAGGCTCTTGTTGAGGGAAGCAAACGAACAGTAACGTTATTAGTGATTCAAGGAGTGTCGTGAACATGTTTGTTTTTTTGGTAGCTGATTATGGTATTAACGTGTATTGGTCGAGGTTGGTGAATTTACTTCCACTCAAATTCTAAAACAGTATTTTGCGGACGCTCGCCAATCAATTCAATTTTAATTTTCAGTTGCTTCTCTTCGCCTAGCTTAATGATTTCACCTTGATGTCCAGAGAGAATGGTGACAACCACCTGGTTGTCAATTAAGTATTTTCCTAGCCCAAGATCCTTGATTTGTTTGCCAGTCGCTGCCTTTAAAGACAGATCGTTTTCATCCTTCGGCGAGGTAAATAAAGTGTCGCGCCTTAGAATGGTGGAAGCACCTTGCGCGGATATGCTTTCAAAGAAGTCTTCAACTTTGATTTCCCCGAAGCGGTATAAGAAGGTGGGCGATTGAGTTTCATCTAATCGGTAACCGAGAAATTGATGGTTGGGAGGACGGGCATCGTCCACTTTCCATGGCAACGAATCACTGTCAAAGTCGGGCCCCTTGCTAAAATTAATTGCGCGTTCCATGGGTCTGGCCGTTCCATGTCCTTGCCCGGTCCAAACTCCGCCCGGGTCCAGGAATTTTCCATTCCAGATCATCGCAAGCCGCATTTGCTCGGCATCAAAGGCGAGATTGACTCCGCCGGGGTAGCCAACGCCGATGCCTCGTTTGCCAATTCCCGGATAGCTTCGGCGCAACATTTTTGCCTCGTCCGTTACCACGATTTCAAGGCGTTCTCTAACAACACCACGGGGTATTCGTGCCTGGCGGCCATCGATTAAATACTGCCACAGCGATTCGATTTGAAATTGTGAATCGCCTTTAATATCCGCCCGAATGGCCTTTCCATCCGGCCAAAATGATGGCATGACAGTATTTGGACTAAAGGATTGAGGAGCAAGCATGTATTGGAAAAACCAGTCTTTTTTCAGACGGTCTGTCATTTCCGTTAGGTCGACTGCTGGCATGGTGTCAGATTGTTTGTATTGATAGGTATGGCAAGCGACGCAATTAAGACCTTGATTGCCTGCCAGTCGGTGGCCGAGTTCCCGCATCTCTTTTTGATTGTCAATCTTTGCGAATTCCATACTTGGCAATTTATCTTCCGATTGAAATAAATCGATCAGATGGCCGATGTTAGACTCGCCATACTGGGGCATTCTGGTTTTCATGTACGGTCGTATCGATCGTGCATTGACCAATACATCTCGCATCCAATTCCGATTTAGCTTTGCACCAACTCCTGAAAGGGTGGGCGGAATTCGACCTTGGTCTCCTAGATTTAAATTGGTTGTTTTGAAATGTGGATTGCGGCCCTGGGTTACACCTCCAAGTTCATCGCGGCGATGGCAGGCGATGCAATTAAAAGATTTAAGCGATACAGAGATCTGCTGTTCTCGACTAAGCTCTTTAATTGGATTCGTGATTGTGGAGGTGATTGCCAAGCGATCTGAGTCACTAAGCTCGTAGTTTGGCCAATTGCCGGTCGCAGTTGAAAGACAGCCTTTTTCTACATTGACTTTGGCTAAAGACGGAAGTTGAGGAGGCGTACTGTCAGGCAAAATACCTTGATGGCACGCGCTACAGTTCGCATCTGTAAATAGCTGTTTCCCATTCTTGGCAAGGCTGGAGTCAGTTTCCCAAAGGTTTACAGACGCTGGAGCGTTTTGCAATAAGAAAGCGGCGATGTCCAACGTCTCGCGATTGGTAAGAGACATGCTAGGCATTCGCCCAGAGGGCCGAACCACGTGCGGATTTTCTAAAAATTCCACCAGGCCAGCAAGTGAATATTTAACCGCAAGTTCACCCAGCGGGATGGATTGGTCAAGTTGCCTTTCCTGTGCGGTCGAATCGCGGGGAGCGTGACAGGCAACACACCCAAGTGAATGGAACAACTCATCTCCACGTTTGATGGATTCAGCGTCAGTCTTGGCGGGTGTGAAGTCGTTGTTGGTACGAGAGGTTAAGAAATGAGTGATCGCAAGGGCATCGTCCATGCGCCTGCTTTTGTCTTTGCCTTGAAACAAGTCTGGCATTGTTGTGCCTGGTTTCAAAGCATGGGGATTAGCAATGAAGTTGGCGAGAAAATCAGGGTTTAAGTGTTTGGCTGACCAGTTTAAATCGGGCGCCTGTTTGGGACTCGTGAGCGAAAGCGCTGCTTCAGGTTGGTGGCAGGCGGCGCAATTTAATTCGTTGATCAGGTTAATTCCACTCAGTTCAACACTCAGTTCGTGTGTTGTTTGAGTTGCTGTCGCGACCAATTTATCTTTGGAGCCACGCTCTTTTAAGTCGATTACATAACGAAGCAGGTCGAGAAATTGCTGGCGATCTTTCAGTTCTTTCACCAAATCATCCGGCATGCTTGATTTTTTGGCGATTCGCATCTCATCGAGATCTTTGCGATCGATTGTCATGACTCGATCAGACTCTGCAGGGTTGCGTAAGATAATTTGAGCGTCATTTTGCGTTTGGATGATACCTGTGAAGATCTCTCCATCTAGCGTCGAGATGATGACAGATTCGTATTCTTTTTTAATTGTCTTTGAGGGTTCGAGAATTGCTTCGACTAAATAAGTATCCGTAACATCCGCCTCTAGTTTGCCAAGGTTGGGTCCAATTCTCACTCCATCCGATTGGGCGCGATGGCATTTTGCACAATTGATGTTTCCTTGGTGAAATAAAATAGCTCCTCGGACAATGTCGCCTCCTTCTCTCGCAGCAGCGACAAGCGCTTCAGGGTCTTCGCTAAGTAGTTTTTCGTTAAGCGTTTGTGCTGACGTTGTTTGCGAGAAAAAGACTAGCAAAAGCAAAAACGAGATTGAAGATATGATTCGCATGGATCTTTCGTCGGTGAACCGGAGATTTATACTTTGATGTGCGTCCTGAAAATTGCTTTATAACCTGAACAGGAAACAAATTAAGAATCGAACGCGGCAAGGGATGAGCATACAATATAGCCTATTCCTTGAAGCGCATTGATGTAGGATGCAGCTTCTATTGTATTTCCTAGTGTGTTGTTTTTTAAAGAGCGATGTTATGGCCGATAAAGAAGATCGAGATGTCGAAAAAGGCTATTCCAACTCCGAATTTGTCGACAAACTTAGGCGGTTGGCCGATGCAATTGAAAACGAAGATAAGTTCGAAATTCAGATTGCTGGTGAACGAATTTATGTGCCAGTTCGTGCTGTATTTAATATTGAGCATGAACGAGAGGATGGGTTTGAAGAAATCGAATTTCAAATCAAGTGGTCGTCAAGCGATGATTAATGGCGGTTGGAAATGTTGAAAGCATAAACCAAAGTGACAACCTATTGGTTGGCTGGCTCACAAATGGTTAATATGAATCTCCAGATCTGCCGTTCAATTGAGTAAAGCGGTCAGCAGTTGGTTTCGTGGCAAAACGCTGGTAAAGCGAAGCCGGGAAATTTATATGATTTTTATCGTCAATCTTAAAAAGTGAAATAAAGATGATTCTAAATAAGTGGGCTCCGTTACGTGTTTTAGTGAGCGCGGTATCGGTGCTATGTGTGATGGCTAGTTTAGAGGCTCAAGAACTACCGCACTCCTGCGCCCGTCCTGATCAAATTGCGATTGCCCATCTCCATTTAGACTTAAAAGTCGACTTTGAAAGTCAAAAGCTTGCTGGCTCGGCAACGATGAAGTTGGATCGTCGTACAGCGGCTAGCAAGTTATATCTTGATACGAACGGCCTGAAAATATTTAAGGTCCAATCGCAACCCGACGGCAAGGAATTGAAGTGGAGTTTGGGCGAACATGAGCCAAATCTTGGCAGCAGTTTAAGTGTTGAGCTTGTCGACGGTGTTGACGAAGTAACGGTCTATTACGAAAGTCAGCCGGGTGCTGAAGCAGTGCAATGGCTGACTCCTGAGCAAACGACCGATAAGAAGTATCCGTTTTTGTTTACTCAGTCGCAGGCGATTCTTGCGAGGACATGGGTTCCCTGTCAGGACACTCCTGCCGTTCGCATGACGTACTCCGCGAAGATTCAGGTGCCGCCAGAGTTGCTGGCGGTGATGAGTGCCTCGAATCCGCAGAGGAAGAATAAAACGGGTGTTTATGAGTTTGAAATGAAGCAACCGATTCCTGCTTACTTGTTGGCGTTGGCTGTCGGTGATTTGAAATTCTTGGAATTGGGGCCGCGAAGTGGCGTCTACGCTGAACCCTCAGTATTAAAAAAAGCGGTGTGGGAATTAGCAGATACCGAGAAAATGATTTCAGCTGCCGAAGCGCTTTATGGAGAGTATCGATGGGATCGGTATGATGTAATTTTTCTTCCGTCGAGTTTCCCGTTCGGTGGAATGGAAAATCCGAGATTAACATTTGCGACCCCAACTATTCTGGCAGGCGACCGATCGCTGGTTGCGTTGATCGCGCATGAGTTGGCCCACTCCTGGTCTGGCAATTTAGTAACCAACGCGACTTGGGATGATTTTTGGCTGAACGAAGGCTTTACTGTTTATTTTGAACAGCGAATTATGGAGGCGATCTACGGTCGGGAGTATTCTGAAATGTTAGCGAAGCTGTCGCTTGACGGTTTGCTCGCGGAAATCAAAGAACTCGAAGCACGTGATACATGGTTGAAACTGGATTTGCGGGGAAGAAACCCGGATGACGGCATGACTTCGATCGCCTACGACAAAGGATATTTCTTTTTGCGGATGCTGGAAGAAAAAGTGGGGCGTGAAAAATTCGATCAATTTTTGAAATCTTATTTCAAAAAATTCGCTTTTAAAAGTATGACAACAGAAGGGTTCTTGAGCTACTTGCAAGAGAATCTCGACAAGAAAATAGACTTCAACGCTTGGGTCTACTCGCCCGGTCTGCCTGCTGATGTGCCAGTCGTTAAGACGGAGGCGCTGGAACGTGTTGAACAGGCGGCGCAGAATTTTCTAAACGGGGATGATATTTCGGTTTTGGCCGTTGATTTCGAAACAGACCAATGGACTACTCACCATTGGAACCATTTTTTGCGTTCTTTTAAAAACGATCTTAGCCCTGCTCAAATGAAGAGTTTGGACGACCAGTTTAGATTTACCCAATCGGGCAATTCAGAGATCACACACGATTGGATGGTGCTCGTAATTGGATCAGGCTACCAAACTGGTTTCCCACGTCTCGAAGAATTTCTCACGGAGCAGGGGAGGCGGAAATTCCTGCAGCCTTTGTATGAAAAAATGGCAACGACCCCGGAAGGCCTCGAGCGTGCAAATCGGATTTACGCCAAGGCTCGTCCTGGCTATCACGCCGTTTCACGGCAAACGATTGATAAAATTTTGAATTATAAACCGACTGAGAATTAGATTTTTTAAGCGAGGTGGTGTTCTGGCATTCTTGGTAAGAACTACATCTACTTAGTTTTTCTGGTATACTCCGCGGCGTTCCCGGTTAAGTCTGCCGGGCGCTCGTTTTGGAAAACGTTTTTTGAAATATCGGAGCAACATAATGAATTCACTTGGGTTGCAAGGTCGAGTTTTTGGATTCCTGGCGGCAGTTTTTTCTGTCGTATTGGCAATTGCAGGATGCGCACAAACAGATCCAGTGGTGCCGGAAGTAGTTGTTACTGAAACGGTCGATGATGTTGAACCGTTAGTGAATCGGGTTCTGACTCAGGAAGAGCAAGACGCATTAGAACCTGGGACAGTTTTGACATTGCTTCAAGAAGGCAATCAACGCTTCATGGCGGGCAACCTCACCGCTCGGGATCACACGGAGCAAGTGCGTGACGCAGCAATGGGGCAATTCCCCAAGGCTGTGATTTTGTCTTGTCTCGATTCACGTATTCCAGTGGAGGATGTTTTTGACCGCGGGATTGGAGATATCTTCGTTGCAAGAGTGGCTGGTAATTTTGCCAATACAGATATTCTTGGCAGTATGGAATTTGGCTGTAAGGTATCGGGTGCAAAATTAGTGTTGGTGCTAGGGCATGAAGGTTGCGGTGCCATTGCCGGAGCGATTGACGGCGTCGAGCTTGGAAATATCACTCCGATGCTTGCAAATATAAAGCCGGCGATGGCCTACTTTGGAGATTATTCAGGCGAAAAGACCAGCGCTAATAAGGCGTACATGAACATGGTTACTGAACAGAATGTTCTGTGCACAATTGAATATATCCAGAAGAACAGTCCGATTCTCGAAACAATGGAAACCGAAGAGAAAATCAAAATCGTTGGTGGCATCTATGATATGCACACTGGCGAAGTGAGGTTTCTAGAATAATTCGCTTAGGTAATCGCCGAAGGGACGCACCTCTAATGGAGGCTGGTACGTTAGAGCGTGCTCCGGATGTTTGATTGCGGCTCACATAACGGTGTGCAAAAAGGCGGTCGTTCTAACCAACTTCGAGAGTCGTAATTCCAAAAATTCTGGCGTGGTCTAATTCGGGTGGTTGCCCGCAATACATTCGTTGGCACCCGAAGACTTCTGACATTGAGAAAGATTTGCAAAGATGGATCGCTGCCGGGTTATTGTCTGGTGAGTCGATGAACATCGATTTTCCCTGACCATGCCGGGCAAACCCGGCCCACAAGCGGTTCGCAATTGCGGCCTCATCGGCGATCAGCGGGCCTACTTTCCAGCCAGAAAGACAGGGTCGCATAAGTCCGTAGCCGCGGAGTTTGTCTTTTTCGATCAAGCCGAGTCCGATCGCATTGTCTTGTTCGATCCAACTCCTAAGAAAGTCATGTCGGTTCCCCGGAAAGCACCCTTCATCCAGATCCTCGATGTCGCTGAAATCGATATTAGCAAGCTCAGTGAGACCTGTGTCTAGATCGGGCGTTGCGTCGGTCGAGATAAATTCAAACCGTCGATGTCTCGTAAACTGTCGAAATCCACCTCGCTCATAAAAAGGGACCATCTCATCGACGCCGTCGAGTCCAATCGCTGCTCCCGCTGCTAATCTCGACTGCAGTCTTTCTTTTCGAGCAACCCAGAGTCTTGAACCAAGCTTTTGGCTTCGAAATTGTTTATCCACGATAAACAGTCCCATAAAGCCAAACATTGAATTATGTCGAATGACGGCCCCTCCACCCACCAATTTATCTTCGACTTCAATCGCCATGAATCCATCCGGGTCGAGATCCCAGAAAAGTTCAGCATCATTGATGCCGGGGTTCCAACCTTCAAGTGCGGCCCAGTCGAGCAATTGTTGTTGTTCGGGTTGTGACATCTGACGGATTAACGCATCCATGATTTTACTGGCTCTTCTTTGATCCATTCATGATCAAGTTTTCTGTAGGTCAGATTTGTTTACTACTCACCTGATTATTTTTCATGTCCGATCAAAAAACGCATTCATCATCGGTTGGGTTGCATCCGAGTTGCGAAAATGACAATTCGAAACCGGGGATTTCCCGAGTGATCAAATTGGCCAGACTGTCCCCAAAGACAGTTTAGCTTTGGCCCGACGTGATTTCTACTTTTGAACGCCATTGGCTTTTGCCGGTTTCGGTTTGTTTCGGGCTTTGCGCCAGTCTGCCTGCCGGTCGAGAGCCTCCAGTTCTACTGGCCGGCCTGAATCCCCTTGCTCAGCCATCCATTGCTCGAGCTTAGTCGCGAGCTGCTGCTGTACGGTTGAGAATTCAGGTTGCCCAAATAAATTGGTTTGGCAGTAGGGGTCTTTGAGGATGTCGTATAGTTCTTCGGGCGGCCGTTTCAAAAAACGGTCTGCGCGTTGCCGTGTGCCGACGTCCACATCTCGGGTTTTTTCAAACAGTGTTCTGGAGACGGGGATACTGAATTCATTTTCAGGAAACAGGTTGCGAATGTAACGATAGCGATCGCCAACAACCGTTCGGACGCCATAGGGAGCGCGGCATCCATTGACGCCAATCGTTGTTTGCATGCTGAACGCGTATTGCTTGTGAGTTTGCGTCTCGCCTTGAAGTAGTTTAAAGAACGATTTTCCGTCGAGCCCCGGAGGGGTTTTGACACCGGCGACATCGAGCAGCGTAGGAACAATGTCGGTGTATTCAACAATCGCGTCTGTTTTGGAACCCGCAGCAACGACTCCCGGCCAGGAGGCCACCAACCCACTGGCGACTCCAATTTCGTAACAAGTCCATTTCCCAAATGGAAATCCACTGCCTTGTTCGGTTGCCACCATCACCAGAGTTTTTTTTCTTAAATCTAACTGGTCGAGCATCGCCAACACTTCTCCGACTTGGCCGTCGAAATAAGTAATCTCAGCAAGGTATTTTGCATATTCATTTCGATGGTAATCGAATTGTTGAGGTGTCAGGGGCGCGTCGGCATAGGGCGTTGGGTCTCCTTTGGTATAGGGGCCGTGAGGCTCGTTGGAGCAGAGAAAGAGGCAGAACGGATCGCCAGTCTTCGTTGATTGTTCCAGTAAATTAAAAACCTGGGGATATCGCCAGCCGTTGACGAGGGGTACGTCCTGATCTGCGGGCTCTGCAAATTCCTTAAAATATTCAAACGGAAAAACGGACGGTGGGGCAATGTGTGTTTTACCGTCGAGAACGACTCGATAATTAGAGTCAGCAAGAAAGTGCGGGATGCTTTTTATGTTCTCATAAGCCTGTGCATGATTGGGATAGGCGCCGCTTTTGACTGGGTAAAGACCAGTGTAAAGGGCATGTCGAGTTGGGGAACACATGGGCGCTGCTTGGTAGCATCGATTGAACGTCATTCCGTTTTTTGCGAGGGAGTTCAAATGAGGCGTTTTAGCTGGGCCGCCATAGAGTTCCAAGTCGAGGTAGCTGCAGTCATCGGCAAGGATGAAAATGATATTGGGAGTCTCATCTGCTTCCGCGACGGAGTTCAGTGTGTTGGAACTCAGAAACAGGCAAGTAATGCAATAAAGGATCAAAGTTTTCATTGGTTTGACTAATGGAGAGGAGTCATGTTTGGGAGTCTAACGTTCGAATACGATTGTTCGAACCGCTTTGGCTGGAATTGGGCTTCGCAATTTAACCGCGTCGCAGTTTAAATTTTTATCTGTTTGCCAAGCGCCCGTGAAGTTGAAATCGACCGGTTGGTTAATTTCAAGTTGTTGGCTCTGATCAGTATCGTTGACCATGACCATTACAAGTTGGGAGCGATCGGGGCTTTCAAACGCAGAGATCTGGAGATTGGAGGGCGACTCGAATTGGATTCGGCGGTATCCAGGTTTTACAAATGCTGAATATTGCCGGAAAGCGTAGTAAGTTTTTGTGTTTTCGAGAAAAGGCTGAAAGCCGTCTACATTTTTTTCCTGAACCAATACAAGTCCTTCGTCGCGGTGTTTTTGGCGTGTGTTAGGGTTGGTGACGGCATCGGGGGCGAGACTGTAAACAAGCCCCCACCATAGGAAAGCATTCGCTTCCGCGTCCACGAGTGTTAAATGAATATAACGAGCTGCTTTGATGGCTTTGTCATGCTCAGTCAGCGTTGGAGTCCAGCCATAAGTGTGCCAGGCGTCTCCATTCCACTGAGCGCCGGTAGTCTCAGTCATCCAAAGTCGTTTGTCAGGTAAATGCTGTGACCTTAGCGAGTTAAGTTCTCGAGTGTTGTCGACCAGCATTTTGATTGGGCCAGCTTGCCCTTCGACAAAGCTGTCGTAAATGTGGTAGGCCGCAACATCGACGGCAGGACTGGTTAAGACGGGGAGATAGCGGGCGAACTCAGAGGCTTCGGGGCCGATGTATGCGAGATCGGGAGCTGCGATTTTGATGTTCGCCAGTCCGACGGCTTGAAGTCGAGGTTTTATTTTCAGTTCGATGAACTCACGCAAATCGTTAGGTGACCAATGACACGTTTGCGTTCCCGGGTGAGACCAATTGGTTTCATTTTGCACCCCCACGGTGGTCACGTTGATTCCCCACTGTCGATATTGCTTGACTCGTCTGACCAGTTCGTCAGCCCACTCGTCTATGAGGGCAGGCTTGAGAACATATTGCTGATTGTTGCCAATGGTTTTGACGTCGAGCCAATAATCGGGGTCGGGGTGCGTCGCTGATTTTGGCTGCCAGAAAGTCAATAAAACTTCAAGGTTGGGATTAAGCTTCATCGCTCGTTGCAAGACGTCTCGATTTCGATCATCTCCACCGGTTTTTGATACTTCGCCCTGGGCGCGAATAATATTAACGCCAAGCCCTTCTATCGCAGATGACAGTGCCTGTTCGTCGGCATGAGTCCCCCAAAAGGCAATCGATCCTCCAAATCCATCGATGGTTTGCCTGATTTTAGAACGATCGAGATTGATGGATAGTTTGGCTTGATTGGCAGAAGGCCTGGGTGTTGCCACGGGTGTGGTTGTAACTGGTTTTGTTGAAGGGTTAGCAGTGCGAGCCGCTTCAATTCGCAGATTCAATCGCTCCATCGCCAAGGCGAGCGCTTCGGCATGCTCGGGGTCGTCGACGAGATTCGTCTCTTCACCTGGATCAAGTTTGAGATGGGTGAGTACACTGGTTTTTACTTTTCCAGCTTCGTCTCTCCATTGGGTGTAGCGATAATCTTTTATCCGGATGCTATGGCCCAATAGATTCCCTGCCGGATAAGAACTGTACGCATCGTATCGATGGCCGGATTCCGGTTCAGTGATGAGTTTTCGAAAACTTCGTCCCTGGCAGTGTGCAGGAGTAGGAATGCCAGTTAGCTCACAGAGCGTGGGGTAAAGGTCGATGAGTTCGACGAGCCGCGAAGTGGACTGGTTTGAAGCCAGGCGTGGGTCGCGGATGATCAGGGGAGCGCGTGTGTCACACTCGAAGTTAGTGTGTTTTACCCACGTTGCGTGATCCCCTAATTTCCAACCATGGTCTCCCCAAAGCACAACAATTGTATTTTCAGCCAATCCATTTTTCTCTAGGGAGTTGAGGATTCGGCCAACGCATGCATCCGCATAACTGGTGGCAGCCGCGTAGCCGTGAAGCAGGCGTAGGTTGAGTTCGTCTGAGAAGTCGGTGGGTTTCTCGCCTTCGAAATCACTGTATTTGTGCATTTCGTGCGCCATCAGGTTTGCTGCATAAGGCGGGTAGCCTTCAGGGATGGATTGATTAGGTGGCATTTTAAAATTTTCACGCTCGTATAGATCCCAGTATTTTTTGGGAGCGGAAAATGGCAAATGCGGTTTGGAGATACCTACGGCCAGAAAGAAAGGTTTGTTTTTATCAGTTGCCAACTCTCCAAGCAGTTGAACTGTTTTGGCGGCCCGCATCCCGTCAAGATAGGTGTTGTCATGGACATCTGCAGATTCGGTAAGCGGTCCTTTGGCTGGATCGCGAGCGTCGCCAATGTTACCACTTGCCAGTGCTTCTTTTAGTGTGCTGAGGTTTTCTGGTTTCGCATAGTCCGGGGCCGACATGTCGATCCACCGATTCCAATTATCAGGGTCAACACCTGCTCCGGAATGGCCGTGATAGATCTTCCCCAGTCCGATGGTTTCGTACCCCTGTTTTCCAAAATGCTGGTTCATGGTCAAGACATTTGGATGTCGGTCGCGCCAATTGGAAACGTGGAAGGTTTGCTCGCCAGTAAGTGTTGGGTAAAGTCCGCTCATAAGCGAAAGACGGGACGCGCCACACACTGCTTGTTGGCAATAGGCACGATCAAATCGGATGCCTGAGTTCGCCAGTCGGTCAATGTTTGGTGTGATTGTTTGATTATCGTAGGTGCCCAGATTCGGCCGTAAATCATCAATCGCGATAAACAACACGTTCGGTCGGTTGTCTTCTGTTTTAGCCGGTGGATTTTCCTTTTTCACAATTGGTTCCATCGGCACGCCAGAGTGCATTGGAACGCCAGAGTGCATTGGAACGCCAGATTGCATTGGAACACCCGAGTGCATTGGAACACCGGAGTGTGCGGGTGGATTGCTGTTGGCTAACGGTTCCGCAGGAGTGCTGATGGTTTTTAATGAGACCGGTTGGCTGAGTTGATCAGAAGAGGGGCCGACTCGCACGATGTATTTTCCGGTTGGGAGTACCCGTTGAAGGTTGCGGTCATGAAAGTGAAGATCGTCGGCTGAAATCTGGACGTTGACTGTTTTGGTTTCTCCCGCCTTCAGGCTGATCCTTGCAAACCCCTTCAGTTCCAGGCGAGGTCGGGCGATTGGGAATGATTCTCCGCTCACATAGACCTGAACAATTTCATCGCCGTCTCGCAATCCACGGTTCGCAACGTCGATGCTGACCTGCACTGATTCTCCAGGGCGAATGGTGGTTTGAGATAATTTAGGAGAACCATATTCAAATGTGGTGTAGCTGAGGCCGTGTCCAAACGGATAGACTGCCTTCAGAGGAGAGTCGACATAATCGAATACATTTCCGCTGCTGTGTTGGTTGTAATGAGCCGGTTGATGGCCAACGCTTCGAGGCCAACTAACGGTTAATTTGCCAGATGGGTTTGTTTTGCCAAACAACACATCGGCTGCGGCGTTACCGGTTTGTTGTCCGTTGTAGTGGCCGGTTAGAATCGCCGGGATTTTTTCTCCAAGGTCGCCGAGCGAAACTGGTCGTCCGTTCATCAAGTAAAGGACAACCGGTTTGCCGGTCGCCAGAACGGCGTTGGCGAGTGCTTGTTGTGATTCGGTGAGAGCAAATGTCGGGCGATCCCCCCGATGGTTGTCCCCCCAAGCTTCTCTGCCAAGAAAGAGATTTTCTCCCAGTGCCAAGACAACTAGATCCGCAGTTTTTGCAAGTTCGACTGCTTCGTTAATCAAGGATTGATTTTCTTCAAGAGTCGCGAATTCAGGTTCGTTGACATGGCGCCAATTCTGATAGGAGTCGCCAGAATCATTATGGACAATCACACATCCCTGAGCATGTTTGATTTGGGTAGAGTCCCCGGCAGCACTTTGAATTCCCTCCAACAGAGAAACTGTTTTGTTAGGTGAACCGGAATAGGAGCCAAGTCGGCAGGTATCCGCGTTTGGCCCGATGACTGCAATGGTTTGACGAGCTTGCGGACTGAGCGGCAAGAGATCATTTTCATTTTTCAAAAGCACAATCGATTGAGCTGCAGCTTTCCGAGCCAGTTCGGTAACTTGAGGGTTTTCCGCCAGTTGTTTTGCTTTGTTTGCATCAAGTTTGGGATTTTCAAACAGGCCGAGTTCGAATTTTAGTTTGAGGACGGCGCGGACATTTTCATCGATTTTCTCCGTTGAGACCTTCCCCTCGTTGACGAGCTTGACGAGATGTTTGTAGCCAAAGGCGATGGGAAGCTCCATTTGAAGCCCGGCATTGATTGCCATTGCTGCTGCATTCGCGTCGGACGAACCAATTTTTTGGTACTCACGAACCAGTTGAATCCCTTGATAATCACCAACGACGAGCCCTTCAAATCCGATTCGATTGCGTAAGACATCGGTTAGTAGCCATGGATTGACGTGGCAGGGCAGGCCATCAACTTCGTTGAACGCCGGCATGATTGCCGCCGGTTTAGCGGCTTTAACGATATGCCGAAACGGGTAGACTTCGGTATCTAGTAGATTCCGTTTTCCGCCAGGGTAGGGTGCGCGATTTCTTCCACCTTCCGCGGCGGCATAGCCGGCAAAGTGTTTCAGGGTAGCCGCTGCGTGTGTTGGTGCGATTTTTCCATCGTCTGATCCCTGAAGCCCTTGCACCATTGCGGCTCCAAGTCGTGAGACTAAGAACGGATCTTCCCCCAGAGTTTCGTCGACGCGACCCCAGCGGAGATCCCGGGTCACATCGACAATCGGGGAAAGGACATGAAAAATGCCTCGGGAGCGAGCCTCTCTGCCGGCGTGGTCATAAACTTGTTGGACGAGTTCTTCGTTCCACGAACAACCTAAACTGATGGCCGCGGGAAACGAAGAAGCTTCCAGTCGCATCAATCCGTGGGCAGCTTCTCCGTGTCGCAAGGCTGGAATACCCAAACGGGTATCGTTGAGAAAATAGTCTTGAATAATGTTGTGCTGCCTGATGTCTTCTTCGATTGTAAGATTGACGGGACCGATCTCTCCGATTCCAAGCGGTGCAATATCTGCGTAAAATTCCTTGGTAAAGATCTTTCCTTCCTGGCGCATTTTTCGTTCGTCATGGTTCCACCAGCCTTGAAGCTGGGCGACCTTTTCTTCCAGTGTCATTCGACCGAGAAGATCCTCCACCCGTTCACGGGTGGGGATTGCTGGATTTTGAAAGGCGTAGCGATAGGCCGCTGATGCCACTGGTTTAGAAGATTCAGTTGGAAATCCGATGTGCTCAAACGGTTTGTCACTGGCGTTAAGAAAGCCCGGTCCCGCCATCTTGCTTAACCAGCGTTGTTTAATGAGTGGTGCGGTTTCCATCCGCGTTTGACCCCAGTCGGTCCACATCTCTTGGGCGTCCCAATCGGCATTAATGTAGGATGCCGCTCGAATAACATCTTTGTTTTGCTCGATGTGCTCGAAGAATTTTTTGAACCATGAATTCCAAATTTTTTCAGGATCATCTTTGTCAAAGAAAATGCCTCGAGGAGTTGCTTCGGCGATAAACACAGGTTTCTTTACCCGCCGTGCGAATTCAAGCGCGGGCTGTGCATCTTTATCACCGCCCCACCAAGAGTAGCCGATCCAATCGTAGTAATCGGCGCCGGGATCATATTCTTCGAATTGCCCGGGCTTCACACTGCTGGAAGAAGCGAAGACCGTGGCGTAGTTTGAAAGTTTCCTTTGCCTCAAAGCGTCGACAATACGGCGAAATGCTTTTTTGAAATTTTCCGGATCGTAATTGTTCCAACTGCCGTCGAATTCGTAGCCGATTCGAATCAAAAATGGATGTTCAGGATGGTCGGCAATGAACTGAACAAATTCTGCAATGAGGTGGTCAAATGAACCATCGGCGACCTTATCCTCGCAATTCCCTTCCATCGCGATTGAGACGTGCATAATGCAGCGATCGAGAAGTGGGGAATCCAGATACGCTTTCTGATTCATCGGTCCCGATGCCCACTCGGTTTCTGTATTCAGTCCAGCCACCTGGCCTTTGGCAAATGTTTTGCCAAAATCGTTGGTCCAGCCTTCGGAAAAATAAACGTAATGTGTAATGCCTGCTGGAACGCCAATGTTGTCGACGTAACCATTTCTATAATCAGCAGTGCCCCCAACGGAGGCGTTGTCCTGTCCTGCAAAAATAAGCACTTTGCCAGCGTCTGGCGCGAACCGCCCCTGAATCTGGGTGAGTCCGGTTGAGCAAAAAGTAAGTGAGACAGCAAACGCTGTAAAGCAAAGCAAAAATTTCTTCATGGTGAGTTCTGCGTAACGACAAAGTTGGAACATGGCTAGTGACTTTTCGGCGGGGATTGAGGTGGGAGCGAAAATCAATTCGCTGAATTTTTTGGAGGAAACTTAATCGTCAACAGGCTGGAATCATTCTGAAGACGGTTATCAACTCGCGTGTTGTCATGTGAAAGAGCGAGGTGGAATGACAATTATTTCTACTTCTTAATTTACTACGCTGGAGGTGACCTGTCGGTAAAAAAAATATTGTAAAAAGAGGTTAGTCTGCAATCGTTCATGCTTTCAAAATGAAGTGGTTCTAGGCGATAAAAGTATCGCACGAGTCCAAGATTGTTGTAATGAAAATGCCAGTCTTGTGGATTGATCGTATCTGTTTGTAGCTCGGTTATGTGAGATATTTGACCTAGTCAGTTTTCAAGTCGACGACCTCTAAAAAATCAAACTTAGCTGGCCGCCTGCCGCCGGTAAGATCCTGACAGGCGAGGCCGATGAAGGAACCGGTAAAGCCCCAGTGTTTGCCGTGGTCATCCGAGAGAATGGAGGCATCGAGTTCACTGCCGATGGGGGTGTAAGTTTGATCGTCGTTTGACCAGAAAAATTGGAGTCGGCAGTAATCGATTTCTACTTTGAAAAATAACTCGTCGTCGGTCACGCCGACGGGATGCTCTGCCAGGGGGAACGATGAGACTCCATCATCGCAACTGTGAATTTGAAGGCAGGTACCGACTTCTTCATCGCAGGTCAGATAGAGGTAGTGAAATAGGTGATTGTTGTAATAAACGACCAACCCCGCCATTTGTTGAAATGACTGAGGTTTAAATTGGAGTTTTGTTTTCGCAACCGCCCGTTGCGTGGTTAAACGGCGGGCGAGCAGCGCTTGTTCAAAACAGGACTCCAATGATTCGGAGCCGTGGAGAGTCAGTTTTTCAGGTTCGCGAATCACGCGAGAGGACGGTAGCCGTGGTGTCGCATAGTGAATCGAGTTAAACGGAACGCGTTCAGGGATTTCCGGCCACGGGTGTGGTGGCAAATCAGGCGATGCAACTTCGTCAGCTGGCGAGTTGCCGTTGCCCACGAGGTAAAGCCAATCATCATCCCGCCATTCCACTTGCTGGATCGCCGTTTCACGACCGAGATTGCAACGTTGCGTATTGGGCAGGGGCCGTCCGCAAAGGTGGGGCATGTACCATTGTCCGGTTTGCGTTTCTACGAGGCTGGCATGTCCCGCTTTTTGAAGTGTGAGATTGGGGTGCCCGTTGGACGTTAGAATTGGATTGGCCGGATGGACCTCGTAAGGACCCAGTAAATTTCGCGATCGGGCAAGCGTGACCGCGTGCTCGTATTCGGTTCCCCCTTCCGCAGTTAACAGGTAATACCAATCATTGCGATGATATAAATGCGGGCCTTCGGTCAAACCAATTTCGCTTCCTCTGAAAATGATTTCCGGTTTTCCAGTAAGACAATTTGCGACCGGATCAAAGGCCTGAAGTACGATTCCAAGAAATGGATGTTTGTTGGGGCGGTGATCCCAAACCATGTTTAGCCAGTATTTCCTGCCATCTTGGTCGTGGAATAAAGACGGGTCAAAGCCGGATGCATTAATCATGACCGGATCTGACCAGGGGCCTTCAATCGAAGGCGATGTAATCAAAAAGTTTGGCGTATCTTTGGTGGCGGCTTCATGCTGGTGTACGACGGTGTAGCACAAATAGAAAAGTCCATCGTGATGACTTAACGCGGGCGCCCAAACCCCTCCGGAACTTGGCACTCCTTTTAAGTCCAGCAGTCGAGTTTCCTTGAGTGCATGCGTCAATAGCCGCCAATTTACTAAGTCCCGAGAGTGATGAATTTGAACACCGGGAAACCACTCAAAGGTTGATGTCGCGATGAAGTAATCATCGCCAACGCGGCAGATGGATGGATCTGGATTAAATCCACGGAGAATAGGGTTCTTGATCATGGCCTTATTTTGATCAGAAATGTAGGGCTATACAACTGATAAAAAGGCAATTGAAAATTCCGCAAAGGATATCAGCGGTGTTTAGAAATTTAGTCAGGTTGGTTTGTTTTAAATCCTGAATTACCGGATGCGTCAACCGTAAAGTGGATTCTCGATAAGTCGAGTCGTGACTTTCAGTGGGGGAGAGTTGGAACCGCTCCCCAATGGGTGCAAGTTCTCGATGCATGGGTACAAGCCTGTTGCAAGATTTGGTCGTCTGTTGCACCCTGGAGCCAGCCTATCAAAAATGCAGCGGCAAATGAATCTCCCGCACCGACCGTGTCGATTACTTGAGTTGGAGTTGCAGGTTGAATGATTGCTCCATTCGCATTGACGAGCATCGCTCCTTTTTCACCGCTGGTCATGACGATTGCTTCAAGGTCTGCGATTGATTTAATGCGTTCTAGGGATGTTTGGGCGGATTTCTCAGGGGTGACATTTAACGCCTTGCAAACATGTGGAAGTTCTTCGTCGCTTAACTTGAGAATGTTCGCACTCATCACGGAATGGGTGATGGTATCCTTGCTAAAAAAGGGTGCCCGTAAGTTGATGTCGACAATTCGAGTTGTATTAGATTTTGCGGCAGTATCAAGAGCGTGGCGGATCGTCGACCGAGCGGGTTCCTGGCGTTGTCCGAGGGTTCCAAAATATACGGCGTCGGCATTTGAAATGCGTTCTGTTAAATCCGAATTCCAGACGATGTTATCCCATGCGGAATTGGGTTGGATGGTAAAGTTTGGTTTGCCGCAAGCATCTAATTCAATCTGGACAATGCCGGTTGGTGTGTCGGAACAGATCTGAATGGAATCGGTATTAATGCCGTAGCCTGTTAAAATATCGACGGCGAGTTGACCACGCCGGTCATTTCCGACGGCAGTAACCATGGCAACCTCCCCACCTAAGATCGCTGCGTGACAGGCGAAATTGGCAGGTGCACCGCCAAATTTTTCCCCGTCGGGAAAAATGTCCCAGAGGACTTCGCCGAAAGAAATAATCCGAGGTGAGGTCATTAATTCTACCAATGGGATGCAGTGGATTTGGTGCCGCTGCAATCCAAGTTCGACAATATTTAAGATGATTGAGGAGCGATTGCGGCGGCAGGTTTTATTATGGTGAAAGGCAGGGTCAAGCAATGATGTCTGAAATGACGGTTCCACCAACATCCGTCAGGCGGTAATCACGCCCGCTGTATCGGTAGGTCAGTTGTTCATGGTCAAGCCCCATCAGATGGAGGATTGTGGCGTGGAGGTCGTGCACGTGCACGCGGTTTTCTACCGCTGTTAAGCCAAATTCGTCAGTGGCTCCATAGGTGATTCCCCCTTTGACGCCACCGCCGGCCATCCAGGTTGTGAATCCGTAATGGTCATGGTCGCGTCCTTTTTGTCCCTCAGATGTCGGAGCCCGACCGAATTCACCCCCCCAGATGATCAGTGTTTCATCGAAAAGGCCACGCTGTTTCAGGTCTTGGATCAAAGCGGCAATTCCTCGATCACAGGCAGTAGCAAGTTTGCGATGGCCATCGACAATATTTCCATGACCGGTGTCCCATGCGATATCGTAGCCATCGATGGAGAGCGAAAGCTGGACGGTTCGAACACCTCGCTCGATTAAGCGGCGGGCTAAGAGACAGCCTTTTGCATATTCGCTGTTGCCGTACATTTCCAGTGTGGATTTGGTTTCTCGAGACGTATCGAACGCGTCGGGGACGGCAAATTGCATTCGGAATGCCATTTCCATAGCCTGAATGCTGGCTTCTAGCTGTTGATCTCCTTGTTGTCGGTGGAGGTCTAATTGGTTGAGTCGGGCTAAGAGGTCAGCCTGTTTTCGCTGGTCGACCTTGGGAAGCCATTTGTTTTTAAGGTCATCGAGGATGCGTTCGGGTTTCATGTCGTGAATGTTGACGTAGGTCCCGGTGTAGGCACCCGGTAAAAAAGCATTGCTCCAGTTAGCCAGTTTGTTACGAGGTTGAGCCCGCGGGCTCATAGCAATGAATCCGGGTAGATCTTGGTTTTCGGTACCGAGTCCATATACCATCCAGGAACCCATGCTGGGTCGACTTGGTTGCAAGTGTCCTGCATTCATCATCATCATCGCCCCGGCATGCTCGGGGATGTCGGTGTGCATCGAATGAATAAAGCAAATGTCATCAACACATTGGGCAGTGTGCGGAAAAATTTCGCTAACGTATTTGCCACATTGGCCGTACTGTTTAAAAGAATAGGGAGACGGCATCAGTCCCATTTTTGTATTTCGCAGAGATTTTCGATCGACACATTCAGGACGCTCGCCGGCGTGTTTTGCAATTTCAGGCTTGTAGTCGAATGTGTCAACTTGCGAAGGTCCGCCCGGCATGAATAGCTGAATAACGTGTTTCGCTTTTGGAGCAAAATGCGTTGACTTGGGTGCTAACGGTGACGTATTGCGACTTGTTTCAGAAAGTTGGCTGCCTAGTAGATGTGTTTGTGAAAGAACGCTGGCGAGTCCCATGGTGCCAAAGCCTGCCCCCAGTTTTCGCAAAGCGTCGCGGCGCGTCAGGGATGGAATTGGGTTGCGATGGAACATGCGATGGGCCTGTTTGAGGGTGTCTTAAGTAACCAAAGTGTAATTTACCGGACGTACATAAACTCATTTGCACTCAAAAGTACTTGGGCGTACCGATCCCAATTCGATAAATGATCTGTGTTTTGATCACTCTTAATAAATTGTAATCCAATTTCGATTTCTTCGGGGTTGGGTTCGCGTTGGTAGAGCCAGCGATAGGCTAGGTGAATTTTCTCCGTATCGGAGTTGCCTGCTGGAGGGTTACCTGCTGGATTGCCAAGCCGCTGCACAAGTGATTTTGCACGCGCCATCATGAAATCGCTATTCAAAAGAAAAAGAAACTGTTGAGGAACGATACTATTTGGACGTTGGGCAACGGTTGCTCGCATGAGTGGGAAATCAAAACGTCGAAGAAAACGGTCGGATTCATAAACGTCGCCGTTACGACTTACTTTGGCGTACAGCGTTCGACGTTTGTTTCTCGTTGTGTCCGGCAGGGATGGCCCGCCGGCTTGCATGTCCAATTCACCGGTGACAGCTAAAAGAGAATCTCGAAGCGATTCAATGTCCATCCGCCGCGGTGACATTCGCCACAGTAAACGGTTGTCGCCGTCGCGACGAAATGCTTCTGGATTATTTTCGCTGCTTAATTGGTAGGTTTGCGAGTTCATTATTTTCCGATGAAGCGATTTCAAGGACCAGCCGTCGGCGACGAATTCGCTTGCCAGCCAATCCAATAGTTTTGGATGGGTTGGTTTTTCTCCAAGTGTTCCAAAGTTGCTAGGTGTCGACACCAATCCGGTGCCAAAATGGTGCATCCAAATTCGGTTCACAAATACACGCGTGGTAAGCGGGTTTTCCGAGTGAATGATTGCATTGGCGAGCTCGACTCGTCCGCTCCCATTTTGGTACGCTTCCGTATTTCCTGAAGATATCAAACGCAGGAATCGACGAGGAGCGACGTCCCCAGTTTTTCGCAAATTACCCCGAATCGCAATTTTCATATTTGCATTGCCGGTATCGCGAAGGGAATGTGCAGTTTCATAACCTGGGGGTTGATCTGCGAGCAGCGTTTCTAAATTTGGAATCCACTGATCGAGACTTTCTTGCTCATCGAGCGTTGGCTCCCGTTTTTCCTGCCGCAGTTTGTTTTGGAGCGGGTTGATTTTTTTATTGAGTGCGTCGACTTGTTGTCGGTGTTGATTAAATTGATTGACAATTTCTGCAGGAGCCAGGGGCCGGTCATGAACCGTTGTGTTGTTAAAGATACCGGCAAGCGAGTAGTAATCGATTTGCGGAATTGGATCAAATTTATGATCATGACAGCGTGCGCAAGATCCTGTGATTCCCATGAGTCCGCGGGTGAGTGTGTCGACTCGATCATCTAAGGTTTCGCCTTTCGCTTGTGCGACACTGTCGGGGTCGCCGCCGTCGGATTGATAGGTTGGCCCCAAAGCAAAAAAGCCAGTTGCGATGGCTTGATCGTTTTGAGTTGAAAGGTCACCGGTAATTTGAAGCCGTATGAATTCGTTAATGGGTAAGTCTTTGTTAAAAGAATCAACCACCCAGTCGCGATAACGCCAGGCTTGATCTAGCGGTTTGTTGTCCATGAATCCGCCTCGACCATCACTAAATCGGGCGACATCGAGCCAGTGCCTCGCCCATCGCTGTCCGTACTGCGGTGTTGCTAATAACTCATCCACTAAAGTTGCCACTGCTTGTGGGTAATCCGCGGCAGCGGATAAAACGAAGGTATCCATCTGGGCAGGAGTGGGCGGGATCCCGATCAGGTCGTTGTAGATGCGACGCGCTAAAATTACTGGACTGGCCGGGGAGTTCGAGGGTAAGTTTGCGGCGGTTCGTCTGGCAGTGACAAAATAGTCAATCGGGCTGAGACCAGATTCGGGGGTTGGGTTGAACAGCAAGGGGCGCTTTACCGGTTGCCAAGCCCAATGGCTTTGTCGTGCCGCTTCCCAGTCAAAGCTAGACCAGTCAGTTTTTTCAGACGTTGGACGGGTTCCCGGTGCCGAAGTTACTCTTGGCCATGGAGCACCCATTTCAACCCACTGGGTTAGCGCAGCAATTTGTTCCGGATTGAGTTTGCCGTCAGGGGGCATTTCCATGGAAGTGTAGTTGATGGAATCGATCAACAAACTATCTCCAGGGTGCCCCGGCGTGATTGCAGTCCCTGAATCGCCGCCGGTAATTAACCCAAGTCGGCTGTCGACGTACAGGCCGCCCCGCAGTTCTGGCGCGTCGGTACTGTGACAGTGATAACATTTCTCAATGAGTAGCGGGCGTATTTTGGCTTCAAAAAACTCAATCTGTTCGGCCGGGAAATTTGCTTTTTCTTCCACCACTTCTTGCCCAAGTGTCTGCAATGCAAGTGTGCTAATTGAAAAGAGAGAGACCAGAAAGGCTCTTTGGATCACAGCAGAGGGTAAAAAAAATCGTTGACTCATGGTGCTTAAAGTCGCAAGGTCAAGAAACGGTTGGAAAGGTGTCGATGTGTCACCGGTGACTTACTCTATGAATTGGTTATAGTCTAAAGGAAATAATTGTCGAGGAAATGGATTCCAGAGCGATCGTTTACGATAGTGGCATTTTATTTTTGCGTGTTTTTGGGCATGCTTTTTGGGCATGCTAATAGGTTCTGGCGTTTTGTAGGGTGTGGTTGACGAGATGAATGTAACTGAATTTGCTGAACAAATCGTGTTTGGAACGACACTAGAAGATAAATTAGCTGCGCCAGGAGATCTCGATTTTTCGGAGGTGACCGAAATGTCGAAAGTTGTTCAATCGATTTCTGCGCCGGGACGACCAGTGGGCTTGGCGATGCAGTCCATTGCTGGAAAAAATATCAAACCGCCGCGGGATGAAAATCTTGGGAACGATCTCGCGCGAGGCCAGTTGCTTCATTTCCTTGCCAATCATGAATTGTTGGCAACTGAGTTGATGGCATTGGTGTTATTGAAGTTTCCGAATGCCCCATACGCGTTTCGCCGAGGAGTGTTGGTGACACTTCAAGAGGAGCAAGAGCATACTCGAATGTACGTGCGGCGCATGAAAGAATGTGGGGTCGAGTTTGGGAGTTACCCACTGAGTGGTCAGTTTTGGCGAGTCGTTGAACCGATGCAGTCTCCCCTCGATTTTGTTGCCCGTTTGAGTTTGACGTTTGAGCAGGCGAATCTTGATTACAGTCAGCACTTTGCAAAATTGTTTCATCGTTTGGGAGACCAAGTAACGGCGGATTTGTTATGGCAGATCTATGAGGATGAGATTGGTCATGTGAAACATGGGCTCCAGTGGTTTCGAGAATGGAAAAACGAAAAGCAGACGGACTGGCAAGCGTATCAACATGCGTTGGAATTTCCGATGTCGCCGCAGCGAGGGCGAGGCACCTACGGGGCGTTTAACCGCGAGGGACGAAAACGCGCTGGCTTGAATGATGAATTTATCGACGCGATGGAGGTTTTTAGTAAGTCTCGCGGACGGTCGACAACGGTTCGCTGGTTTGACCCGGGAGCGGAATCAGAACTCGCTGGTGAAAATCATGCGAAAGCCAAAGCTCTCCTGCAGCAACTGGAGCAAGACTTGGCGATGGTGTTGGTCGCGGTCTCTAAGCCAGATGATGTGATATTGTCAAACCGTACTCCTTCTAAACAACTCCGTAAACACTGGGTTGATCGGGGAGTTGAATTGCCAGAATTTTTTGCGACTGATCGGCGAGATAAGTTACTTGAAAGAAAACTGCGAGATTGCAGTCCCTGGGCTTGGACGCCAAAGAACCACGGGATAGCCAATTCATTAAAATCTTCATTGCGTCATCTATCGACTCCCTGGCATCGCGACCAGGCTTGGCTGTATCGTAAGTCGTGGAGTATTGCGAAAACGAGAGCGTGGATGGGGCAGGCGACGGAACGGGAAGAACTGCCCGATTGGTTTGCCGGCCAGGAGGTACTGGGTAATCCAGTAAGTAGTTTGCTCGAGGTTGAATCAGCGCTTCGTGATTTCAAGTCTCGGGGGTACGCCCAGGCAATTTACAAAACAGATCTTGGTGCGTCGGGGCGGGGACAGAAGAGGGTCGCATGTGAGTTACCATTAAATCAACACGACCTAGGTTGGCTCGAGAACGAGTTTGCTCGATCACGGGAAGATGGTTCATTGCCCCGTGGCATTCTTGAACCAGAGTTATTACGGCGAACAGATATTTCATTTTTGTGGAATTTTGATTTGCAGCGACAAAACTTGGATTTTATGGGTTGGACACAACCTGTGATCAGCCGAGGGCGTCGTTTTTCTGGCACTGTCTTGGGCGCACCATTTTCAAACTGTGATGCAGAGACAAAACGATTTTTGCTCGAGAATCGGTGTGCTCGATTGCAGCGTACGGAACAGTGGCTTGCTGAACATTTGAATCCAGCATTGTGTGAAGCTGGATTCAATGGCTATCTAGGAGTTGATGCTTTTGTTTTTGAGGATGCGACTGGGGCTTTAAAAATAAAACCATTGGTAGAATTGAATCCACGAATGACGATGGGGCATATTGCGCTAAGTTTAGAGAAACGTCTAGCGCCCGGTGTAACCGCGGAGTTTCGAATATTTACAATCGAAGAATGGAAAGCGGTAAGCGAATCTCTCGAGAGAGTGCAATATCAGGCCTCAGCGATTGCTGGGAAACGGCAAGTCAGGTGGCAGGCGGGTGTTATTCGCTTGGGTGAACCATCTTCTCGAGCGAAGTATGTTCCTGCATTGCTTGTGGGAGAGGCAGTTTTAAAGAGATGCAAAGAATATCTGCAATCATAAACTGGGGATGAAGTTGGCAATTAGTTTTCGATTTTAATTGCTTTTAAGCGATCTAGAATTTCCTGGCAGTTCGCCATTCGTTTCTCGCGGTCTTTTTGCATCATTGATTCCAGTAGTTGGAGCAGGTCAGCAGGAATGTAATTTTCCCCGGACGCAAACTCCGGCTCGAATTTCTTGACGGCTTCGATTGTGTCGAGGTTGCTAAACCTTCGGAATACTTGACTTCCAAAGAGCATTTCATAACCGACAGTGCCAACCGAAAAGATGTCGCTTCGATAGTCTGCTGGTAATCCCGTTAAGCATTCGGGTGACATGTATTCGAGCGTTCCGGAGATCGAGTTTGCTTTTTCTTTGTTTTTAAACTTCTCGTGAGAGAGCCCAAAATCGAGGAGTCGGCAGTTTTGTTCGTCTTGGAAAAGCATGATATTATCAGGCTTGATATCGCGATGGACTAGTCCGCCTACATGGACGGCGTCGAGTCCTTTGGTGATTTGAGAAAGCAGGCGAATGACGGTCGAGACATCGATGGGGCCTTCTTTGATCTTTGCCCGAAGTGTGCGACCCGTTAAATACTCCATCACGATGAAAGGACGTCCGTCCGTTTCACCAACATCGAAAATCTGAACAACGTAGGGGCTAGAGATTCTAGCCATCGCACGGGCTTCTTCAAGGAAATGCTGAACTTGATCGTCTTTAAGTGTTTCAGCTTTTAGTGTTTTCAGTGCGACGGTTCTGCGAAGATAAATGTCTCGAGCTTTTAAGACCGAACCCATGCCCCCGGTGCCGAGGAGAGAAAGAATTTCATAGCGGCCAAAATTCTTGGGCAAATTGGTATCTTGAAGGTTCTCGGAAACTTCAAAATCGAGATCGCTGCGATTTTTATTGTCAAAGATCGTAGCGGATTTAATTGCATCAAGATCGGCGACGACGGTTTCGCTGTTGAAGTGGCCTTCGAAACTACCAGAGGGAGACTCGGGCAATTGTTCGATGAAAAAGTTTGCGTCTGATCGAATGGAAGTGTTTCGTTTTACACTGAAAGTACAAAAAGCCTGACTGTCCTGTGTGCAGGTGATTTGATCGACGCTGATGTCTTCTTCGTAGTATTTTGCAATCCCTTCGATGATTCCGTGAGCGAGGGCGCAAAGGCCTCGCCGAGAAGTGTAGACGACTTCGATTTCGTTTTCACCAACCCTAAAGGCCTGAATGTTTGCCGGTTGGGCCTTCGCGTTTTGAACTTTGATAGTGGTGTGGATGAGAGTTTCAACATTCGATAAGACTTCGAATGTTTTCCACGAGGGATGGAGCAAGTGATTGGCGAAATTAATTAGCTCGGCGGCGGCGAACTTGCCCAATTCCCGCAAAAGCGATGCGGGTTTCATATCCAAAGCTTTGCATGCAGCGTTGACAATTCCGCCAATGTACTCATCTGGGTATATTTTGACGGGCGAAAAGTACGTGACTGGGCAGTCCGCTTGTACAAGCAGGTCGCGCCAAGTTTGATTCCCATAGTTTGATTCAACAAACTTTTGAGTCACGCAGTAAATCGTTCCGTGCATTTCTCGATGTGCTTAGATGATAGTGGTGTGCAAGGCAAATAATTTACTGATTGCAAGATAAACGAACCGGTATCCTAATCTACGTCATAAATCGTTAGGGAGTTAACCGGTTTCACAACCGTGAGCATTATGAGTCATGGTATAACGGAAATCAAACTGTCAGTTTTTTCGGTTAGTCAAAAGTTTGAGGCTCAAATTGGGTTGCCGGCAGTCTCTTGGTCGCGAAATTCTCCTTAATTCAGGGGGTTTAATCAAAAAAAACAAATCACTGGATAGACGACACCCGTTGAATGGGGAAAGAAAGTTTCGGCCGGTTGTACGGAATTGTATCGAATAAACGGGATATTTCAGTGCATCTTTTCGGCAGGATGGCTGGGGGTGAATTGTGCCGGTAGTGTTCTTAATTGGTGTTCGCTGAAAATCAGCAAATTTGGATGGTGAGGTTTGCCTTTATTTTCTACGATGCCCTCAAAGTTGGTAAACAAAGTCAGTTGTCGGCAGCGATTTTGTAAAGTGCTTGCATCTTTTAATGGCTGTTAAGCCAGAGGGATTAAGTCGGTAAAAGCAGCGACTCCCGTTCAATACCTAGGTACTATTTAATGATACGCGGTTTACTTCATTTTTCACTCGGTTTGCCTTTGGTTTTCACTTCTATTTGTTTAGGGGTTCAACTCGAAACTGGCTCTCAGGTGGTGGGACAGCAAGCCATTGGTGGAGATTTTATCCAGCCGGTTGGTGAGAACAGCAATTTAAGTTTAGCCCCAGCGTCTTCTGGCGAATTTGTTGAGCCATCCAAAGGTTATTCGCGCAGGCCTCCCGTTGGATGGAAAGCCGAGTGGATTGCGGATTCAGAGACGGGCATGGCGAGCACAGATTTTAATGTTTCGTTGCCATTGTTGTTCATTGGAACTCCACCTCCGATTGTTAAGATTGGTGTGAATTACACATCTCTTCAGACCCCTGAGTCGTATGGGATTCCAGAAGACTTGTTTGAGTATTCGATCGGGATTGCCTCGGTCCGTAAACTTAACGAGAGGTGGAATGTACGTACGATTCTTGGTGTGGAGTTGGCAACCGACAATCAAAATCGTTCGAGCGATGCGTGGCGGTTTCGAGGCGGCGTGTTCGCGACCTATTCCAAAAACGACAACGTAAGTTGGACATTGGGTGCCATCGCAATGGGTCGGCAAGACTTGCCGGTCATTCCAGTCATTGGCGCTGTGTGGCAACCCAACCCGTCCGTCAGAGTCGATCTTGTCTATCCCCAGCCGCGAGTCAACCGTTTGTTATTCGACGATGGTGATCGTCAGCAGTGGATTTATCTTGGTGGGGGTACGAGTGGTTCAACGTGGGGTTACCAGCAGTTTGATTCGACAGATGATCAATTGACGTACAGTGATCTAAGGGTTGTTCTTGGCTTGGAGTCGCGACCGGCGGGCTCATCGGGGAAACCGTTTGTGAGAGGTAAGACGATGCAACTTGAATTGGGTTACGTTTTCTCGCGTCAGTTGGAATTTGAGCAAGAGACACGAGAAGAATCCCTGGGAGACGCGTTGATGATGTCCTTTTCAACGAAATTTTGAAACGGTTTGAAGAGGCAAGAGGATTCGGAGCGGAGGCCTTTCAATGGGATCCGATTTTAGATTGGCCGGTTGTCACTCATCTTCAAACTGCTCTGTCAGAAATGAATCGACGGCATCGACCGTGGGGTGAAACCATTGTTGGTAAACCCAAAAGGGATGTGGTGCGTGGGGGAGGATGATCAGGCGGTTGGGAATCTGATGAGAATTTAGAACTTCTCGCAATTGTACTGAGCGAGTGCCCGGCGTATCTTTTTCTCCATCTATGAAGAGCATGGGGGGAGTTTGTTGACCCGCATGAAATAGTGGCGAGGCTATTTCGTACAGGTCATGGTTTGAGTCCGGAGTCTCCCCTTGGAGGAAGTCAATCATTGCGTGGCCGACGCGAGACTTTGCGGCCGCATTGACTCGTTCAACCGACTTGGGATTTAGCAGGTCCATGGGGCCACACATGACGATCGCTGCTTGAACAGCCGATGACGTTTCTTGATGCTCTCCCGTTCCTTCAAATTTTCCACTTCCTGTCGTTGTTGCAACAAACCCTGCCAAGTGTCCGCCTGCGGATCCGCCGAGGCTGGCGATTTTATTGGGGTCAATTTTAAATCGTTTTGCATGTTTCCTCGTCCAGCGGATAGCAGCCTTGGCATCATGTACCGCTGCCGGGAAAGGAGCTTCGCCAGAGAGGCGATACTCGGGCACGATACAGACGTAACCCTTTTGAGCTAGTGCTTGAGCCAGTGGAGCAAAAAGAGCGGGCCGCCCGTTTTGCCATCCCCCACCAAAATACATGACGATCGCCGGGGATTTGCCGACTGATTCTTGGGGGCGATATACATCTAAAGAAAGTCTTCGCCGGCGGTTTTGATCAACGTAATTGAAGATGATCGAGCCTTCAGAAATGATGCCATCTGTCATTTCTGGAAGAACTTTGATGCGAGGTTTCTGGTTGCCGATGGGGGGTGTTTGAGCCATCAGAGAATGGCTCGTGCACTCACTTGCCATGAAAGGTGAGCATGCAATCGCAAGGAGAAATAATCTGTATTGTAAGCGGTTCATGACGGCAGTTCGATATTGAAGGATGGCTAACCCGGACTGGTATCGATACCGATCGATTGTGTCAGGTAGAGCATTTGTTCACTAGTGACGGGAATGGTTTTAATAATCTCGAAGTGTTCCGAGATTAATACATGCCAATCATCAAAGTTTTTTCGGTTGACGTGAAGTTCTTGTCCTGTACCGGTGGACTCGCCGTTATGAATGGAAAAAGCTTGCCGTTTTACTTTTTTAAAATTCTCAAAAAGCCCGGCAACCTGATCATCGTACAAGTGTTCAATACAATCGACGCAGACCACGCTGCCAAACCTGTCGAGATTTTCGATGGGTTTTGTAATGTCACCAACTTGCATTTCGGGATTGCTGTTGATTTGGTCAATCCCACTGGCTTGGAGGCCGAGTTGGCGAATCGCAGTTACGGTTTGTCCCCGACCGCATCCCAAATCCATTACCGGTTCCAATAGCCAATCTTGATATTGAGGCAGCAATCGAACTCCAGGGCATCGCCCCTGATCTGCATCGCCGTACCATGGATTTTCATCGTAAATTTTTTGATAAAGCTCAGCCGAACTTGGGCTTGGCAATTGGGTTTCTGTAGAGGCGTTCGCGGTGTTCTTTTTTGCTGGAGTTGATTGTGTCATTAACGGTATATGTTTCCAGAGAGTAAGCTGTTTTCGATGGCCGTCGTACTGGGCATTGTCAGGTTCAAACTTGTTAATCCACCAGTCCGGTGACCTGACCGTTCGATGTAGGTTGTCTCCATGTAAGTCGTCGACTCCCGATTTCCGACAGGATACAGAACCCAAGAAGACGCCCCCTGGGCGAAGCACACGTAAGATTTCGCTGACGGTGGTGTCGATGTCCAGTTCGTCAAGGTGTTCGAGAACATCAAAGCAGGTGATCAATGAAAAAAAGTGATCTTCAAACGGTAACTTTTGAGTGTCGAGTACAGAAACCTGTTTGGGACTGCCCGGAATGTGCTGCATCCTTGTTTGAGCTTCTCGGATGGCTACATCACTGATGTCGACGCCAAACACATTAAGGTCAAAGTTTGGACCAGCCAGATAATTGAGAACGAAGCCGACGCCGCAGCCAATATCTAATGACCGCCCAGAGAGCATTTCCAACTGGCTAGTTGCTTGCACCACGGCGCGAAAGCCAGGGGAGTTTTCAGCCAAGTTGTATCGTGTGTCTGTCGATACAACGTGATTGTATATTTCACGATAGTCAGGCATTGGAAGTCATCGGCGGGTTGAGAATGAAAACACCGTTATAAAGATAAAGGGAAAGGAAAGAAATCCTAGGGACTACGTCCGCGAATGGGAACGGAATCTGATTGCACGAGTTGGTTTGGCTAGTTGATAAGCGTTGCATGGAATATGTGTGTGATTTGTTTTTCTAATCATAAGAATCGACTTCAAACGTTGGAGGGAGTTACTTCAGCTTACTTAGAGAAAATTGGCGTATGAAGGGCAAGTTTGAGATTGGTAAGAAGTCGGAATCGATATTTTAGGACAGTCGCGAAAGTTGAACATCGCTCAGGTGTATGAATTAAAAATGCAACAAACACATGGAGTTCTCTTCCAGGCGTCCAACGGAAAGGTCGGATGTAACGACCAATCGGCTTGCCAACTATTATTTTTGTTTAAAGGCGGTCAGTTTTTCTTTTTTTCTATCAGTTATGAGCGGAGTTGCTACCTTTGGAGGACTGGGTTTGCTTCAAGTCGGTTTTAGATTTGGGAGAAAACGGCCATGAATTTTTATTCTAACTACCGCAAGGTGAGTGTTTCGCGAAATGGGACTACCTCCGGTGAAATTACTGTCTTGGTGGTTCTTTTATTTGTGGCGACCGTACTTGCAATTTGCAGTCCAGGTGTCGGATTTGAGTCTTCCGTATCTGGCGTAATCGATGAGATTGTCGGGATCTTTGACGTCCCATAGTCAGTGCGGCTTTAACTCACTGCCTTAACTCATTTGGACCTGCCAATAAACGACTTCTATTCAATCGCTGGCAGATATCCAAGTTCTACTTGGAGCCATTGGTTTTTGATTTGCTCTCTGTTGCCGCAATGGTCAATGAGTTGGATCGCTCATGGCAATTTTCTTTGAGAACATCTCCTACGCTGTGAATGACTGTTGGGACGCAAAAATTTGCTTCTGCAGTCGGTTTTTGGGTTTCGCAACACGAAGTTGAAATCTTGTGGTTGAGTCAACTATCGATTGCGCAATAAATAAATTGTGCGATAGATTGCGAAATGCGGTTAACGAATTTGGAAAAATGTTGAAAGTCGCTTCTGCAGACAATAGATTGATGGATCGGGCGGAGAGAAATTTTTTGAAACGGGCTTGCTGTTTTAAATTTGGAACTCGGAGAATGCAAAAAGAATGCGATTGCAGAAGATACTTAATGATTTCGATGAACTGCGAGATGCTTTTGCCCAAGGTGCCACGCTTTGGAGAGTGCGGGCATGCTTGATTTTGCTTAGTTGTGTTGGTGTCTCGCATTTGTTCCAGGCGTCTGCTATGGCTCAGGATAAATCAGATAACGATCAAATCTATGAGTCGATTCTTCAGCCAGCCTTCCAGTCTTATTGCTTGAAATGTCATGGTGCTGACGGCGTTGAAGAGGGAGAGGTCAATTTAAAGGAGATAGAAGGTTCCCATTTTGGCGGGGACGTTGAAATGCTAAGCGATCTCATTAAGGTGCTCGATTTGGGGGAAATGCCACCAGAAGGTGAGCCTGATCTTAAGCCTGAAGAGCGGCAGCGGTTGATCGTTGAGCTAAAGAAAATTCTAAATGTCGAAGTGCAAAAGTTAACAACCTTCGATCAGGCTCCAATTCGGCGGATGAATCGATTTCAATACAATAACGCAGTTATCGATTTGCTCGATCTCAAGTGCATTGTATTTACATTGCCTGAACGAATGATGCGGGAGCACAAGCAATATTTTAATCCTGCGTCCGGCAAGATGCCTGACGTGGTAACTGTAGGGAATCGACCGCTTGGGAAATCACAGATGATTGAGCGCCGCCTCGGTGGCGTCGCTGCTTTTCCGCAGGACCTGCGGGCGGAGCATGGTTTTGATAATCGAGGAGATCATTTGTCGATGTCTCCCTTGTTGATGGAATCCTTCCTGAAACTTGGCCAGTCAATTACACAAAGTCCCGATTTCGTTCAGCGCAACATTGGTATTTGGAAGACGTTTTTTGAACCTCCCAAAACAAAAGACCAGTGGAAGTCATCGATCGGTTCGCGGTTGAAGCCGTTTTTAACTCGCGCTTTTCGTTCGCCTGTGACATCCGAGGTGCTTGATCGGTATCTCAATTTTGCCAATGCTCAGATCGATCAAGGTGCCGAGTATTCTGATGTCATGAAATCGCTAACGGCAGCGGTGATTTCATCTCCGCGATTTTTTTACCTTTACGATAAAGTGAGTCAAGCAGATGCGTCGAGCTCCGTAGATGAATTCGAGTTGGCTTCGCGAATGTCATTTTTTCTTTGGGGGAGCATTCCCGATCAAACTTTGTTAGATCTTGCGTTCCAAGAGAAGCTAACTACTCCCGAAGTATTGGTTGGGCAGTACGAACGAATGATCAAGGACAAAAAGATCAAGCGGTTTTGTGATAGTTTTCCTTCGCAATGGTTGCAGTTAGAGCGGATTGTCTCTTCGGTGCCGAACCAGGAGTTATTTTCGCAGTTTTACTTTTCGAAATACCGCGACAGCATGCACATGTTGCTTGAGCCATTGTTATTGTTCGAGACGGTGCTGATTGAGAACTTGCCAATCACTCAGCTAATCGATTCTGATTTCACTTATCGATCGAATCGGCTTCAAAATTCATATGCGGAGTTTGGAGACAGCCCGTTGAAGGGTAGGAAGGCGGGAGGAGCCGTTGGTGTCCTGACGTTCAAGCGAGTCCCTGTAACGGATCGTCGTACCGGTGGCGTCATCACGAATGCAGCAACAATGACAATGACGTCGGGGCCGGATCGGACCCAGCCCATTACTCGCGGGGCTTGGGTGGCGGGAGTTATTTTCAATAATCCACCGGAACCGCCGCCAGCAGATGTGCCACCGTTAGCAGATAAACCAGCAGATGAAGAGTCCGGTCTCACCTTGCGAGAGCGTTTGGGATTGCATCGAGAGCGGTCGGATTGCAAAGGCTGTCATGAGCAAATTGATCCACTTGGTTTTGCGCTTGAAAACTATAGTCCGATTGGTGCATGGCGGGAGGGATATGCTAACGGTCGCGAGATCGATTCCACAGGTGTTTTGTTTCGGAAGCACCGGTTCAACGATGTCGTCGAATTTAAAGATGCGATTTTGGTTGAAAAAGATCGATTTACCCGTGGATTTGCTGAGCACTTGTTGTCGTTCGCACTCGCCCGGGAAATTGGTGCAGCTGATCAGCCTGCGCTTGACCGGATCGTTGAGGCAACGGCTCAGGATGACTACAAGATCCAAACGTTAATCAAGAATGTGATTTTAAGTAAACCTTTTCAGAATAAAACGACGCCAAAGTAGGCAGTTGCAGGTAAGCAGATTAAAGTTTGAAATATGCTTCGTCGCTGGCTGAGCAATATAGGATTATGAAGATGACGAATCGAAGAAATTTTTTGAGGGGAATCAGCGGTGCATTCCTTTCTTTGCCTTGGTTGGAAAGTCTGGCGATTGCTCAGACTGCGGGTCCCTCGTCGCCATTTCGGATGGCTCACTTCTATGTTCCGATTGGCGTTGTTCGTCGCGGTTTTTTCCCTGGCGAAGCGGGACACGTGATTCCCAAGGGAAACCTTGGGAACGTCATGAAATCGCTGGGAAACCAAAATCCTGACTTGAGCGTTTCCCAACTTGATCAACTGACTCCAACGATGCAACCGCTCGATGGAATCAAAGGTAAATTAAATTTGATTACTGGAATGGATCGAACTTTCCAGCAAGGGACAGATGTTCATGCGCAGTGTGCTTCGTGTTATCTAAGCAGTGCTCGACCTTACACGATTCAGGGAACGGCGTGGCCGCTAGATCGAACGTTAGACCATTTGGTCGCTGATCACATCGGCACTAAAACTCCGTTTTCGACCCTTGAGTTTAGTTGTAACAGCCATCGAGATAATAAGGAGTCTATTTATTTCGATAACATCTCGTGGTACGGAACGGGTCATTTAGCTCCGTCAATTCGTGATCCGCGGAAAATGTACAAACGTCTTTTTTCGACACAGGAGATCGCTCGCTACCGAGACATTACGGATTTAGTCCTGGAGGATGCGAACTCGATGAAACGTGAATTGGGGTATCACGATCGGCAAAAATTTGCCGAGTACTTTGATTCCATACGTTCGATCGAAAGGCAAATGAATCGACTTGAAGCAATGAAAATTGAGCTTGCAAAAGTCAAATTTGAAGAACCTTCGGAAGCTTATCTGCCACGTGGTGATTACATTCGATTAATGGGTGACTTGATGGTCGTTGCCTTGCAATCCGGGTTAACGAATGTTGCAACATTTATGGTTGGTCCCGAGCGGTGGGATACGCCTTATCAATTCGACGGCCTGTTTGATAGGCCGCGCAGTCACCATCAGATGTCACATAATCAAACCAAAATGATCGATGACCTTTTGAAGGTGGATCATTTTCATATGGAACAGTACGCATACCTGCTTAATAAGATGGATCAAATTAAGGAAGCGAACGGAACGACTCTATTAGATAATACGATCTTTACGTATGGTTCCGGCCTGGGAGATGGGTCGACTCATCAATATAACGATTTGCCAATTATTATGGCGGGTGGCGGTAGTCATATAAAAACAGGTCAGCACATCAACATGCCGGAGGGGACGCCGTTGGCTAATCTTTGGCTCACGCAAGCGAACTTGCTAGGAGTTGGCTTGGAGAGCTTTGCGGACAGTCGTGGCACCATCAGTCAGTTGATGCCCTGATTTCAAGTTTAGTTGTTTCGATCTCGATTAAGGAGAAAATGATGTCGACCGAACCCGCAAATCAGTTTCTCTCAAGCCGCCCCGAACGCTTGTTGAGCCTCGATGTGCTTCGTGGTTTCGATATGTTCTGGATTATCGGTGGGAAACAGATTCTGGTTGCAATTGCGGTAGTGATGCCAGCGCATAGGATTGACTGGACGCTGGCCAGAATGCAGCATCCGAAGTGGCACGGGTTCGAGCCCTGGGACTTAATCTTCCCTTTGTTTTTGTTCATCGCCGGGGTTGCCACTCCATTATCGATACAGCACCGCCGCCGTCGCGGTGACAGCGAACGCAAGATATACGGCCACATCCTGTTCCGCGGGGTGTTACTAGTTGCTCTGGGAGTAGTTCACAATGGACTTCCAACAGATTGGACGACGACGGCTGGTTGGCAAAATCATCGCTACCCAAGCGTGCTTGGGCGGATTGGATTGGCTTATTTGTTTGCTGCGCTCATTGTAATGCACACAGATTTGCGAGGGCGGTTGTTGTGGATTGTTGGATTGCTGGTCGGCTATTGGGCCGCCCTTCGTTTTATTCCGGTGCCAGAGTTTGGTGCTGGTGATTTCACTGCGGGCCATACGTTGACGGACTATCTAGACCGCCTCTTAGTACCGGGTGCTCTTTATCAAGGCGATCGAGATCCGGAGGGATTGGGAGGTGCGATACCAGCGATCGCGACAGCACTGTTGGGCGCAATTACTGGGCAGATGCTGATGCGATCGGATCGAAGTGGGGTTGAAAAAACATTGCGAATGTTTCTTGGCGGGTTGGTTTGCCTTGGACTTGGCTGGGCTTGGGATCAGGAATCGATTCTGCAATTTCCCATTAATAAAAATCTCTGGTCCAGCTCATTTGTGCTTTACTGTGCAGGTTGGAGTCTGGAGTTGTTGGCCGTGTTCTATTTGGTGATTGACGTTTGGAAATGGCGATGGGGCTCGACGTTTTTTATCGTCATTGGTGCCAACTCAATCTTTATTTATATGGCACCGAAGTTCATTGATTTTTATTACACGGCGAATCACATCTTAGCCGGACCTTCGTCACTCGTTCCACACTTCAGTGGATTGATTCTTGTCTTAGGTGTTTTCGCAATTAAATGGTCGTTGTTGTATTTGATGTACCAGAAGAAAATCTTCTTGAAGATTTGATTGAGTCAGTAGCATCGTCTGGCTTGAGCCGCCTAAATCCGCTGAGGCTGCTATTGCGTTCGCTGCTTGATTGCTGCGACGCGATCGAGTGCCGCCTGTGCGTCGTTGGCGACGTCGATATTTTCATGGCCCAACGCAAGCGTTTGGAGGGCAAAGATTGCCCGCTTCACAACGTCACGTGCTGCCTCCTCAGTGTTAGCCACAGCATCGCCATTGGCCATCATCTCGAGCGCCATGATGCTGCGGTGAAGTCGACATAGTTCCTGTGGGTCGATTGGCGGTCGCACGACAGGTTGGCGTAACAGTCTGATTATTCGATAACGCATTTCGGCGGTTGTCGCTTTTTTGAGTGCTTGATTGGCAAGTGAAATAGCGTGTGGCCCATGTTCCTTTAAGGCGATACTAGCGCTTTCTCGTTCTGAGTACTGATCGCTATTAAGCATGCCAATTAACTTGATGATTTCCTCTTCATCAACGCCTGTCGTGGAAACACCAATTTTCTCTTCGAGAAAACCGATGAGATCTACACCTCCAAGGGCGAGTTTTCGAGTAGTGATCAGTGCATGCTGTGGTGGTCGAGCACTCATGCGGATCCACAGGTGCTTAAATGCATTGGCGTCAGCAGGTTGGGGCGGTTGAAGATCTTCTCCCGAGAACAACAGTGAATTCAGGTTCCAAATGATCCCGCGATTATCCTTTTGGCCGGAAGAGCCGGTGACTAGTTTTGCATCGAGTGGCGCAAACGCGACTGAATTGACGTTATCCTCGTGGGCATTCAGTGCCGTGATCTTTTGGCGAGTAAGAAGATCCCAAATGATCGCTGAGTCATCTAGGCCAGTCGAAGCAAGAAAGCGACTGTCGCTTGAGAAGGCGATCGCAGCAGTTCTTTCGGAGTGTCCAGACAACACAAATTGTGTCCGCGTTCTCAGATCCCAGAGGTAAGCATTTTCGTCTCGATTAAAAATTGCCGCCAGATGCAGATTGTCATCTGAGAAGGTGGCATACTTCGGCATGTTCAGGTTGCCTTGCAAGACGGTGGTGGATTTAGAGGTAAGATTGTAGATCGAGAGGTTGTAGACTCTGCCTGCTATTGGACTTCGATAAAATGCTACACGATTTCCATTGCGTGACATTGTCAGGGGGCGTTCGTTCGACTGTTTCCAAATTTTCTTTACCAAAAGCTTCCCGTCTTTGAGCCGAACAGTGTTGACAGCTTTTTCGTCCATAATCAGGATGTTCTCCCCGTCCGGGGAAAAGAAAGCTGCATAGGCTTGGATGTTGAGATCGAGTATTAATTCACCGGTTTGAATGTCCCAAATTTTCGTGTGTTCAGTTTTTCGGTCGTCACGCTGACCATTGGCACCGGTCAGAACATATTTCCCGTCTTTGGAAAAATCAACGCATTGAATGGGTTGGTCGTGTCCCGCGAGTGCTTGAATAGGTTGATGTGTATTCGCGTCGTAGACAGTGACAATATTGTCGCTGCTTCGGGCTGCTAAATATTTACCGTCGGTGGAATAGACCAGCTTATAAATGCCGTTGTATGACGATTCGTTTTCGCCAAATTGCCAGATAGCATCGGCCGGAAGTTGGTCGTTTTTCGGTTGTGGCTCGGTAGCTGTTTGCCCCCACGATAGGCCAGTAAGAAAAAGAACTAGCAAGAAAGCGCTTACTAAAGTTTTCGATGCGCGCCAGCCAATTATTATCCGGGAGTCGTCCTTGCCGGCGGTATCGTTTGATCGAATGAACGAACGCGAGAAAACGCTTTTTAAGTTTGCTTTGCCAGTGAACATAAAAGACCTAAATCGTGAATGAGTCCCAATCTAAAAAACTCAAATGGAGTCAGCGCCGAGCCTCGGTGGTGTTCTCGGTGGTGTTAAGGCGAGGCAATTGCCTCGTCTTACTAATCGCTTCCAGCGAGTGCTTTATTTTACGGGGTGGTCAAAAATTGACAAATCGAATTCTCCAATTGTTCGAGAAGCTGCATTTGTCGACAAAAGACTTCGTTGTAGTTTAGTACAGGTTAGATTGAGTCGACGTTGTAATTTCTAATGCAAATCAGAATTCGTCAGTAATTTTACGGAGTTTCTTAGGGGATAGGCGGGTGAAGAGCCCAGGAGTTGAATGACTCTGCCAATTAAAACGCCTAAAATGAGTTGTCGATTCGAGGCGTTCGTACGTTATGAAAGTTTACTGTTTGAGTATTTGCGATTAAGCGTATTGGGACAGACTGGCGTTGGGCGTTCGAAATTAGAGATTCTACTTGCGGTATAAGTTTGCTTTGGAGCCAGCGAGAGCTCGCGTTTTACGATTGGCAAGTATCTCGTTTGATTCTAATAATTGAGTGACCAATTCATTAAATTTGAATGAAAGTTTAGTTTATGTTGTGTCTTGTGATTCGTTTGCGTTTGCTCATTTTAATTTTTATGGGAAGCATGCTTGGCAACTTTTTTGCGCCCTCGCTTGCTCATTCGCAATCTAAAAATGTGACACCGATTGAGGCGGCGACTATTGCAGTGCCGAATGGCAAGTCTGCCGATGAAAGTAAGCCTATTCAGGTTTACATTTTACTTGGCCAGTCAAATATGCTTGGTTTCGGGCGAGTTGGCCCTGTTGATAAACTCGGAACACTCGAAAACGTGATCAAGAACAAAGGGAAGTATGCGTACTTGGTAGATGAGGCCGGTCAGTGGTCGGAGCGGAAGGACGTACGCTATACCCATGTCATGGATAAACGAGGAGCCGGCCTAACTGAATTTGACGTGTTCTCCGATATGAAAAACCAGTGGTTAAAGGTTGAGGGGAACTTTGGCCCTGAGCTTGGCTTTGGGTACGTGATGGGGCAGTTTCATGACGAACCAGTCTTGGTGTTGAAGGCTTGTATTGGAAACCGAAGTTTGGGCTGGGATTTGCTTCCGCCCGGAAGTGAACGTTATCAATTCGATGGCAAGATTCATGCAGGCTACAAGGACAGCCCAGATTCGTGGGTCGAGGGGGAACCTAAAAAAGAAGTGAACTGGTATGCCGGACGGCAGTATGATGCTGATATTAATCATGCAAAAAATGTCTTGAAGAACCTTGATAAATATTATCCCCGCCTAAACCCTGCGAAAGATCCGAAACAGGAAACCGAAGCTCTCGCTGCAATGGAGGAGTTAAAAACTGAGATTGCGGCTAAAGAAGATTTTGCTCGCCGTGCGAGATTCACGCAGGAAGGGTTGAAGAAATTTCAGGCAGAACTGAAGGGGTTGAAGCAAAAACTATCGGCAATGGAAATTCGGTCGCAAGGTTATCAAATTGCAGGCTTTGTTTTTTGGCAGGGACATAAAGACCAAAATCCAGCACACGCCAGTCGCTACGAGCAGAATTTGGTTCAACTGATTAAATCACTGAGGGCTGATTTTGATGCTCCGAATGCGAAATTTGTGCTGGCCACCATCGCGTTCGGGGGAAAGTTAACGGGGCATGCTCTTGAGATTTGTAATGCACAGTTAGCGGTAGACGGAGATGCTGGAAAGTACCCTGAATTTCACCTAAATGTCAAAGCCATTGATGCGCGTCCTTTTTGGAGAGACAAGGAGTTATCTCCCAGTGGACAGGGTTATCATTACAATCACAACGCAGAGACCTATATGGAAGTTGGGCAGGCGCTTGGGTGGGCAATGGTGGAGCTTCAAAAGTTCAGCCCAAAGTCGGAAATGGGTGGCAAGAAAAGGTAGCCGTGAACGAATAGAGGAATTGGTTAGGGCGGTGGGGTGATGATTGCTTGTGAGCTACGTGCCCTTGCTCTCGTTCACCTCGGTCCGTAGGTAGGCCGAATCAAAGGTAAACCGCTGCAATTCTTGAATCTAAGAATCGAGATTATATTAACCTGTTACGGGGTGGGGGATTTCGATTTGTCTTGTTGGGCAGCTTTGATTCCCGAGTGTGCGTTTTAAATATGTGGAGAAGTAATGTCAGATATGCACGATGATAAGGCCGCAACTGAGTTAATTCCTGAGGCTTATTTTAGTGAAAAGAAACAAGGCTCGAAGGGATGTGTTTTCGGATGCCTAGGTTGCTTCGGCGTGATTGTTCTGGGATTAATCGTTGTCATTGGTGTTGGCTATTACTCAGTCTTCTACTCTTCAGCACCACTGAAACTTGTGGAGGCCATGATTGAAGGCAATGAAGGAGTGGAGATTCGGGGCCTTTCAGGAACAATTTCCAGTGGTTTCCATGTCGAAGAAATTACTTTCCAGAATGATTCTGTCGACCAATTATCAAAGATTGAAAATGTTGAATTCCGATTTAATGGAATTGGCGAATTATTTCGAGATGATAGACGGTTGATTATCGAGGAATTTTCAGTGGGGAGCGGCACGGTTTATTTTCGTTCAGATCCTGAATCCGAATTTGACATGCAATCGATCGAACAAGAATTAGAGGTTGCACCGCCAGACGGAACACAAACAACGAACTCCGGCGAATCAGTAGATTTCTTTCAAGAAGTCCGGATTGATTTGATCGAATTCTCAGAATTGACATTTGTCGATCTTGAAACGGGGAAGACCTCAGAATTAAAAGATGCGGTGATGTCAGACTTCCATTACCTCGACGGATCTGTTCAGAACGTTGGCGAATATTCGATCGACGGTCTGACCACATATTCTCAGAGTTTTGAAATGGAGAATTTCTGCGGCAACCCATCAGGTGGGTTTTCAATTGATCGATTCCGGGTAAAGAACAGCCAGGACGAGTGGTCTGATGTTAAGGATTTGCAGTTTGAATTTAATGGAATCGTTGACATGCTTGAAAATAAGCAATTAGTGATTGATCGCTTAAGTGCTGAGTCGGGCGTTTTTTACATTGATCCTTCATGGGAAACGAAGGAAGACGAAGTGATGGTTGAAGAAGTGGCTGCCACTCCTTTGGGGCTGGAAAAAGTATTAATAAAAGAAATTAGCTTTCCAAATTTAAAGTTTATCAATACGGCCACTGAATTGGAGTTCAATGTAAACGAGATGTCATTTCGAGATCTTGAATTCAATGAAGATTCAATCGTCAGCCTCGGTGAAATTCGTTTTGAAGCAGATAATATTCAGTTAGAAACTGGGATAAGTGACTCTTTTCAAGACCAGCCATCGGACGTTTTGAAGCAGCGTATTTCGGGAGTACTTGGTGCTGATTTGCATGCCGATTTAAAACGCAAGGTGGACTTTCAAATTGACCTGTGTTTCGTTGACAAGTGGAAGCCGCTGGTTCAATTGGAAATGTTTGGAGGACAAATAGTCCACGTTGTTAACAAAGACGCCACCGTAACGACTTGGCGAGACTTCCAAGCTGCTGACTGGCTGACGATTCCAGGTTGTTTAGTTCCCGGGAAAATTGATGGAACATGGCAAACTGAGAAGCAGGCGGATACGGACAAGGAATTAACCACGGTGAACGGAACCATTCGTTTTGGGAATCTCGATTTTGAGATTTTGGAGACGGAGCTGATCGAAGAGGAGGACCGGGATTTCATCGGTCCGATTCTTATGAAGGGCATGTCGACAGGGACTGGGTTGGAAGGCGAGCTATATCTTCTTAAAGAAAAGCCATTCCTGGCATTGAAGTTATCGAAGGAAAGCGTTCGCCTTGACAGCGAAGGCTTTGCCAAGGCCTTATGGGGAATCGATTACGCTGATCTCAACGCCGATCAGATATCGCAGGCCAAGGCGAATTCGATTGCGCTGGCGAAAATCGCCGCGATTGAATCTGGGGAGGAACAGGAGTCTAGCGCTAAGCCTGAGTCTGCGAAGGAATAGATCTGTTTTTCAGTTCGTAATGTTGTTTTTATTGCCTTAGAATAACTCTCATCAATCGGGGTTCCGT
>JAQXDZ010000069.1 GCA_029251085.1 Mariniblastus sp.
AAATCTACTGGACAGGAAATGAGAGCGTTGGAATCGGAGAGGCTGGAGAATCCAGGTGCCGATCTCTGGTTCGATTCCAGCGAGGAAGCAGATCAGATGGCAGTTGAAGCGCCAGTTGCTGAATTGTCACAATCCCTGGCACTTGGCAAGGAGGAAGTGGAAAGCTTGGATGATGTCGCTGAGCTTGAAATGGGGAGAGGGATGGGATCTGTAAGTGGTGGGTCACGTGGTGGCGGATTTTTAGGGGGAAACAGAAGCGGAGCTAGAATTCGCGCTCTTCCTCCCACCGCCGCTGCTCAACGTCCTGACACTGCGTTGCGGGAGTTTTCCAAAAGTTTAGATACATTTGCAGGTGAAAACGGATTGGCGGAGGAGGGGCTGGCGCCAGGGGATGCTTCAGGGGATATGGCGAAAGAGCAACAGCTAGGAGACCGTCGTAAGGATGGCGAGAGAATGGTTGAGGGGTACAGTTCGCAATCAGAGAAGAAGATGTCTTTAGGCGTTGAGCCTAGCGCCACTGCAAAGCCGGAGGCGGCAGCAAATTCGCTAAATAGTCTGACCAAAGATAAAACAAATTTGGCGAAATCAAAACCAAAGCAGCGGACCTGGAAACGGGTGGCAGCCAGCCCAAATACCAGCCGCCTAATGGTTGGCGACAAAACGGAGCTGGATCTTTCAGGAATGCAGGTAAAGGTGCAGGTCGATGGTTTTCGAGCCCGGGTATTGCTTGATTACTTTTATTACAACGATAAAGACCGACAGCTTGAGGGAGATTTCAAGTTGCGGTTACCCGACGATGCCTCGCTTTATTACTTTGCATTCGGAGAGAGTGTCTATGGTTTAAATTCCAAAGGTGCTCCTTTAGCCGATGAGTTTCTTGAGTCAGATAGTGATTGGGTCTCTCTCAAAGCAGACGATATTCGCCAGACTCGGAAGCAACATTGGATTCGCGTAAAAGAATCGCGGATGGTGCCAAAAGAAAAGGCAGCGCATGCTTTTCGAGAAACGGTACGACGAAAAGTTGACCCCGCGTTGGTAGAGTGGGCGGGCGCTGGTGTATTCAATGCACGCGTTTTTCCACTAGCACCTAAAAAACTTCACCGAATCGTGATTGGTTATGACGTGAATTTGAAGCAGGTGGGGGATGAGTGGATCTACGACTTGGAATTGCCTGAACAGACAGGAAAGCTACGAGTGGATTTGAATGTTCAGGCGACTCCTAAAGCAAAATACAAGATCGAGCCATCGGTGGAGTCAGAAAAGATCAAAAATAAGGATAGCCAGCAACTTCATTTTCGATTTGATGAAAAACCTGGAAAGCCAATTCGTTTGCTGATTAAGAAATCAAAAGAGACATTGCTTTCGCATCAGGGGGAATTTTGGGGGTGTCAATTTACGCCGGAGCTTCCTGTAACCGCGAAGGTTGTGAACTCACGTGGTATTTTCATGCTCGACACTTCATTGAGTAGCAATCCTGACAAATTCAATGTTTGGCTAAAACTGTTAAAAGCGACGCTGGAAAATAATCGAGATTCGCTCAAGCAATTCAACGTCTTGTTGTTCGATGTTGATGGGCACTTTTTCAAAGAAGAATGGGTTGATAATAACGCGGAGAATGTGCGTCAATTAATGGAGCGTTGTGGTGAAGTTACACTTGAGGGCGCTACCGATATTTATGGTGCGATTGAGCAAATAAAGCAGGCCCCCTGGCTCGCCGATGGGGCGGGCTCGGAGATGATTGCACCGGATCTGTTTTTGTTGAGTGATGGTGCGGCTACTTGGGGTGAGACCAACTTGCGGTTAATCGGTTCTGCGTTGGCAACAAAATCGCTGGGAAGTTTGTTCGCTTATCAAACAGGATTGACGGGCACGGCGATCGCGAGCTTGCGATTTCTAACGGATCAAACCGGCGGCGCGGTTTTCAGCGTGGTTAACGAAAGTGAAATAGCCAAAGCATCGCGTGGGCATCGTAACCGACCCTGGAAGCTATCAGGCTTCGTGGTCGATGGGGCAACTGATATTTTGACGGCTGGACGCGTTCAGTGGGTTTATCCAGGCCAGTCTATCCTGATGGTAGGGCGTGGAAATGTTGGTGAGACTTTGCATTGCGAATTTGAGCAGGCAGGCGAGACTCACAGTTTCTCGCTAAGACCAACTCAGGTCGAATCTGAACTCGCAAGCCGTTTGTACGGTCAGGTGGCCGTAGGGCAATTAGAAAGTCTTGGAGACGGTGTGTTTGATGTTTCCGCCGCGTATGCGAGGCATTTTCGGATTACGGGAAATACTTGCTCTCTGTTAATGCTGGAAACCGAAGCCGATTACGAGGCTTTTAATATTAAGCCTCAGGAAGACCTGTTCGTTATTAACACCAAGTCTGCCGATGAGGTGGTCGAGGACGCAATGCAGCAATTTGACTCTGAGCTGTCAGAGCCAAAAGCACAGTTAGAGGCGTGGCTAACCCGTCTAGAAAGTATGCCTGGCATGAATTTTAAAATGCCGACGGCACTTAAATTAGCATTGGAGGATATCGAGGTAACTGCAATTTCAGAACCGCTCGAAACCACATTGGAGACGCGAGATAGTTTGCCCAAAGCCTATCTAGCAGGTCTCAATCAATCAAAGTTAAACTACGATTTAATTGAAAAAGAGGCTGAGAGACGTGCTGTGGTTTCGATTGACGACGCTGTCAAAGTTTATAGTTCTCTCGTCGAAAATAGTCCTGGTGATTTAGTCGTGGCTCGAGATGTCGCCTACACAGCGCTCCAGTTGGGCCGTCCCGCACAGGCCTATCACTTATTGCGAAAGGTTGCCCTCGCGAGGCCATTTGAGGGAAGCATTTACTTGAGCATCGGCCATTGCCTTGCAGAGTTGGGTAAACCAGATTTGGCGATTGTGTATTACGAAATTGCATTGAATGGCGAGTTCCAGCGAACCGGAAGTGACTTCAAGCAAATTGTTTCAGCCGAATATTTGCACCTGTTGCGACAAATTGAAAAGAAGAAACTCAATAGCTCGCTTCAGCGTTTCGCCGCTGCAAGGTCGAAAACCCTAAAGGATATTTTGAAGTTCGACGAATCTGATTTGCTGATTACGATTCGGTGGAATACGGATATGACCGATGTCGACTTGCACGTTCACGAGCCGTCTGGGGAACCGTGCAATTATCAAAACAAACGCACACGATCCAATGGTCAAATTAGTTCAGATATCACCACGGGTTTTGGGCCGGAGATGTATTTCAATGTCAAAGCGCCGCAGGGCAAGTACGACGTGAAGGTCGATTACTTTGCACAAGACAATAACCGCATTGAGTTTCGTAGCAAAGTTTACGTGACGGTCTATCGAAATTTCGGAAGGCCTGACGAACTCGTGACGCGAGAGACCGTGAGCCTGAAAAATGTTGGCGGTAAAGAGACGGTTGGCACCATTGGGATTTCTAACAAGTAAACCATTGGTTGTTTTTCTCTTCTATAAATGACTTGATTATCAGTGCTACCTCGCTACGATTCCTTCAGGCTGGCTCAAACCGGCAGCGAGCTTGAGTACATGTCTTTGTGGATTGCTCGTTTTTATCGTTGCAACCGTAATAATCGGATGCTTCGATGGCACTTTTTCTTTTTATTAAAGCCGTGCGGAATGTAACGATTCTGTAGGTTGTTGGTGAAATTCACCTAAGTTCGAAACGACTAGACCCTGTGTCTGCTACGCCCGATACCTGTAAGTACACAGTGAATCGAAGGAGTCGAATCCCCTTATCAATGGACAAGTGGGGCGCTGGAAACCAAACGTTGGTTATGTCATAGTCGCACTCGGACTCCGATTAAGGAAAGATTCATATGTCGTTGAATAAGCAGATAAGAGTAGTAACGAGAGCGTCCGACGGTTCGCTTCGGATCAAGGACTTCGAAGATTTCGATCAGATAGCGACACTTCACGACCAAGTGGGGATCGATGACTGTAGTACCGATTTAACGCTTCGTGGATTGCCTTTGTTTCGAGGATTGATTGGGCCGCTTGCGGAAGGGAAATCGATAGTTCGCTACGAGTCTCCCGAGGTGTTTGAAGCGTTAACGAAAGAATGGAGTCAGGCCAAGACAAAACGGCGTCGGCGTAAAACAAAACCAGCTGCAGGAACCGTTCCGATTCCAAACGTGCCGATGGCATCTCCGCTGGGATCGGGAACCATGGTTCCCTAAGACGAACAACAATATACCAATCCGGCTGTCTTTCGAACGGAAGATCAACCCGGTAACGCCCCTCTTTGACGGGGCGTTTTTTTATGCGCTGAGAGGTTTTTGGGATGTGACAGTGTGTAGTATTTACATGCTATTAGCATGCATCTGTCGCGGCTGTTGATTGGTTGACGTTGGAGGTGAATCGAAGGGGCGGTGCGTGGTAGGATTTTTTTCGAACAACCTTTTTGAACCACAAGCGAACAGGCTTCGTAAGCGTTGTGACAGGGATGAACCGTAACTCAATATAAGCGTCTCATTTTGACAGATCGTTGTCATCGTAACGCTTTTCTTAACCTACATGGATATTGCGGATCGCGCCGGTAAAAGTTGGTTCAAAATTTTTGACCAATGGACAACCGTGGTCTATTTTTTAACGGCCATTTTGTAGTCGATTTTTGCTCCATTGTTGGACACTCGCTTTGGCCGTTTTCTGGTTTGACTCAGAACTCTGTTTGCTTCGCTCCCAAATTCAAAGTAGCAAGCAGAAGGATCCGGGTTACCTTCGAAGGATGGCAATTGAGAATGGATTATTTGTTACTGGCTAACCGAGCGCGCTTGCTCGGGAGATTTAAGGTGCCCTGTGCTGTATTAGCCGCATTCCTTTGGAGTGCGTTGCTGACCCAGGGCTTACAGGCTCAGTCTTCCGCCCAACCAAAAACATCGGTTGTTGATTCTGCGGCAACCCCCAGCGTTGGCAATTCTGTGCAGCAGCAGGGGGAGGCTTTTGAAAGCCAGAAGCAGTGGGGAGAAGCACTCGCTCTTTATCAGAACGCCTTGAAGGCAAATCCTGATGACCGGACTCTTCAACTCAAGCGAGCCTTTGCAAGGATTCACTTTGACCTAGACAGGCGGTACGCCGATACCAGTTTTATTAAGACGATTAAGTCAACGGATGCGAACACTTCGATGAACGTGTACGCAGAAGTACTGTTGAAAATTCAGTCTTACTACGTTGATGAACCTAATTGGGCGAACATCGTCAATTATGGATTGACCAGTTTGAAAGTTGCGATGCAGTCGGATGGTTTTCGCCAGATCAATCTACCGACCATTTCAAAAGAGGCTTCGTTAAAGGTCTATTTGCAGGCGGAGCAGCGGTTGAGTAATGTTGCCGTCCGAACCAGAAGCGACGCATTCACTGTCGCCAGAGAGACCGCTGATTTTTTGAATAAGCAATGTGGTATGAGTTCTCAGTCAGTTATGTACGAATTTGTCTGTGGAGCCATTTCGGCTCTTGATCCGTACTCTGCCTTCATGTCCAGCAACCAGTACAGTGAAACGATGTCGCAAATCGAAGGAAACTTCGTGGGGTTAGGTGTCGAGTTACGGACGCAAGCTGATCACCTGGAGATCGTCAGCGTAATCTCCAAGGGACCCGCCGGGATGGGTGGGATTATCGAAGGTGACCGAATCGTTGCTGTTGATAACCAAAAGGTTTCTGAAATTGGCAGCAATCGTGCAGCAGATATGATGCGTGGTCTTGAGGGTTCTTTCATCTTGATCAGTCTTGATCGGGGCAACGGGATACAGACGTTACGCCTCCAGCGGCGACGGGTCGACATTCCCAGCGTCGATCAGGTCGGGCTTGTCGATAAAGCATCAGGCGTCGGGTACATCAAGTTAACGAATTTTCAAAAGACGACTGCTGCGGATTTTGATGCGGCGTTGTGGAAGCTTCAGGCTCAGGGCATGCGGTCATTGATTGTCGATGTGCGTGGCAATCCAGGTGGATTGCTTTCGGCGTCCGTAGAGGTGGCAGATCGGTTTGTGCGAAAAGGGGTGATCGTCTCGACGAAAGGTAGAAACCCGATGGAAGATTTCGTGCACAAAGCCAATCTTTCGGGAACGTGGGACGTGCCATTGGTTGTTCTTGTCGATGAAAACTCTGCCAGTGCCAGCGAAATTTTTGCCGCCGCGATCAGTGACAACAAGCGAGGTACCATTGTGGGTAACCAGAGCTACGGTAAGGGAAGCGTTCAGGGTATCTTTCCGTTAAACGTTTCGGGTGGAGGTGTTCGGCTAACAACGGCTAAGTTTTATTCTCCAACAGGACAGGCGATTAGTCGTGTGGGGGTAAAGGCTGACATAGTCATCCAGAATGTTTTGAAGCCAGGTGAGAACATCGATTCACAAGTCGATACCGGCCTTCGGGTTGGCATCAAAACAGCCCAGCAGAAAATGGTTGATCGAAATGCTGCGTTGCGGTCAAAAGTCTCATCGGTTGGAGGTTAGCAGTCTACGGACCGGTCTGCTTGTCACCAGAGTATGAAAAACACTGTTTTCAATGAGTAAGTTATAGGCGGCGTGTCACTTGGCACGCCGCTTTTTTATTAAATCCGAAATATATCGATTCGTAATCACTGTACTTAAATCGTTTCTTTCGACGGACTTTGACGGGGCAGCGGTTTCATATTTTTCAAAAAAAGATACGATTTCAGTAAGTGATCGGTCTCTTTATTAATGAGATAACATGCAGGAATTTTCTGAGTTTGAGTCATTGCTGTCCCGCTCGGTACAGGAAAAGAATCTTGAGTTTCAGCGACATGGTCGCCTGAAGCATTTAATTGCGGCTTCGCAATTGACTCCCGAATTATTGGAAAAACTCTGTCGCTCGGCGGATCTTATTCGCCGTCTTAGTCGTAACCCGGAAGGGAATCGCCGGTTGCGCGATCTGTTGGCTCACAAAAGAGCAATGCTGTATTTCACACAGCCGTCAACGCGTACGTTCCTCTCGTTCATGGCTGCTTGTCAAATTTTGGGTCTCGCTTGCAATGAGGTTCGCGACCCCAAAACCTCATCGGAGGTCAAGCGGGAATCGAGAATGGACTCGATTCGCATGTTTAGTAGCTACTTTGATGTGATCATTATGCGATCCCAAATTAGCAACTTTGCTGAATGCTGTGCTTATTTAATGAGTGATTTAGAGCGGCAAGAACGGCGGTCGGTTCCAATTGTTAACGCCGGTGCTGGAAGCGATGAACACCCGACCCAGGCGCTTTTGGATATGTACACAATTATTCGTACATTTGACTTCGACGAAAACTCTGAGAGCCGCCCGTCTCGATTGAATGAGTTGCGACGTTCGTTTCCATCGTTGATCTGCGGACCAAGTCAGAAAACCTACACGTTTTGTGGAGACATTGGCCGTGGGCGTACAGTCAGGTCGCTGGCTACCGTTCTTTCTCAATATGAAGGGACGCGAATGATATTTGTGTCACCGGAGCATGACGTCCTAGTCATGGATGAAGAACTTAGGCAGCGGCTAAAAATGACGGGTGTTGAGTTCTACGAAGTAAACAGCCTCGATGCGGAAATCGACGGCGAAAGTGTACTCGGGCAGACTGACTGTCTGTACATGACACGAATTCAACGGGAACACAATTCGAAGGATACCGAACAGGAAATTGCCGAAATCGACTTGAGTCCGTTTTTACTTTCCCCTCAACGGGTTGGAGTCTTGAAGTCTTACGCTCCCATCCTGCACCCCTTCCCGCGAGACAGCGTCGTTGGTGAGATTCCGACCAGTATCGATTCTGATCCACGGGCGATGTACTTCCGCCAAGCAAGGAACGGAATGTGGGCCAGGGCGGCGTTGCTGGTTCACTTGTTTGATGCTGCTGATTCTCTGTTCTTTGCCTACTCAGATGTCTTCCGGTCGCCAAAGTAAGTCTCACACAGACCGCGTGACTCCGAAACATTCGCAAGCAGCAGAGACGAAAGCATATCGACGGATCTGAATTGGAATGCTGGCAAATCCAAGCCAAGCAATCGAATATGCCGATTGCCAGATAAAACCGATTTTGACGGTCAAGTAAGATAGTCCTGCGAATCCGCTCAGTGGGGTGGGAGTCCCTCGAATTTGGCCCAAAGCGTCGGTTTCGGCAAACCATGTGTCTGGGATGGTCGATGGTACAAGTGTGAGCGCAGCATGCTGGAATTCGTAAGAATTGTCGATATTTCAACAAAAGAATTGGCACGCTAAAACTCATGGAAGTATACTTTTATGAGTCGACAGCCCGCTGTTTTGCGTGCCAGGTTGACTTACAGCGAGAGTTGCTTTGGTTGCTTTCGGTGTATTTTACAGTGAACTGCAGACTCGCAATTTAGTTTGGGTTGAGTCGAAGAGTCAGCTAGTCCTTTCCAATTTGGTCAACTTTAAGGCCACAACGAGGTGTCTTGATGAACTTGATGGGCAAAATATTTACGCTTTTGATTTTCTTCATGAGTATTTGCTTTTTAGTAATTGCTCTGATGGTGGGTGCAACCCACCGAAACTGGAAAGCGATCGCTGTTGAGAAGAACGGTGAAGCTGCGAATTACAAGAATGCTTTAATCGAAGCTAAGTCGAATACTAGCGACAAAGAGAAACTGCTGGCATCGGAACGAGCAAGCCGCGCGATGCAACTCGCACAGCTCGAATCGCAACTCAAAGTGCTATCGGCCTCAAGAGATTCGAAAGAATCTGAGCTTCGTGTCGTCGAAGAGCAAAGCCAGAAACAACTGGATGAACTCGAAGAAGCACAAAAGCGAATTTCCGATCAGGATATTGAAGTCGCTGACCTTAGAGCCAACAACAAAAAGCTTGTTGACGACATTGCGACTCAGTTCTCGCTAGTTCGAAACCTGACAAATCAGTCTTTCGAAATTAAGAACCAGATCGAGTTGTTGAAGAAAAAAGAAATGGATTTGGTTGCGAACCTTGCCAAGTCAAAGAAAGTCCTTGACCGTAACGGTTTGACAGTGAACTCACTGACCGATCACATCGTGCCGAAACTTGACGGCTTAGTTGTCAAGACTTCGTCAGATGGATTGTTCGCGATTAGTCTAGGTACAGATGACGGCCTTCGCGTCGGACACGAATTAGATGTGTACCGCAAAGATCGATTCGTTGGAAAAGGGACCGTTATTAAAACGGAAACAGATTTAGCTGCGGTTAGAATCAACCCTGATTTCAACCTGGATACGGTCCGGGAGGGCGATCATGTCACTAGTAAATTCTGAATTCGGTGACGAGTTTGAGGCACCGCAAAACGAGCAAGAGGGTTTTGTTTCGAACGAGCCTGTCGTTTCGTCACCTTCTTATCGGAAACAGAGTTTCAGTATCTATTCACTGATGTTGATCCTCTCGTTCATTTTCCTTGTGGTTGCCGCGATCTTGTTCTCGGTCAACGCGAATGAATTCTCTAAATAGTTCGAGCTGGTTATGTCTGATATCCCCCAAGAAAATGAAGAATTGGTAAGCGAACTCGATCTTGAGAGTTCCGAATCTGATGAGGTTGGTTTGACCTCAGAGGAAACCGATCAGGATGGCGAAGAGAAAAAGTCATTCCTTAGTAGCCTGACGGTTTTCGATGCGATGTTGCTGGTGGCACTTCTCTGTGTTTCCGCGGCAACTGTGTTGATGTTTGTAGAACTAAACACCTTTGGCGACTTCCCCAACGACTTCCCTTGGAAGACCGATGGAATGGGCGAAGTTTAAATCAGTCGAGTATCAAAGCATTAAAAGACCCCGTCCGGGGTCTTTTTTTTTGCGCTGTGCATCAGTGTCGAAGCCTGCGATGCCCGTGGAAGTTAGGCGTACCTTCACTTTGCATTCAGAATTAATTGCGAGTGATTAATGGTTGAGGATGAGTTGTTTCTCAATGACGGAGAGAATATGGCTTGCGATGGTTGTCTTTGGGCCTTTGATCGATTTGATAACTGTCCCATCGGGAGCAATAATCTCAACTTCATTGTCGGCGGCGTTGATTGCCGCCGGCCCGTTGAGAACGACAAGATCACAATTCTTTTTTTGCAATTTTGTGATTGCGCGAAAGCGAGCGTCCTCCGTTTCGAGAGCAAAGCCAACCGTCCATTGATGGGGTTTCTTGTTCGCGCCCAGCGAGGCAACAACGTCGGGGGTTTCGATTAGTTTTAACTCGAGGGCTTCACCCGTTTTACGAATTTTATGGTCGGCAACTTCAATCGGCTTGTAATCGCAAGGCGCTGCGACGCCAATCATTCCGTCACAATCTGCAAATAGTTTGGTGGCCGCGTCGAGCATATCCTCAGTGGTCAGGACCGAAAACAATTCTGCCTCGGGCGGGTATTGAATATCGACTGGCCCACTGACTAAAACAACTTCGTGCCCTGCTTCGATTGCTGCTTCAACCAAACAGCAGCCCATGCGGCCGCTCGACGCATTGCTGATGTATCTGACCGGATCGATGTACTGTCGAGTGGGTCCGGAGGTTATCAGGATTCGGGCCATGGAAGCTTCTATTCAATTGGGTCTTGTAGACTCGAGCTTAGAACCGCCGTCGGCGGCTGGTTGCGTGAACAGGTGGGGTTAAAGGCGATCGTTGATGGCGTCAGCAATTGATTCGGGAGATGCCATTCTGCCAATTCCTCGGGTGCGGCAACTTAGCCAGCCCTCTTGCGGATCAATGAACTGGACTCCATCCTCAGCTAACTGTTGGTAATTTCGCTGAACCGCTGGTTTGTCCCACATCTCACAATTCATTGCGGGTGCAACTAACACGGGGCCAGTGAAGCAAAGGTAGAGCGTGCTTAGTAAGTCATCTGAGATTCCAGTTGCTGCTTTTGCCATAAAGTTTGCCGTTGCTGGGGCGACACACAAGAGGTCGGCGGAGCGAGCTAGTTCAATATGGGCACCAAGGGGAAACCGGCTATCGAAGATTTCTGATGCGACTGGATTTCCCGTGAGCGCGGCAAACGTCGCCTTCCCAACAAAAGCCTGAGCAGATTCTGTCATCACGACTTTGACACAATGCCCCTGCTGCGCTAGTTGGCTCACGAGTGCGGCTGCCTTGAAGGCTGCCACTCCGCCGGAGACAGCGATGATGATTTCTTTTCCGGCCATAAGGTGACCCTTTTTGTTCGCGGTTGTTTGCCCAGGCGGTTGCTCGAGTGCCTAGCACGTCAAGCAACCATCGGGCTCAACATCAATCATTCGCCGAAAACTAGCTTTTGAACTGTTGTCGGCGGTTTACAGATCGTCAAGATCCAATTCAGGCATGTCCGGCACGTCAGGCGAGCCGGTACTGCGAAGATTATCGGTGGTGTCCAGATAGATTTTATCCTGGAGGATTTCTTCAAGCACGATCGCCATTTTGTCTTGCGATTTTGTTTCAACCAAAGGTCGAGACCCTTGGTTGAGTTGGACCATCCGTTTTTGAATCAATGTTGATAATTTGAAACGACCGCCGACTTTGCGGACGATTTCTTCTTCTTTTAGTGCGTCGTACATTCAGTTTTTCTCCGCTTGTTGCAACAACCTACAAATGTCGTTGACGGTCTGTTGGACCGATTGGTTGGTAACGATGTGTTGATATGAGGATGACGCGTCGAGTTCCCGTTTGGCAACGGCGAGTCGTTTTTGCAGAACCTCTTCCGATTCTGTTCCCCGGCCACGCAGTCGCTGTTCGAGTTCTTCCAGACTGCCTGGGTGAATGAAGATTGTGATTGCGTCGGGGTGGTGTTTCAAGACCTTCGCAGCACCTTCGACGTCAACCTCTAAGATTACCCATTTTCCGGCTTGAAGGCCAGTGGTAACTGGGGCTTCGAGTGTTCCGTACCAGTGTCCGTAGCCGAAAACCTCGCAGCATTCTAGGAAATCCCCATTTTCCCGATGTTCTTCAAATTGCTCGGGCGACAGATAATAGTAACTGACCCCGTCTGTTTCCCCGGTTCGTTGGGGACGCGTCGTTGCCGAAATGCTCGCTACCAATGGCAATTCGCACGTTTGGAACAAGCTTTTCAATACGGTGGTCTTTCCCACTCCCGAGGGACCGGAAATGATGATCAATTTCCCTGATTGGGCGCCCGTGGGCGGTTGGTTGTTTAGATTTTGTTGTGACATGGTGCTACTCGACATTTTGAACCATTTCTCGAATTCGCTCGATGCATGTCTTAATCTCTACGACGTGGTTCGCGATGTCCACATCATTCGCCTTGGAGCCAATGGTGTTCGTTTCCCGCAGCATTTCCTGAACGAGGAAGTCAAGTTTCTTACCGTTGCTGGAATCCTCTTGAATTAGTTTATTGAATTGTTCGATGTGGCATCCAAGTCGAACGGTCTCTTCTGAGATGTCACATTTTTCAGCGAAAACACCAACCTCTTTAACGATGTCCGTTGCGTCAATTGACGTGTCGTGTGTCTCAAGCAGGCTGTTGATTCGCTCGGTCATTCTTTTTGAGTAATGGGTGATCACCCGAGGGGCGAGTGATTTGATCGATTCCAGATTGGTTGAAATGATTTCGCAATTAGAAACCATATCTTTCTGCATCACGGAACCTTCGAGTTCACGCATTTTGTTCAACTGTACCAGGGCTTCTGTGGTAGCCTGCTCGACCGCCGGCCAGACTCGCTCATTTTGGTCGTCACGAACATTATCGGCGACGACACCCGGCAATTTCAAAATTGACTCAACGTTAATTGATTGATTCGAGCCGGCAATCTCTGAAAGTTGCAGCCAGTAGGCACGAATCACATCGGCGTTCAGTTGGTAATTTGATTCTCCTCCAAGAATCTGTGAATTGATCCGCAGATTGACGCTGCCTCGATGAACGTGCTGCTTAACCAGCGCTTCGAGTTTTGCCTGATGAGCGGCATCGAGATCGCAATTGATCGACGTTTTCAAAAACCGATTGTTGACGGCTCTGAGTTCGGCCACAACGCGAACGTGATCATTTTGGACGGAGGCCTGTCCGTGGCCGGTCATGCTAAGTAACAAAACAGACTCCCGTATCGTTAAAACGTATTCGGGTTGAAATTCAAGATATCGAGTGCTCCGCGGTTCAAGTGGAATTCGCGGCAGTCGCTAGACGATTACTTTTCTTCAACATCAGACTTGGTATCGGTAGTTTCGCCCGAGGGTTTTGGCTGAGTTGCGGCTTCGGTTTTCGCCGGCTCGGAGTCCGTGTTTTCTTTATCCGATTCACCCTTGTCCGGTGCGCCAGGCTTTTCGCTGTCTGCAGTCGAATCACTCGTATTCGATTCCCCGTCTTCTTCGCTGTTTGATTCAGTATTGTCTTCGTTTTCCCCGCCCATTGTTCCACTTAGAATTGGATCATTATTGAGGGTAGAAGCAGGTGACGGCGGAGGGTTGAACAAAGCGATCGTCATCATGCAGAGGAAGATCCAAAGTGCCGCCGTTACAATCGTAATTTTTGTGAACGCGTCACCGGCTTTCGAGCCGAATGCGCTTTGGCCTCCCATGCCGCCGAGGGCGCCCGTTAGACCTCCACCTTTTCCTCGTTGGACAAGAACGAGCGCCATTAAAAACAGCGAGCACATGAACAATAGAATTTCCATTACGAAAAGTCCGAACCGAAACTCAGACAACAGTAAGGAGTTTTCAACTAATTGGAATTGAGCCAAAGTCATATTAATTTCTCGTACCACCCAAGGTGATTTGTCTAGTGATTTGTTTGTGTTCTCGTTTGTCGGTCAATACTGCAGTACCACGTTGCCGCTTTAGGCGACGTTTTGGTTGGCTGCGTTAATGATCGCGGTAAATCCATCGGCTTTCAAAGATGCACCGCCGACCAAAGCACCATCGATGTCCGGTTGTGACATTAAGTCGCTTGCATTGTCTGGCTTCACGCTTCCGCCATAGAGGATTCGCACTTGTTCGGAAGTCTCGGAATTATAGCGGTCGTGCAGTAATTTGCGAAGGTCAGCGTGAACCTCTTGGGCTTGTGCGGGACTCGCTGTTTTGCCGGTTCCGATCGCCCAGACAGGTTCGTAGGCGATAACGGTTTTTTGGACTTGCTCGGGACTTAAGTCAGCAAGTGAGCCTTCAAATTGTGACTTGACGACCGCTTCGGTGTTGCCTGCTTCTCGATCTTCGAGCAGTTCTCCCACGCAGAGCACGGGAGTGAGTCCTGCTTCGAGAACCGCTTTGACTTTCTTGTTAATGAGCGAATCAGTTTCACCCAAGACATGCCGTCGTTCGCTGTGCCCAAGAATTACGAATTGGCATCCAACATCGCCAAGCATTCCGGTACTAATTTCACCCGTAAAGGCTCCTCCAGCCTCGAAATAGACGTCTTGGGCTCCCAGCGAAATACCTGAGTCGCCGAGGGTTGCCGAAACGGCATCAAGGTAAATGTGAGATGGACAAACCAGAACATCGACTTCGCTCGATTTTTCTGCATTTACGAGATCGCTGGAGAGCGCAACGGCGTCAGCGCGATTGAGGTTCATCTTCCAGTTGCCGGCAATTAGGGGGCGTCTCACGGATTCTCCAACTCAAAAATAAATCAGCTTTCAGGGCAAAAATCGAATCGGTAAGTCTACCAGAACATCAGCATAAGATTAACGGCTCATTTCCAAGGAAACGCGGTTTTTCGAGCATGAAACTCGGCGAAATGGTGGCAAGAGCAGGATTTAATGGAAATCTTGCCAGTTTTCCTTGGTTTTGGAGCTGAGAACAGGCATTCCGGGGCAGTTAATTCGCAGTCCTTCTGAAACTGGAAAGGCGTTCTGCACCCAATTCGAGCCAATTATTGATCGGAATAGACACGGGTCGACTCCTGTTTGGATACCGGTGAGGTTCGCCCGTCGGTTTGCATGCTCACGACGACTCGATGATCCCCAACCGATTGGCCTCGCCCGTTGATCATGAAGCTAAGTTCGTCATCTGGTTTCATGCTGTTGATCGGTTCAAAAATAATCTGTTGTCCGCGGATGGCATGTCGCAATGAGCCGTTGACCGAGGTTGGAGTTAACCCGGCAGGGAAATCGACTTGAAGTCGAATATTGGTCGCTGCTTTGGTACCTTGGTTCACAACTCGAACGCGATACTTGGTGTCGCCGCCGATCTCAATGGGATCAATGACATCGTCAATTTCAAAGAACACATCTACTAGGTGCTCAACGGAGAGGTCGTGCTCTAAGGCTGATTTAATATCTAAATCAGCAGACGACTCAAAGGTGATCGGCTGATTTCCAACGTCGACCGGCATCGTTTTCAGCTCTACTTTGGCTTCAACATTTTGTGCAAGCTCGGCGAGGCTCCAATAGACGGCATGGCCATTGGCGTCATATCGTCCCTGGTTATTGGCTTGAACGAAGCGAAGTCCATTCGGTAGTTTGGCGATAAGCTGCACGTTGGTGGCGTTGGCCGTCCCTCGATTAGCGACACGGAATTCATGGGTGGCACTTCGTTTCAAAAATCGTTTTTTCGGACCTGAACTTTGGGTTACGAGTTCGGGGGCGATGACTTCAATAGGTAATTCATGTTTAGCGCGAAGACCACCTTCGGCCGATGCGTACATGACACTTTGAATCTTACCAATGTTAGCTGCCTTGAGTGCCAGCTTCACACGTTGTGATTTGCCGGGCATCAATGTGCCGACCTCATATTCAATCCCCCGGCTTGCGTTTGGCAGTCCGTCCGGGAATTCGAGTTGATCGGGTACTTTTTGTTGAATCAGGACGTTCTTGGCGGGACCATCGCCTTTATTAATGACGATCACATCGAGGATAACACGGTCCCCAATTAAATGAGTCGCCTCGGTTTGGTGAACAATTTCAAGGACAGGCTTGGTAACCAAGGTTCGCATGGAGGCCTGCGTTGCAAATGTGACTTGGGCGACACTGCCCATCTCCCCCGGTTGTGTCGGTTTCAATTGAAACGTAATTTTTTTCTCTTGCCCGGGCCTCAGCGTTCCGAGATTCCAACTGAGGCTCTGCAGTTTTCCCTGGGGTTGAGTTTGAGGGGTCGCTCCGACGAATTCGCACCCGACGGGCACCTGGTCGACTACTTTGACTTCCTCTGCGGTAACGCGACCGATGTTACGGACGATAATTTCAAAAGATGCCTGCTGGTTAAGCTGGATTTCAACGGGCGAAAGTTTCTCAATCGTTAAGGACGGCGCTTGAATACCTTCAAGCTGTCGATCTCCGGGAGTGTCTCGTGTTAGTCGCGGCACTGAAGTTGCTGCAGAGGCAGATGGCATTCCGGTGAGCGATGAACGTTTGGTCATAGCAGGAAGGTTGGAATAGGTAGTTTTTGGTGCAAAAGCCTTTGGCGTTTGAGCACGGATTGGGTTTGTTTGTGATGTCAGTCCTGGCGGCGGTCCCAGTTGGCCAGTTCCTAGTTGCCCAGTTTCCGATTTCCTTTGAGGCGATCCAAACGGCTGAGTGTTTGGTGTTGGCGTTTTGCCCAAAGAGGGTTGCGAGGCAAAGGCGGTTGGTACTTTAGGTGCCTCAGATCCCGGGAACTTGTTGTTCAGATTCGTGCTAAGTTTTGTCGGCGCTGGTTGGGCTTGGCTGCTGTTCGTGATTGCAGCAGGATTCTTGGTTGGTCGGGGGCGATTATTGAAGGATCCAATATTGGGAAGCGCGGGATCATTCGTAGTTGTTTGGGGTGTTTGCGAGTTCGTCAGTTTTTGTTGAGAAGGCTGATTGGCCGGCGGGGCAAAAGACTTCGCAGTTGGTTGGCCAACTGGTTTGTTAGCTGGTGCTGGTTTCGCAAACCCACCTGCCAAAGGTGGGGGGGAGCGCGTCGATGGCGCTGCAGCGGTGGCTTGGTCGAGTAAACGTGAGGCTGAGTTATTGGTCGATACCGGTGGCGTTGCTTTGGCTTCGAGGATGTCACTCCCCTGTTTGGGAGGCGTTCTGATTTTAAATGGATCAGGTTTTTGTGTGTCCGTTTGCTTCGGCGCAGATTTTGTGGCCGCCAAATTTTGATTTGGCGTATTCGACAGTTTAAAACCGCGGCTCGGATTTGAGAACGGCAGCGGGGCTCCCTTGGATGCGTAGCGTTCGGGCGGACTAACTGGAGGTGTAGCTTTTACCAAAGGAATTCCATTGAACCCAGAGCCAGAGTTGCTTAGTGGTTTTTTCGTGTTAGCTGAGACTCCCTTTTGAGGAGCGTTAAAAGTGGATGCGCTCGTACGGAGGGGAGGTGACGCTGGCTTAAACGACGACACTGGCGGTAATGTTGTTTTCACCAGTCCGGGTGCAGTTGGTTTTCCGGTGGAGAGTGCGACGTTTTTGGGTGTGCCAAAAGTGTTCTTGCTCGCGGCCGATTTCGCGGGCTCCTCGAATGCGGAAGGAGGTTGGCTGGGATTCGCCTCTTCGTTGAGAGTTTCGCCACCAGAGATTGGGATTTCAGCATCCGATACTAGTTGGCTGGGGTCTTCGTTCGAACCAGATGATACGTATTTCATTGATTGAATAACGGCGACCGACCCCAGGGTGACGAAAAACGCCACCGCCGAAATTCGGATAATGGTTGCCTTGGTAAACCGAGGGCCAATTTCCGGTGTGGTTTCAGATTCGGACATGTTGTTGTTTCCATCGTGAATTTGCTGATATAGCAAACTCGATTTGGGAAATATTGGCATGTCCCACCGAGCACCAATTTTGATTGGCGGATCAGGTAAATCCGTTCGTTCAAAACACTCGTCGGCTTCCATGCCGTTAATTTGTTGGCCAGCGCCGCATTGAATCTGGTTCGAGCGTCAGTTCGATTCTGGCGCACAGATACAGGACGTTTTTGGCGAAGTTGGAATACCAAAAAGACAGGTCGAGGGACAACCCCAAATGAAATTCCCCCCATGTATCTAAAGTTTGGAGAGAATTTTTGAACTCGTTCAGCGCGACTGCTACTCGTGCTAGCGGTTGGCTTGATAGCTGTTCTTCGGCGAAGAATGCAGGTAGCTTGGTTGTTACCAAATGAAAACCGACTTTGCAATTCAAGTCGACGCGAGTTCGTCTTTAGTCTCGGCGAAGGTGCCGAGTTAATCGGTCGAGGAAACCAGACTTGCGAGCAGGCCCATCGGGATAGGATGCGAGTTTTGATTCAAGTGCATCGCTTCGACGCTCTAATTCGACCTGGCGAGAAGCAATTTCAGCCTGTTGTTGGCTAATTTTAGCTCTGCCAATTGAAAGCTCGATTTCGGCTTCTCGAAGTTTTTCGTTGAGTTCAGATTTTAGTGCATCGATATCGGTGGAGTCTTCCTGTTCGATCGGAGTTTGTGATGCCGGTTGACTCGTTGATATTTTCTGAACTTTAGTTGGGCTATTTGGTTTTGTAATCGGCGACGGAGCTGTACCGTCTGTTTCGCGATAATCGGAGTCGATGCCATATTTTGAGAGCATGGCTTCTTTTTGTTTTTCCCACTGCGATGTGTCGTCGTCTTCTTCGACCGAGTCTTGTTCCCCTGGTTCGGCTTGCTCAATCAATTTTGAAAACTTCTCCCCCATGTCTTGAAGAACGTTTTCAAATCGGGTCTCAAAAGAGCCAATGATATATTCAGTTTTTTCGGAGATTTGCTCAGTGACGGAAGCCAAATTGGTTTCGAGTTCCTGCTTTTTGTCTTCCTGAAACAGCCAGTCAGCTGATTTAAGATCGTAGACGCCGCTGGTTTCGAGAACTTTTGATTGGTCGTTGAATGATTTCGAGAGGGAGTCAAGTTTACTTTCGAGCGCTCTGAATTTTAAGTCGATCAGACTTTCTAATTCTCGAAATCCGCTTTCCTGTTTTCTCCGCAGAGTCTCTTGTTCCGCCGTTACATCAGTGCCATTTTGTTCTTCGTGCAACTCAACGAGCAATTCGATGTGCTCAAGGATGACGGCAACGTCATTGTGTTTCTTTGAATTTGTATTGTCTTTTGTCGAGGTTGGCATGGCGTGCCCACTAAAGCGGAGTCGAGTAAATCAAATAGGTTCCTAGAGCGTGGATTGGTAATGTCCAATAGGTTCCCCGATGAAACATAGGTCAGGAATTCGTGCAAGTAGGACAAATAGGTGGTTTTCGCATATTCCCGTAAAACCGTTACAATCCATGGTTCCAATTAATCGCTTGGTTAGCGGAGGAATCGCCGTTGGCGGTCGTAAGATTGCGGTTTTAACCGTGCTTTCGCGACGTTGATCGAAAAGGTCAATAGTCAAAATCGGATGATTTGTTACCATCTGACTTGGGCTTTTGAACGGCTAGTGTCGGGGCTTGAACCCCGTGATTGGGAATAATTTCCATGGGATCGATTTTGAATTGTCGTTCCCATGGTCGTTCCATTATCCAAAGTTCAATCATTATCCAAACTTCAATTATTATCCAAACTTCAATTTAACTGAGGCTGGTTCGTTTTATGTCTAACCGTCCGTTTGTTCATCTTCATTGCCATAGCCACTATAGTTTGCTCGACGGTGCCAGTTCGATTCCGAAACTGGTTCAGCGGACAGCGGATCATGGAATGAATGCGCTGGCATTGACTGACCACGGTAACATGCATGGGGCATTGGAGTTTTATCGTGCCTGCAAATCGAAGGACATCAATCCCATCATTGGGTATGAGGCCTATATCGCTCCCGGTAGTCGAAAGAGCAAATCAGGTGGTAAAGGGAAAGACTCCAGTTACCACTTGACCTTGTTGTGTCAGAACGCAACGGGATTCAAGAACTTAGTCAAAATGGCCTCCCATGCGAGTCTCGATGGATTCTATTTCAAGCCCCGAATCGATAAAGAGTTACTTGAAGAGTACAACGAAGGAATTATTTGCTTGAGCGGGTGTGTGTCGAGTGAATTTAGCCGGGCAATTTTGCGCGGTTCAGGGAACGGTGCTGAAGAGAGTCTTGCAGAAGCAAAGAATGTTGCTCAGTGGTTTCACGGAGTTTTTGGTGATCGGTACTTCCTAGAGATCATGAACAACAACGTAGACATCCAGAAACCACAGCTTCAAGGGGCGGTTGAAATCGCTCAGCAAGTCGGCTTGCCGTTGGTGGCGACGAGCGACTGTCACTACGTTGATCGGGAAGATGCAGAGGCTCAGGATGTAATGCTCTGTATCAATATGGGTAAGTTCCGCACCGATAGTCAGCGCATGAAAATGGAGGGTGATCAATTTTATCTTCGCCCTCCTGAAGAGATGTATCGAAATTTTCCGGGACTGGAGGATGCTGTCGCGAGAAGCCAGCAAATTGCTGATACTGTTGATATCCAGCTCGAGCTTGGCGAACGTTTTTTTCCAGTCTTTGATTTACCACCAGATCGTTCACCGGAGGATGAGCTAAGAGATCTTTGTCTCAAAGGGCTGATGGATCGTTACGAGGGTAATGAAGAAATGAAGCCCGGTGGCGAGCTTGCCGAAGTGGTAATGGCGCGATTGAATCGAGAGTTAGGGGTCATTAATAAACTCGGATTCGCAAACTACTTTTTGATTTGCTGGGATTTCGTCGAACAGGCTCGGAAGCGAGACATTCCGTCTACTGCACGTGGTAGTGGTGTTGGTGCGATTGTTTGTTACGCACTTTATTTAAGTCATGTCTGTCCGATTAAGTACAGTCTGTTGTTCGAGCGTTTTCTCGATGAAAATCGATTGGAGGCGCCGGATATCGATATCGATTTCTGTAAGGAGCGTCGCGGCGAAATTATTCGGTACGTGAAAGAAAAGTACGGAGAGGAAAGTGTAGCTCAGATAGGTACATTTGGGACCCTGAAAGCCCGAGCGGCGATTAAAGACGTGGGTCGCGTACTTGGTATTCCGTTGACGCGGGTAAACCAAATTACGTCGATGGTTCCGGATCAACTCGGAATCTCACTACAGCAAGCGATCGATTCAAGCGATGAGTTGAAGGGTGTCTACGAAGGCGATCCTGAAATCGCGGAGTTGCTCGAGTTCGCACTTAAGCTGGAAGGTCTGGCTCGAAATATTGGAACTCACGCGGCTGCAGTTGTGATCAGTGACGGTCCTTTAACAGACTTTGTTCCTCTGGGAAGAGTTGCCGGTAAAGAGGATGTCATTACTCAATGGTCTATGAATGACGTTGAGGCAGCTGGCCTGTTGAAAATGGACTTCCTCGGTTTGCGAACGCTGACAATTCTCAGCAATACCGTAAAACTGATTCAGCAAACTACTGGGAAAACGGTCGACCCACTGGAATTCCCACTCGATGACCAGCCAACATTTGAGTTACTTCAGTCGGGCGATACCAAAGGTGTTTTCCAGTTGGAGAGTGGTGGAATTCGTGACTTGCTCTCGAAGATGAAGCCAGACCATTTCCGGGATATTATCGCGACCAATGCGCTTTACCGACCGGGGCCGTTGGAGGGAGGAATGGTCCAGCAGTACATCGATGTAAAGCATGGCCGTCGAGAGGCTGAGTATAAGCTGGACGTCCTAAAAGAAATTCTTGAAGAGACCAACGGGGTGATGGTTTATCAGGAACAGGTGATGCAGATTTTGAATCGTCTTGGCAAGATTCCGCTCGCTTCTGCGTACACATGTATTAAAGCCATTAGTAAGAAGAAAGAAAAAATCATTGCATCGAATCACGATGCTTATATGTCTGGAGCGGTGGAGCAAGGGTTGTCTAAAAAAGACGCTCAAGAGATGTGGGATATGATCCTTAAGTTCGCTGGCTATGGATTCAATAAGAGCCATTCAACAGCCTACGCTGCGATTGCGTGGCAGACGGCTTATCTGAAAGCGCATTACCCTGTTGAATTCATGGCGGCACTGTTAACAGGAGATATTCCTGGACGCAATTTCACCAGTAAAGATTCTCTTGTTGAGCACATGGAGGATTGCGACCGGATGGGAGTGGAGGTCGTGCCGCCTTGTATTAATCAATCGGGAGTTGAGTTTACTGTCGCCAATGGCAAGATTCATTTCGCGATGTCCGCAGTAAAGGGATGTGGAGGATCAGCGGCGGCGGCGATTGCTGAGGAGCGGGAAGCGAATGGACCGTTTAAAGATATTTTTGATTTTTGTGAGCGGATTGAGTCGTCAAAATGTAATCGATCGGCCATCGAAACGCTTATTAAAGCGGGGGCGATGGATTGTTTTGAGGTGAAGCGGTCTCAATTGTCGGCTGTCACCGATCGCGCATTGCAGGCCGGTGCAGCCATGATGGCGGACAAAAAAAGTGGTCAAAAGAATCTTTTTGGCGGTGATGATGAAGACGAAGCTGAAGACGCAGAGTTCGTATTTCCAGAAATGGATGAGTGGGAAGAGCGAGCGTTGCTGACTGCAGAAAAAGAAGTCCTTGGGTTTTACTTGACAAGCCATCCGTTGGCTCAGTTTGAAGCTCAGTTGGCACGTTACTGCTCGCATAAAACCTCTGGGCTTGAGGGAACAAAAGACCGCGATCGTGTTAGTCTCGGTGGAATGATTTCAGCGGTCAAGCAATCGCACGTTAAAAATCCACGAGATGCGAATTCGCCTACCAAATATGCCATGTTTGATCTGGAGGATGTCGAAGGTGCAATTCGATGTATTCTGTGGCCGCAAGATTTTGCCAAACATGGTGATGCAGTTGTGTCAGATGCCATTGTCGTTCTGCAGGGGCGACTCGATTACCGTGGCGGTGACGAAGCTAATATGATTGTCGATAAAGTGATTCCAATTGACCAACTCGATGAGAATTTGACTCACGGGATCAAAGTTATGGTTGACCAGCAAGCTCATGGTGTTGATGGGTTAAAGACAGTCTACGAAATCATTCGCGGCTATCCTGGCAATCGGCAGTTGAAATTCGAAATCATCCTTGAAGATGGGATGCGGGTGGAAATGAATTCCAATAGAAAAGTGGAGATCAGTGAACAGTTGACCAGTCGGCTGACTGATTTGCTGGGCAAGACCTCGGTAGAGATGTTAATCGACCGCAAAGCGCTTTCGGCCAAAGCGGAGCCCAAAAAGTGGGGCAAGCGATAGCGAGCATTAGTGATTGGGTAAATTGATTCTTTAACAACGTCGCAAGCCCGTGGGCGCACAGGTTCGGGGTCGTTCCGTCCTGTCAGGCGGGCTCGGCGGCCAGCTCTGAGAGATAGTTTCGGTCAAAGGCCGCAACTACACTTTCTAAATGAGAGTAGGGTCCAGGTTGGTAGGCTGGGTCTGACATGCCCTTTTGAGCTAATTCGCAAACGTTCCAGTCCTGTCGATTCGTTATATCCCAGAATTCAATGGCCTGATCGGGGGCCAGTTTTTGTTGATTGCTTGATTCGGTCGGAAATAGAAACTGGCAGATTACTTTACTATTCCCAGTGTCAATTCGCTCAATTCGATGAATCAAAACATAGTCTGGGTGTAAACTCAGAAACATCGTGGGGCAGATAGTGAAGTAGTAAACCGAACGCAATTGATCGGGATTTAAATTCGCGATCGGCGGTCCCGCGTACTTTCCATCGCAGGACATCGTTTGACTCGCTTCGGCAAGTCCCATCGGGCCGCCTAAAATTGAACCTTCGTCCAATTCATTGGAGGAACCTTGGTAAGGCGTCAATCGGTTGAGCATTGGATGGACGATTGGGCAGTGATAACACTCGCTATAGTTTTGAAAAATCAATTTCCAATTAGCTTCAACATCGTAGATCAGTTCATGCTTGATGCGCAGATCGCTAATTTGCCAATCCTGAAAATATTGGGCGACGGGTTGAAGCCATTGCGAAACTGATTCTTCCGGGTTGAAGTTGATCCAGATGAAACCGCCAAATACTTCGCAGCGAACCTCTAGGAGTCCGTGAGCTTTTGCATCGAAGTTGTCATTTTCCGCCATGTTAGGGGCGGACGTTAGGTCACCCGAGCGGGAGTAGGTCCAGGCGTGATAGGGGCATTGAATCCGTTTTCCCATGGAACTGCAGTTGGCTTCGGTCACTAATTGACTTCCGCGATGCCGGCAGAAATTACGAAAGGCTCGTATCGTTCCGGCCTCATCTCGAGTGAGGAATAGATTCTGTTTTTCAAGCGAAATAGGTAGGCAATTGCTATTTGGATCGAGCTCTTCTAGTCGGCCAGCGCAGAGCCAGCGGCGGGAAAAAATAGAGTCATACTCTCGCTGGTAAATCGCCTCGGAAGTCACGTATTCGCCAGCGATACCGTAGGCGCCTTGCGCTGATCTAGGAGGGGGAGTGAATTCGTTCATGAATCGATCTTAACGTACGATGTCAGGGTTGGCGAGTTGTTTCTAAATGGTATTCTCGTGTTAAGTGTCGTTAAGGAAATTCATAGTGGTTGCGATAGTGTTCGACGGAACGAAAATTCGTGGATCATGATCGACACTCCGTCAGTTGGTTAGTTCTTTCCGACGCAACCGTTCAATCAGTAATGCTTTTTCGAGAATCAAAAAAATGAATCCACTGCAGCAATCTGTTTCATTTCGTTTATTGAGGGCGATTCTCGCAGTGACTGGGGCTGGGTTGTTATTGGCCGCCGTGCCAATATTTTTTCCAGCTTCGGTGATTAACTTTTTGCATCAACAGCTTGGGCTTGGCGAGTTCCCCGATGCTGCGATCGCGTTTTACTTAGCAAGGTCGACATCGTTACTCTACGCAGTGCATGGGGCTTTGATGTTTTTCGTTTCCTTCAACCTGGTCCGCTACTGGCCCTTAGTTCGATTGTTCGGATTCCTGCACATCGCTCTCGGTTTAACGATGTTGGGAATCGATTTGTCCGCTCCAATGCCTCTCTACTGGATTATTGGCGAGGGAATGCCAGTCGCAGCGACTGGTTTGTTGATTCTTTGGCTTTGGAATCGCAGCAATTCTGTCGTCTGTCAATCGAGTGTTGAGTTTTAAATGGGTTATGTTTAGCTGGAGTGAAACTTGCTTAATGCCTTGACCGGCGGGCGATGAGAGCCAAGGCCCACATTGATAGTAATAATGGAGTTGCCGGTTCGGGGACGGAGTTGATGGAATAGCTCAAATTATCAATCGCCACAAATAATGGAGTGTTGGCCCCAAAGTCACCGTTGTCGGTGGTGGTGAAAGAAAGTCCAATTGAGCGAGCTGAGCCAAGATTGGTTAAGTCAAACTGATTCCATGAGTCAAGAATGTAATCTTCGGAGTTGTCACTAAATCGATAGTCTGCCAGGAATACATCGATCGCTCCGATGCTGTTGCCGCCAAGATTGACGTCTTCGAAACCTGTCAGCGTCAACTTGAAAAAATCCTCGTCATTTCCCGAGGCTCCTCCAAATTTTTTAGCGAATGAGTCTCCATCTCGCATCGAAATTCCGGCGTAGGTTGTGTTCGTGATATCGACCGACTGGAGTTGGACTGCTTCAGGTAAATTAAAAAAGCTCTGATTTCCAAAACCGACTGCGTAATTCGTTCCAGTAATCGTCCCCCCTGCCCCGTCGCTTCCTCCGCCCGAAAAAGAGGCGTATTGGTTTGCGAAACCCGGTGTTGTCGTATCGGCGACTTTGGACCAGCTAAATCCATTCCAAGAGCCAAATCCAGGTGTGTAGCCATTAAAAAATTCAACATCGCTTGCTTCCCAAAGTTGGAGGAACTCGGTTTCACCAAAATTGTCCCGCGTGCCAGTGATCGAGAAATTGTCGCGGTAGGGACTCGACGCATTCGTGTCGCCATTGAAAAATTGCCCCGCTGGAACCGGGAGCGATTCGAAGTCAAGGACAGTCGTCTGGGCATGGGCACCCGTGGTCCAGAGAAGGGATACGATTAAAAAGAGGTAGCGTAAATTCATAGTTGGATCGTCAGGGTTGTTAAGAAAAATGATTGATTTGAGTTTTGAGTTTTGAGTGACTCGGCGATATGGGTTTTTAAAAAATGGCAGGTGATAGAGGTTTGCTAGTCGATTGTCGTGTCTGTTTCGCCCCCTGCTCTAGTGCAAAGTGCCGCAAGCACGCGAAGGTCAATGCCTTCTGAAAGAAAGCCAACACTGCCGTCGCACCTGGCAGCATTCGCTCCCTGAGAGTGTTCGCTGCGAATGTCATTTTCAAAACTGGGAGCCTGATTAATTGGAAATGCTTGATCAAAGATGTTTCTCCCATTGATCCATTGTCCATCTGACCACCCGGAGTCTTCGGCAACGATAAGCGTGTTAGACGAACCATCGGTCACGTCGCGAAGTGCAATAGCGACATCGTGAAGCATTGTTCCTTTGGGGGGATTGTTGGGCGAGGTGATACGTTCGCCGTAAATGCCTCCGTAGTCACAGGGGCCTCGCGCATTTACGGTTTGATGTCCTCGCAGGCTACTGGGGCAAACAAAGACGTCGATGACGGTGGCGGCCGCATCAGCATTTTCGGCGCTGTCAAAAGCTGTATTGAGGTCGAGTTGCTGCCAAACATTTTCTTGTTCCAGGAATGGCAGCAAGAACGCGCTCCAGGCAAGTTGGCGACGCGTGGGGTCATTTCTAGTTCGCCATTCAATGCCGCCGATAGGAAACGCTTGATGCGCCGCATGATGGTTTTGAAGCGCAATCGAAATTTGATGAAGGTTATTACAGCAGGCAATTCGGCGAGCCGCATTCCTCACGCTTTGCACTGCTGGCAAGAGCATGCCAATCATAATGCCGATGATGGAGATAACCACCAATAATTCGACAAGGGTGAACCCGCGTTTGGCGCGCACCTTTTCCGTGTGATGTAAGTGATACATGCGTCTAAAAATATTATTCGGTTTGTTCGTCCCGCGCAGAACAAATTCGGATTATTGAAATGGCAGGTATTCTGACTTCCCGCAAATTCATCTCGCCTTCTCGTTGAGTAACAACAATGGCTTTTAGAATGAGATGATTTCGCGCGGGTTACAGCGGCGGGGCCGTTCCAGATTTACACTGAATTCCCTTTAACCGCCTGCAAAAGTGCGGCGGTCACCAAATCAAGTTGACGCTATCCTAGCAACGAATCTGAAGGTTCACAATTGCCAACGCGGTATTTCAATTTACTGAACTTGGTCCGAACAGTCTCCATCGACGCTTGCTGTGTGCAATTTTTGGGCTGAGAGCTTGGGGCTGTCATTTAAGTTAAGATTTGAAGTACTCGAAAAAATTTGTCAGGGATTGTTCGCCGTGTACCTGTAAATTAGCACTTGCGGTGATCTAGATGTTTGGTTTTTAGTGAAGGATTGTTTGATGCGTTTTAAAATGCCTGACTTTTCAAATCAAAAATTTTTATGGTTGTTGCTGTATTGCTGTCTTCCATCACTCGTTGCGTCGGCTCAGCAAAGCGATCAGAGAGGTGAACTTTTTGACATGGCAGCGATCAAAGACCCGTCCACATTGGAAGTGGATGTGCAGCAGCCATGGCATGTCGTTCCTGGGAAGGTGCCTACTCGCCAGAAATTGGTCACGATTAATGTCGGGGAATTTTGGCCCGGTCAAAATTACCGCGTACCGGTTCGACTGGTAGTCCCGGCAACAGAAAAAGCGGTTGGGTTTCATTTGACAGGAGGAAATCAGGTCTCAAGGTTAAAGCGAGACAGGCGTCCCAGTGAAATGGAACAACGATTGCTCGAGAATGGTATCGGTCTGGTGTGTACCGTTGTTCAAGAACTTTCCCAGATGGGACAGGCGAATCTGGCCCAACAATCAGAGGCTCGGTTCTTAAAGTCGCTCAATCCGCATGACAAGGTTCAATATTGGGCTTGGCCAGCGAGTCTCATGAGGGCCATCACATTGGCTCATTCCGAGTCTGACTATTTTGAGGTCGGTAAGGTTGCAATGTCGGGCGGGTCTAAGAACGGTGCGACTCCATCGATGGCCATCATCAGTGATGATCGAATGACGGCAGTCATGGGAAGTGTTTCTCCCATCTGGGATTCTCCTTTGCGTCTGTGTGATTCACCGGCATGGAAATCGCTTGAGCAAGAATGTGGGAAATTCACTCATCCTTTTCTTGGTGGTCATTTTGGTCCAAATTTTAATCGGCGGGCTTTGGCAAATGGACGTTCATGGGACGATTTGGAAAGTTTTGCCGAAGCGATTTCGGATCAGGTATTTATTTCCCGGAATTGGAGTTCACTTCAAAAGCGTGGCGTCGATTTACTGTTTCACCCTGGCACCCATGATTTCGTGGCCTTCGATTTAGCTTGGGGTGGTAAGCATCATTCGCAGATACCGGTTTACCTTAAGGCCAATACAGGGCATGGAAAGAAACGTCCTCATCCAACTGCCGAGCGGGACGAAAATAATAAATTGGTATTTTTGTTAAATCACTTTGTGGAAGGGGTCGAGCCACTACTCGAGCCACCAAGCGTCGAGTACCAACGAGACAAGGAATCATTAAAAGTCAGCGTTCGATTTCCCCGTGGAGCTGGAGAGGAGACGGGAAGGATTTGGTGGATTTTTGATCGTGGCTCTGACGGAAGTCCACGTTATTTGTCGGACTTAATACCGGATCAGCAATCAATGGAGATGGATTTTGATCAGGCGGAAGGCTGTTGGACGACCGTCATTCCGCTCCAACCTAACGCAACTCGAGTTGATTTTTTTAGCAACCACCGAAAGACGATCAAATTTGGTGGGAAAGCATGGCCGACCTACCTTTCGTCTCCCTATACCCGCGTGCAATTAAATTAACTGGCGTGCTAGGGTCGCTGGAATCCATCGACCTTTTCGGTGCGGGTTTGGGTTGGACCAAAAAAGAAGAATAAGCCCGGGCGAATGAGGAATTCGCAAGCAGTGGATGTGATCAGGCCACCCACAATTACCGTGGCAACTGGATAGAGAATTTCCCGACCAGGTAAATTGCCAGCGACAATTAATGGGAGTAATCCTATCCCAGTTGTCAACGTTGTCATTAGCACCGGGGTGAGCCGGTCGAGACTTCCTCGAAGGATTGTTTCTGAGGTGATTTCAGTCTCGGAGTCTTGGCTGGAGTCTTGGGCGAGGTCACTCTCTTGAGCGTTGCGATCAACTGGTCTCTCCGCCGTTAAATAAGTCGAAACCAGCAACAAACCATTTCTGGCAGCAATTCCACCGAGTGAGATGAAGCCGACCATGGCGGCGGTGGTGAACACTTGGCCGGTAAGTACCAGCGCTATCACTCCTCCAATGAAAGCGATTGGCAAGGCAATTAAGATTTGTAGCGCAATGTTGATAGAAGAGAACGCGGAGTAAAGTAAAACGAAGACAACGACGAGGGAGGCTAAACTTAAAATTAGAATTTGTCGGGTTGCGGTTTGTTGGGCTTCAAACTGCCCGCCGTAGCTAATGAAATATCCTTCGGGTAGTTCGATGGTTTCATCAATTTTTGCTCGAATCGCCGCCACAGCGGTGGCTAAATCAGTGTCTTCGGTGAAAACGCGTACGACAATTCTTCTGCGAGCATCTTCCCGGTTGATTGTGTTAGGTCCACCGTACTCGTAAATATCGGCAACGCTGGAGAGTGGGATGACTCCTCCGTCAGGTAGCTCAATTGGAATCCGTTCAAGCGATTCAAAATTCTCGCGGTATTCATCGGGGAACCGCATCACGATCTCAAATTTACGTTCGCCTTCGATTAATTGGGAAACTACTTTTCCGAGCATGGCGGTTTCTACAAGGTCAAATACTTGCGATGCCGTTAATTTGTAGGCAGCCAATTGTGCGTAATTAATTTTGATCCGGAGTTGTGGGATGATTTGTTGTTGTTCCAGTTTTGGAGGTTTGATTCCGGGGACCGTGCTGATGGCATCCCGGATTTCACTCCCTTTGCGAACAAGTGTATCGAGATCGTCCCCGAATAGTTTGATGGCTATTTCAGCAGTTGATCCCGAGATCAAATGACTGATCAGATGCCGAATCGGTTGATCGGTTTCGTTTTCCACTTCAGGAACGAGACTGGCAGCCTGTTCGAGAGTTTCGATTATCTCGCTGCGGGTTTTGCCATGATTTTTCACCAAAGAAATGGTGTACTCTGTGGTGTTCACGCCCATCACATGTTCATCATTTTCAGCACGACCAGAGCGGGCAGTGAAATACCGAATGAAGCCATCTGGATTCTCTTCACTGTGAAGAAATTGTCGTAATTGACGATTTGCGTTTCCACTAATCTCAAGAGAGGTTTCGAGTGAGGTTCCCGGGGCAGCAAAGAGGTTTAGCTGGGCTGAGCCTTCGTCAAATTTCGGAATCCACTCTTGTCCCATGCGATATGCTAACAGGCCGGATACTCCTATTGCCATGAAAGTTGAGATCAGCATCAATGAAAATGGAATGCGTTTCATGCTGAGAATGATGAGTGGTGTGAAGAGTATCTTCAATCCTCTCACGACGGGACTATCGCTCGACTTAGTCTTCGCCATGCTTTTTGAGTTGAGCAGATAATAGGAGAGCACGGGGGTCAAAGTCAGGGAAACAAGAGTCGATGCGATAATTGAGACGATATAGGATATGCCCAGCGGAATGAACATTCGGCCGGAGATTCCGCTCAGTGCAAACAGAGGGGCAAAGACAAGGATTACCAGCAGTGTGCTAATGATGATGGAATTACGAACTTCGAGGCTGGCTTCGAAAACAATCTTAATCCGCGGACGAGGGTTTTCTAATCTCGAATTTTCACGCAGTCGTCGGTAGATGTTTTCTACATCCACGATTGCATCATCCACGAGTTCGCCAAGTGCAATCGCGATCCCGCCCAAAGTCATGACGTTTATCGATAAATTGAAGTAGCGGAAAACCAGAGCGGTGATGACGATCGACACCGGGATAGCCGTTAGTGTAATAATCGTGGTTCGAGCGTTGAAGAGAAAGAGAAACAGGATGAGCACAACGAGGATCGAACCATCTCTCAGTGCATCGACAACGTTCCAAACACTTTGGTCGATAAACTCGCGTTGTTGATAGGTGACCTCGAGTTTGATGTCTTTTGGGAGTCCAGGACGCAGTTCATCGAGTGCGGCAACTACATCTTCAGATAGCCTGCGGGTATCGGTGAGTGGCTGTTTCAGGATTGTCAGGACAACCCCTGGTTTCCCATTAATAGAAGAATCACCCCGCTTGGCTTGGGCTACGGGTTGAATTTGCGCTACGTTTTCCAGTAACACAGCCCGTTTACTATCGGCCCGGACGACGATTTGTTTAAGTTGTTCAACGGAATCAACCCTGCCAATTCCTCGCACCAGAAACTCCTGTGAGTTTCGGTCCACGTAACCTCCGTTCACGTTGAGGTTGCTCGATTCCAAGGCGGTTTGAATATCCGCGAGCGTGACTTCATATTTATGCAGTTCGTGGAGTTCGACTAAGACATGGTATTGTTTTCGCCCTCCACCGATCGTGATCACTTCGGAGATGCCTTTAATTTGCTGCAGTCGTTTTTTTACGATCCAATCTGCGAGCGTGCGGATTTCCATTGGCTCGGTGGAGTTGGTGTCGCTCCACATGCCGATCAACATGATTTGGCCAAGCAAGGACGAGAGAGGCCCGAGTCGCGGTTGCACTCCGCGTGGTAAATCGAATTCGGCCAGCGAGATTCTTTCGGTGACAATCTGTCGAGACCGATAAATATCAGTCCCCCAGTCAAATTCAACATTGATCACTGATAATCCAACATCCGATTTACTTCGCACGGCAATAATGCCCGAGGCTCCGCTTACGGCAGACTCAAGCGGAATGGTAACCTGCCGTTCCACTTCTTCGGGAGCCATCCCTGGGCACTCCGTGATGATGGTCACCCGGGGACGTGTGAGGTCAGGGAGGACATCGACGGGAAGTTTTTCAATGGCCATCAATCCGGTGATCATGGCAGCCATAGCGAGGCACAAGACAAAGGCCCGCCGACGCAGCGCAAGTTGGATGATGGCATTTAGCAAAGAATTAATCGTTTCTTTTGCGGCGAATCAAATCCGCAATCCAAACTGAATTGCAAGATTTTGAGGTAACTTGACTCGGATAAATAATTGGAATGGCCCTGCAGCCAATCAGGGCTAATTTGGGTGGTGGTGCGCTACGGATCAATGAGGGTGGTCGTGTCCGGCATGAGCTCCTCCGCTCCCGCCCGCTGCTTGTTTGAGTGCTAGGTTTAATTTGTAGGCTTGGTCGAGTGCGTAGTTTTCGAGAGTATCGAGCTGGATGCTTTGCGCGAGTACCGCATAGTACTTGTCCGTATGCAAAACTTTGACGGGGACTTTTTGAAATTCATGAGTTGTCCCGTCCGGCCCCTCATGGGTGTGGCTGATCTTCAAGAATACAAATGTTTCGGGCCCTTCACGGGCAATAGCGCCGAGAGGAACCACGACCTGGTCTTTCCATGTTTCAATGGGGAATTCCAGGTGAGCTCGTTGGCCAGGTTTAAATCTCCAGTTGACGTAGTTGCGATCGTTGTCGTCAGTCGTTCTGCTAACAATTTCGTTTTTGATTTCGACAAAGATGGGATAGGTCTGCGATTGGCTGTCGACATGATTGTCAATTTTAAAGAGCTTCAAATTATCACGGGATTCCATGGCCTCTCCTTCGCCAAATTGAGCTGTAAAGCTCCAGCCAGCTTGATTCGCGTTCGAGATTTTGTCGATGTCTGATTCGTAAGCCAGCCCTTCAATCAGTAAATCGTCATGGTACGTCAATTCGCAAAGGCTTGACCCAAAGGCTTGGTTAGTTCCCTCGAGAGCTTGAATGGATTCGACCGTGTAATATTGCTGATCTTCGTGTTGAGATAAGTCGCTGGCACTCTCTGGAAGGTTGGGAGCGAAAATCTCAATCGTCTGCATTAATTGTTTTTGGTTAATCAGGTTTTCAATACCGTCCGGTCTCATCCCGAGTTGGGCGAGCTCTTGTTTGCTTGTGTCTAATTGCTGTTCGAGCGTGCTCTGCTCAAGCTCGAGGTCGAGCAATCGTTTCCGAGCGACGACTCCGGAATCCACGAGGGGTTTAAGTCGCTCGATCTTTTGCTGGCCTACATCAATTTGTTTTAAAAGTTCTAACAGGCCAATTTGAGACTTGGCTAAAGATTCGTCAGTGATTCGAAATTCAAATAATTTGTCGCCCGGTTTAATCGCCTGTCCTTCTGCAATTAAAACTTTCGTGACGTGGCCGCCAATTGGAGAGGTAACTCGTCTCCGATTTTGCGGAATTCGCTCGACAATTTTTGCGGGTATCCGGATCTTTTGAGCGTAGTCACGAACTTCAAATTTGCCGGTCTTTAGATCCATGTTTTCCATGGTGGATTCAAGGATTTCGACAATCGATGTGCTGCCATGAACCGAGGCCTCTTCGACCGCGGCTTCCTGTGACGTTGCGGAGCCGGGCGGGAGAATGATGGGGCGCAACAGAAATCCAGTCGTTGCTCCGATCCCGAGCAGGATGGTGCACAACGCGAGTGTCGGCCAAATGTTGGTTCTTTGCGGGTTCATGGTAAGAGTCTGTGGAAAATTGACCGGTTGCGATGCAATTGTTTTTCGGTAGAGTTCTAGATTCCTGAAGGTGAGATTGAAATAATTATAACGCGGAACTGTGTCTTGATGAGGATTCAGTTCAACTTTGGTGAATCGCGGCAGTAAGTGAGTAAATGCCGCTAGAGAAACGTTCAATGGTCGAAGTTGGATTGGTCAGGGATTAAGACTGTTATCTTGAAGTAAACCTTCAATTCTCAATCGCGTCTTCCAAAGTTCCTCAATGGCATTTAGATAATCAATTGTCAGGTCGATGAGGGTTTGTTGAGCTGAAACGAGTTTCAAAAAGCTGACTTCGGCCGGGTACCCCGATTTTATCAGGTCCAGTGTTTTCTCGGCATTGGGGATTAGCTCAGACTGATAGAGATCGATTTTCACAAGTGATAATTCATATTTCTGAAATTCCATCGCCAGTTGTTTCGTTAGTCGGAGTTGGATTTGCCGGACTCTGTTTTGCGCGGCCACCAAATTCGATTTGGCTGCAGCGATGCTGCCTTGGTTTCTGTCGTAGATCTGCAGCGGCACCTGAAGTTGGACGCCTGTAAAAAAGTGGTTTGAGTTTGAGTCGCGGCCTAATGAGATCTGGGTCTGGTAATCCGGGACGGACCGGGCGATTTCCTGATCGATCGTTGTTCTTACTCGCTCGACTTCGGCTTCCGCCGCTAACAAAGTTGGACTGTTTTCTAAGATTTTTTGTTGCCAGTAATCAAACGCGAGCGGTTGCGCGAGCGGTTCAAACGTTCCTAAGACAGTTCGCTGTTCGAGATTAGGTGAACCAATGGAAGCTGCCAATTGACGCCAACTGTTTTTGTGAATGACGCGAGCTTCACCTACCAAAACTAATGCCCGTTGGGCCTGAAGTTCTGTTTGTAGGAGATCCGTTTTTGGAGTTTCGCCCGCATCGAACAGTTGGCGTGATTGGCTGACCGCCTGTTGCTGTGCCGCGGCTAGCTGGTTGGCCAAATCAAGTTTTTCCTGTGCGATTAAGACTTGGTAGAACGCTCGTTTTATCTCAGTGGTTATGCTGAGTGTGAGGGCATCATTTTTAATTTTACGAACGTCGACTTCGCGGTTCTGAACCTTTCGGGCAATCGCTCTTTTGTTGCCGCGAAGATGTTTCTTCTGAATGTAGGCCCCCCATAAACCGGGGTCGTTTTCGTTGCCTAATTCGTCAATATAAAGACCAAGTTGAGGGTTGGGGGAAAGTCCGGCTTGCAATGCTTTGTATTTTGTCGCTTGTATTTCGGCCTTGGAAGCAGCTAAAGCTGGGTGGTTGGCAAGCGCGTAATTGACGAACGAATTGAGATCCTGGATTTCGTCTGTTGCCGTGCCGGGAGGATTGAGAATCAGAGAATTAGGTGAGTCTTGTCCACTAGCGTTGTTAGCAAAATTAGTTGCTTGGGAGGTTGCTACGGTGTTGCTTACCGTTCTTACTGAAGTGGGTGACACGGGCCGAATTGGACTGGCAACTTGGCGCGGGTTCGCTTTCTTATTTGCCGGGGGAAGGCGCATCGTTGAGGTCGCTTTTTTCTGAGCGGGCAAAGAGACCACTGGAGTCTCAATCGTTTGAGGCCTCGATTGACTGCTTCGTCGCCTAAGCAATTCCTGCTGGATGCGTTCTTCAACTGTGGCCGATCGCCGTGGAGAATTTGGCTTGCTTTCAACCTTTTTCGGGGAGTAGCGGGTACTGCGATACAGCTCCTCCCAAATTCGATATTTAACAGTGCCTGGGTATGAGCTTGACGATTTTACGGCTGCTGGCTTGTTTGTCTGCGCAAAAAGATTCCACTCGCAAGCGACACTTGCAAGAGCTAAGCAGCCTATCAATATCCCGTACCTAAACTGGCAGGGAGGTTTGAAAGAAAGCATGTTTACCCAAATCTAAGCGCATTATTAGACCACCTCTGATTCATTATCGGTGATTTTGTAGTGGCGCTCGATCTCCTGATTTCTCGCGTTAAATGTCTGGGTAAACCACCCAGACTATTTGTATCTGCTAGCAAAAACACACGAGAAAAAGCCGTTTTACTGGAGAACCCATTGGTTGACGAAATCGCAGTTGGGGAAACCTGCGGGGCGGGTTTTAGAGGCTGTAAGGAATTGAACAACTCAGCAACGGAAAAGGAAAATAAATCCCCAATATGGGTTGGTTGTCTTTCGATTGCTTTTCCATTGAGAAGGGTGTTGTTTTAACCGACGGTGAGAACAACAGTGGCGTGCATCCGCTCGAGGCGGCGCGGACGATTCTTGAATCAAATGGCGTCACAATTTACGCCGTCACTTTTACTCCGGAAGCTGATCAGAATTCGATGCAGGAGGTTGCCGGTGCGGGAAAAGGACGTCATTACTATGCGAATGATGGTTCAGATTTGGTAAATGTTTTTGCGGAAATTGCGAACAATTTGCCCATGATTTTAACGGAGTGAAAATCGGACGGTCTCTCTTTTTGTCTGATAGGCGGCTTTCCCCGTGCCTCGGCTTTCGAGGTACATTAGGATTTTAAATCGTACCGGTATTGTGCGTCTTCCTAGGTGTCGTAAAGACACTTTGGGACTTAGAATGATTTTCTAATCGAGTCATTCCTATCTTCTAATAAATACTTAATCACATGTCTGCTTTAGAAAAAGAAGTTCCTCCAGAGTTGCTCCGCTGGAAATGTAACTTAGATGTTTTGCCATTCGAGACGACGACGGAGATCGATCCAGTTCAGGGAGTCGTCGGCCAGCCTACGGCTTTTGAAGCATTGAAGTTTGGAATTCAATGTCTTGCGCAGGGCCAAAATGTTTACGTTCGTGGTGCCAGGGGTACTGGACGAATTACGATGGTGCGACAAATGCTAGAGGGGTTCGCGCCCGTCACGCCGGCGAAACGAGATTTTTGTTATGTCCATAATTTTCGAAAATTAGAACGCCCCCGGTTGATCACTTTGGCACCCGGACAGGCAGGTGCGTTTCGGAAATCGATGGAGAAGTTGGCGGAGTTTGTTGAAGATGGTTTGCCCAAAGCAATCGAATCGGAGCCACATGCTTCTCGTCGACAGGTAGTCCAAGACGAAGTTCAAGCCTCGATTAAATTGGTTACTGAACCACTGGAGAAAGAGATTGAAAGCAATGGCATGGCATTGGTTTCGGTTCAACAGGGCCCTGCTACTCAGACGATGATCATGCCGGTTATCGACGGCGAGCCCGTACCTCCTGAGGCATTGCGAGCCAAGGTCGCTAAGAACGAAGCCAGTGAAGAGCAGTTGAAGCAATTCGAGGACGCCCTTCCCGGCTATCAGAAGAGACTTGTCGAGACTAGCCGCGAGGTAAATTCGATCATTCGTTTGGCGTCGCAAAAAGTCATTAGTTTGACAGAGAAATATGCGGCGGAGTTGTTAGAAAATTATACGGTTCCCATTCAGGAAAAATATCAAGATGCGGCAGTGAAAGCGTTTCTTGACGAGGTCGTTGGAGATGTAATTGAGAATCATCTTCATGCGAGTGACGAGGACGGTCCGAATTTCAAGGAGTTATACGGCGTCAATGTTGTGCTTTCCCATGATCCTGATGAATCGCGTCCGGTCATTGAAGAAAATACACCCAGTTTGATTAATTTGTTGGGAACGGTCGAATCGGACCTTGGTCCCGGCGGAATGGCGATTTCTGACTATCGCGGAGTCCGTGCGGGTGCTTTGCTGCAGGCTGACCAGGGCTATCTGGTCTTGGATGTGAACGATGTTGTGTCGGAGCCGGGAGCTTGGCGTGCATTGATGCGGACGCTGCGGACGGGCCGTCTAGAAATCGTGCCGCCCGAAGCGGGGTGGATGCGGCAAACGGTTATCACGCAACCGGAGCCGATTGAAATTCGGGTGCGCGTCATTTTGATCGGAGATGCAAAAACGTATTATCAACTCGATCATGCGGATCCGGATTTCCGAGAGCTATTCAAGGTGCTCGCTGATTTCGATAGTGAATTACCGCGAAGTGACGAAGCAGTTCGTCAGTACGCGAGTGTGGTCGCTGGTTTAAGCCGTTCAGAGGGCTTGCCACCCTTTCACCGATCCGCGGTGGCGGCATTGGCTGAGCATGGTGCAAGAATCGTCGCGAGGAATAATCGTCTGTCCGCGCGATTTGGCCGAATCGCCGATATCGCGAGGGAAGCGGCGTTTCTATCCGAAGGAGAAATCGTGACCGAAGCCCACGTGCTGCAAGCGGTGCAGAGGACTCGGGATCGCGCTAGTTTGCCTTCGCGAAAATTTCGTGAAATGGTTGAAAGTCAGACGTTGATGGTGCAAACCGATGGCGATGTTGTTGGGCAGATCAATGGTCTTGCCGTGATGCATTCCGGTCCCTTGACCTATGGCTTTCCCGCTCGAATTACGGCGACGATTGGCCCGGGAAGTGCTGGCTTGATTAACATTGAAGGCCGAGCCCAAATGTCCGGTGCGATTCATACGAAGGGCTTTCATATCCTTGGTGGGCTACTGCGCCACCTGTTGAGAACTGAACATCCGATGGCGTTTAGTGCGTCTTTGGCGTTTGAGCAAAGTTACGGCGGCATTGATGGAGATTCGGCGTCGGGAGCTGAGATTGTCTGTTTGCTGAGTGCGTTGACTGGGATTCCTATCAAGCAGTCGATGGCTATGACCGGCGCAATCGATCAACACGGTCATCTCGAGGCAATTGGCGGAGTCAACGAAAAGGTCGAAGGCTTTTTTGATGCCTGTGACTATTTCGGCCTCAATGGGAGTCAGGGCGTTGTCGTGCCAAAATCAAATGCTGGTGATTTGATGCTTAGCGAACGCGTGGTTGAAGCTTGTCGGCAAGGTAAGTTTCACGTTTTTGCAGTTGATGATATTTATGATGCAATTGAGTTGATGACAGGACAGACGGCGGGTCGGGTGGACGACCAGGGAGTTTATCCAAAGGGGTCTTTGCTGGCGAAGGCTCATAACGAAATCGAGAAATTTTGGAGATTAACGTTGGCAAGCCCGTTGAAATTATCGCAAGTGCAGCCAGTCGGGGGAGCGGACGATGAGCAGCCCATTATACCAACGGCAAGCGAAGGGGATGAGATTTGAATCTTGCTTGGTGCGGCAGTGTTCTTGGGATTTAACTTTGTGCAAAGTTAAACTTTGAGGTTCTGGGTGAGTGCCACCAGTTCCTGGTCAAGCCGTTGGTAATCGGCGGAGTTAGCATCAGGGGCGGGCGAGGAAAAGTAGTTCTCCTGGATACCCATATACAATTTAATATCGGCGACCTTGGCTGGGTCGAGGTCGGCGAAAAAAGGTTCCATCTCGAAGTCGCGATCCCAGAGTACTTGGTTGGCAAGGAACTCAATGGTGGATGACCACGATTCAAGATTAGTGGATTGGGTTTCAGGCACAATTCTCGGATGTCGTTCCTCCGGAATTAAGCCGGCTGGATTCCATTCGCTTGATGGCTGATTGAGTTCGTGCCAAGCGGAGACGATCGTCGAACGAATTTGATGGGTGAGGTTTTCTATCGGGATGAACGAAGGTTTAAGTTCTTCTTGTGATTCGTGGAAATCGAAATCAATTTCGCGATGCTGGGAAAGGTCGATCTCGATTTCGACTAGACTGAAAATTTCACGATATATTGCGTGTACGGTTCCCTCGCGCACAGCGGTGAGTTCCATGATGCAGGTCTCTGGATCGAGTAATCCGTGGGCGACCTCATGGAGAACGGAAAGTTGTTGTGTCGGTTGGAGGCAATCAAAAACGTCCACTTCGGATCGATGGGGGTCATCGAGGTCGAGTCCGGCGGTGATCATGTCTCGCAGGTGTCCGACGGATTTGCGTACCAAGGCAGCTTCCGCTCCGGTGAGTGTTCGGTCGCCTTGTGAAGTGCCCCACATCCGTTGCTGTTCCCGTCAGGAGCAAAGTTAATAATTGCTCCGTTAAGTGGCGGTTTTTGTATTGCCTAGCGGCTTGTCGAACACTCGGTGCTCTGCTGCTTGGCCCATCCTTAAACGAAAAAATAGTGGATGCGCGAGGTAAGATCAACCTCGGGCTTTTGGTTTCGGCGACGCAGGTTGTTAGTAATTTGGAACAAATGTGACTTTGTCCGCAACTTTGCATGCCCGGTAGCATTTAATACAATAATAACAGCCGATCTTGGCTTCCTCGTTTAAGTTGCCCAAATATTGCCGAGGCTGAACCGATTACCTGCCCTGCCCCTACGTTTACCCGTGAATTATTCAATTGGTTGGGCCTTTGGTGCGTCGCTTGTGGATTCTTTGTAACCACACCAATCGTCTCCAATGGCCAGAGTATTGTTGATTCGCTCACGGCGACTCCAGTGGAGTCGGAACCTGAGCAGGCTGAACGCTTTTACAACGAGGGGCGGTATCCTGAAGTAATTAAGCTTGCAGGGGCAATCGATGAAAAATTGGGACGCTACAGTGTTGAGGAGAAATGGGCGATCCGCATAATCCAATGCCAGTTGAATATGGGGGATTATGAGGCAGCAAATGAGAGTTTGGACGCTTCCTTGATTCGATTTAAAAATAGCATTCGGCTGCGGAGGTTGGGCAGCGAGGTGCGGCGATTCAATGGAGACGAAGATAGTGCGACCGAGTTGTTATCGGAAATAGAAACGCTCGCTTCAAGAAATTCGTGGCGATACAAAGACCCTGCCAATCAACTTGCCCTTGGCAGATATTTTCTCGGTCGGAATGCTGATGCAAAAGAGGTGCTAGACCTTTTTTATTACCCAGTTCGAAAACGGTATCCAAGCAATCCGGAGGTGTATCGAGCGATTGCGGATTTAGCATTTTCGAAGCAGGACTACGCGTTGGCTGCGGAGAATTATTCAGAGGTGCTGAAGTTGCTTCCTGCAGATGTTGATGCAATGGTTGGACTCGGGAAATCGTTTCTACCAAGCGATTCCGAAAAAGTCAGTGAGATGGTAAATCGTGTTCTTGCGATCAATCCGGCTAATGTCGAGATTTTGTTGCTGCTTGCTGACCAACAGATCAGCGCAGAGGATTACGTAAAAGCGATTGAGACCCTCAAGAAAATCGAGGAAGTCAATCCCAAGCTTCCCAAGGCCTGGGCGTATCGCGCGGTGATTGCTCATTTGCAGAATTTGCCACAGCAAGAAGGTGAGTTTCGAGACCGCGCCTTTGCCGGGTGGGTTGGCAATCCTGAGGTGGATCATTTGATTGGTCGGGAGTTGTCGGAGAAATATCGGTTTACCGAAGGCGAGACGTACCAGAGACGCTCTTTGGTTTACGACGAGAATTTTCTTCCTGCGAAGATTCAATTAGCCCACGACTTATTGCGGTTGGGGCAAGAGTTAGAAGGTTGGAAATTAGCAGATGAGGTTTTTGACGAAGATCAATACAGTGTGGTTGCCTACAATCTCGTCACGTTGCGCGATGAGATTGCTAAATTTAAAACACTTGAACGAGATGGGTTTATTGTTCGCATGGGAGCGGATGAGGCTGAGATTTATGGCGAACGGGTGCTGCAGTTACTCGTTCGAGCGAAAGCGGATCTGTGTGCTAAGTATGGTTCAGACTTGGAAACGCCGGTCTTTGTAGAGATTTTCCCGCGTCAGCAGGATTTTGCGATTCGCACGTTTGGCTTGCCGGGTGGGTCGGGTTTTTTGGGTGTTTGTTTTGGCCGTGTCATCACAATGAATAGCCCCGCGGCTCAGGGCGTTAATTTAACGAGCTGGGAGTCGGTGTTGTGGCACGAGTTTTGTCATGTGGTGACGCTTCAGAAAACAAAAAATAAGATGCCTCGCTGGCTAAGCGAGGGAATCTCTGTTTACGAGGAGAAGCTTGCTGATCCGGCTTGGGGAGAGACGATGGTGCCAGTCTTTCGTGAAATGGTGCTCTCAGAAAGCTTAACGCCTGTAAGCGAGTTGAGTGGTGCGTTTTTGCGGCCGCCCTCCCCGGTTCATTTGCAGTTTGCCTATTACGAATCATCGTTGGTGGTGGAGTATTTGATTCAGGATTTTGGCCTCGATAAATTGAAAAACGTGCTTCAGGAATTGGCCATTGGAACGCCGATCAACGATGCGTTACGCCGCCACTGTGCTCCGATGGAATTCATCGATAAATCGTTTGCAAAGTTTGCCTTGGAGAAGGCTAAAGCTTTCGCACCGACGGCGAATTGGGATGAGGTAAAACCCATTGCCGGGGCAACGGCCGCTGACTGGAAGCAATGGAATCAAGAGCATCCCAATAATCTTGCCGGGTTAAATCAAGCGGCGCGGCTGGCGATTGAAGAGGATCGCTGGGAATCGGCCAGAGATACGCTGTTGAAAATTTTAGAAATCTGTCCCGAGTTGAAATCCACCTACCCGCTCCTCGCTCAGTGCCACCGTAAATTGAAAGCTCCTGCTGAGGAACTCAAGATGCTGGAAAAATACGCGGCGATGGAGGCCAATAGTGTTGAGTTGTTCACGCGATTGCTCGAAGTTTATTCAGCAGCGGCTGAGTGGGGCAAGGTGAAATCGACAGCCCGTAAGATGCTTGCTCTGAATCCCTTGTTGCCATCGCCCTATCGATTCCTGGCGGTAGCCGCAGAGCAGACGCAAGATGATAAGGCGACGGTGGAGTCGCTGACTGCCCTTGCGAAAATGGATCCCCTGGATGCTGCGGATGTTCACTACCGACTGGCCTCAGCTTTGTTTCGACAGCAAAAGTTTCCGAAGGCGAAGGACGAGGTTGTGAGGTCGTTGGAGCGAGCGCCCCGTTACCGCGCTGCCTATGATTTGTTGCTTGAAATTGTCGATGCTCAAGCTGTTGTTTCCCCGCCAGTTAAGTCGGGGGCGGACCCGGTTGAAATCGATCCGGTTGAGACTGAAAAGGAGTCTCCATGAACGCTGTTTTTGGCAAAAAATTCTTTCTGCTCTTGGTCGGAGTGTTGCTTGCAGGTTGGGTCGTCGCTCAGGATTACCAGCGCCAATATGGTGGTCGGCGGGTAATGGACGAGGATCTGCGCAATGGCGTTCCGATGTGGGAGGGGAGTAAAGAATTTAAGGACGATGTGTTTACATTCGCTCGAATCCAGTACGACTCCCATTACGGAAATTACGGGTGGCGTGGCGGTCGGGGCGGCAGTCGTGGGAAATGGCGGACAGATTTTCCCGACGCGGATTTAAACCTGTCCTTCCGTTTGAAAGAACTGACATCCCTTGAGGTTGCTCCTGAGGGAGTCATCTTGCGACTTACAGATGAATCCCTGTTTGACTATCCATTTATTTATATCATCGAGCCTGGCCATTTAGTGTTTAGCGAGGATGAGGTGCTCGCACTTCGCCGTTATCTGAACAAAGGTGGTTTCCTGATGGTGGATGATTTTTGGGGGGAAGACGAGTGGGCTAATTTTTACCGAGAAATGAAGCGAGTTTTTCCGGATCGTGAACCCGTAGATGTTCCTCTTGATCACGAAATTTTTCACATCGTTTATGATTTGGATAAGAAGCCCCAAATTCCGAGCATCCAACATTTTATGTATGGTCGCAAAACGGAACGGGCAGATGCAGAGTCGGCAAATTACCGCGGTATCTTTGACGACGATGGACGAATGATGGCCTTCATTTGTCACAATACAGACCTTGGTGATGGTTGGGAGCGAGAGGGCGTTGATCGGGGGTATTTTGAAACTTATTCCGAACCTTATGCCTACCCTCTCGGAATTAATATCGTGACCTATGCAATGACGCATTGATTTGAAATCGATGAAACTCAAATTAAACAACTGGAGCTGACGAAGTGACACTCAATACCTACGAAGACGAACAGTACGCTGTGCAACAGATTAGAGACGGGCGGCAAAAAATATATGACCAACTATCGAAATTGATTGTTGGGCAAGAGGTGGTAATTGAGCAATTGCTGATCAGTCTATTTGCGGGCGGGAATTGCCTGATAACCGGTGCTCCGGGATTAGCCAAGACTTTATTGGTCAGAAGTATTGCAGAGGTTTTTGATTTGAATTTTCGTCGGATTCAATTCACGCCGGACTTGATGCCGGCTGACATTACTGGAACTGAAATTCTTCAGGAAACGGACAGTGGTGCGAGGTCGATGCAATTCGTGAAGGGGCCAATTTTTGCAAATGTTGTGTTAGCAGACGAGATCAATCGAACTCCACCTAAAACACAGGCAGCGCTTCTCGAAGCGATGCAGGAGCATCAAGTAACTGTAGCGGGTGTAAGCTACCAGCTTGAAGAACCGTTCTTTGTTTTGGCGACTCAAAATCCGATTGAAATGGAAGGAACCTATCCGCTTCCCGAGGCACAGCTCGATCGATTTATGTTCAACGTGAAAATCGACTATTTAAGCCAGGACGAAGAAGTCAAAGTAGTGCAACAGACCACGTCTGAGTTTAAGCAAACGATTGATAAGCTTTTCACAGCTGAGGATGTAAGGCGTTTTCACGGGACGGTAAAAAATGTTCCAGTCGCAGAGGACTTGGTGCGATTCGCGGTTCAAATTGCCGATGCAAGTCGGCCAGGCCGTTCGGGTGCACCAGACTTTGTAAATCAATATGTAAATTGGGGGGCGGGCCTGAGAGCTGCTCAGAATTTGATTCTTGGTGCGAAAGCACGCGCTCTGTTTTGTGGGCGGTCTCATGTAAATCTCGATGACGTTAAGTCATTAGCGCATCCCGTGTTGCGGCACCGAATTCTGCCAAGTTATCGCGCGGAAGCAGAAGGAGTGACTGTCGAGAAAATTATCGACCAATTGTTAGCGCATGTCCCCACGCCACAATTAGGTGACAAATAATTTCGGGGATTGTTTTTAAGCAATGATGTAGTTGCGACTTTTAATTTTAGCTTGTAGAGGCATGTTTGGCAGATCCTTCACCCACTCAAGAATCCACATCCGCAGTATCACCCACTGCGATCATGCAGATCAAGAACCTTGAATTGCGCGCAAAGATCGTAGTCGAAGGATTTATGTCCGGACTTCATCGCAGTCCCTACCATGGTTTCTCAGTCGAGTTTACCGATTACCGTCAGTATTCTATCGGAGACGATCTTCGGTACCTCGACTGGAAATTGTACGCTAAGCAGGATCGGTACTACATTAAACGATTTGAAGATGAAACCAATCTTCGGTGTTATCTGTTGGTTGACATGAGTCATTCGATGGGTTTTGGGTCGGGCACGTATTCCAAATTGGAATATGCGAAGACGATGGCGGCATCACTTGCTTGGTTCTTGAATCGGCAGAGAGATGCCGTTGGGCTGGTGACTTTTGGTGATCAGATCGTAGACATGATTCCTCCTCGTTATCGGGCGGGACATTTGCGACGGTTAATGCTAACGCTCGAAAACTCGACATCTGGAAAGTCAACTGATTTGTCGGCACCTCTCGAGCAGATTGCACAGACCGTTTCGAAGCGTGGCCTTGTTGTCCTGATTTCAGATTTACTGGCTCCTGTTGAGAGCTTTGTGAAGAACCTCAATTACCTCCGGACACGCGGACATGAGGTTGTCATTCTGAGAACGCTTGACCCAACCGAAATTGAATTTGAATTCGATAAAGCGAGTTTGTTTCGAGATTTGGAAACAGGGCGAGAAATCTATGTCGATCCGCAATCGGCGGTGGCAGATTATCGGAAAAGATTCGCGGAGCACGAAGCCGCCATCAAGGAGATTTGTGATCAAATCGGTGTTGATTTTTTCACTATCTCAACGGATCAACCGATTGAAGTCGCGTTGTTAGAGTTGATTCAATCACGAGCGTCCTCCGGTAGATCCGTGAAACGCGCAACGCAGGTCAGGGGGGCTCAATGAGTGCACTTGCCTGGTTGTTTGGTCTCGGGGCTCTGACGATCGCCTTTCCATTTTTACTTCATCTGATCCGGCAGACGCCAAAGGGGCAGACGGAGTTTAGTTCGCTATTATTCCTTAAACCTTCGCCTCCTTCCCTGACACGTCGAAGCCGGTTGGAGAACATCTTATTACTCTTGTTGCGTGCGCTTGCGATTGCCTTAATTGCAATTGCATTTATGCGGCCATTTTTCCGTGGTCAAAATTCTCTTTCAGAGTATGAAGTTGCGAACCGGCGGATTGCTATTTTAATTGATACAAGCGCGAGTATGCGTCGATCCGGCCTTTGGGATCAAGCTGAACGTCAGATCGAAAAAGTACTCAATGGATTGGAAAAAGGCGACGACGTGTCGCTAATCGCATTCGACGCGACTGCGCGGACGGTCGTTGATTTTAACGATCAGCTCGACGATAGTTTGAGCGCGCGTGCCGATTCCATCCGCAAGGGATTTAAAACTTTAGATCCTAGTTGGCAACGATCTGATCTCGGAAATGCGATGGTAACAGTCGCCGACAACCTTGATGTCTGGCGAGACTCACAGCGAGTTGAGGGAGCACAGGCCACCGTTGCCAAGCTTCAGATGGTAGTAGTAAGCGACTTGCAGAAGGGATCGAATTTAGATTCGCTACAGGCTTATCAATGGCCAGCGACAGTTTTTGTTGAGTTTTATTCTGTAGTCGCAGAGGACCCAACCAATGCGACGCTTCAATTGTTAGCGGCGACGAGCGATGAATCTGATTCTGGTCTTCGGATTCGAGTTCGAAATTCAGAGGAGTCGCTGGTAGACCAGTTTTTTGTTAATTGGACAAATGGAACGAGCGCTGAATCGCTGCCATTTTTTGTTCCGCCGGGGACCAGGCGGGTGATGCAAATCCCCCCCGAACAAAATTTAAACAATCAGGTTTTTGAGCTGTCAGGCGATACAGAAGTTTTTGATAACGAATATTTTGTCGCGCCGATCGAGCAACAAACGTTGAGGGTGGACTATCTTGGTTCAGATACGCCGGACAATCCAGAGGGATTGCAATATTACTTGCGGCGAGGTTTGGTCGAATCGCCCACGCGTAGAGTGGTCGTGCGGCAGTTGGAGCCCGGCGATTCACTGGCAGACGCCGCCATCGGGTCGGTGGCATTGACGGTGATGACATCACCTGTTGATGAAATTCGCCGCGATGAAATTGATGAGTATTTGAAAGCGGGGGGGACGTTGTTCGTGATCCTTTCCAATGCTGAAACAGTCAGTTTTTCGCAAGACTGGATTGGTGGCCGTTTGAAAACGCAATCGGGTAAACCGAGGCGTTCTAAAAACGATTACCAGATGCTGGCGGAGATTGATTTTTCCAGTCGGTTATTTCAATTGTTCGCCAATCCTCGGTATAACGATTTTACTAATATTCGATTTTGGAATCATCAATCGGTTGAAATTGTCGATCCACAAGCGGTGGTGCTGGCTCGATTTGAAAACGATGATCCGGCGGTTTGGAAATTAGACGGTTCTGACCGTGGATGTGTTTATGTGATGGCGAGTGGTTGGAATCCGCAGCAAAGCCAACTGGCGTTATCCACCAAGTTTGTCCCATTAATCAATGGCCTGGTTGAAATTGCAGCCGATCTACCGGAGCTCGATAAGTCTTACACCGTCGGGGAAACCATTGTGATTCCGAGAGCAGAGTCGAGCTCGAGGCGTCGCCAGATGGTCAAACCGGACGGTACACGCGAGGCGGTTGCTACCGATGCTGGAGTTTTTTCGGAGACGGATCAACCGGGAATCTACCGATTAATTAGCGACGGGGGGGACTCCGTTGGCGGGGACTCGAGCGCTGACGCAGGCCGTTCTGGCAAAGAAGAAGTGCTCTTTGCTGTCAATGTAAATCGATCTGAAAGTTCAACGACAGCGATTCCACTCGAACAGATCGAGATGTTTTCCGTCAATGTGGGCGAGCAGGAAACGGCAGCTTCTGAACGGGCGCAGATGCGTTCGATGCTGGATCGAGATATTGAGGATCGTCAAAAAATATGGAAGTGGTTAATTGTTGCGGCTATTTTATTATTGATGTTTGAGACATGGCTTGCCGCGCGGACTTCGTCGAGGTCGAAATTGTCGAATGGCGAAACGGTGGCAGTCGAAACTGGTGGAGAATTGGTTTAATGGATCACTTAATTTACAAACGTATTGAGCCCGTTATTCGAAGAACTCGGTTCCTTCGAGTGGCGTGGACTCTCGCTTTGATTTGGGGCCTGTCTCTGGTGATTGCGGTCGTTTTGATTTATCTAAATCGCACCGGCGAGCTTGATGTTTCACAAGTCGGTTTCCCTTTTTTAATCTCTACGTTTGCGGCCTCGATCGTGGGCATTTGTTTTGGCTTGTTTAAGTCCGATTCTTCGCTCAAAACTGTGAAGCGAATTGAGCGCGAATTTCCTGAATTGGATTCCAGTTTGTTGACTGCGATTGAGCAACAGGCAGAAGATGGTAAAAGTCTTAGCTTCCTGCAACAGGCGGTCATGAGGAAAGCCGTGACCCATAGTTATGAAAATAGCTGGGCTTCGTTGGTGCCACGCTGGCAGCTAATTGCGGCACCCGTAGTTGGCTTCTTCAGCTTATTCGGGTGGATGATTGCGTTGATCAGTTTGGTTTGGTTCGCCATTCCGCATGAGGGTGATACTGCAATCGCATTTTCGGATTTGGCGATTGACTCGGGGGCGATAACCATCGCAGTTGAGCCCGGTAACGCCGAAGTCGAGCGTGGTACGAGTTTGCTAGTACTGGCTCGATTTGGAGAATCGATTCCGACCAATGCGGATCTCATTTACGTCAACGAAGCTGGGGAAGAAGTAAGTGTATCGATGTCGAAGAGTCTCGACGATCCGGTGTTCGGAGCGAGAATTCCAACGGTGCAGGCTCCGCTTTCCTATCGAGTGACGTACGCTGACCAAGCCACCGATGATTATGAGGTCACGGTTTTTGATTACCCTCGACTCGTTCGGGCGGATGCGACATTGAAATACCCAGAGTACACGGGGTCTGAGGATAAGGTCTTGCAGGATTTCCGAAGACTGACCGCCGTCGAGGGAACTTCGGCACAGTTGGAGTTTTACCTAAATAAACCGGTGGCCAGTGCTGTCCTTTTTCCAAAGGACGGTGGGGAGCCGATCGACTTGGTTCTCGACGCGGAGGATCCGAAGAAGTTATTGCTCACGTTAGAACTGGCGGAGTCCAGTAAGTACGAATTGGAGTTGACGGATGTCGATCAACGCGACAATCGAACTCCTCCCAAATTTGTCCTAAACGTCTTGGAGAATTTGCCGCCTGATTTGAAGTTGTTGACCCCCGCGCGAGACATCGATGCCTCGCCCATTGAAGAGGTTCAATTGAGTGCGAGCGCTTGGGATGATTTTGGGATCGAATCATTTGGTGTTAATTTTGTGATTCCCGGGCGTGCTGCTGAAGAGGTTGAGCTTGAGCAAATTGCTGCAGGGAATAAGCGAAAGAAAGTTGAGTATCTTTTGGATTTGGAGTCGTTGGATGTGCAGCCAGACGACTTGGTTTCTTATTACTTTTGGGCAGAGGATATTGGTGCGGACGGTGAGCGTCGGCAGGTTGCCAGCGATATGTTTTTCGCCGAAGTCAGACATTTCGAAGAGATCTTTCGACAGGGACAGGCTCCTACGGCGAGTGAACAGCAGCAACAGCAACAGCAGCAACAACAAGAAGGCAGCCAAAATGCTGAACAGGCTCAAGAGCTCGCCGAATTGCAGAAGGAAATCATAAATGCGACTTGGAAAGTCATCCGTCGTGAGTCGAGTCGAGAGTCGCGCAAGCGTGGGCTTTCGGAGACGTTCGCTTCTGATGTCGAACTCTTGTCCCAATCACAGACGACCGCCATTGAGGGTTTGGCGGAGTTGGCAAGTGAATTAGAAGATGAAGAGTCTCTTTCATTTGTCGAGCCAGCTCGAAACTTCATGAACGAAGCTGTTGTAAAGCTTGACCGTGCTAAAGAAACGAATGATCTGGATTCGCTGAGAGCGGCGTTGTCGAGTGAGCAAGCGGCTTACCAGGGTTTGCTCAAATTGCGTGCGCGGGAATTTGAAATTACAGAACAGCAACAACAGCCTCAGCAACCGGGACAGCCTCAGCAACAAAACAATCGACAGCAAGATCAGCTGGATCAATTGAATCTGAAAGAAGATGAGAATCGATACGAAAACGAGAAGACAGCGCAGGAGCAAACCGAACAGAATCAACAGCAGCAGGAAGATCGCCAAGTCCTCAGTCGTTTGCGTGAATTGTCCCGACGGCAAGAGGATTTAAACGAGCGGATCAAGGAGTTGCAATCGGCGTTAGAAGAGGTTGATTCGCAGGAAGAAAAGGACGAGGTAGAACGGAGGCTTAAATCGCTTCGAGAGCAGCAAGAGCAGATGCTTCGCGATGCGGAGGAATTACTTGACCGAATGCAGAGCGAAGAAAATCAACAGCGGATGGCGGAAGAGGCAGAGCAGCTTGAAGACGTGCGTGAAAATTTACAACAAGCTGCCGAAGCTCTGGAGGACAATGAAGTTTCCAGAGCAGCCGCTGAAGGGACGAGAGCCCAAAGAGAGTTGGAAGAGCTGCGAGATGAACTTCAGAGCCAATCCTCCGGGCAATTTACTGAACAAATGAGAGAGCTGCGGCAGGAAGCTCAGGAGATTGAGCGGAAGCAGGAAGATATTGCGGAACAACTGGCAGCGTCGGATTTGCCTCGAACTCAGCAGGACGCGAGGTCGTTGCGGGAAACAGAATCTGAGCAACCTGATTTGGATCGTCAACTGGCCGAACAGGAGCAGGCTGTTGGGGAGTTAAGGGATCGGATGCGGGAGACCATTGAGGAAGCTGAGCCCTTCGAGCCATTGCTTGCTGAAGAGCTGTACGATACTTATCGTGATTCGGAATCCAGCCGACCTGATGAAGCACTTGAGTCGGCGCGAGAGTCATTGAATCGTGGCTGGAAAGAGGATGCAATCAGTGAGGAACAACGGGCTCGCGAAGGGATTCAAGAAATACGCGAGGGAATTGAGAATGCGGCAGAGAGCGTACTTGGTGATGAAACGGAAGCGTTGAAGGCAGCTCGCGGCACACTGGAGGGACTCAATCGAGATTTGCAAAATGAAATCGAGCAAGGGTCGCAAGAACGTGCGTCGGAGACGTCTGAAACGGGTTCGGAAGATTCTGAATCTCCGCCTTCCGGAGAAGGACGCACAGAATCCGAGCAGAATCCACCGGGCGAGCGACCTCGGGATCGCGGTGAACCTCAACCTCCGGGTCAGGAACCAAGTCAGGAACCAGGTCAGGAACGTGGAGAGTCTGAGCAAGCTCCGCCAGGTGAGCGGCCTCAGGGTGAGGGTGAAACCCCAGGCGCGGAACCTTCTCCCGGACAGGGTCAACAGGAATCGCCTGATGGAGAGGGGGGACGCGGACAAGACAGCGAGCCTCAAGAGCGAGATTTGATGAGAAATCTTGGCACCAATGAAGGTTCTGAGCAGGCGGGGAATCTACCTCAAGGAAGCTACGCAGGGGGCGATCAGAGAATCGTACGGCCTTTGACTGGAGACGATTTCCGGGACTGGTCGGATCGATTGCGAGATGTAGAGGAAATGGTGGATGACCCAGAGTTGAGAGCCGAAGCTTCCCGTATACGTGAGCAGGCGCGTGAAATTCGAAAGGAATTGAATCGGCATTCCGAGGAACCCAATTGGGATTTAATCAAAATGAAGGTTGCTGAACCGTTGGCCGAGTTGCAGGATCGAGTCGTCGAGGAGATCCTTCGCCGCGGATCTGATGAAGCAATGGTCCCCGTCGATCGCGACCCTGTTCCAGCTCAATATCAAGATGCAGTGCGCAAATACTATGAGCAGCTTGGGGGTGGGAAGTAATGGATAGTTCCTGGATCCCGAATGCATGGGGAGCCTCTGACTGGGGAATCGCAGTCGCTAGTCTACTGGCGATCACGGCTGGAATTGTCATCTGGTCCTATTTCAACGCACGCGCTGCTGTTGGTGCTAAATCGCTGATGGCGGTGATGAAGATTCTAGCCGTATTGTTGTTGGCAATTTGTTTGCTGGAGCCCATGTATCGCTATGCTCGCCCTGAACAGGGAGCGAACTTGATGGTGGTCATGGCGGATGACAGTCAAAGTCTACAGATAAAAGACAGAGGTGGCAGCACGACGCGAGAGGCGGAGCTATTCCAGAAGCTTAATGATGAGGCCAATTGGTTGAATCAGTTGGCTGAAGATTTTGATGTTCGAAAATATCAATTTGATCGGCGGCTGAGACCGGTTTCCAATTTTGAAGGCTTTCGTGCCGACCAACGTGGCAGCGATATTCTTTCGAATCTAAGTTTAGCTGCAAATCGGTTTGCCGGTCGCCCGGCAGCGGGGATTATTTTAATGACCGATGGAAACGCAACTGATTGGAATAAAGAAGCGTTCGCTGCCATGCCCTGGGATTCTATGCCGCCTGTGTTTCCAGTCTTATTGGGTGACCAGCTTCCAGCCAGAGATCTCGGCATTACCAGAGTTAGCAGTACGCAAACTAACTTTGAATCGGCACCTGTGACAATAACGGCTGAATTGATGGCTAGTGGTTACGAGGGTGAGGAAATTGTGGTTGCCCTGCTCGATGAAGCTGGAGAGGAAGTTTCAAAAAAAGAAGTGGTGGATGTTGAAGACGGTAAGCCGTTTGTCGTTCGTTTCCAAACACGGCCCGAACGTCGTGGCATTAATGTCTTCAAGGTAAAGGCTTATGCTGCCGGAGAGGCATCGGTCGTCGTTCCTCAGGCCGAAGCGACCGTTGTTAATAATGAGCGACTGGTGCTCGTGGATCGTGGTCGAGGACCTTTTCGGATACTTTACGTGACTGGTCGCCCAAACTGGGAGCTTAAATTTCTACGAAGGTCATTGCAGGGGGACGACGAGTTAGATCTCGTCGCCTTGGTAAGAATTGCCAAACGAGAGGCTAAGTTTACGTTTCGAGGGCGGGACGGTCAGCAATCGAATTCCCTTTTTCGTGGGTTCGACTCTCAGGACGACGATACAACAGAGCAGAATGACGAGCCCGTGTTCATTCGACTGGGGACTAGAGATAAAGAAGAGTTGCGAGGTGGTTTTCCCAAGGATGCTGAAACGCTTTTTGAATACGATGCCATTGTGATTGATGACTTGGAGGCGGATTTCTTTACCGAGGATCAGAAGTCATTGCTGCAGCAATTTGTCAGTTTGCGTGGTGGCGGCCTGTTGATGCTCGGTGGGCAGGAATCTTTCGTTGCCGGTGATTATGCAAAGACTCAAATTGGCGAGATGTTGCCGGTCTATCTAGATCGCCTTGCGACTCCATCAGATAAAAAATACGAACTCGACCTCACGCGTGAAGGTTGGCTGCAGCCTTGGGTAAGGATTGAATCAACGGAAGAAAAAGAACGCATTCGCTTAGCGGCAATGCCGAAATTTAAGACAGTGAATCTCACGAATTCCATCAAGCCGGGAGCGACTGTATTAGCGACGGTGACCTCGGACGCCGAGAAAAAGCATCCAGCACTCGTGGTTCAACCCTATGGACGCGGTCGTTCTGGGGCTTTGCTGATTGGAGATTTTTGGCGCTGGCAATTAAAGAGCGAAGAGGACAACGAAGACCTGCTCAAGGCGTGGCGTCAGACTCTGCGTTGGGCAATTGCTGATGTTCCCCGTCGCGTCGAAGTGGAAATAAATCGGCTCAACGATGCGAATCGCTCGTCTGAAATAAAGGTGTCGGTTAATGATGAAGCTTACAAGCCTTTTGATAATGCCACTGTGGTTATTCAGGTGCAAACCCCTGAAGGCAAAACCATTGAGCTGGCTGGTGAGCCAACCGATTCCGTGCCGGGTGTCTATGTTGCAAATTTTGTTTCGGGGGAGACTGGAGTTTATCGGGCGTCAGTCGTTGTGAAGGCACCTGATGGGAGCGAAATTGAAACGCGGGAATCGGGATGGGTTTCTGAACCAGACAGCGAAGAGTTTCAATCACTCGAACCCAACCCCCGATTGATGAAAGAGATTGCTGATCAAACCGGCGGCGAGGTTGTTGAGATTGATTCTTTGGAGCAGTTTGTTGCCGGGTTGGAGTATCGAGAAGTGCCGGTCATGGAGACCGTCTCGAATCCCTGGTGGCATCGATGGACTGTATTCTCATTGGCGATCGGATTGCTGATCGGAGAATGGGGACTACGACGTTGGAAGGGGTTGGCGTGAGATCAATGAAAGAAATTAAAGAATGGCTCACCATGATTAGACGATGGTTATCTGAGCCGAAGAATCGGAATGTACTTCACAGGACGTTGGGGACACTTTGTTGGATGGCAAGCCTGTGTTTCTGTTCTGGAGACCTCTACAGTCAGGAACAAAAGGTCATTGTCGTGGTAGGCGCTGGTGGAAGTGACGATTACCAGCAGCAGTTTGAAACCTGGGCTGATAATTGGAAGTCAGCGATTACCTCGGCTGGTGAATCGGGGCCTGATTTTGTGTGTATCGGTTTAGAGGACAATCCGGCGGAGCAAAACGATCTGTTGCGATTGAAGCAAGAGCTGGCCAATCCTGGCGAGGGGATTGCTGAATTGTGGGTGGTTTTGATTGGGCATGGCACTGACGATGGTAAAGTCTCTAAATTTAATCTGCGGGGACCGGATCTCTCTGCAGTGCAATTGCACGATTGGTTAATTGATCAAAAGGCACGCACGATTGTGGTGAACTGTGCGTCATCGAGTGGCGGGTTTGTTGGGAAACTTAAGCACCCCAATCGTGTAGTCATCACGGCTACCAAGTCGAGTGCCCAGCGGAACTTTGCAAGATTTGGAGAATATTTATCTGCTGCAATTGATGATCCAGCATACGATCTTGATAAAGACTTGCAGACGTCTCTATTGGAAGCGGTTGTGGCAGCTTCCTCGCAGACGCAGGAGTTTTATCTGGAAGAGACGCGACTTGCCACAGAACTGGCGATGATTGATGATAATGGCGATGGTAAAGGCACGCCGTCGGATTGGTTTCAGGGGACTCGGGCTGTAAAAAAGTCTAAAGCGAACGAGCCAGATGGTTTCGTTTCGAATCAGGTTTTTTTAATCCGCCGCGGCACTGAAGCGAAGTTGACTATTGAGCAGCGAGAAACACGCGAACAATTAGAACGAGAGTTGGAATCGTTGCGTCAGAAAAAAGATGCGCTAGGCGAGGTGAATTACTATCAATCGATTGAGCCTGTCCTGCTCAAGTTGGCAAAGCTGTACCAGTCTGTAGGTTCGGAGAAATCTGTTGACGGGCAGGATTCATCTCTCAGTGAAACGCCAGCGTCGCCAGATAAGTAAACTGGTTTTCTCTGAACTGGGTGGGATTGGGTTTTATTCTACGCCGAGATGCTCCTTTAAAAAATTCAGTCTTTTCTTTGCGGCCCAAGGTGATTCGCCCGCACCATGTCCCTTGCCTGGTATCAACACGAACTCAAAATCTTTATCGTGTTCGATTAATTTACCGACTACCTGTGTTGTGCTGGCCGGATCAACATTTTGGTCGAGTTCCCCAAGTGTCAGCATAAGCTTGCCCTTAAGAAGATGGGCATTTTCCATGTTGGAGTTTTTCTGATAGCTGTCGTCGACGGGCCAGCCCATCCATTGTTCGTTCCACCAAATTTTATCCATTCGGTTGTCATGGCATCCGCAGTCCGCCACTGCGACTTTGTAGAAATCGTTGTGCCACAGTAAGGCAGCCATTGCATTTTGTCCGCCAGCGGAACCGCCATAAATTCCAACACGAGATAAATCCATTTGAGGGAACTTTTCGGCAGCTGCTTTTAGCCAGGCTATACGATCGGGAAACCCAGCATCGCGAAGATTCTTGAAGCAGACATCGTGGAATTTTTTGGATCGCCAGGCTGTCCCCATCCCGTCAATCTGAACAACGATCATTCCTACGTCCGCGATTCTATGGCGATGGCCATAGCCGGTTCGAAATGACTTCGGAACGTGGTGGTCGTGTGGTCCCGCATAAATGTTCTCGACGACGGGATATCTTTTCGCTGGATCAAAATTAATTGGCCAGTGGATGATCCCCCAGATGTCTGTTTCTCCGTCTCTACCTTTGGCTACAAACCGTTCGGTTAGCTTTCTTTTGCCAAATTGTTGTTTTGTATTTTGTCGCCCTAACGGAGTGATTAGTTCACCAGTTTTGCTGTCTCGTAGTTCCCGGACTGGCGCCATGTCGACACGAGAATAAGTGTCGATAAAACTGCTCTGATTAGGTTGGAACTGGATTTGATGGGTGCCATCGCCGGTAGTTAAATAGGTTAAATCACTACCGTCGAAATTGACGCGGCAAAAATGTTCGTGATAAGGATCCTGGTCGGGGTAAATTCCAACTGCGTAAAACCAGATAGACTTTTGCTCCATATCAATTTTATGAATTCTCTTTACATTCCAATCACCCGAGGTGACTGCGTTGATTAATGTTCCCTGTTCGCGGTCGAATCGGTAGAGGTGGTTCCAACCACTTCGCTCGCTGGCCCAAAGGATTTCATCATTGGGCAAATCTCGAAAAGTTGACTTGCCCGAGTTTGAGTAGTGAATGAAAGTCTGACTCGTCTCTTCGATTATCGTTTTGACTGAACCATCATTTGCGTCAATCTCAAGCAATCTTAGTTTTTGGTGGCCTCGAGCATTGTAGAGGATTCGAAATCGATCTCCTGATTGAGACCAGCCAAGAAAACGAGTCCAAAAAGGATTTTCGAAGAGTTCGTTTGAAACTGGAATTTCTGTTTTCGAATCGACGGAAAACAGTTTCAGCCGTGGTGATAATAAAGTGTCTCCCGGTTTGGGGTATTGATAAGACCTTAGCAGGGGCTGAAGTTGGTTTTTTGGTTTCGATTCAATGTAGTAAACGCGATTTTCCGGTGCGACGGGTGTTTGGTAGGCAATAAATCGCTTCGAATCGGGAGACCAACGCACTTCACATTGGTCTGGATTTCGAGAAGAGGTTGAAAGCCATCGCGTCCCCGAGCCGATGTGGCGGAATGTATTTTTTTCTGTCCCATTTTGCGTTAATTGAGATTTCGCTGAATCGTCCCCCTTGGATTCAATCCAAAGGTTATGATCTTGAACCTGTACCTTCCATTTTCGATCAGGCGACTGGGTTCCTCGACGATTAAAAGTACGAGCGAGTGGACGAGAGTTTTGAGCGCGGGGAAGCGACTCGAATCGGATGTCATCCAGAAATGCTTTGTCGAAGACAATATAGTCATCGGGTCGAACGGTAAAACAACCAATTGGCTTTCCATTTCGTTTTAAATACCAAACATGTCCGACAAACGTCTGTTGTTTGAGTTGCTGGCCTGGTTTGAGAACTTCGTATGGACGTTCTTTGCCAACTTCAGAGACCCAGAAAGTTTCGATTTGATGGTCGGTTTGGTTATCCATCGTGATGTAGGTTGATTGACCACGCGGGCCGGATTTGGGTGGAAGAAACAATCGGGGGCGATGTTGTCGAATTAATGCTGGGTCGAGTAATTGGCTGGTTTTTTTCTGACAATCGATTTGGTAGAGAGTTCGACCAGATTGAATTAAGAAAATGCCGGGTTGCTTTGTAGGATAAATGCCGGTGACCGTACTTTTGCCACTTTGTTGCTCAAACCAAGATTGCTCCATCACGATTTGCGAAGATCCGCGTTCAACATCGATGAAGTGAAATTGTTTGGTTCCAGAGTCATCTGACTGTTGGAACCAGCCCTGTTTTCCATCGTCGGACCAATGAAGGTCCTGCCCGCGAGCTTGGCCGATTATCGCCGTAAGGGTCATTGCGAATGCGAGAATGCGGACAGTCGAGAGTTGCTGTTGGAGCATAGGATTATCTTGAAATCAGGGGGAGCGCTAGAGGGTTCGTGAGACGAAACTCAGTTCTTCAGTTTGGAATGCAGGCGGTACCGATCAAAGTCCTGAAACTTCAAAACCTTTGCGGTAGTTGCGTTTGATTAATTGGTTCGCCGCATCAAGATTAGTAACTTTCAGATTTTCGGCATCCCAGTTTAGTGTTTCTCCTGGGAATCGATTTGCGACCACACCTAAGAGTAGTGCCTCAGTTAGCGGCCCCGCATAACCAAAGTCGGCACTGGTCTGGCCGTTTCCAAGACAGGCATCGACCCATTGGTGGTAATGGTTGTTGCTTCCAATGTCCGGTCGTTGGTAATCCTTAAATTGTTGTTGGGGAAATAGTTGAGCTTCACCAACGTGTGGCAGAAGCATCTGTCCGTTTTCGCCCATGAAGAGTGCGCCCTGGCCTGGTAGCTTTAAGCCTTGGGGCAGTTCGAGTTCTTTAGGAGGGGCGTAGCTGCCGTCATACCATTTCCAAGTCATGGAGTCGGTTGTGTATGCCGTTCCAGGGAATTCATATTCGACGATGTTCTTTTCCGGATGCCCAACCCCAGTGGGTTTTCTGCAGGTAGTTTTGGCCCACTTTGGTGCTGTTAATTTTAAAGCGGCGTAAGGCGTGTCAAAGATATGAACGCCCATGTCACCGAGAGTTCCGGTTCCAAAGTCGATCATTTTTCGCCAGCTGCCTGGATGATAAACGTTGTCGCTGTAGGGGCGAGTCGCTGTGACTCCGAGCCACAAATCCCAATCCAATTGAGCGGGGGGGCCTCCAGCTCGTTTGGGAAATGGACCGCCGTCATAGCCCCAGTTTTTATTCGACCAGGCATGAACCTCGCTGACTTTTCCAATCACACCGCTTTGAATCATCTCAACTGCTCTTCTGTAGGGCGCGCTGGAATGAACCTGAATTCCCATTTGCGTAACGAGGTTTTTTTGTTCCGCAACTTCTCGTAGTTTTCTCGCCTCAAAAACTTCGTGGGTCAGCGGCTTTTGGCAATAAACTGGTTTGTTCAGGTTCAAGGCTGACATGGCTGCCGGCGCATGAGTGTGATCTGGTGTTGAGATCACAACTCCGTCAATTTTGTCACCCAGCTTACTGAGCATTTCACGAAAATCAGCAAACGTCTCCGCACCTGGATGTTTTTGTGAAGCTCCTTTGAGTGTGTTCGCATCGACGTCGACGAGTGCTGCAACTTCGACTTGTGGATGCGAGGCAATGGAGCCGAGGTCGGCCCCTCCCATCCCGCCGACTCCAATGTGTGCTGTTCGGAACTTTTCATTCAGTCCGCTGCCCTGAACATGCCCAGCCGCCAAACCAAGACTGGAAATGGCGAGGCCCGTTTTTAATGCCTGGCGTCGATCGATTTTTTTCAGCATTTGTACACTCCATAGGTGGTTTTTATTCTTGTTGATCAGTTTAGCAGTTTTGTAGGAGACGGGGGAAGTTATCCGCTAGGACTGGAATTTTAGCAGGCCTTGTGAAATTGCGATTCGTGCGGTTTCAACCTTTCCAATGTTTGTTGAGTGCGCATCGTGAAATTAGTGAATCAAGAAATTAAAATTGGCTTTCACGGCATTCCTTCCTACAATGGCGGCTTGGTTTCTCTGTAAAACAAATAATATGTTTGATAAATTATGAATCTGAAATTTGTATTAATTTTTGTTCTGTCCGAGTTGGTTTGTGGAGGATTGGGGGGCGTCGATGTAATCGCCGAAGACCATCTTTCCGAAAGGGAAAAACCGGTTAACGTCCTGGTTCTCATGACTGACGATTTCAGTCGCCATTGTGTGACAGCCACGGGCGGGCAGCAGGCGCGGACACCTAACATCGATGCCTTGGCAAAACGTGGCACCGTCATGAGCAATACGGTTCACCAAGGTGGTTTCAGCGGTGCGATTTGCACTTGCAGTCGAGCGATGCTGTTAACGGGACGAGCGTTATGGTCGGTCACCCCTAGCGAGTTGAGCTACAAGGGCCCAGCTCAGCTTAATACCTCTGACACTTTGCTGCCTGAACAATTTCGAAACGAGGGTTGGGATACATTCGCCACCGGTAAGTGGCACAACGGTAACGAGGCGCTGCTGAGAGGTTTTGATCACGCTGAGGCGGTGACTGGTGGAATGTTGCCTTTTAATCTCCGGGATCGAGGGGGAGCGAAGGACAATGCGATCGAGATTGGGATGATGGATCCGACTGGCGTTCGAATTAATAGTGACGGCAAGATCGAAAAGCATCAGTCAAAAGGATGGAGCACGGATGTTTTTTACGATGCGGCTGAATCGTTTCTAGATCAGACTTGGGATCGAAAAAAGCCGTTCATGATGTACATCTCCACTAATGCTCCCCATGACCCAAGGCATGTTCCTGTTGAAATTCTAAATCGCTTTCCCAATGTGAAAGAGCCACCGAATTATTTGCCGATTCATCCGTTTGACAACGGCGATATGAAAGTTAGGGATGAAATGGTTTACAAGCCGCCGCATCTACCTGAGACGGTTCGCCGAGAACGAGCAATTTACCTTGCGATGTGCGCACAGATTGACGATCGCATTGGGCAGTTGGTTGAGAAGCTAAAAGCCATGGGAGAGCTAGACAATACCCTGATACTATTCACTGCGGATCATGGACTGGCCGTTGGTGAGCATGGATTGATGGGAAAACAAAATCTGTATGACGGATCGTGGCGGGTGCCAATGATTTTGGCAGGCCCCGGAATTCCCGTTGGGGAAACCCGAACAGGGTTCGCCTATCTTCATGGTCTCTATCCAACACTTGCGTCCTTCGCAGGGCTAAAAGCTCCGGCCTACACCGAGCCGTTTGAATTTGCGAGCGTGATTCGCGGTAACAGCCAGGGTTTGGATCGGGTGTTTGGTGCGTACATGCCTAATGTGAAGGTTCCTAAAGGTGTGCGAGCCGTGCGAGAAGGTGAGTGGAAATTGTTGTATTACACCCACAGCGGACGCAAGCAACTCTTTAATTTAGAAAAGGATCCGTGGGAAACTAACGATTTGATTGGCGACCCCCAATACACTGATCAGATCGATCGAATGTTTGAGGCGCTTCAGGAATGGATGTCGAAAAGCGGCGATCCCCTCGGAAAGTGAGTCCCGGTTTGACGGCAAGCGGTTAAAACAGATTTTGCTGGATAGGCTTGTTTGAACGAGTGATGCATTCTTTGGAGTCGTTGCCGGGGCGATTGACCAATGTGGAGACTGGATGGGCTTGCAGCGAGTCCGTAGAAAGTGGGGACATCATCGGTTGAATCGTGTCTGCGAGATGACTTGTCTTGTCGAGCCAGCGTTCAAATTGATTCGGCTCAAGGAACACTGGCATGCGGTCATGAAGAGGAGCCATGAATTCGTTTGCTGAGGTGGTAAGAACTGTGCAGGTTTGGATGGCGGTTTGGTCTTCGTTCTGCCACGATTCCCATAATCCTGCTAGACAAAATGGTTGCTGGTCTTTCCGGCAAATATAGAAAGGCTGTTTAGTGGATCCAGTTTTTTTCCACTCAAAAAAACCATCTGCAATTATTAAACATCGCCGATGTTGGAATGCATCTCGGAACGAGGGTTTCGTGGCGGCAGTTTCCGATCGAGCATTAATTAAGCCCACACCGGTCTTGGTATCTTTTGTCCATGCTGGAATTAAGCCCCAGCGGAGATCCACCGATTCGAGTTGAGATGACTTTGCTTGGCGAATGCAGAGAACCGGTTGCGTCGGGCAGATATTGAAACGGAATTCTCGTTGAGGGAACTGGAGCCCACTAAACAAGGCGGTTAGCGCCGTAGTCGGAGTTCTGAGTGTTAGTCGTCCACACATATTAGTTCAGTATTTCAAATCCGGCCTGAGAGAGCGATAAACGTGCTGAATCAAGATTATCATTTGCAATTAAGAAGTAGTCGGTATTGTAAGTGGAAACTGATAGGATAGGGATCTCTGATTCTGCGAGCACTCGGCTGATTGCAGCAATAACGCCAATCACGTCGAATTCGAGCTTTCCTGTGACGCGAAAGCAGGCAAAATTATGCTCTGCTTTGACCGTTTCAGGAACTGCGTCGGTTGCGGTAATGATCGTCAGTTCATCGTCGGTGCGAATGACTGCCATATACGAACTTGCCCAGTCGGGGACGCTCGTATGAGCAGCGAGCTGACAGACAGAATAGGTGGTTTCGAGAAACTGTAGTTTCATAGCGTTTCATTTGTTTTTTGATAAGGAAAGTTGGCAATCGCCATGAATGACGATTTTCTACCCTCGGCACAGATTAATGCATTGCAGCGACGGGCAGATGTTTTGCGACGACTGCGATGTTTTTTTGATGACCGAGGATTCTTTGAAGTTGAAACCCCGTTGATCTCCCATGATATCGTGGTCGACCGCCATCTTCACCCTGTCGGAATTCCAAAAAATCAGATCACCGGTGTCGATTCTAATTCGAATGAGATGCTGTGGCTTCAGACGTCTCCTGAATTTGGCATGAAGCGTTTGGTCGCAAGTGGAGCGACTGCGATTTACCAAATTGGCAAAGCGTTTCGGCAAAGCGAAACGGGTGAGATGCACAATCCTGAGTTCACGATGCTCGAATGGTATCGCGTTGGTGATAACCTCGAGTCAGGCATGGCTTTATTAGAAGAATTAGTCGAGGAGATGCTGGGGCAACCGAAAACGAAACGAGTGACCTATCGTCAGGTTTTTTCTCAGCATGTAGGAGTTGATCCATTTTCTTGTGCAGTTAGCGACCTCAAATCTGTTGCTCTCCAGCATGGAATAGAGATCGAAATGCCGTGTGAGGCGTCGGCCCGTGATGATTGGTTAAATTTGATTCTGTCTCGGTTGATCGAGCCGAAGCTTGGTTTTGAGGGTGGAGTTATCATCTATGATTGGCCCGCCAGCCAAGCTGCGTTGGCGGTGATTCGCGAGGAAGAAGTACCTGTTGCCGAACGTTTTGAGATGTACGTCCATGGTGTCGAGTTGGCCAATGGCTACCACGAATTATTGGATCCTGATGAACTGGCTCGAAGGAATTCGGTCGTCAATCAGGAGAGAGTGAAAGACGGCCAGCCTCTATTGCCAGAGGAAAGTCGCCTGCTGCACGCGATGCGATCGGGCTTGCCAGCTTGTGCAGGCGTGGCGATGGGAGTGGACCGGTTGGTCATGCTCGCACTTGGATTTAAGAAGATCAAAGATGTAATTGCATTTCCGATTGGTCGCGCCTGACCGTGCTTCATCGAACTTTTGGGGCTGGGGCTTCGATGAGGGCATAAAAAAAGCCGAGCTAGAAAGCTCGGCTTTTGGTTTTGTAGTCGTGGCGAGTTTTACTCGTTAGATGCTTCGCTACCCGTTTGGTAACGAGCTTCTGTCTCGTACTTCTTCTGCTGTTTAAGCCACTTAGCTCGGGCTTCAGCACGTTGTGCAGAAGCGACAGTAACGCGTTGAGCGATTACCAAGTGTTGCGGGTGGAAGTATCGTTCGTAAGAACCATCCATTCGCTCGATGCGATTTTTAACAAGAAGCTCTTGCCAGCTCAGGCCATTCGCAACATTCCAAGCTGCTGCTTGGGCGACAGGCTGAGCGATTTCGTCGTTCGCAAGCATTCGGCACATTTCGAAAATCTTTGGGTCAGAATTCAAGTCGGTAAGAGGTTGAATTCGGTATTCGATTCGCGAACGTGGATCTTTTTTTCCTTCTTCGAGGCAGAATGTTTTTAAAGATGTTTTGCCAACGCGACCGGGAGGGATATTAAAGAATCCTCCACCGCCACCTTGTTGTCCACCGCCGCCCATTCCGCCGCCGCCGAATCCACCGCCGCCTTGACCGCCACCGAATCCACCGCCAACGCCTTGGTTTCCACCACCGCCGCCCATTCCGCCGCCGCCCATTCCGCCGCCGCCGAATCCGCCGCCACCCATTCCACCGCCACCCATTCCAGGAGCTCCAGCGCCACCTTGACGCATGACAGGAACACAAGAGAACGCAGCTGGCATACGGATGGCCAATGGTTTGTCAGTTTTGTTTTCAACGATTAAGTTAGCATCAGCAGCATCTTTGTTGCGTATGATCACTTCGATCTCACCGTGATCCATGGCTTGGAATAAATCAACGGATGAGAAACCCTCAACTGGTGATTGAGTCTTAGCGATTGTGTTTAATCGTTTTTTGGTGACGAGCTTTTGCCGTGGCGATTGTTCCTTCACAGGTTCATCAGATTGATCCTGAGCAAAAGAAGAACTTGCAAGCGAGATCGCTGCAACGAAGGCTATTGAAAATTTGATCCAGTTATTCATCATTGTTCTCATTAAAGAACTCCTCGTAATTTAGAACCGAAGCTTGCCCGCATCGGTCAGTGCTACCAATAAGGTACATCGGTTGCGTGGATGCTAACAGCTCTGTTCCGCCGGCCGACTGTTCAAGGATAGTCGCAGATTTAGTAAAATCCAAGTAATTTCCCAGTTTTTAAACGGTTTCCGATTAGAAAAAGCCTGCATGCAAACGATTAAATGCTTGGTGCGAGGCCGAAATCGATCCATTTCATTGGTATCACTTATTCTTTCTCAACTATCGGTCAATTAGGACCTTGGCAGCAGTTTGGTCGGCCGGTGTCCAGTTGGAGAGATTGGTCGGGGTTGTACCGATGGTTCGGTTCAATCGGTCGCAGGGGGTAGCAACGAACAGACCGAAAATACAGCCCCGACAATCGCTATGACCGAATTAAGTTAGCACTGGAATAGGGCTGCCGGAGGAAGCAGGTTCTGTTTGTCGGTTTGAGATCGTTGGCGTGAGTCGGCTGCACAAAAAAACGTTCCGCAGCCGGTTGCTGCGGAACGTTTTTAAATGAACTGAATCTCTTGAGAAGATCAAATCAGAGTTGCGATCACCAAAGCAACCACGCTCATCAATTTAAGTAAAATATTGAGCGACGGTCCTGATGTATCTTTAAACGGATCGCCGACAGTGTCTCCCACCACAGATGCTTTGTGGGCTTCGCTGCCTTTGGCAAGTTTAATGCCGTCAAATTCGAAACCTTCTTCGATCATTTTCTTGGCGTTATCCCAGGCACCACCGGCGTTCGACTGAAACAAAGCCATCAGAACACCACTGACGGTGACACCTGCGAGAAGCCCGCCGAGCATCATTGCGTTAGTGTTGTTGCCCTCACCGAAGTACAGCAAAGGAAGGAACCCAAAGCCGACAGGGACGAGTACAGCGACCAGTCCAGGTACGATCATTTCTCGAATCGAGGCTTTTGTTGAGATGGCAACGCACTTTCCGTACTCTGCTTTTCCATCGGCTGCATCAAACGTCGCTTGATCTTCTTTTGACCAATCGGCGTAATTCTTGCCTTCATTGTTGTTCATGACTTTCAAAGCAGCACCGAGTTCCGGGATTTCTCGGAACTGCCGACGAACTTCTTCAATCATGGCATTGGCTGCCCGTCCCACGGCGTTCATTGACATGGCCGAGAACAGGAAGGGTAGCATTGCTCCGATGAAGAGTGATGCCATTACGAACGGATTTGTAATATCGATCCCCACCAGTGGTGTATCGGTGTGGGTCAAGTTATAGGAGGTCATAAAGGCAGCAAACAGGGCAAGCGCTGTCAAAGCCGCCGAACCAATGGCGAAGCCTTTTCCAATCGCCGCGGTTGTGTTTCCAACGGCGTCAAGTTTATCAGTCCGTTCGCGAACCTCTTCTGGTAATTCCGCCATCTGGGCGATACCACCGGCATTGTCCGAAATAGGGCCATAGGCATCGACGGCAAGTTGGATGCCAGTGTTGGATAGCATTCCGACTGCTGCAATTGCGATACCGTAGAGTCCAGCAAATTGGAACGCGAAGATAATTGCAAAGGCGATAATGATAATTGGAATCGCAGTCGACATCATGCCGACACCAAGTCCAGCGATGATGTTGGTTGCGGATCCTGTAACCGATTGCTTAACAATTGATTTGACGGGGCCCGTTCCGGTACCTGTGTAATGTTCAGTGACTTTTCCGATCGCTAAGCCAGAAGAAAGTCCGATCAAAATCGCAGCGAAAACGCCGAGGCTGGAATATTCAGTTGTAATTCCATTGGCAACCACTACCCATTGTTCAGGAAGCATCCACTGGATAACGAGGTAGGTCAGAACGAGCAAAATTCCGGCTGAGCCAAACTCACCCAAATTCAAGGCGTGATGAGGGTTGCCCCCCTCTTTGACTTTCACAAAAAACGTACCCACGATAGAAGTCACGATTCCAACTCCGGCGAGCGCGAGAGGAAGCAAGACAGCCGACAGTCCGAGAAGTCCATCGCCCTGGCCCTCGGTAAATTCCGGTAGGCTAAAGAAAGCGGCTCCTAATACCATCGTGCCAATGATTGAGCCCACATAGGATTCAAACAGGTCAGCGCCCATTCCAGCGACATCACCCACGTTGTCGCCAACATTGTCGGCGATCGTTGCGGGGTTGAGAGGGTGGTCTTCGGGAATTCCCGCTTCGACCTTGCCGACAAGGTCGGCTCCAACGTCAGCTGCTTTGGTGTAGATACCACCGCCAACGCGAGCGAATAGAGCGATCGAAGATGCTCCGAACGAGAATCCTGTGAGAACGGTAATGACTCGAGTCAAATTTTCTGTAGTTTCAATGCCGAAGAGTTGGCTGTAGACGAGGAACAGGACACTCAGCCCAAGGACACCCAGTCCAACCACACCCATTCCCATCACGCTTCCACCGGCGAAAGCGACTTCGAGTGCTTTGCCGAGGCTTCCGCGAGCAGCCTGCGTTGTCCGCACGTTGGCTTTTGTTGCGACTCGCATGCCAATAAATCCGGCCAGTGCCGAACAAAAAGCTCCAAGAACAAAGGACAGCGAGATCAGCGGCGAGGATAAATCTCCTTGTTGACTTCCTGCAAAGCCGAGCAATGCGGCGACCGCGAGCACAAAGACGAGCAGAATGCTGTATTCAGCTTTCAGGAAGGACATGGCACCATCGGTGATATTGTCAGCAATTCGAGCCATTCGCTCGGTGCCAACTTCCTGCCTACCAACCCAGCGAGATTTCCATAGCGTGAACAACAGCCCGAGGACGCCCAAAGCCGGCACGATATACGTGATGAGTTGAAATTTACTGCGGCTCTTCACACCACTTGGCGGTTGGGAATCACTAACGCTCGAATAACCGATGTCAGCGGCAGGGGATACTGAACTTGAGGTACCAGTTGGTTCCGTCGACTGAGCCGAGTCGATTAAAATCATGCTCGAGACGGAAAAAACCAAGAAAATAAGCACGGGAATGGTACTCCAGCGGAGTATTTTTGACATTCTAAATCGCCTTTATAGTGTTGTTAGGGGTGAATTATTTGGGCTTAACACGTTTAGCCCTATTAAACTTGGAAGAAGTGATCTCGAAAAGTCCTCTAACGTAATTAAAAGACAAGAAGTTTCGATAAACTCGGACTTATCCATACGATCGGAATTATTGGTAATCGTCCCTATTCCTCGCCAAAGATCGAAGCCGCCCAATTTACTGCTCCGCGATTCAATTTTGAACGTTTGAGATTGACGGAGTTAGATTGACGTAATTGGATTGACGGAATTCTCCCGACTTGAGACCTCAAAATAGTGAGGGTAAAAAATGTCGCGGAATTGGTCTGCCATGTGGACGCGTGACTTCTACGTGACTTCTACGTGACTTCTGATACCGAGCCTCAACGAAGCTCAGAAAAAAGTTTGAAAAGTGGTCAAGGGAACGTCCTTAAACGTGTTTGCTTGTTCACCCGCAGGGCAAAATCGCCTAGAATCCACGTGACTAAGTTCATGACACTGCGGACTGTTTTTGTGGTCCGTCACTCTGCTGTTTTTACCTGGGGTTTTTATGTTACCCAATTTGTTACGGGAGCCTGCAATGCGAGCCAATATCCGGATCTCTGTCCCACGCGTCTTATTTCTTTTAGTTACTCTGCCTGCCCTTTCGTTGTTGCTGCTTAGCAGTCCAGGCTCTGCTCAGGAAACGGATGGAAGTGCTGAACTTGAACAGGCTTTTCAGCAAAAAATTGACGCGACGTCTTCGCGTGATTTGGATAAAGTCGTCAAGCTCTGTGAAGCTGCAATTAAAAAAGGGTTGGACGAAGGTAGTCTCGAGCAAGCACAGCAGCTCGCTTCGTCTGTTCTTTTCCAGCAGGCCGATCAGTTGGGGCAAAAGATATTTGCAACGGGCGCCCAGGATCCTCGATGGCGTGTTTACCGTTCACAGGCGCTGGGCAAATTACAGAAAGCCGTAAAATTCTCTCCCAAAATGGGCGATGCGTACCTGTTGATTGCAAAGCTCAACGCTTTGCCGGGCGGTGACAAAAAACAATCAAAAGTAGCTGTTGAGAAAGCAGTGGAGTTGGCCGGGGATGATCAAGAAGCGTTGTCATCGGCGTTGTTTTATCGAGCCACGGTTGCCGAAGATGACGAAGCCCAACTGGCGGATTTGAATGAAGCAATCAAGATCAATCCAGAAAATATGGATGCGGTTCGTGTCCGCGGGCTCTATTACATTCGTAAGCAAGAACCTCAAAAGGCGTTGAAGGATTTGGGCAAATGGCTCGAATCCGATGAACCAAATGCAGACAATTACAATCAGGTCGCCCAGCAGTTGATGATGACGGGGGAAAAATTCGACGACGTGATGCAAAAGGAAGCGATCCAAATCCTTGACAAGGCTATTGAAATTGCTCCCGATAATCCGGCAACCATGGTGATGCGTGCCCGGATCAATTTGATAGGTGAAAATCTTGAGGAGACGGTAAAGGATCTTAGCCGAGCCATCGAACTGGACCCCAAAAATATTGAAGCGTTGCTGTTAAGAGGCTCAACGTTGTCCGAGTTGGAAAAGTATTCCGATGCTCTAGCGGACATTAACAAAGCGATTGGTATATCGCCGACCTTCGGTGCATTTCAATTGCGAAGCATGATTTATTCGCAGCAACAGGATTTCGAAAAAGCAATCGCAGACATCGCCTTATTGCTCAACAGTGATCCTGAGAATTCGATGTTCCTCCGGCAAATAGCAATCCTCTTCAATGCCAACGACGAACCTTCCAAGGCGATCAAAATTTATGAGAGGCTGCTGAAAAAAGATCCGAAGGGTTCGTGGGATAACAAAAGCAACGTAGAAAAAATTGGGATTATGCAGCGGCGTGCAGCTTCGCTTCGCGGTCTCGGTGATGCTCATCTTTCTACCGGTGAGCACGGCAAAGCTGTAAAGGATTTTCAAGAGGCGTTGGACTTAGGAATCCAAATTCAAGGTTTGGAAGTCGAAGAAGATGTCGAGGAGCCAAGTCGCATAGACGACGGTGTTCTTAATAATCTGGCTTGGGTTCTGGCAACCTCTCCCGATGATGAAGTGAGGGATGGCAAGCTTGCGGTTGATTACGCAACGCAGGCCGCGGAGCTGACGGAATTTAAAGAAGCTCATATTCTCAGTACCCTGGCTTCAGGATACGCAGAGGTTGGAGATTTTAAGAATGCCATCAAGTACATCGAGGATGCCATTGAGCTCAATAAAGCGGCTGGCAAAGAAGCGGTCGATAAAACAAGGACTGACGCACAGCGTGAGAGCTTAGGAAAAGAATACGAAAGTTACAAACAGAAGAAGCCTTGGCGCGAACTTCAAAACGTCGAGAAAGAAGAAGAGAGCAAAGCTGAGTCTGATTCAAAGGGCAAGGACGAAGACAAGGACGAAGATAAGGACGAAGATAAGGACGAAGATAAGGACGAAGATAAGGACGAAGATAAGGACGAAGATAAGGACGAAGA
>JAQXDZ010000107.1 GCA_029251085.1 Mariniblastus sp.
GCGCTACCGGAATGTCAGTATCCAGACTTAGAGTGACATCGGGCGAGTAAACTTGCAAATCAAAACTTGCCACATCCGTGAGAACAATGTCATTTCCCTCCACTGGTTTAAACGTGGAAATTAGAGACCTGTCCAACAAATGGGGCCAATTGACGTCAATACTCGGGTTAGCATTATCGTAGGTAAACCACTGATGACAAAACCGGTTTTGTCTCAGAGCAAGATCGCTGAGGCTATTGGCGTAAACACTGAAGTTACCAGTTGCTTTGTCCTGAATAATGCGGCATGAAATATCGTTATTTTGCATCAGAGTGGTTACCTGCTCAGAGGTCAGATCCAACCATGGTCCCATATCGGGTCGAATCAAAAGAACGCGCCGATGCACTTTTAAGCTCTCGGACAAGTCAATTAACTGATCCGCGTTTCGATCTACAAATGTCGTGTACCACATTATCTCTGCAATCGATGACTCAATGACTTTAGAGCTAGTCGTATTGTCTGGTATGTGACGCCCACGAAAAAACTGTCCATCGCTCCGCACGGTCATTGCAATCACGTCGTCAACATCGCCGAGGTAACTGTTTATTCCAGCAGCGTTGGTCTTATCACGCATCGCTCCGTCAACAATTTCCACGTACCCATTAGGATTGGTTGTTTCGGTGTACGGACGCGGCTCTACCGTCAGATTGCTAAGATCACTTCTGAGTAACTCTTCCGCCGATCGCAACCGATTGGCCATCTCCATCGTTGCCCGGCCCATTTGCATTTGACCACTGGCGTATTGAAAAGCCTGCATCATCGCGCCGAGAACAATCAAAGTCATTGTCAACGCGATCATGATCTCGATCAAAGTCAAACCACGTCGAGAGAACGGGCGGTGTTGAGACGGGATGGACGGCATAAGATTCTCCTTGGCAGGTTATAGCGTGCTCTTGATTGACAGGAACAGCGCTCCGTTATGAAGATCACAGGACCGGGTGGGATAAATGGCCGGCAAAATTCATCAGGTTATGAGTTGGGATAAGATTACCTAATCTTACAAGAATCAGGGACTTTGTACACGTTATTTTACGTCTCACTTCGGATGGTTCGGCTTTTTTCAGGTCGCAAATCACAAAAGCCCTCCTTTTTAGGATCGTATGGCTCCCGTTTTACCCCGTATATCCGGCAATCCCCTATTTTGGCCACCTCTGCCGCTGGTAAATCCAAACTCCGGAAACTCTCCCAAACGCACTGTATTTTCGCAAAACTGGCCAAGACAGTTTGTTTTCTTGCGACCTGAACGCCTCGAAGCGCGGGTTTAAAAGAACAGTGCGTCGATTCAGTTTACACTGAAATCAGCTCAACAATACTCACCCCCCGTGAACCGTATTTCAATAACTATTTGCCTCCAACGCATTTGATGTCAAAAATAGGCTATGGGCGGGAATCTAAATCAGCCAGTTTCACATTCCACTCAACTTGGATTGCTGGAGCGACTGGCTTGGCAACAGCATTCAATTTTTAAATGACTCAACGGCGATAATTTTTCAAGCACTTATTCTCGTTTCCGATTCACTTTGTTTGGATTTCAGGAATGACATATTTGCGGTACGCCAACGAAAACAAATCCATGAACAACGAACACTTCTTAAAAATAAACATGCCTTGGCAATTCAAATTTCTTAGCCGCCCCTTGCGAGCACTCATCTTAATTCTCGTTGTGTTTAGCGTGACGCACATCTCGCTGGACCGACTTCACGCAGCGCCCGTCCAGGACAAATCCGCCGCAATGAAAATTGCCCAGACAGCGTCCGCCGCACAAAATGGCGACGACTTTGAATTCGCGGCTGAACAATGGGAAACGCTAATCAAAGAACACCCAACTTCGAAACTTATCGGCAAGGCACATTACAATGCTGGCGTTTGTTATTTGAAACTTGAGCAACCGACTCAGGCGATCCCCCAATTCAAAGCTTCACTTGAAAAACTAACCGATGCGGAAACTACCAAGAAACCTTTGGCGATGCTCTACCTTGGTTTCACTCAATTTCAGGCAGGACAGAATTTAGCCGGTGAATCTAAGTCAAAAGAATCCAATAAACTTTATCGTGAAGCAATAAAAACGTTTACGGACTTACTCAAAGAGAATCCAGAATTCGAAAATGCAGATCAAGCCTTTTTCTTTCAAGGTAACGCACTCGAAGCATTGGGAGATCGCAAGAAAGCGTTGGCAACGTATTCCAAAATACTCAAACTCTCAGAACCCGCGTTCAAGCTCGAATCTCTATTTGCCGTTGCAGATCTTCACGATCAATTACAGCAGTATGAACAAGCTACCGATTTTTTTCAAAAAGCCGCCAAAGTTGCTGCTGATCAGAACAGTCCTCTCCTGACCGAAATCCAGTCGAGAACTGCATCCAACCTGGTCAAGCTTGCTCGGAAAGATTCAGATCAAAACAAGTCGCAAGCCGCTACTGACAAACTCAAACAGGCAGAAGCCATTCTCGAATCGATTGTCAGTCAAAATGAACCCGACTCAGACTTGCCATCTGACACCATCATTAACGAGGCTAAATACGAACTTGCCGTTTGTTCCAGAGCGCTAAAAAACTACCAACGTGCGGCGGCTTTATTCGAAGAGATTTCAAATACTCCCGAGTCTCCCCTTGCCACCGAAGCCCTTGCCAACGCAGGACGCAATTACCTTGATGCTGAACAGCCCAAAAGCGCGATTCCGTTATTGGAGCGAGCGATTAAAACCGACCCCGTCAATGGAACGCTGGCAGCCCACTGGCTGGCCGGCATCTATCTTAAATCGGAGGAACCCTCCAAAGCCTTGGCGATTGCCAAACAACAAATCAACAAAGTCAAATCTACTAAGAACAAACCGGTAGGCTTGATCAATCTTTTGATGGATCAAGCAGACGCTGCGTTTGCAATCCCCGACAAACGGGAATCGTCGATCGCGCTATTTGACAACATTGCAACTTCTTATCCGGCCAGTGATCTAGCGCCACAGGCACTGCACAGCTCCGCATTCACTTCGCTTGATACCGGAGATTTTCAGAAAGCAATCAAAACCGCAAACGCTTTTGAAACCACGTTCCCCACCAACGACTTGCTACCCGACACCATGGAAATCAAGGCAGAGGCGCAGTTATTGAACGACCAACCCGATGAAGCCAAACAGACGTACGATCAGTTGATCACTCAATTCAAACGGAATGGGAAAGTAAATCGCTGGACCATTCGATCCGCGGTAGCTGATTACATTAACGAAAACTACTCCGAGGCGATTGCGAAACTCCAGCCACTCACCGCCTCCCAAGAGGCCGATGCCAACCAACTTTCAGAGGTTGAATTCTGGATTGGATCGAGCCAATTTAAACAAGGGAAATTCGCTGACGCTGAAAAATCTTTGGCAAACTCGTTCGTTGCGAATCAGCAATGGAAACGGACCGCGGAAACCCTTCTTACACTTTGCCGATCTCAGCTTGCCCAGAAAAAAGACAAAAAAGCCACTGAAACCGCCGACACTTTCCTGAAAACTTATTCCAGCTCACCACTCGCCACAGAGCTTCACTATCGGCTCGGCGAATCCGATTATGAGCAAGAAAAATACAAGAGTGCTCTCGAGTATTTCCAACGGATTAACAACCTTGAATCGCCAACGAAGTTCACACCTTTCTCCCTTTACAACGCCGCCTATTGCCAACTTCAGATCGACCAAAACCAGGCTGCCGAGAAAACTTTTACTAAATTGATCTCTCAATTTCCTGACAATGACCTCGCTAACCTTGCCAGAACCGGCCGCGCAAACGCCCAACGAAAACTTGGTAACCCCAAAGCCGCGATCGAAGATCTCAACGAGTTCCTCGCCTCGAAACCTGAAAATGATCGAAGAGAAAGTGCGTTGTACGATCTTGGACTCGCACAGATCGATGCCCAACAGTGGAACGAGGTTAGCAAGACCTTCCAAACTCTGGTCGATGAATTTAAGACCTCGGAACAAACGGATCGTTACCTTTACGAATTGGCCTGGGGCCTCCGTTCAAGCAATCAAGAAAAACTAGCGATGGACAACTTTCGCACACTCGCGTCCAAGTTCCCCGCCAGCTCCCTTGCCCCCGAAGCTAATTTTCATATCGGTTCTGAGTTCTACGGCCAAAAGAATTACGACGATGCGATTGCCGCCTATCAAGCCTGTCTCGATTCCAAAGTTGAGAACGAGATTTTAGAAAAAGCAGCGTACAAACTGGCTTGGTCTCATTACAAACAAAACCAATTCAAAGAGGCGGGCGATCAGTTTTCAAATCAAGTCAAGCGATTTCCAGAAGGAGACCTGGTTGCTGACGGACTCTTCATGATGGCGGAATCGCTCTACCGTTTAAAAGATTATGAAGGGGCACTGACGGCCTATCAGGTTGCATTACCCGCTGTTTCCAACTCAACTTTGACCGAACCTAAAATTCAATGGTTAGCGCGAGTCCATGCCGCTCAAAGTGCCAATCAGATAAAAAAATATCAGGAAACGCTCACATTACTCGAGCCATTTGAGAACCTCGACCCCAACAAATCACCTGCTGGAATTCCAATGCAGGAAGATGCCATGCTGGAAATTGGCATGGCCTACAACGGATTAAGGGATCCCAAAAAAGCACTTAACTACTTTAACCTCGCCGCAAAAAGTGAAGGAAAGACAGCCGCCCGCGCCAGATGCATGATTGGCGATTCGCTATTTGGTAAAAAACAATTTGCAGAGGCAATCAAAGAATTTAAGAAAGTCTATTACGGATTCAATGGCCTTCAGGCCGAACCGGATGTTCGACCGTGGCAGGCGTATGCAATCTACGAAGCGGCTCGATGTTCGTTTGTGCAAATCAAAAATGCCCCTCCGGCTGAGCAGCCAGTGCTAACCGCTGCCGCCATTAAACAATTTGAATACCTTTTAAAAAACTACAGCGACGACAAACTTGTGCCAGAAGCTCGTCGACAACTGGAACAATTAAAAAAAATGAAATCCCAGTAAACCGCGGATGTCGTACACGCATCTCGTTAACTCACCAACTGCTGCAGGCTTTACCATTCCGGAGATCTTATGACGCTCTTTTGTCGACTGAATCAACGATTGACCTACACCGTCGTTTTCGGAATTTTGATGTTTTTGATAACTTCAAATATGGGGCTCACCGAACCCGCAGTGAGCGCAACGGTTTTGACGCCCCCGATTGCACCTGAGTTTATACCGCTGCAAACCGCTCCTCCTGCATCCGCTGAGTCACAACCGAACGCCAAAACAGGAATCAATTTCCTCTCGTTACTCACGCAGGGTGGTTGGTTCATGCTTCCACTCATAGCCCTTTCCCTCGGCGTCGTCACCATCGCAATCGAAAGATTCATGGCGCTTCGTCGCGAAAAAATCTTTCCCAACGCTTTGATCGATCAAATTTCTGAATTGAGCCAATCGCCAAACGGACTTGACCCGCGTGGCGTCTATCAAGCCTGTCAACGATATCCCTCTTCAGCCTCGTATGTTATTCGATCCATGCTGGTCAAGGTTGGTCGACCGCAAATGGAAATGGAAAATGCGGTTTCTGAGTCCAGCCAAAGAGAAGCAACGCGGCTCAGCCAAATGACCTCGTGGCTGGCTCTTGCTGCCGCCATTGCACCATTGATTGGCCTATTGGGAACGGTCTGGGGCATCACACAGGCGTTTTACGACACAACCCAAATGGCAGAACTGAATACCGGTCAAAATCGTGGCGTGGCACTCGCCAACGGAATTTATGTTGCGTTGGTAACCACCATGGTTGGACTCGTGATTGCCATTCCCGCCGCCATTTTGTCACATCATTTCGAAAATCGCATCATCCAGCTGATGAATCAAATTGAAGAAATGGTCTACAACCTTTTGCCTCAGTTCGAACGCTACGAAGGCCAGGTGAGATTTACGCAGGGATTCGATGAGCCGATTCCGACGAGCGCTTCGACCGCTCGAAAAACGACAGAATAAAATTCCGCGAACAAAATTTGGAGACGCAATAAATCCCCGTTAAGCAAACAGCACCGGCAATCCCATGGCAGTAAAAATAAAACGGACTTCCGCAGTTGGCTCACTCAGCATCACGCCGTTGATTGATGTTGTCTTTCTCTTACTGATTTTCTTTCTGGTGTCATCTCGTTTTTCTGAGGAAGAACGTGAGCTCGACCTCAACCTACCAAGCGTTTCGGAAGCCTTACCGGCCTCCGCTCAACCAGCTGAAATGGTGATCAACGTTGACGAACAAGGACGCTATTACATCGATGGGGCATTCCGGCAACCAGAACAAGTTGAACAGATACTAAGCCGGGCAAAAGCGAATAATCCACTCACGCAAACGGTCGTCATTCGCGCTGATAGAAAATCAGAATGGGAACCTGTCGCCATTGCGATTGGCATCTGCAAAAAAGTCGGCATTCATGATTTCACAGCAACAATTGACGAAAACTAAAACTCCTGAACCTCAAACCCGCTGAACCTTAACCAAGAGCAACGTCAGTGAAACGACGAACGGTCCAAAAAATAACGCCCCAACGGCAACCATCCTTCGACCAGCAATTCTGGCCGATTCTGGTTGCTTTGACGGTGTTGGTTGGAATCGCTTCAGGCGCCGTCGCAACGCTCCTCCAGGGACCTTGGATGTGGGCCGGGTTGATGGGACTGCCTGTGTTTGCAGTCATGGCAATCTGTTTCCTGTTTAGCATTAAAAATTATAAGGTTCGCCGCTCACTTCAACTGGCAATTATCGCCAGTCTCGCAATTCACCTATTAGTCATTTTCACTGCCGCCTTAACAAATATTTTTGAAAACCGCTTTGAGGAACCCTCCCAAAAAGTTGTTCAGCGACCCGTTCGAACCATCGAAATTAGCGATCGCAAAGCAGCGTTTGTTTTTGAAGAGCCGAATGCCCGCCCAACCCCCGAACCCGTCGTCGATATTAATCGAGAACAAGAAACTAAAACTGTTGACGAAACTCAACCCGTACCCGTCATCGAAAACAAACCGGACGTTAACCCTCAAATTGCTCCCCAAAAAGTAAAATCCCAGACCGTTCCGAGGCAAAGCCCGGAATTATCACAATTAAAACGCCAAACAAAACCATCGACTGCCCAACCAACAGTCTCTGGGAAATCAACGCTCGAAAAACAAACGGTTAC
>JAQXDZ010000121.1 GCA_029251085.1 Mariniblastus sp.
GTATTAGACGGCTTTGAAGGCGACGTTATTCGACACAATATTGTCAACGGCCTCCGCTGGGGACCTGATGGATGGCTTTATGGACGGCATGGCATTCAGGCAACCTCTTTTGTTGGTCCTCCGGGAGCAACCGAATCCCAACGCACACCCATGAATTGTGCGATCTGGCGGTTTCACCCCACTGACCGAACCTTTGAAATAGTCGCTCAAGGGGGGACGAATCCATGGGGTTTTGATTTTGATGAACATGGAGAAATGTTCATGATCAATACCGTCATTGGCCACTTATTTCACATCGTTCCAAACGCGCGCTATCAACGGATGTACGGTGCACATTTCAATCCGCACCTTTACCAATTAATCGACCAAACCGCTGATCACTTTCACTGGGACGTCAGCGAAGAACATTGGGCGGTCGGACGTAACCAAAAAATGTCCGATGGCACCGATCAGGCTGGAGGTGGACACGCCCACACCGGACTGATGATCTACCAGGGTAACCAGTGGCCAAAAGAGTTTCACAATCAACTTTTCACTGCAAATTTCCATGGACGCCGAATAAACTCCGAATCCATTCATCGCGAAGGCAATTCCTATGTCGCCCATCATGGAAAAGACTATTTCAAGTCTGCTGACCCGTGGTTTCGAGGGGTCGAATTGATTTATGGACGCCACGGAGAAGTCTACCTCGCCGATTGGTCTGATATCGGCGAATGCCATGAGAACGACGGGATCCATCGAACCTCTGGTCGAATATTCAAAATCTCCTACGGAGACTCAACTCCCTCTGTCCCCGAAAACATTGCCGCTTCTTCGGTTGACCAACTGATACAAAATTTATCACACCCAAACGAATGGGTTGTACGAAAATCGCGGCGACGTCTACAGGAGCTGACTGCCGCAGAAATTACACAGTCCTCTCCCCCACACTTCACCCCTGAATTTGCCGCACCGCTTTCAAAAGATCACCGATGGATACCGAAATTTCAAACGGCGTTTGATTTAGCTGGTGACACGAAAACGAAACTGAGGATCATGTGGGCTTATTATTCGTGTTTCCCGAATCAAGAACCCTGGCTTCTTGATCGCCTCTCCGAACCAGACGAACACCTGCGAGCATGGGCGGTGCGTTTACTGGCCGACGGTCGCATTACAATTTCGGACTCTGGACTCGAACGCATTCTCCAAACCGCAGCGCAGGATGCGTCGGGACTGGTCCGACTTTACCTGGCCAGCTCCATACCACGATTCTCCCCTGACTTCGGGCATCGCCTGACTGCAGAACTTGCCAAACAATCTCAAGATGCCGAGGACCGAGTTCAACCGAAACTCATCTGGTTTGGCTACGAACCGATCGCCAACCTATTTCCCGACCGCGCAATCGACCTGGCCTTCAACTCAAACATTCCATTGCTGACGCAAAATATTGCACGGCGGCTCACTTTCAATATTCAATCTGAGCCTCAAATTGTCGACAAGTTAACGGCTCAACTAAAATCCCAAAATCCCGCCAAACTTAAACCGGTTCTACTTGGCATGACACAAGCCCTGAAAGGCTGGAACCAAGCCCCTACGCCCAAGGGCTGGAATGCGACCAAGTCAGCATTGGCTGCACACAATGACCCAAATATCAATCGCATGCTGGAAGAGTTGGACGTCGTCTTTGGAACCGGCCGAACGATTGAAGAATTGAAAAGCATTGCCAACGATAGCAATTATGATATCCCAGCCCGTCGCCAAGCCATCCTTGCACTAGCTAATTCACCAAAGGTCACCGATCTTTTCAAATTTCTGCGACCACATCTCAACAACAAGGCCCTTACCACCGCGGTCATCAAAGCGATGGTCAAATGCGATACGCCGTCCGCTGCGAAGGTGATCCTAAATCGATATCCCCACATGGATCCGGAAGGGAAATCGACCGCGATCAACGCCTTAGTCACACGAGAGGCTTGGGCCGAAAATCTACTTCAAGCCATTGTCACCAACAGAGTTCCAAAGTCAGCAATCTCCGCTTCTCATGCACGGCAAATTAGCAACTTTGATAATCCAACGCTTCTTTCGTTGCTTGAGTCTAACTGGGGATCCATTCGCTCAACTTCGGCGGAGAATGAGAAGAAAATGATTCAACTAAAAGCAAAACTAACTTCCGCGCGCCTGAAAAGTGGAAATCGTGAACGGGGAATGAAGATTTTTGAAGAGCACTGCGCGGCGTGCCATATCATGTATGGTCGCGGAGGCAAACTTGGCCCTGACCTAACTGGGTCTGATCGCAAGAACATCAACTATCTCTTGGAAAACATCCTCGCGCCAAGTGCTTCGGTCGCGCAAAATTATCAAGTAACTGTGATCGTTCTGGAGGACGGTCGATTTTTAAGCGGTGTGATCGTCAATGAAAATCAACGCACGCTTGCTCTTCAAACCAAAGACTCGCTCATGACAATTGATCTGACCACAATCGACGAGCGTCGAAAAACCAAAGATTCACTAATGCCTAATGGAATCTTAAACCCACTGACGGACGAACAAGTCACTGACCTATTCTCTTTCTTAAGCCAATAAACGGTCGTCAGTCCAAATCACGTTAGAGTTCACAATACGATGTGTCATCGGTAAGTCGACGACATGGGCTTCTCCATTCGTGCTCACTCTCAATTAATTCATCGGCTATTTCCGGCCCCCACGTCCCGGCAGGGTATCCGTAAATCGGAATCGACGGGTCATGCTTCCATGCATTGAGAATGGGTTCTACAAATTCCCACGTATATTCAACGCTATCACCATGGGCATACAGCGTCGCATCTCCCCGCATGCAATCCAGCAGCAGACGTTCGTAGGCCTCGGGAACGTCGTTGTCTGCCAAATCCGAATAGTGAAAATCCATGCCGACATTTTTCACTTTGAACCCGTCGCCTGGAACCTTCATTCCAAAACTCAGCAACACTCCCTCATCGGGCTGGATTCTAATGATCAATTGATTGTGCTCCGAATGCAGCATCTCCTCTTGCCTTCGAAACAGCGTCTGCGGTGGCTTATTAAAAGTGATACAAACTTCGGTCACCTTCGTGGGTAACCGCTTACCAGTCCGAGCGTAAAACGGAACGCCTGACCATCGCCAATTGTCAATATAGAACTTGAGTGCCGCATACGTTTCCGTTTTAGAATCATCTGGCACCCCAAACTCTTCGCGGTACCCTTTAACCGGCTCTCCTCGCATTTTAGACGCCATGTACTGCCCGCGAATACTGTATTTCGCGACATCCGATTCAGCGATTGGACGTAACGATTGAAACAACTTGGTCTTTTCGTTTCGAATTGCGACTGCATCAGGAGAAATTGGCGGCTCCATAGCTACATGCGCGACGACTTGCATCAGATGGTTTTGCAGCATGTCCCGCAGTGCCCCCGAAGTATCGTAATAACCACCTCGCGAACCCACTCCAATGGGTTCAGCATTCGTGATTTCAACATGATGGATATAGTTCCGATTCCACAGCGGTTCGAAAACGCCATTAGCAAAACGAGTCACCAAGAGATTCTGTACCGTTTCCTTACCGAGATAGTGATCGATGCGGTAGATATCTTCTTCATCGAAATACTGTTTCAGACTCTTGTTGAGTGCCTTTGCCGAAGCGAGATCGGTACCAAACGGTTTCTCAATCACCAGACGACGATAGCTCCCTTCGTGTCGATTTAATCCGTAGTGGGAGAGAAATTTTGGGATTTTATCATAGAGAACTGGAGGCGTTGAAAGATAGAACATTACATTCCCCGCCGTCTGGAATGTTTCATCGAGAGTCTCCAGCCTCTCTTTGACCAACGCGTAATCATCGACAGAATTCGTATCAATGGGTTGATAGAACAGTCGATCCCGGAACTCCGCGACTAATGCTTCACTCTCCGAATCAAGTTCCAAAAATTCATTGTCGAACAGAACTTGTTCTCGAAATGAATTATCATCGAGCTTGCTGCGACTTACTCCGAGCACAGCAAACTTTTTCGGTAGATAATTCCGTTTGTACAAATCGTAGATTGCCGGAATTAGCTTTCGCTTAGCTAAATCGCCAGACGCTCCGAAAATTACAAAGATCAGTGGTTCAATCGTTTCGCTTGTTTCTGGCATCCAATAAAATCCGAAAATGGTCTGACTTAAGAAGATCTGGAGATTTTACGCTTGGGCTGAACTTCCGCTCAGCAAATGACTCATGAACCACGGTTGTTGATTCAGATAATTCGTGGCTCTGGTGAAACTTAAACGGACCGACAAACCACTTAAGAATCGCTGACTTCGTCCAACCAAGGCTAACCGACTAAGCGTTGTAGGTTGACGAGGCAGTCGTGCCGCCTCGACCAGTCCAGTTGGTATGGAAGTACTCACCGGGTGGGCGATCCGTTCGCTCGTAAGTATGAGCGCCAAAATAATCCCGCTGAGCTTGAAGTAAATTTGCCGGTAAACGCTCGGTTCGGTAACCGTCGAAATAGGCCAACGCCGCACTTATGGCAGGCATTGGTATTCCAAGCGTCGCAGCGGTTGCCACCACCCTTCGCCATGCCGATTGAGCGTTTTCAACCGCCGATTCAAAGAACGGATCCAGTAGCAAATTCGTCAGACCAGCATCTTTCTCAAATGCATCCCGGATGTTGCCTAAAAAAGCGGAACGAATAATGCATCCACCACGCCACATCAAGGCAATCGCACCATAATTCAATTCCCAATCTTTCTCATCGGAAATTGCCCGCATCAACTGGTAGCCCTGAGCATAAGAAACAATTTTGGAAGCGTAGAGCGCCTGCTCAAGATCATTGACCAACGCCTCGGGGTCACCATCAAATTTTGAATCCGGTCCTTTAAGAACTTTGGAGGCACTCACCCGCTCGTCTTTTAACGCTGATAGGCATCGTGCGAAAACCGCTTCACCAATTAACGTTAACGGTTGACCAACATCGAGGGCTGAAATTGCGGTCCATTTCCCAGTTCCCTTTTGTCCAGCCTTGTCAAGAATTACATCGACGGTTGAAGTACCGTCCTCGTCGACGTAACCGAGGATGTCCCGGGTAATTTCGATCAAATAACTATCCAGCACGCCGTCATTCCATTTTGAAAAGACGTCGTGCATCTGCTGATTTGACATCCCCAGACCGTCTTTCATCATTTGATAGGTCTCGCAGATCATCTGCATATCGCCATATTCGATTCCGTTGTGGACCATTTTCACAAAATGCCCAGCACCGCCGCGCCCAACCCACTCACAACATGGCTCGCCCGCATCCGTTTTTGCCGCAATCGCTTGAAAGATTGGCTTAACGTGTGACCATGCCGCTGGATTTCCACCAGGCATAATACTTGGTCCCTTCAATGCCCCTTCCTCTCCTCCGGAAACGCCTGTTCCAATGAAGAGAATTCCACGTGCGGCGAGATCATCCGTCCGACGAATACTGTCAGGGAACTCACTATTCCCTCCATCGATAAGGATATCCCCTTCGTCGAGATGAGGAAGCAAGCCATCGATAACTTTGTCCACGGCAGCGCCCGCTTTCACCATGATCATCACCCGACGCGGCCTCGCTAATTTTGAACAGAGTTCCTCTAATGAGTGAGCCCCACCAATCGTTTTCCCTGCAGCCCGACCCGCCAGAAACTCATCGACTTTTGAAGTCGTTCGATTGTAAACTACAACGTTGTATCCATTGCTCGCCATGTTGAGAACTAAATTTTCTCCCATAACCGCAAGACCGATCAAACCAATATCCGCGTCAGACAATCGAACTCTCCTTGTTTTACGCTCGGTGGAACGACAACAGCCTCACTCACTGCTTGGCCAGCTTCCAATGCGCGCATTTCTCAATTTATTAGTGGGTAGAACTGGGCACATTTTAGCCCATCTGAACGTTTTCTAACAGCGAGCTGGTTGAATTGCTATTCCTTCCAACTCCGTCCCCCCTCTCTTCAGCATCGTTCTCTCAACCCACAAACTTTGGGAAGTCGCTCGACACTAATCGCAAAATACGGCAATCTATGGCAACGCTAATCGCAATTTAAAGTCCTAATGAATCACAACAAGAACCCACGGCGATATTTGCCTTAGGTTCCACCAAAGCAAGAACTTCAAGATAGGCTGTCCTGCCCAGCAACCTTACTCAGTATTCGAGGTTCAACTACCTCTCCTAGGACTTCTAAATGCACAAGGCGACCGGTTGAATCGCCGGATTGATCTTGGCGTAAAAGCATTACTCCCCAAGACCAGTTAGGCGATGATACCAATAATGTCTCGGAAACGATTCGGGCTTCGAAAGGCTCGGTAAAAAGGCGAAGACACCTCCGCAACGACTCCTAGCGAAAGCACTCAACAGAAACAAAAAAAGAGGGCTTCAAAAAAGCCCCCTTTTCAAACGTTATCTATTAACAATCCCGCACTAATCTATTTTCGGGATTGGGATTTCATCTCAAACGGACCATGGTCGCTCGCAAGATTGACCGCCAGATAATACAGCTTAGCCGCCGAAACCAGTTTTTTAAAATTGATGTCTTCCACTTTATCTGATGGACGGTGATAGTCCGGATGAAAACCTCCAAACAAAAACGAAACCGGAACACCTTTTTGGTAAAAGTTAATTTGATCACTTCGGTTCCACACATCTTCTTCGTCTAACTCAAACCGGAAACCGACTGACTCATTGGCTTTTAATACGATGTCGTGAATGTCCGTCTCACCCTTTTGGCTACCAACAAGATGGATACTTCCCTCATTTTCCTCTGAGGTTTCATCCTTGGTTTCTTCGTTCCTGCCAACCATGTCGATATTGAACATGCAGATCATGTCTTCCAGCGGCTTGGTTGGATTGTCGCAATAATGCTTCGAACCAACTAAGCCGATTTCTTCCGCTGCAAACCAAATAAACAGCACGCTTCGTTTGGGACGTACTGGATTCAACGCAAACGCTTTGGCAATACTCAAAACCGCCGTCGACCCCGACCCATTATCGTCGGCACCCGGGTAAACCTGTCCGCCTCGAATCCCGAGATGATCAAGATGCGAACCGAGAACTACGTACTCGTTCTTTAAATCAGGATCCGAACCTTCCAGCCACGCCACAACATTAGGAACAGCGGCCTGCTCCTCTCGGTACCTCATTCGGATCGTGATTTCTTGAGGAGCCCCATCCTTGGTCTCTTCAGGTTGGTAGATGGCAACGCCGGGTTCGTCGGCTGGATTGATCCAACGTGGCTTTCCACCTAGCCCGCGAATGAGTGACTTCGCCGCTGCATTTTTTATTGTGCCCGAAATCCCAGTTACGCGATTGGGCACTCCCTCACGAACCAATTGTGTAATCGACTTGGGTTCGTCCTTGATTACGCGGATAGCTCCCAAAGGTCGCTGACGGGCAATTTGCATTGCCGCCGATCTTGAGGCCGCAGCATCAGCAGAATAGAACACAATCTTATCCCGCAACTGAGTTCCCTGAGGAAGCCCCGTGTTGGGGCCCGAGAAATTGATAAACACAACTGGCCCCGTTAGTTCCTGAGCATCGGAGTATCGGTCAAATCCCAGATTGCCAACAGCATCTATCTTCAGCCCCTCCGGACCGGAAATAAAACATTCCTCGAGTATTGGCATCCGACGCTTCATTGGCAACATTTGAAAATAAGTCCCGTTATTTCCAATCGGCTCAAGCCCAAACTCTGCGAGCTTTCCAGCAACCCAATGAGCAGCCTTCGCGTACCCCGGTTGGCCAGTGCCTCTCCCCTCGAACTTTGGACCGGCAAGAATCCCTAACCATTCCTGTGCCTGCTCGATCGTCATCGAGTCATACCCTGTTTTCAAATCGGCAGGCGGAGGAGATGGCGGCGAATATTGCCCCCAAACCGAAGTACAACAGAATCCCGCGGAAACAAAAATCCCGAATGCAAACAATCCAAGTCTGTTCGCCAGCTTAACCTGCGAAACCATATTATTACCTTATGTGTTTATTGAGACCGCATCCAACGATAAATCAACGAACGATATATCGAACGCCTTGCCAGAAGACATAATACAATGCTGTCTAAAGGTTAGTGAGTTGAAACCGACTTTGCCAGCACCAGCCGTAGTTGCGTCCAGATTTTGCAACTTTGGAGAAATCCGCCAATTTGATTGTTAGCATTCTAACGGGTTCCAATAAAACAAACCGAGTTGATTACATCGAAAAGGCCCAGGGACGTCGCGGACTCAACAGCGCAAGCGATTCGCCATAGGCTACAATCTCATCTTTGCAGGGCAGTACGGTCACGAGCGATTTGCCACGCATTCAATCCCTCAACCATTGCCTGAAGCGGAGCGATCTCATCGACGCTGTAAAATTCAACCAAACTGCCTGGAACAAAATGGCCGCTGCAGGAGACAAGTACTACCGCGGCATGACTCCCGAGCAAATTGAAAAGGCTCGCAATTCCGAATTTAGAATCAGGGTAACTCCCACCCGTGCAGTTCCTGATCAATGGCTCGCGTCAATTAGAGGACAATCTGTCCTTTGCCTTGCTGGCGGAGGTGGACAACAGGGGCCTCTCCTAGCTGCCGCAGGAGCCAAGGTTACGGTGTTCGATTTGAGTGAAATTCAATTACAACGAGATCTCGAGATTGCCGAACGCGAAAACCTAACGTTGGACACAGCGCAAGGTGATATGCGGAACCTCCGCTGTTTTGAAGATGAACACTTCGACTTAATTATCAGTCCATGCGCGACTTGCTTTTGCCCAACCGTCGAAGAGATTTGGACCGAATCCTTTCGCGTCCTCAAACCAGGCGGATCTCTCATTGTTGGATTCATCAACCCAGTTTATTACATCTTTGATGCCGCAAAACTGGACCGTGGGAAATTTGAAGTCCAGCATCCAATACCGTATTGCGATTTTGACTTACCGGAGGAGACCAGACAAAAGTTACTCGGCCCTGACCGACCCGTTGAATTTGGCCACAGCCTTGAGGATCTGATTGGACTGCAACTCAAAGCCGGATTTGAATTGACCGGATTCTTTGAAGACGGTTGGGGAGACAACGATAAACTGAGCTCGATGATCAACGTTTTCATTGGGACCAAAGCAACGAAACCAAAATCCCGCTCCTAACGCGGGCCGCAACTAGACCACTCCCAGCACACGTTCAATGGTTTCACGGTTCACGTTATCAATCACGCCCTTTTCGGTAATAATCGCCTGAATATAATCTGCGGGCGTTACATCAAAAGCCGGATTGTAAACCTCAACGCCATCAGGGGCAGTCTGGCGACCGAACCCATGTGTAATTTCTTTTGAACAACGTTCTTCGATCGGAATCTCGTCACCCGATTCAATTGCAAGATCGAAGGTAGAACTCGGAGCAGCAATATAAAACGGAATGCCGTGAGCCCGCGCCAAAACTGCCAACGAATACGTCCCAATTTTGTTAGCGGAATCTCCATTGGCAGCGATACGGTCAGCACCGGTGACAATCGCTTGCACCCGCCCTTCCCGCATTACTTGAGCGGCCATCGAGTCACATATCAACGTCGCCCTAATTCCTCGCTGCATCAACTCCCAGGCAGTCAGTCTAGCCCCTTGGAGAAGCGGCCGAGTTTCATCGACGTAAACGTGAAGTGACTGTCCTCGATCTTGCGCCGTAAAAAATACTGAAAGGGCTGTTCCGTACTCCGCGGTTGCCAATCCGCCTGCGTTGCAGTGAGTCAAAACTCCTTCCACCCCCTTCAACAGCTCTGCCCCGTGCCCGCCAATCGCGTGGCACATCTGTCGATCCTCTTCGTGAATGGCCTTGGCTTCGGCCAGCAAAGACTCACGAAGTTGATCGACTCCAGCAAAATTTACCCGTTCTCTTTCCGCAAAGCGACGCATCCGCTCAAGTGCCCAAAACAGATTGACTGCCGTTGGGCGACTGGTCGCAAGATATTCAACAACTTCGTTCAGTCGCGCGAACAAGGCTTCTTCACCTTCTTCTACGGACTGAAGCCCCAAGACCACTCCGTAGGCCGCCGCAATTCCAATTGCAGGCGCACCACGAACGCGAAGCATTTTGATTGCTTCCCAAACCGTTTCCACATCCTCACACTCGATCCGAACCATTTCCGTCGGAAGCTTCGTCTGATCAATCATGTCAAGGCAACCAGATACACCACCCTGCCAGATCATAGTTTCAACTTTTGTCGTCTCGGTCATTTTTATAATCCGTCCTATTGCGAATGCAGTCAGCGTTGCCAACTCATACCTCGGCAAACTGCCACCGCAGATTTACCCGGTAGGCTCGTTTAAAGAAGCCTTGAAATTCGCATTCTTCGTTTCAATTTTGCCAACGAGTTCCTTTTTGAACTTATGGAAGGCAGCTCGCAATTCAGGGTCGCCCGTTGAAAGAATCTGCACGGCAAATAAACCCGCATTGCGTGGACCGCCCATGCCTACCGCCATCGAGGCCACAGGGACATCGCCTGGCATTTGAACCGTTGCCAACAGCGAATCCATTCCACCAAGGTCTGCAGTAGGCACAGGAATGCCAATGACAGGTAAAACGGTGTGAGCCGCAACGACACCCGCCAGGTGGGCTGCACCGCCGGCCGCGGCGATAATGACTCCGATGCCTCGCTCTTCGGCGCTTGTTGCATAATCAGCAACCGCGTGAGGCGTGCGATGAGCGCTCATCACATTGACTTCAAATTCGATACCGAATTCTTCAAGTGCGACGGCGACTTTCTTAATTTTTGGCCAGTCACTGTCACTGCCCATCAAAATACCAACTCTTGGAGTTCCCATCTTTTCTCTCGCCTGTAATTGTTGAAATTAAGCCTTTTTCAAAAAATACAGTTTATCGAGTTCCGGCGAGATGTTAAGTCCGTCCGAAGACCAAATAATCGAGAAAGCAGGATCCTCGACAAAAATGAAACTACCGAAGCGATTCTTCAATTGACTCATTTGGATCGGATGAAGATCTTTTTTCAAGAACCATTCGAATTGGAACCTCGCCAAATTCGAGTGAATCCCGCAGTACCCCGAGGAGGTATCTACGATATGTCTTTGAAAAGGCATCGGGATTGTTGCATTTCAACATTATCGTTGGGGGTTCGATTCCAATTTGTGCAGCGTAGTAAATCTTCGGTCGTTTTTTATTAGACGCCATGGGCGGCGGATGCTTTATTAAAGCTTCCTTAACAATCCGGTTGAGTTTAGGCGTGCCGACCCTTGCCCGCGATTGCTTAAAAAGCATTTGGGCATGATTCATTAAACGCTTACAGTTTTGCCCTGTCTGACCGGTTACAAACGCAATCGGGGCATTCCACAGCGTCGAAAAATTGTCGTGGATATAGTCCGCCCAACGCTCTGTCGCCATATGCTCAGCCATTAAGTCCCATTTGTTGACAACAAAAACGACCGGCTTGTAAGCCGCTTCAATGTAGCTGCACAACTGGCGATCAACCTTGCTGATACGCTTGCTGCAATCGAACATCATCAGAATGACGTCGGCATGACGGATGGTGCGGTGCGCCCGGTGGGTTCCATACCAATCAATATCAGTCCGCACACTCTTCCCGCGTCTTAATCCGGGCGTGTCGATTGCAACCATTGTCTTTCCGTCCAACTCAAACCGCACATCGACACTATCCCGCGTTGTTCCCGCAACCTCACTAACAATCATTCGCTCGGACTGCACCAAGCTGTTAACGAAAGTACTCTTCCCAACGTTACGCCGTCCGACCAGTGCGAACTTCATTTCAGGGCGACGAGTTTCTCGTTTGTCGACTTCTTCCTGCGTCGGCAGTTGCTTCATAATCTCAGCAACTAAGTCTTTTTTGTGACGATTATTTTTGGCACTACAGCAAACCGGTTTCCCGAACCCGAGAGAGAAAAAATCATTCGCCTCTAATTCCCAATTATCGCCATCGCATTTGTTAGCAACGATCAGAACGGGCTTGTCTAATCCTCGCAGCCGCCGGGTGACTTTTTCATCCAACGCAACCTTCCCGTCGCGAACGTCAACAACGAACATCAGCAAATCGGCTCCTTGAATTCCGATCTCGATTTGTGCCTCAATCTCTTCATCGAGGTGGTCAACGTCACTAATACCGATTCCGCCCGTGTCGACGATTTCGAAATAGCGCCCGTCCTCTTCCAACATGAATGTCATGCGATCGCGAGTTACCCCCGCCATATCGTCGACAATGGCCAAGCGGCGGCCGGCCAGCCAATTGAAGATGCTGGACTTGCCCACATTCGGGCGACCAATGATTGAAACTTGAGGGAGTGCCATGGATTGCTCAGGGTTGCTCAGACGAAATCGCCTGTACAGGAAAAATAATGAACAGTGAAGATTAGTCCGGGTTTGCCTTAAGGAAGAAGACTCAAGAAACGCAAACTTCGAGTTGCGACCACAAAAACAGGTGGAATCGCTTTATTTTTTCGACAAATCGCAAAAACAAGCCTCAATCTCCGGAGGCCACTTTTCATCTGACCTGTGATTCTTTCCAATAATGGCTGTTTGTCAATTGTTAAAGCAGATTCAAACGGTCAATCAATGCCAGAAGTTGGAAATCTTTCTAATAATCAGGGTGAAACCGCCGGTTCACCACTCAATGAGGCCCAACTGGCGAAACTGTTAGGGCAACACCTACTAAGCCTGCAGGCCGCTGGGTTAACCCATATCCCCAAAAGAACCGGTGAGTCGGCTCTCGATCTGCAACAAATTCTTGCCACCGCTGAATCTGCCGCTCTCCCGTTAGCTGAAGCAACTGCCCCTCCCGCCGACTCCGCCGATAAAAATTATTCGCCCAAAACTCCAACTGATTCCGCAAACGAAATCAAAGAGGCGCCCCGTCCAAATTACAACGAGACGACGAACACGAATAAGCCGGCAACCGCACCAACCATAACCCCAGCAAATTTTGACGTTTCTCATCGCCTGACGACACCTCAACGTGAGGAAGCGTTGCAAATTCTTCAAACTGAAATTTCACAGTGCACGCGTTGCGACGATTTAGCGAAAATGCGAACTCAAACGGTGTTCGGCGTCGGCTCGCCAAATGCGCGACTCGTCTTCGTTGGCGAAGCTCCCGGAGCTGATGAAGATCGAATTGGGGAACCATTTGTCGGCGAAGCAGGAAAGTTACTCGATAAAATCCTCACAGCCTGCAAATTGCAACGAGAAAATATTTTCATTTTGAACACAATCAAGTGTCGACCTCCCGGAAATCGCAATCCCTCACAAGACGAACTTTCTAATTGTTGGGGTTATGCCGAGCGCCAACTCGATATCATTCAACCGGAATTCATCTGTTGCCTTGGATCTGTAGCCGCCCGAACCCTGCTAAAAACGACGCAATCGTTGGGAAAGCTAAGAAAACAGTTCCATTCGTACCGGGGCAGTCGAGTCCTGGTGACCTATCATCCGGCTTATTTGCTTAGAACGCCTTCTGCCAAACGACACGTTTGGGAGGACATGAAGATGCTGATGAAAGAAATGGGTGTGGAGTTGTCGAACTAGCCAGAAGGAAAGATAGCGTTGTTGCGATGGAATTTACGCTTGGCGAAGCCAAACGTGGGCTCCAACTTCCGGATTGGGTGCGAAAGGTGTCTTACACGACAGCGACCATTCGGAAAAACCGTTATTTCCTGCGTCTTGACTGGATTTGAGCACGAAGCCTTGCCAAAAGGTTTGATTTTCTTGCTAAATTCGCAATACGCAACTAATATTAGACTGAACAAAAATTAGGCTTTAGGCAATCTAGCAAACTTAATCCGGCTAGATTCCACAGATAAAATCAGGCAACTGATTGGAGAACCAAATGCTTGGTCGTTACGTGAGAAATTGTGCAATTCTATTCGCCGCATTCAGTATGGTGCTGGCCTTCCAATCATCCGTGATGGCTCAGGGTGCCAATGGCGGCGGTAACGGAGGCGGCAACGGAGGCGGTAACCAAGGCGGCAATGGCCCTGGAACGGGTGGTATCGAGATCGATGCCAACGGCGTCCTCATGAACCGGATGACCAAGGGCGATGCAGCACTGCTCAGTCGTGCTCGCTACGAAGCAGCCAAAGCTTCCGTTAACAAAGATCT
>JAQXDZ010000132.1 GCA_029251085.1 Mariniblastus sp.
TACTCGATGCTCGAAGAATTGAACAATCGACCGCGAACCCAGTACCTGGCACGCGTCCGAAATCCACATGAAGCCTTGCGAGACATCGACGACCGGGATTCCGTTGGTCAACACGGTGGGCATGGGGGTCACGGTGGACATGACGATCATGGCCATGACCACGACGAAGATCATGATCATGAAACTAAACATGAGAATGATCACGACGACCATGATCACGCTGATGGCGATCATAAAGCTGAAACAGAAAAATAGAGTTTGCCAGTTCTTCGGTTCTGACAGCTTGTGTTTTTAAACTGCCAGATTGAGAAGACTGAAAACAGAGAGGCCTGAGTGGATCACGCTCGGATCACGACGACGATACAAAAACTTAAACATCCACAAAGAGATTTATTTGATGGCTACGGTCAATCCAATTTTAGACAATACATATGATGACGCGGGTGAAAGATCTCCACTGATTCTTGGTGGTCTTGATTACGCTGGCGTAACGGATGAGGTCTGTGGAATCTGGGAAGCAGATAAACCGCCAAAGATCTGGTTCGTCGTCCTCGGAGCAGCCATTTCACTGTTAATGGTTCTTGGTGGATGCGTCGGGCACCTCTTGATGGACGGTGTCGGTGTTTGGGGAAATAACAATCCTGCCTATTGGGGTTGGCCGATTGTCAACTTTGTTTTCTGGGTTGGAATTGGACACGCCGGTACGCTGATTTCAGCGATTCTGTTCTTGTTCCGCCAAAACTGGCGAACGAGTATTAACCGAGCGGCGGAAGCGATGACAATTTTTGCGGTCGTCTGTGCTGGACTTTTTCCCGGCGTTCACATTGGCCGGGTCTGGGTCTTTTACTGGCTCTTTCCAATTCCGACAGAACACTTGGCCATGTGGCCAAACTTCCGAAGTCCTCTGTTGTGGGACGTGTTCGCGGTTTCGACCTACGCGACCGTTTCAATTTTGTTCTGGTACATGGGAATGGTTCCCGATATCGCGACCTTCCGCGATCGTTGCACAACAAAAATTGGCAAGTTCGTTTACGGACTTCTTTCACTGGGTTGGACGGGTTCAGCACGTGCCTGGCATCGTTACGAGATCGCCTACACAATCTTGGCCGCTCTGGCGACGCCGTTGGTTTTGAGTGTTCACACAATCGTTAGTTTTGACTTTGCGGTTTCGCAGGTTCCCGGTTGGCACACCACTATCTTCCCGCCTTACTTCGTCGCAGGTGCGATTTTCTCCGGATTTGCAATGGTGGTTACCTTGCTCGTTCCGGTGCGAAAACTTTATGGATTAGAAAACCTGATCACCATCAGGCACCTTGAGAACATGAACAAAATCATCATGGCCACGGGCATGATGGTAGGTACTGCCTACGGAATTGAATTCTTTATCGCTTGGTATTCGGGCGTTCCTTACGAGAGTTATGCTTTCTACAACCGAGCATTTGGAAACTACTGGTGGGCCTATTGGATCATGGTCAGTTGCAACGTCATGATCCCGCAAGTGTTCTGGATTAAATGGTGCCGAACGACACCTTGGTTCATGGTGATCATTTGCGTCTTTGTGAACATCGGAATGTGGTTTGAGCGCTTCGTGATTACGATCACCTCCCTTTGTCGAGACTTTGTTCCCTCGAGTTGGGCGTATTTCCATCCGACCTGGGTAGACATATTGATGCTAATCGGAAGCTTTGGATTGTTCTTTACACTGTTCACGCTGTTCTGCCGGTTCTTGCCTGTCATCGCGATGGCAGAAGTCAAAGGCGTCATGCCGCGACCAAAAGATCATTAATTGAGCAAAAGTTCTTGTCGAACTTCGAGCCCCTCGGAATCGGCAAACACGAGAGACATTGGCTAACCAAGCTACAATAGAGACTGAAGAAAAATGGCTGAAGAAAATAAAAACAGCAACACCGACGAAAACTCCAAACTAATCGGATTGGTTGCCCAGTTCGATGATCCGGATTCGCTGGTGCAGGCGTGTGACCAAGCTCGGCAAGCGGGTTATACCAAGACCGATGCATTCTCACCGTTTCCGGTGCATGGCATTGATCCAGCATTGGGAATCAAGCGAACGATTCTCCCGTTCATTGTTCTCGGGATTGCTGTCGGTGCGGTATTCATTGGTCTGGGTATGCAGTGGTACACCAACGGTGGATCCTTGGGTGAATTCAGCACTGACGAATCACCTGTGTTTCCCGGCTATCGTTTTAAAATTTCAGGTAAGCCTTACTTCAGTCTTCCGGCAAACATTCCGGTGACTTTTGAAGTGATCGTGCTTTCAAGTGCGTTCGCGACGTTCTTCGGAATGTGGTTCCTAAACAAGCTTCCGATGCTTTCCAATCCATTGCATCGAATTTCCCGATTCAAGCGAGCGACCAACGATAAATTCTTTCTGATGATCGAACAGGCTGATGAGCAATTCGATCGAGGCTCAACCGAGGCTCAACTGAACGAATGGGGCGCGGTTTCCATCGATGAATGTCGGCGAGATCTAACTGACAACAATTTACCAAGCTGGTTACGACTATTCGCTTTGATGGGTGCGATTCTATTGTTGCTTCCTCCCGTGGCGATTTTCCGAGCCATGGGAATGACCAGTCGAGCACCGCGACTTCATGTCGTCCCGGACATGGACTGGCAAGATAAATCAAAAACCCAAACCCTTAGTCCGATCATGATGAACGATCGTTACTTGTTTGCAGACGAACGAGTCATGCGAGCACCTGTAGACGGTTCAGTCGCCCGAGGCCAACTCGATGCCGACACCGAACTTTACCAGGGTATTAAGAGCGATTATGTTCCCACCGTTTCATTGACAACACCCCAGGGTTCCGTTCGTACTGGACTTGGAACTCAAGACGAAGCTGAAGCGGCACCTCCGGTGGAAGACGTCAGTATGTACATCACCGAATTTCCAAAAGAAATCACTGTCGACGAAGCATTGGTCAAACGTGGCCAGGTTCGTTTCAATATTTACTGTGCTGCCTGTCACGGCTATGCAGCCAATGGCGATGGACTTGTGAATCAACGGGCTGTCGCTCTGGCAGCAACCGGCAAAGCTCAGTGGACTTCCGCGAAATCATTGCACGACGCAACCGTCAGCAACGCCGAAAAGAATCCACTCGGTCGAATTTTTGAAACGATCTCAAACGGTCGTGGCACGATGGGACCGTATGGAGCTCAAATTCCAACTGCAGACCGCTGGGCGATCGTCGCTTACGTAAAAGCACTTCAGGAAACGGGGATTAAACCCGTCGTAGCTGTCAGCGATGACGAGAGTGGTGAGGGCTCAGAAGCGAATGACACCGGCGAGTCAGCGTCTACCCCAGAAGATAAAACCCAACCGACGCCTTAATTTTAGATGACTCCGCTCAGGCGAACCTGAACGGATTTTACCAACCTATTCTGGCTGTTCAGTAAAATAACAAGACAAGATCTGAAATGCACGAAACTAGACCTGCAAAAATCACTTCCCCGATCACAACACTCAACGGTGGGCACCTCCGAACCGCTCCAGTGGCGTTGATCGTAGGTGCGATCGGAATCGGCGTAGCGATCATGTTGTCCTTGGGCTCCGAAGAGGGCTTGAAGCGATTCATGTTTACCTATCTGACCAGTTTTTGTTTTGTGCTTTCAATCTCTGTAGGTTGCCTGTTCTTCGTCACGATCATGCACCTCACCCGCGCCGGTTGGAGCGTCACCGTTCGACGTGTCGCCGAACTCTACGCGATGTGTGCATTAGGGCTTGGCATTTTGTTCATCCCCATCCTCGCCACGGTAATCAGCGGCAGTGACATGATTTATAGTTGGAACCAGGGTGGCTGGACGATGCACGATCTGACGGCCGCTGAAAAATTAGAGTTTAAAACTGTGGCCAACCGGCCACCCCTGGAACAAATGAAGTACCAGTTTTTGAATCAAAACTTTTTCACGATTCGCGTCATCGCGTACTTCCTCGCCTGGGGCGGAATGGCTTGGTTCTTTTTAAGTAATTCATTAAAGCAAGACAAAACGGGAGACAAAAACCTAACCTCCCGGATGCAAGCGTTTTCGGCACCGTTGATGATCTTGTTCGCAGTAACAGTAGTGTTCTCTTCCTTTGATATGGAGATGTCACTTTCCGCGTTATGGTTCAGTACGATGTTCCCCGTTTACTTTTTTGCCGGAGCCTTTTTGAGTGCTCTCTGCACGATCCTTCTGACCGGCCTTTGGCTTCAAAAGACAGGACGTGTCACCGACGAAATCACAATCGACCATTACCATGATCTTGGTAAATTGATGCAGGGCTTCGTAATCTTTTGGGGCTACATTGCCTTTAGCCAATTCCTTTTGATCTGGTACGCCAACATTCCGGAAGAAACGTTCTGGTACAACCTGCGAATCAATCAACCAGGTTGGATGACGCTCTCAATTTTATTGTTGGTCGGTCACCTATTCATCCCGTTCTTTCTGCTGATGGGACGTGGACTCCGCCGCAACCGCAAGATGCTGGCGTTTTCAGCAATCTTTATTTTAGCAATGCACTGGGTTGATCATTATTGGCTGATCATGCCACAGATGAATCCTGAGGCAAACCTTTACACCCTGACTGGAATGGGAATCGTGATCGACCTCGCTTGCATGGTCGGAGTGATTGCCGTTTACATCGCCATGTTCTGCATGATTGCGGGAAATCGTTCACTCGTGCCACTAAAAGATCCTCGGCTTGGCGAAGCGTTGAACCACGAAGTTCATTAATCGTTCATTGTCATTGATTCATTAGCAAACCAAAACAAAACACAAAGCGTAAAGAATAAGATGTCCGATTCAAATACAACCCACGAAGCACCTAGCTACGACGATGTTAATACACCTGTGATCGTTCTGGTCGGTGCAATCAGTGCTTTGGTCACCTTGCTGACAATTATGTTTGTGCAAGGGTTATGTTACCACTGGCAAAACAGTTTTCTTATTAGGAACGCTTCCGGTGTTGAAGCGATGCCTTCGGTTGTTCAGATCGAAGAGCAAAAAGAAGAACTCGTCAAAGCACCAGTTCCAATTTCTTTAGCGATGGAAGAAGTCGTTTCCAAGTACGGAAAATAGTCCAAACAACATCACACCGCTTAGTAAGTCTCAAGAAGAATGATCTTTCAACCAAATTATCGAATCGCTTTAACCCTGGCCGCGTGCTTCGCTGTGGCCAACTGGGGTGGGTTCGCGCTTGGTCAAACTGCTGAGGATCAATCGTCCAAAACGGTCACCGAAACATCCAAAAAATCTGACCCTTACGGCATCAACGAGAAACCAAAGGTCGCTCAAAACATCGGCGTCGATTCGCAGACTGGCGAGTTCATTGTTCGTGACATCACTTTTCACGATGAGGAAAATCGATTCGTCCAAATTGGCAAATATTTTGATGGCAAGCGACCAGTGATGCTATCATTCAACTACTCGGATTGCCCGAAGTTATGCAGTGTTCAATTGGAAAACATGACGGACACCCTGCGGGACATCAAGTTTAAAGTTGATGAAGATTTTCAGATGGTCTCGCTCAGCATTGATCCAACTGAACAAACGTCTCGGGCAAAAAAGTCGAAAGCCAAATACGTCAAAAGGTACAGCAAATTCGACCGTGAGAATTCTCAGGACGGCTGGCACTTTTTGACCGGCGACGAAGATGATATCCAACTGCTGGCTGACATTTGCGGGTTTCGATACAAGTACGTCCGGGAACAAAAGTTATATTCCCACCCACCAGTATTTATTTTGATTTCCCCCAAGGGAAAAATTGTTCGCTACATCCACGGATTGAATTACGACGCAGGCACAATTGAGCAGGCATTGGTTGAATCGGCGGAAGGCAAGATAGGTTCTCCTATCAACATCCTTAATTACGGATTGGGATGTTTCACTTTCAACGAATCAACAGGTCGCTACACCTTTCAGGCAATGGCGATCATGAGAATCGGTGGAGCATTCACGACAATTTTGCTTTTGGGTACTTTGGTTCCTTACTGGCTTTTTCGGCGAGGCACTAAAAAAGACGATTCGGATTACCTACCAACAACGGCCGGGTAAACACTGAGGCGGAAACGGTCCTAAAACGATCACACTGAGAGATAGACAACTACAATGAATTGGCAATTACCTCTAATGCTTGCTCAGACAAACGACAGCAACCTAGAAAATTTACGTGAACGCACCGAAGCGATCAGCATGCAGGGCACAACGGTTCCCGATTCATCGCTAATCCGCGAGGGTACGTCGAATCCGTTCGTAACAGAATATTGGTTTCCTACCCAAGCGTCGTCGTTTGCAGGCGAAGTTGATTTTCTTTACATGTCGATTTTCTGGATCTCCCTCGTCTTCTTTGTCGCGATCATTGGTGCGATGGTTTATTTCTGCGTGAAGTACCGCAGAAAAGACGGTGTTATCGCACCCGAGCCAAGTTCGTCACACAACACGGCTATCGAGATTCTCTGGTCGGTTCTTCCAAGTATCATCCTCGTCTGGATTTTCTACGTCGGTGCGGAAACTTGGTTCGAGATGCGGATTCCCAAAGAGAACGCCGAAGAAATTCAAGTGACTGCGAAACAATTTGGTTGGTTGTTTACCTATGAAGACGGGGATCAGACAAATGAGCTTCACTTAGTCAGGGACAAACCAGTCCGACTCATCATGCAATCGGAAGACGTCCTTCACAGTTTCTTTGTCGCCGCATTCCGACAAAAGATGGATATTGTTCCAGGTCGCTACACGTACGCTTACTTCGAACCCATCAAGGACGGAGTCTACAGGCTGTCCTGCAATGAGTATTGTGGAACCGGCCACTCGAAAATGAAGACTGCCTGCATTGTTCATACTTCCGAGGAAGATCGCAAAAACAACACCAAGTGGATTGAAGCGGAAAAAACACCTTTTGAAAACGGACAGCGAATTTACCAAATTCACTGTTCTGGTTGCCACAAGGTAGACGGTCAGGCAGCAACCGGACCGGCGTTGAACCTGATCTGGGGCACAAACGAAAAAATGATTGACGGGACAACTGAATTGGTAAACGAGGACTATGTTCTTGATTCGATTTGGTACCCAGAGAAACACATTGTCGAAGGCTATGGTCCGGTTTCAAAAATGAATTCCTTCAAAGGAATTTTGGATCAGAAGGACGTCGATTACGTAATCGCTTACCTAAAAGAGCTTAAGAGTTCGACTGGGGATGCGAAGTAGGAATTGATCAATTCTTTGAATTGATTCGTTAACTTACAACTTAACGGCAAGCTTAATCAGCTTGCTGAAACTAAGGCTAAAAATATGGTAGATTCAAGCACGCGGCAAAAACTATTCGGCACACCCGAAACGAACTTCCTGAACTGCTCAAAAGGCTGGAAGTCCTGGGCGTTCACGCTCGATCACAAACGCATTGGTATTATGTACCTCATTGGCGTCACGGTCGCGCTGTTCCTCGCGGGTGTTTTCGCCCTCGTTTTGAGATCTCATCTGTTTACATTCGACAGCACAATGTTGTCAGACGACATGTACAACCAGATGTTTACTCTGCATGGTGCGGTGATGGTATTCTCATTCATCATTCCAAGTATCCCGGCAGCCCTGGGGAACATCGTTCTCCCGATGATGTTGGGGGCAAAGGACGTAGCCTTTCCGAGAATGAACTTGGCTAGTTTTTACCTATGGATCATCGGTACCGGTTGTCTGTTGCTGGCTATCCTCAGCGGTAAAGGTCTGGACACGGGATGGACGTTCTACACCCCGTATAGTATCGACACGAACACCGGTGTGATTTATGCGACCTTTGGAGCGTTTATCCTGGGTTTCAGTTCGATTTTCACAGGCTTGAACTTCCTCGTCACGGTCAACACGATGCGGTCGAAGGATCAGGGGTGGTTCAAACTTCCCCTCTTTGTTTGGTCGCTTTACGCGACAGCAATCATTCAGGTGTTGGCGACACCCGTACTCGGAATTACGCTCCTGATGCTAATTGCAGAGAAGACATTGCACATCGGAATTTTTGATCCGAAATACGGCGGTGACCCTGTCTTGTTCCAGCATTTCTTCTGGTTTTACTCGCACCCTGCGGTTTACATCATGATCCTTCCGGCGATGGGCGTGATCAGCGAACTAATTTCAGTTTACAGTCAAAAGCGGATTTTTGGTTATTCCTTTATCGCGTTCTCAAGCGTGGCGATCGCTTTGCTGGGCTTTTTGGTCTGGGGCCATCACATGTTTACCAGCGGCCAGTCTTTGGTCGTCACCCTGATTTTTAGTGCGATTACCTTCACAGTGGCGATTCCATCTGCGGTGAAAGTCTTTAATTGGTTGGCAACCTTGTACAAAGGCTCAATCCTGTTGAATACGCCCATGTGCTACGCTCTATCGTTTATCTTTCTATTCGGAATTGGTGGACTGACGGGTCTGTTCCTCGGTGCACTTTCAACTGACATTCACCTCCACGATACCTACTTTGTCGTGGCCCACTTTCACTTCGTGATGGTTGGTGGAACACTTACAGCACTATTAGGCGGTGTCTTCCATTGGTGGCCAAAGATTTGGGGCCGGATGTACAATGACTTCCTAGGACGCGTCGGTTGCTTCCTAGTCTTCTCCGGGTTTAACTTGACTTTCTTCCCGCAGTTTGTGATGGGATCACGCGGAATGCCTCGGCGTTATGCTTCTTATGACCCGGAATTCCAAATTTTCCACCAACTCTCTACCGTTGGAGCTTTTGTGCTCGGGATTGGAATTCTCTTATCCTTTGTTGTTCTAGTTTATGCGGCATTGCGTGGACCTCGTTGCAGCAGCAACCCATTCCGTGCGGCTTCGTTGGAATGGCAATCCAGTTCACCTCCTGATTTTCACAACTTCCTTCAGACTCCTGTGCTAACGGATCCTTATGATTTCGAATCACAGGTCTACGACGAAGAGCTTGATACCTACATTCCCCGCGAGTTTGCCAACCCAGATAAAGTTGCCCCTCGCAAAGAACCTGTCCATCACTAATCGGATTGCTGAATTGACTTTAAATCAAGGACTGCAATTTTTGTAAAATAACTCTCAACGCTTTTTTAAAATTAATTAGCCAAAACTTCCGGAGCCGGAAATGGCCGTTGCCGATTCACACGACACTCACGACGACCACCACGATCTTTATGATCACGGTGAATTTATTGCCCATCACTTTGACTCAGCTGAACAACAGTTTGACTCCGGGAAACTAGGTATTTGGTTATTCCTGGTCACCGAAGTTTTGTTTTTCAGTGGTCTGTTTGTGGCCTACACTTTGTATCGCACGAACCACCCCGAGGTTTTTGAGCAGGCACATGTCTTTCTCAACAAGTATCTTGGCGGTTTGAACACGATCGTATTGCTCTTTAGCAGCCTCACGATGGCTCTGGGCGTGCGTGCCGCACAACTCGGACGCAATAAGAACTGCTCTGTTTACATCCTGATGACGATGGTTTGTGCCACGATGTTCCTCGGTGTTAAAGCCGTCGAATATAGCCACAAGTGGGACATGGGCATTCTGGTACGAAGTGCGTTTAATCTGACTTACACACACCCGACTCCAACAACCGAGATTGGTAAATCGCTCCATATCTCAGACTATCTGGTGTACTTGTGCATCGTTCCGGCACTACTGTTGGCAGGATTCTTGGCAGCGAGTGTGATCAGTAAATTGATCAACAAGACAATGCTCGCGAAATTCATGGTGGCGATGGCGATCACTGTCAGTGGCTACTTTTTAGGCGTTGTTGTTGGCGTCGTTTTTATGAGTGCTACCGATGCTGAGACTGGAAGCTCCCATGCATCTGTGATTGCTGAGCAACCTCTGATGCTGATGGCCTCAACACAGGACGAGCATGATGAGGGAGATCACGATGAGGGAGATCACGACAAGGCCGCTGCTGATCCGAATCACGAAGGCGACCATGCTGACCACGAAGAACATTTTGGGGCACATCCGGCTGACGGGGGAGAGGCCAGTTTCGACGCTCACCACCCTGACCCAAGTACACTCAGTCGTGATATCGGGATCTTCTTTAGCATCTATTATTGCATGACAGGCCTTCACGCAATTCACATCATTGGCGGGATCATTGCACTCGCCTGGCTGTACTGGCGGTCCTTACTCGGACACTGGCGGACCGATTACTTCGGCCCTGTAGACTATGTTGGTTTGTACTGGCACTTGGTCGACTTAATTTGGATTTACCTGTTCCCATTGCTTTATTTGATTGATTAAGTTCCATGTCTGAACATCACGACGACCTACCAGCATTTTGCCACCCTGTCTCAACAAAACTTTTGTTCGGGGTCTTTTTTGGATTGATCGGTTTGACAATCCTGACAGTTGCGACGTCGGCTTTGGGAACCGGTTTGGGAATGCCTCCAGCATTCGCGTTTCCGCTCGCCATGGTCATTGCCACGATGAAGGCCTTCCTCGTGTGTGCGTTCTTCATGCACATGTATTGGGATAAAAGCTTTAACGTGTTGGCATTTTTGTCCTCTTTGTTATTCGTCACACTTTTTATCGGTATGACAATGATGGATACGGGCGAGTACCAACCCACAATCGAAGCGTTCGACATTAACAATCTTGCGAACGTCGAAGTCTCTGAGTAGAGAGGTGTTTCGCTGGGTTAGGGTCGGCAGGCCACACCCTCGAGACGACTAGCATCATGTTAAAACAGTCAATTAACTTAGTTCCGACGAGACCCGATCTCTATAAGAGCAAGTTAGTGTTTTATCTATTCCTTGCGTCTCTTGGCATGTTTTTCATCGCCAGCCTAATCACCTACTTGGTTATTCGGCAACACGCTTTCAACCCTATCCCCGACGCTGTTCCGGGTTCCTTTTTGACGCAAGGGCCCGAGGTGTATGCGCCTTTGAAATTGCCCACTTCTTTCTGGGTCAGTTCTGCAATCCTTGTACTGGTCAGTATTTTTATGCAGCGGGCCTGTTGGCTGGTGCATCGTGAAAGACAGGCCGGTTTCAGACTGTGGTTGATGATTTCTTTGGTCGCTGCGATCTCATTCGTGTTGATTCAAATGTTTGGCTTGAACGATCTGCTCAGCCAACACTTTAGCCAACCCGACGGATCGATGAAAGTTTATGGCATGTCGTTCACGCTGTCTCTAATTCACGCACTTCACGTTTTGGGCGGCATGGTTTTCCTTGGATTCATTATTTACCAAGCTTTCAAAGACCGTTACGACCACGAGCGGCACTGGGCTGTCGACCACTGTGCCAGTTACTGGCACTTCCTCGATGTCGTGTGGGCCTGCATGTTAATCACATTCATCGTGACTCAGTGATCGAACGCGAAGCAGCGTCTCATATTTGTTTTCTTTCGGATGGCCGCACGTTTATACAAGGCATCGTCCACCGACTTCCTCGGCTCTGTAATTGCTGCGATACTAAGAGATTCCGAACTGCCGGTTCCACCTCGAAAGTATTCTCATGTCACTTTTCGAATCGACTGAAAAAGCAAATCTTGATGCCGCAAAACCATTAGCAGCGAGAATGCGACCCTCTCAGCTTGATGAGTTTGTGGGTCAAAAACAATTCTTAGGCGAAGGGAAATTACTTCGCCAGTTAGTAGAGGCCGATCGACTTGGCTCCGTCATTTTTTATGGACCTCCGGGCACTGGCAAAACAACCCTCGCAAGAATCCTCGCCGGTGAAACCGACCGCCGGTTCGAACAATTGAGCGCAATCATGCACGGTGTCAAAGACCTTCGCGAAGTCTTAAGCCGCGCACGAGACGATCTTGCTTCGGGAGGGAAGGGGACTTTACTATTCATCGATGAAATTCACCGTTTCAATAAATCTCAACAGGACGCAATGCTCGCCGACGTTGAAGATGGAGTCGTCACGCTGATCGGAGCCACAACCTCCAACCCTTTCTTTGCCGTCAATGGAGCGCTCGTTAGTCGGAGCCAAGTATTTCAATTTGAACCGATTTCTCCCAGCGACATCAAGCAATTGATCAACAAAGCCCTCACCGACAAAGATCGTGGGCTTGGCGAACTTCACATGAAGATCGACGAAGATGCGTTAGATTATCTCGCTAAAATTTGCGATGGGGATGCCAGAAAATCCCTTTCTATACTGGAAACCGCCGCTATCGCTGCCAATGGAAGTAAGCAACAAACACCGCTCGTTATTTCAAAATCAATCATGAGAACGGCAGTCGGCCAACGTTCAATCCAATACGATCCCACCGGCGATGAACATTACGATCTGGCAAGTGCACTCATCAAAAGTATCCGTGGCAGCGACCCCGACGCAGCGCTTTATTGGTTGGCCCGAATGCTTGAGGGGGGAGAAGATATTCGATTCCTGTGCAGGCGACTGATTATTTTAGCGAGCGAAGATATTGGGAACGCAGACCCGCACGCGCTGCCGTTAGCGGTCGCCTGCTCGCAAGCCTGTGAGCAGATCGGACTGCCTGAATGTCAGCTTACCCTGTCTCAAACAGCAACCTATCTTGCGTGTGCGCCGAAATCCAATGCGGCTACTACCGCTATCGGATTGGCTCGTAATGATGTCCGAGAAGACCGCGTCCTACCAGTTCCGCGCCATCTCAGAGACAGCCACTATCGCGAAGCTAACCAGCTTGGACACGGCACCGGGTATCAATACGCCCACAATGAATCCGACGGCGTCTCCAGCCAAGACTATCTCGGCGTTGACCGCTCTTATTACCAACCAGTTGATCGTGGATTCGAATCAGAGATCAAGAAACGACTCGATTTAATTCGTGAAAAATTGCGCCTTGCCAAGCCTGATCCATCCGATCAAGCAAGCGAATAGACTCGGTTTCTAAGCTAGCAATGTCATACCAGCAAGCACAAATGACACCGACAGATCTCGCTTAAAAAACACGTATCTGTTAATTTCACTCGAGATTCCTAATCATTGCGAGGAAAAACTTCGGATAGCGGCGACGATCGTAGGCAGCAAGAACGAGAGTATCGTGAGAGCCACCAGAACGATCACCCATTTGGGCAGCGGCTTTTTAAAATCGCTGGAAAGCAAATATTGCCGGCAGTACGGACACTGGTCGACGTCGTCAAATATTTCTTTTTTGCAATGAGGGCATGGCAAGGTGTAGTCACTGTCATCGTCCATCGGAATCTTCCAACCACTGAACTAATTTGCAAACAGGCATCAAAAAAAACATTGGCACCGCAACTAGGCTTACCTTAACCAGTCGCGCAATTGTGGATATCTAAAATGCATTCATTAAAAAACACCGTGGTCGCAGTTGGACTGCTCGCACTTGCGTTCATGTTTTATCAATCATCTTCTCCACAACCACAAGGGGACAGTGGAGAACAACAGGCAAGTTTAGAACTTGCGAACGAGCCACTTCCTGGGCTATCGAATCCTTTAGAAATGGAACCTGAGCCACTCCCTCCCGTGGACATTTCTCCCCCAAAGCGATTACCCAAACAAGTCGCTCCGATTGAACCAGCACCAGCCCTGACCCCAACAACTCCGCCGCTTAAACCAAATCCTATAAAGCCGAGTCCACCTCAACTGACAAAACCAAAATCGCCAAGCTTCGGATCAACCGGTTCACTGAACGAAAACGTCAAACAAAAAAATCTGGCAAAGGCTTTTCGAAACCAAGCCTCGTTAGGAGGTCCCCGGAGATCGCCCAGCCCACCTAACGGAAGTCTTGCTTTAACACCCGATAATTCATTCAATGCACCAGCAGGAGTTATTCTGCCTCGCAAGCTTAACTCGAAAGAAATTGCTGATTTGTGGATGCAAGTAGCTCTCGACGTAGAACAGAACAATCTTAAAAGCGCCCTCAAAACATTATCGAATTACCACGCAGCGAATGACCTCAACGGACCGCAGTATCAGAAAACAATGGCCTGGTTGAACCAACTTGCATCTAAATTGATATGGTCCCAAGAAGCACATCTTGAAAAAACTGATCCGACAACGACAGAAATTCCGCTCGCGAAACTCGCTCAGGAATGGAGAGTCTCAGTCCCAGTAATTCAAAAAATTAACGGCCTTCCCGCATCAAAAACATCCGCAATCCCCTCTACTCTCAAAGTTATTAAGGGGCCGTTTGATTTAAAAGTTGCCCGCGATGACGATAAAATGACACTTTATCTCGGTGAACTCTTCGGTTGCCAGTTTGATTATGCAGGAGTTAATCTTCTTCCGGGCGAGTACCACGTTCAAATGAATAACGGCAACATCTTGCTGAAAACTACAGGTGGTCGAGAACTAGTTATTCGCGGGAAACGAACAACGTCATCAGTTGCTCCACAGGCCGGGATTATTAGCCTGACAGATGCTGAACTTAAAGAAGTTTGCGAACTTCTAACTCTTGATTCAACTGTCACCATTCGGTAGTTCAGTTTTGAACTTTTAGTGGCTCGATTTTTCGTTTTCACTCATCTGGTCTGATAATGCCCAGACTCTGGATTATGTAAGTCAGCTGCTGATCGCGATCTCAACCCGTGATCTCAACCCGTGATCTCAACACTGCGTAATATTAACACTGCGTGAAATGTACTTAGTTTTTGTCTTTCATCCAGTAATTCTTAGAGCTTCTCCAAAGATGCGGCTGACCTTGTCGGTTACCGAACAGGCAAATACTCGCTAGGATGATGTTGCCGTTTTTTTGAGATAGCCCTGGAGAAAATCATGCGTCGATATTTGCTGCAAGCGTCGAGACATTACCACTGGTTAATTATTACGATTTTGACCGTATTATTCACTATCTCGACACCAGCCGACTCGTGTTACTCGCAAACAGTCTCTTCTGTTGAGGCCAACTATCAAAAGGAGTCATTCCAGATTCCTATGCGTGATGGAACCAAACTGTATACCACCGTTTACTCTCCCCGAGACGATTCCGTTACCTACCCAATTTTGATGAAGCGCACTCCATACAGTGTCCGGCCCTACGGTGCTGATCAATACTCCGGCCGCATCGCGCCGTCTAAGTTGATGGAAGAGGAAAAATATATTTTCGTCCTTCAGGACGTAAGAGGTCGCTGGATGTCCGAGGGATCGTATGACAATATGCGACCTCATATCAACGGTGATGATTCCATCGATGAAAGTTCCGACACTTATGACACAATCGAATGGCTGCTCAAGAACGTAAAAAACAACAACGGCAAAGTTGGAATGTGGGGAATCTCTTATCCCGGTTTTTACACAGCGGCCGCATTGCCAGAACACCATCCCGCTCTCGTGGCCGCCTCACCTCAGGCACCTATTTCTGACTTCTTCTTTGATGATTTCCATCATCATGGAGCCTATTTATTAAGTTACTTTGTCGCGACCTCGACCTTTGGATTTCAACATCAGGGGCCAACCGAATCATCCTGGTATAAATCGATTGAACCAACATCCCGAGATGCGTGGAACTTTTTCATGAGCCTTGGACCAATGAGTGAAGCGGGGAAATTGCATGATGAAGACAATTTTTTCTGGAAGCAATTGGTAGAACATCCCAACTACGACGAGTTTTGGCAAAAACGAAGTATTCTCCCACACTTAAAAGGAATCAAAACCAACGTCTTAACGGTGGGTGGTCTATTCGATGCCGAAGATCTGTACGGGCCTTTAAATATCTATCGAGAAATCGACAAAAACAATCCCGATATTTTCAACGCGATCGTAATGGGACCCTGGAGCCATGGAGATTGGGCAAGGAACACTCCCAATGCCGTTGTCGGGAAAGTTGGCTTCGGTAAAAACGTTTCTGAATTCTATCAAAGAGAAATTGAATCTCCCTTCTTTCGGTACTTTTTAAAGGGTCTCGGTGAGAAACCAAACTTCAAAGCCATGATGTACGATACCGGCTTAAGACGCTGGAATAAGTTCATGGCGTGGCCGCCGGCGAATGTTGAATCCGTAAAGTATTACCTTCACGGCGATCGGTCACTTTCCAAGGATCAGCCAAAAAAATCAGAGCCGAAGGAGACCAGTTTTGTCAGTGATCCTCAAAATCCCGTGCCCCATCGCGATCGCGAGGATCTCGAACTTAGGTTCACACCTCGACCCTACATGTCGGATGACCAAAGATTCGCTGCCGCTCGCCCGGATGTTCTGGTATTCCAAACGGAACCATTGACGCAACCTGTGACAATCAACGGCGACGTGATGGCTCACCTAAATGTTTCCACAACGGGAACTTCGGCTGATTGGATTGTGAAAATCATTGATGTTTACCCTGATGACCACCCTTTTGTTGAGGGCTCGCAACCAGGTTTGGATTTTGGCGGGTTCCAGCAAATGGTTCGCAGCGAAGTCATTCGCGGGCGATTCCGTAACGGTTACGAAAAACCCGAACCGTTTGTCGCCAATGAAGTCGCGGAAATTAACCTACCGCTTCAAGATTTATGTCATACCTACAAAACTGGGCATCGTATTATGATTCAAATTCAAAGCAGTTGGTTCCCATTAATCGATCGCAATCCACAAAAGTATGTAGAGAACATTTTCAAAGCGACCGCGGATGATTTCATCAAAGCAACTCATCGGGTTCATCATAGTCCCGAAGCCTCCAGCTGGATCGAATTCAAAATAGCGAAATGAGCTGTGCGAGTTTAAACCATTATCAAATGATCTAAAAAGTCACGGTAGGTTAATTTCCG
>JAQXDZ010000140.1 GCA_029251085.1 Mariniblastus sp.
AGCAACTCAAAGTGCTGAAGGACTGAAGCAATTCTTCAGGAAAGATCGGAGGGATTTTCAGGGATCAGATTTTAGAGGTCTGGCTCTAAGGGGCGGTGTTGCCGGAGATCAAATCTTGCGTCCGCTGCCAAGTGACCTCGGCAACCTGCTGGCCGAGTCGTTCGCCGTTGAGATCACCGTCAGCGAAGTGGATGCCACCATAGCGTCGGGAAAGCCCCGCCTCTCTCGCGGCGTAGGTAAACGTATCCCAGGTTAGGGTGACACTCTGGTTGGGGGTAACGCCCGGTTCGAATCTGGATTCTCCCGGTTCAAAACTAACCGAAGCTCCAAAATCATTACTACCACTGAATCGTTGGAGGATTGCGGCGCCGGCGGCGCTGAAGGAACTGTGCCCCGATGGGTATTCTGAGAATGGAGGAGAGGGGTGACCGCCGGGAGTTTGGTAGGTCAGGAAGTCGGTGGCGAGAATAGTCTGGGTGAATCCCTCAGGGGTCCAGGCGTCGATCGCAAAGCCATCGAGTTCTTGATTGAATTCGCCAATTAGACCGAGTTGCCCCAATTCCCGAATAGCGCGAACCGGTCGCACGTAGTCGTAATAGACCTTGGCATCCCAGGTGGCAACGCCGGCGTCAAAAATGGCGTTGGAAAGTGCGAGAAACATCTTGGCATCTTGATCGAGCGAATGATTGTCCCTTGCCGATACGTACTGTCCAAAGGTTTGCCACGTTCCTGGAGGAAAGGCTGTTCCGTTGGCGTCTTCCCAAAATTCCGCAGTTAATTTCTGATCATCGGTCAGGTTAGAACTGGTCTCAACCAGCGCTTCAGCCTGTGAAATGAAAACCGGATTGATGACGGTGCCGATGAGGTCCCTGTTTATGTCGAGTTCCGTGCCATCGGCTAGCGTGATGGTCGCATTTTCAAGGTCCGTAGTTCCGTCGACAAGCAGGAATGGTTGCGGTGCCTCAGTTCGAAATTGATCTGGGCTGGACAATGCGAATGGAGTGACTTGGGTCCACTGGGGTGTTAGGAATTTTTGGACTTTGACGGCAGTCTCGGGAGTACTGTCGATAGGCACCCGCTCCGGCGTCCATTTTTCAATGTTGACCGCTGTGCCGACCGGGTTCGGCGGCACGTAGCCTGTTGTGTCTGAGTAGGGTTGCCCATTGCCGTTGGCGTCATTGCCGGTTTGGTTGGAGCCATCTGCGTGGCGGAATTCAAGGATTGCGTCGGCCATTAGATTACCAACGCCAGCAGGTGTTTCCGGATTTCTGGATTGATCAGCGGAGTCGTATCCCAAATTATTCATCAAGGACTGAAATGAATCGGTTTCGGTTGCAAAAAGATCGTCAAGCACGCGAAAGGCAGCAAAGCTCATTGCTTCCGACTTGTTTTCATCGGTGATTTCGCTGGCAGGCTGTTGCAATTGGTCGTCAAGCTGTGTGGAGATTGCTGTTTCGTCATAGGCTGACCAGGCATCGTAGATTGCCGTGTGGACCATTCCGAGCGCGCGTGAAGCGACAGTCGGACCGAGATCTGTCGCGGCGATGGCCTCCTGGGTTACTTCGTCCCACTGAACGGAAAGACTGGGAGTTGGGTCGGCAACCTTCACGGTTTGTGATTGAGGATTTAACTCCAACTGAATGAAGTTGCTCCCGAGTTGTTCACTAAATCTCGTCGCTGCATTTTGGATTTTGTCTCTCAGGTCAGCCTGCATAAAGCCTGTTTTTTGTTCAAAAACGTCCCGCAGGGAATCGACGGTCTTGTCGGCTTTTGAGAGATTTGCAAACTCGACCTGTCTGGTTTTGAATTTTCCGGAAAATTCATTGGAGCTGTCAACGTTGCTACTGTCCGAACCAATACCCGCGTTCAATTTGAATCGATTTCGAAAGTTGGTTGTGACTGATTCAAAGTGATCGCTTTGAATTCCCATTGCAATTTTAGTGTTCCCCTCAAAGTTGGAATTCGCAATCGAGATCGAATCAGATCCAGTTTGGGACCTAATCAATGCATTGTCATTTACGGCGACTGATTGAAGGATGACTTGGTCATTGCCGAGACCTCCCGTGAGGCAAAGATCGTCAGCAATTGACATGTCTGCCATGAAGACAAAGTCGGTTCCCGATGAGCAATGAATTCGAACGTCGTTTGCAATGCTGTCTTTGTGTTGCGAGTCACCAACGAAGAAAAGTGTGTCGTCACCTCCGGCAAGCTGGACGGAAATGTTGCCGTTAAAGTTTAGGTTGTTACCGTCAATGGCGACAACGTCATCACCCGAACCCATGAAAATAAAGATGCTGTTTAGTGAGGCGATGTCGATCGGGGCTGTTGCATTTTTGGAGAATTCAACTCTGGTTCCCTCGCCTCCCTCAATGGTTGCGCCGAGGTTTGGATCGAGGGAGATGCTGATTTCATTCCCGGAGCGGTCGCCACGGATAAAGAGATCGTGGGCATAAAGATCGACGTTCACGACTCCGGCGAGCAGCTGCCGAGATTCAAGAGTTTCGTAGGAGTGGTTTTGCTTTAGTCGCCTGCGTGGCGGGTAGGTTGACATCGCACAGCCTCGGGGGTTGGTGTGGTACTACGACGCGTACCTATAATAAGAGTACGGTGCGAACCCGGCCAACAGTCAAGAAAAGCTTGTTTTCGATATGAATTGACTGAATTTCAAAAAGAATGACCGATTGTCGGTTATTTAGCCGAGCGATGTGGCTGAGGTTGTTCTGTTTAGGTTCGTTTTTTTTCAAACGGGAAGGTTTCGTCGAGCTCCCAAAGTCATGCGACGCTTATGTTTTACGAGTTCCGGAACCAATCAGTTCAACGACTCATTCAAATCAACGACTTAGCCAGTTCTTGAATGACAGAAATTGCCATGTCGACGTCTGGCTTTTCTGTGTCGAATTGACCGATGGTAAACCGAATAACGAACTTCCCCTCGTGAAGGGTCTGGGTGAGATAGATTCGTCCATCCGCATTAATCGCTTCGATAAGTTCTCGCGTTTTCGTATCGGCATCATGGCCGGGGGGTTCGAATCGAAATGTGAATAGGGAAAACATGGGGGGCGTGACAATGGAGAAGTTTTCCAGTTTTTCTATTTCATTTGCTGCCAGCCCTGCCCACTCGATGTGATTCCGGATTTTTTCCTGTAGTCCGTTGAGGCCGTGGCTCCTGATAAGGAACCAGAGTTTCAGGGCTCGAAAGCGGCGGCCTAGAGGAATACACCATTCTGAATAATTGACGATTCGATCCTGTTCAAGCGTTTCTAAGTAGGAAGGTTTAATCGCGAGGGTTTTAATTTGATCTTTGGGTTCCTTGAGGAATTGAATGGAGCAGTCAAAATTTGCCCCGAGCCATTTGTGAGGATTGAAGACAATGCTGTCGGCCATCTCAATCCCTTTCCAGATCGAGCGAAATTCGGGACAGATCATTGCGGAGCCTGCCCAGGCGGCATCGACATGCGAATACAGATTGTTTTGTTGGGCGATCTTAAGAATTTGGTCGAGGTGGTCTGATGCGCCGATCGAAGTTCCACCGATGCAGCCGATGATCCCGGCGGGGACAAGCCCGTTAGCCCGGTCGGTCTCAATTGCGGACTGGAGGCTGGTCGGGCACATGGCCCAGTCTGAATCAGTTTTGACTTTGACTAAATTATTCTGGCCAATTCCAGCAAGTCTAATGGCTTTGTCGATGGAAGAGTGAGTTTGCTCGGAGGCATAAATTCGGAGGGTTGGCATACCGGAGAGGCCCTCTTCGATGCCACGCCAGTCTAAGGCTTTTTCTCGCATCGTGAGGACGGCAGACAAGGTCGATGAGGTTGCGGTGTCTTGAATAACTCCCTTGAAATTGTCTGGGATCGCAAGTGCCTGGCGCAGCCAGTCAATCATTGCAGTTTCGAGTTCTGTCGCGGCAGGTGAAGTTTGCCACAGCATGCACTGGGCTGAAATCGCATTGGCAAGTTGCTCGGCAAGCATCGATGCCGGCGAAGCGTTGCTGCTGAAGTAGGCGAAGAACCGAGGGTGCTGCCAGTGGGTCATCGAGTCGGGTACCAGTTTTACAAAGTCTGCAAAAATGTTTTCGAATGGTTCTGCCGACTGAGGCGGTGCGGTCGGGATTTGTTTCAGGAAATCCCCCGGGGTTACGTTCGGGCGAATGGGGCGTTCACGTAACGTCGCATGGTATTCTGCTGCCCAGGCGGCGGCTTTTGCCGACCAAATAGGGAGTTCGTCGTATTGCATTGGAGTTAATTAAGTTATTGGTTGCGGAAATATGGTTCGCGGTATTATGTCTGGCTCAATTGTCTTTTGTGAAGTTCAGTCGGTAAATGGATTCTGCGAGTTCGGCTGTAATGAAGTCGAGGATGATGCATCCATGGCGTTGATGAGTAGCCTTGGCAAGGTATTGGGTGAGTTCAAGATTGGTTGGCTGGCTGATGGAAAGAACGTTGGGAATGCCTAAGCGATTGTTGGTGTAGCCACTTGTAAAGTGAAGGTGAAGTTGTTCTTTGGAATTCTGTTTCGTCGAATGCGAGAATGCCTGTGAAATAATTTTCCATTTTGTTTCGGCATCGGGGAGTAAATACTTATCCTGAATGAATAGGTTTTTACTTTGATAAAACCCGTTGTGCCCCCACCGAGTCGCTGGAATGCCAAGAGGTTCTTCGGAACTAAATCGCCTCAGCAGGACAATTTTACCGCGTGCCTTGCCAAGCTGAGGGATCGCTTCGCCGGTATACCAAATTGGCAAGTCTTGATTGAGGTACTGTTTTACGGTTGCCACAAACGGACGGGTAGTCTCAAGCGGTTGGTATTCTTCTTTGATGCTTAAAATTATGGTTTCATTTCCATGGTTTTGGAGAAAGGTTTTAAAAGTATTGATTACTGTTTTAAACTCGAGTTGCTGGGGAATAGGGCCGTGGTAAATTGCAAAATTATCATTTTGATGGCGACAGCGAATGTCAAAAAATCGCACGCCAATCCCTAGCTGTTCTTGCAGGGTTAATGATTGGCATCGGGCAGTTCCCAACAGCGGCTCTCGAGTTGCACCACTATTATGAGTCCCCGGGATATTGATGGATGACAGCGAGGTTGCATCCGGGATCTTCGCCATCCAATCCGACTGCATCGCGAGGGTCACATTGGATGCCCAGAGGAGTATCGACAGAACTAGGAGAGATCGCATTGTGGTTTTATATCAGGATTGGATTGGCTGCCCTGCGGAAATTGTCCAGCAGGCTTGAAGGGAGCATCCATGTCTACTGGTTGGGAAGTCTGTATTTTAGCCGGAATTGCTTGGTTGGGCTATTTTGCTTGTTTTTTGTGATGATTCTATTTTTTCGGCATACCAGTTTGGCTTTAAGGTCTCTTTGTTTGGCTGAAATATTGAGGAAACTGGCCCATGACGGCCGCCCAATTTTGCTCTCGGCCGTTTCAATTTCGACTCTCACTACTGTTCAAAAATTCAAGGGTTTTGTATACCAATTGGTTGAGGAAAAACAAAAATTACCGGAGATGATATGAACAGCGAAAGTAAGTGCCCCGTGATGAGCAGTGCTGCGAGTAGACACACTGCAGCAGGAGCTTTGTCTAATGGCGATTGGTGGCCTAATCAACTTAACTTGCAATTGTTGAATCAGAATAGCGCTGAGTCGAATCCGATGGACGCGGGATTCGATTATGCAGAAGAGTTTAAGAGCCTTGATTTAGAAGGTTTAAAGCAGGATGTCTTTACGCTGATGACCACTTCGCAGGATTGGTGGCCTGCTGACTACGGTCATTATGGTCCATTTTTTATCAGAATGGCTTGGCACAGTGCTGGGACTTACCGAATTCAGGACGGTCGTGGTGGTGGCGGTTCGGGCACACTTCGATTTGCACCTCTGAATAGTTGGCCGGATAACGTCAATCTCGATAAAGCTCGCCGATTGCTTTGGCCAATCAAGAAGAAGTATGGTCGCAAATTATCGTGGGCTGATTTGATGATCTTCACAGGCAATTGCGCCATCGAATCAATGGGGCTTAACCCATTTGGTTTTGGCGGTGGCCGCGAAGATGTTTGGCAACCCGAGGGAGATGTTTACTGGGGGCCTGAGAGCGAATGGCTTGGTGATGAACGATACAGTGGAGAGCGTGATCTCGACAACCCACTTGGTGCGGTTCAGATGGGTTTGATTTACGTCAATCCAGAAGGCCCTAACGGCAACCCTGATCCGCTTGCGTCTGCCATTGACATTCGTGAAACGTTTGGGCGGATGGCTATGAATGACGAGGAAACTGTTGCCTTGATTGCTGGTGGGCATACTTTCGGTAAAGCCCACGGTGCTGCCGATCCGGATCAATATGTTGGGCCAGAACCGGAAGCAGCTGGGCTTGAAGAGCAAGGGATGGGCTGGAAAAACAGTTTCGGAACTGGCAACGCGGGCGATACGATTGGCAGTGGACTAGAGGGCGCGTGGACGACTGAGCCCGATAAGTGGGACAACAACTATTTCGATAACTTGTTCGGTTACGAGTGGGAGCAAACCAAGAGTCCAGCGGGTGCTACGCAGTGGAATCCGGTTGGCGGAGCCGCTGCGGATGCCGTGCCAGACGCACACGACCCGTCGAAAAAACACGCTCCAGTGATGTTTACAACGGATCTCGCATTAAGAATGGATCCAATTTATGGTCCTATCTCCAAGCGTTTTCATGAAAATCCAGATCAGTTTGCCGATGCTTTTGCACGAGCCTGGTACAAACTGACTCATCGCGATATGGGCCCTGTTTCGCGTTACCTTGGCTCACTGGTTCCAACGGAAACGCTCTTGTGGCAAGACCCGCTTCCCGCGTGCGATCATGAATTGATCAATGAGCAGGATGTTGCGGAGCTAAAAGAGATGGTTCTCGGCGCAGGTCTCAGCGTTTCGCAACTCGTCTCGACGGCTTGGGCTTCGGCAGTCACGTTTCGTGGTACCGATAAACGCGGTGGTGCTAATGGCGCTCGCGTGTGTCTTGCCCCGCAGAAGGATTGGGACGTAAATGAGCCCGCCGAATTGGCGACCGTCTTGCAAGGTCTCGAGCGAATTCGAAGCGAATTTAACGCTGCTCAGACCGGCGGCAAGAGAGTTTCCATGGCCGACATGATTGTGCTCGGTGGCTGTGCGGCAGTTGAAGCAGCAGCGAAAAAGGCGGGACATGAGATTACTGTTTGCTTCGCTCCTGGACGAACCGATGCAACCTCAGAAATGACAGATGCCGAGTCGTTCGCTGTACTTGAGCCAACAGCCGATGGATTTCGTAATTATGCTCCGCAAGAGCATGATCGACCCTTGGAAGAATTGCTTCTCGATCGAGCTCATCTGCTGACACTGACCGCCCCGGAAATGACCGTGTTGGTTGGTGGGTTAAGAGTGTTGGGCGCGAATCATGGAAATTCCCCAATGGGAGTGTTTACTAGTCGGCCTGAAACGCTGTCAAACGACTTTTTTGTGAACCTTACCGAGCTGGATACTGAATGGAAAAAGTCTTCGAAGTGTGAACACTTTTTTGAAGGCGTGGACCGGGGCACGGGGGAAGTGAGATGGACCGGTACAGCAGTTGATTTGGTTTTTGGTTCCAACTCTCAGCTTCGAGCGATTTCCGAGGTTTACGCCTGTGAAGATGCAGAATTGAAATTTATCCACGATTTCGTCGCTGCATGGGGCAAGGTCATGAACTTGGATCGATTTGATTTAAGTTAATTCAATTTAAGTTGTTTCAATTCGAGTTGATTCAATTCGAGTTAAGTATTGAACAGAGTTAATGATTCTTTGCTCGTCAGCGAGTGAATTTAGATAGCTGAAGCCCGCCAATTTTTATTGGCGGGCTTTTTTTATTGAAGTGGCGGTTGACCGTTACGCATTGTTACCGTATGTTTACGGCTTGTCGACGTATCAGTGCGGTTTCAGTGTTGATTTAGTCGCTTGGCGTCTGCGGATAATTGAAAGAAATTGGATGAGTGTGAAAAAATTGACGAATGCCGAGCTCTCGGTAATGGAATTACTTTGGGAGTCGGAGCGACTTACGTCCCGCCAGATCTTGGAGCAGCTTTATGATGATTCTAAGAAATCGCAGCATGGAACCGTTCAGCGCTTAATGCAGAGTTTGGAGCAAAAAGGTTTTGTTGAGCGAGATCGAAGTTTGGGCGTTTATCTTTTCAGTGCAACAATTACGAGGGAAGCTTACGGCGGCTTGCAATTGGAATCACTTGCCCAGCAGTTGACCGGCGGATCGATCGCTCCATTGTTAACTCATCTTTTGGATGAGAAAAAACTGGGTAAGGTCGAAATAAGGCGTCTTCGAAAACTGCTTAAAGAGGCTCAAAGCAATGATTGATTTTATTCTGCAGATGACAGTAAGTAATTTGCTGGTAGCGTTGGTGTTGGTAATTCTAGCTTTGGTTTTGCAGCGACGATACCGCGCGAATGCGCTTGCTAACGTTGTCTGGGTTCTAATCCTTCTTAAATTACTGACCCCGCCATTGGTCTCGCTTCCGCTGGTGGAATTGGAATCGCTAGTCGAGAGCGCCCCCTCAACTTTGACTCGTTCCGTCGTCGCGGAAAAAGGGGGATTTACGGACGTGGTGATTTCCGCTGCTGAGCTGGACTCCCAAGATGCAACGCGAGTTGAGCTGGGGTTTGTCGACAACGGGAGCAGCATTTTTTCGCAGGTGATCGTTGCCTTGGGGTTAGTTTGGATTGGTGTTTCTGCACTGTTGTTGAGCGTTTCGTTGTTCCGAATTATTCGATTTCATATTCAAATTCATCGGCAATCTAAAGCTGTAGAGCCGTGGGTTCAGCGCTCGGGCCATGAAGTTGCCGCGACTCTTGGTCTGGTGAAAACACCTCAAATTTCAGTATTGCCTGCAAATATTTCGCCATTCGTATGGTGGCTGGGAGGCAGGCCGCAAATCTTCTTATCTCAAGTAGCGATGGAGCAGTTGCAACCGTCGGAATTACGATTGGTTTTGGCTCACGAAATGGTGCACATTAAGCGGTTCGATCACTGTGTCCGCTGGTTGGAGTGGTTAGCAGCAGCAGCGTTGTGGTGGAACCCCGTCATGTGGGTGGCACGAAAACAACTGCGATTAACGGAAGAGATGGCGTGCGATGCAGCGGTCGTTCAAATGACGGGAGTCGCAAAATACGATTACGCAAGCTCATTATTAAATATGGCAGAGATATTGGCAAAGTCGACGAACCGTCCGCCGACCGTCGCCAGTGAATTTAACAGCGGCGGAGATTTGGAGAAAAGATTGAAAATGATTATTTCAAACAAGCAATTAAATATAAGCCAGGGAATGCGGATGCTCACCATCGCTTTGGCGGTTTGTATCTTTCCAGTGGGTTTAGTTTACGCTCAGGACTATGGAGCGGTGCAGAGTCGATTGGTCGAGGCAGTGAAAGCGGGTGAGTTATCTCGCGAACAGGTTGCTCCGATGATGGAGGCTTTGAAAAAGAACGCAAAACCAAAGGTCGTTGGAAGTAAGGAGGAGGCGAATCAAGAGCGGTATAATGCCGGGGCAAAGAGGATTGAAGCTGCGATTAAGTCGGGCAAGATTTCCAAAGTAGAAGGGAAAAACCGGCTTGCCGAGATGCGCAAGCAAATGTCGCCCGCTCGTAACAAAGGGGATGCTAAATCAGATCGGGCTGAGGGTGGCGACATGGAGGTGCGTAAGCGTCGTTACAAGGCGAGCGCCGAGGAAATCGAAATGGCTGTCGAAGCTGGCAAGATGTCAAAACAAGAAGCAGGAAAAACGCTGATTGAGATGCGGAAGGAGATGTTCCCTGCACGCCGCAAGAGCGATGCTAAATCGGATCGAGCTGAGGGTGGCGACATGGAGGTGCGTAAGCGTCGTTATAAGGCGAGCGCTGAGGAAATCGAAATGGCTGTCGAAGCTGGCAAGATGTCAAAAGGAGATGCTGAGAGGAAATTAATTGAGATGCGAAAGAAGATGTTCCCTTCACGCAGCAAAGGGGATGCTAAATCAGATCGGGCTGAGGGTGGCGACATGGAGGTGCGTAAGCGTCGTTACA
>JAQXDZ010000156.1 GCA_029251085.1 Mariniblastus sp.
TTCTACGGTTAAAAATAACTGCAGACGAAAGACCGGTTCCATTTCCGCGAGATGGATCAGAAGAAGAAAAATCAGAAACGTAAGTATAGCTTGGAGCTTGATTTTCAATCTGTGGAAAAGTTTTGTTCCGACGCTCCGCGTTATTCATGTGTAATACAACACGATCAAGCCAACGGTTATCCTCAGCATTGATGTCTTGTAACGCTACTGCGTCGTAGTGCGAGCAAATATCAGCCAATAGCTCTAATTCAGAATCCGATTGACGCCCCTCGATCTTGTCATTGATTTTAAAAGACGCAATTCTAATTACATTCGTGACATATTTGGGTGATTGGTCGGCCTCCGTTATGAACTCTACCGATTCACTTAACCCTTCTTCGAATCCTTCGTTAAATTCAAACCCAACTTGAGATGTTAAAAATTGTTCCTGCACTAAAACTAAAATATCAGCGGGTTCACGGATTCTGTCACGGTGAAATAACACCCAAACTCCACCCACAACCACACTTGCTAACAATAGTGTTTTTAAAAATCGGGAATTCATAACACCACTGGTTGATTCGAGAATCGCTTTTGGGAAAAGTCCAAAGGGGAAAAGTCAGAAGCTCGGGAAAACCGTTGAGGTTCTTCTCTCACCTTAATGAGGCTCTTCATCTGTAATCGGTAATAGGCCAGAGCAATCACGAATGATTTTTATTCCAGTCACTTTTTGGCGTGAATACCGATTGTCGCAAGACAATCGACTCCGAACTCGACGGAGTTGATGGTGCCAATCAATTTATTCGGCCTAACCAGACCCCGCCGATTAAACTTCGGGCACTGAGACTCGCGGAACAAACCAGACTCTGTCCGTTGGGGAACGAAATCTTTCATCGGGCAACTCGGCATGAAAGTAATCAAAAGATTACTTAGGAGGATGGCAAAAGATCTTCGGCTGTTTCTTTTTGCCGACGTCTTATTTCACCGACTTCCATTTGAGCAGTTCGGCCATCAAGATTTGGCCGGAAGAAAATTAGCAAGACCATCGGAAGGTACCAAGCCATATAAACACCGCCGGAGAACCCATGCCAATATTGGACTGCCAACATGACCGCTGCGCTGTAACCCACCAAAGTTCCAATGTTCTTTTGCGATGGCCACGCCACAAACGAAATACAAAACAGAACGAAGGCAACAAGCAATGGCAGCCTCCACCAGTTACTCCAACCTAAAGCCCAAATACCCTGAAGCCCATCCATTCGTGGAAACCAAAAACCAAACATCACCTGCAGTTGGCCCCAAAATGCCAACAGCGTGGTGGAAGTGAATAGCAAGACACCAATGCAAATCAGAATGGAAATTAGCGAGCCAACGATGAATCGCCAGCGACCACGTTCCCAGTAAAAACTGATCCAGAGTGGCAATAAAAAGATTGGATAATACGATACGCTGGTCGCTAATCCAAACAAGATTCCCGCGATCCACGGTCGGCGAAAACTAACAATTGCCCACAAAATCAAAGCCGCAGGCAAGACATGCAGAACATAACCGGTGTACATGGAAGTGTAGGGCAGCATCAAATAGATCGTTGAAATCCCGACGCCAACTTTAAAATTGTTGTAGTTGAAATAACAGAACAGCACGAGGCCCAAAACAATCAGTACTTGGCTTGCAATCGCCAACGATTTGGCGGCGATGATATACCGCGACATGTCCGTCAATTTCTGAGTGTCTGGATTCGTCTTAAGAATCGCATCTCCACTTTCAAATGACGGGATGATCGGAAATAAATTGAAGAGCGTGTAACCGGGGCCTCTCCGTATTAACTGCTCTTTCTCATCCGCATCGACCGCCTTTCGTTGCAATAACTTCACCGCATTTCGAGACCCGCTAAGATCTTCATTAGTCGGTTCTGAAATCGCAATATTGGCGAACAAAAACATCATTAAACTAAATCCGAAAAAGACCATCCCGCCGATTGCCAGGTTGGGCTCCAACTGCGGTCGACGTGTCAAACTTGGATCGATCAACATTCGAATCAAAATTAATCCGCCAATTGAGAATAGCCAATAATAGCCAAGTCGCTGCCAGACCACTCCCTTACTATCAAGGTTTAACTCTTTTTCACCGGCGCTCTTCTGTTCACCCCGGGGTAATTCTTGATCTTGAGGATTCGCTATTTTCAACTCCGAATCATCGGACAACTGCGAGCCTGAAGGTGGAATATTCTTTTCCGGCGATTGAGCTAAATCACTTGCTGAAACTGCTACTGATTTATTCTGAGCTTCCCACTGTCGGCCACCCTCGATTAACAGCAGACCGGGTGCCAATAAAATAATCAGGCAGAGATCGAAATTTCGAACACTCCAGAAACGATTAAACTTGAAAAACAGCGCAAGCATCAAAAGCGACGAAAGGTATGCCCACGTCGACGGCGCTACTCTGACATAGATAAATGGAAAGGTGTCCATTAGCTCGCATATTTTCCAGAATCAATCATCTCGTTTCCCAAATAGCAATCTTGCCATTTTTAATCGTTGGAAACAAAGCTACCAAGGAGTTCGATTAGTGTAACCCGTTCCGATTCACGCACAATGATGAACACAAGGCCCTACTCGTCCCGTTATCATCCTGTATCAGCGTACTCAAGTCACCTCATATCTCCAATCGATCGAACTAAATTCCATCAGAGAAAGTATTGGTTTTTTGATTTCAGCAACGATCTCTTTTACGATTGTGAACCAAAAACCACGGTCACACCGTATCGATGAACCAATTTCCGCCCCGCAGGAATAAATTTAGAGATAATAGAGAATCAAGAATACGCCAAGCAAAACAGCGGCCCAAAATGCCATCGAACTGGTCGACCAAGTGCTGCCTAGCCAGCCTTGAGCACTACATGATTTTGAAAGCCAATTTAGAAATTGCTTGATCATCGCCAGGCAAGCAACTCGGAACATCGAATCAATCAGCCGAACGAGTTTTCCGATGTGAGCAATCAATCGCGGCAACAATCGGCGATAGACCCAATCAGTATCGAGATTGGTCGATCGTATTTCTGCGGGATAAAGATTGGCTTTCATCAGAAACACAAAGGCGAGCGCCGCGAATAACAACAGCTGAAACTGCATAATAACATGCGCCGCTGTATACGGTTCGTAATGCGTTTCAAAGGGAAGCATATCGTAAAGCGGTTGGTAATAGACGCCGATTGCAATGCAGCAGAAAGACGCAATTGCCATCGCTGTTAACATATTCCATGGCGCTTCTTTGACTCGCTTACCTGAGTCATGAGCAAAAAATGCGAAGAATGGAATCTTGATTCCAGAATGCTCCATCACACCCGCCGAAGCAATTAGCAAGATGATCCATACCGAGAACATTTGCTCATGACCAGCAGCTGAGATGATCATTGATTTACTCACAAATCCGCTAAGCAACGGGAATCCCGCAATCGCGCCGCCACCTATCATGCAAAACACCGTTGTGAGCGGCATCGATTTGTGAAGCCCACCCAGTTCCGTCGCTTTGGTGGTACCCACGCGATGCAAGACCGCGCCCATCGACATGAACAAGAGTGACTTATAAATGATGTGACAAAAAGCATGAGCGGCTGTTCCATTGAGTGCCAACTCTGTGCCGATGCCAATCCCGACAACCATAAAGCCAAGCTGATTGTTGAGACTGTAGGCCAACACTCTGCGGAGATCATTCTCAATTACGGCAAATACGATCGGAAAGAGCGTCATTGCACAGCCAATCCAGATCAACTCCTCCAAGCCCGCAAACCCGCGAGCGAGGGAGTATATCGCCAGCTTCGTCGTAAACGCACTTAAAAATACGGTACCAGTGGCAGTTCCGTTGGGATAGGAATCCTGCAGCCAGTTATGAAGCAGCGGAAAGGCTCCCTTAATTCCAAACGCAATCAGAATTAACAGCGGACCAAATTCCAAATCGCCGATCGCACCACGCTGGCCCGGTTCTAATCCCAGAAAGTTCTCAAATACCAACGAACCTGTTTGTTGGTAGTGAATAATAGCCCCGGATAACAGCAGGACCCCGGACGTGACCTGAATAATCAAGTAACGCATTCCCGATCGATAGGCCGTTTCCGTTCCGTTAGCCCAGATTAAAAAGACACTCGATACTGCCGTCAGTTCCCAACACACAAAGAGTGTGATCAGGTCGCCAGCACAGCAGGCCGCAATCGCGCTACCCGCATAAATCATCCCCGCAACATGTTGTTTCGTATCCTTCACATGCAGCGCGTAAATTGAAGCAGTAATCGCGGCTAAGTGAAACACTAGACCAAAAATCCAGCTCCACCGATCGATTCGGACGATGTTTAAATCTTGACCGAATAAATTCAATGTTACGGCGTGGAGATCGGGAGTCGTCCAAAAGGCAACCAGACTCAAACTGGATAAAACCAGCGCTCCCCATGCACTTAAGCGTTGGCCCAAAAACGGCAGCAACAACGCGCCGAGAACCATGATCAGTCCTGGAGGAAGATTATGAATCATAATAATCCTCATCTCGCATAATGATCAAACGCAAACCTGTTCCTAAAAATACAACCGCAACAAACGCAGCAAAACCAAACATTGCCTCGAATCCAAACACCTCTTCGACCGCAAATTCAGCTGGGTGCAAATGAGAAGCCCCATCATGGGAAACTTCATCATGCGCATGTTCATCGTGCGATGTTTCATCATGCGAGCCATCATCATGCGACGCTTCGACGTGCGATGCTTCGCCATGCTTTTCCGCAAACAAAGGTGCCCACAAAAGTTGGGCAACCAAGGAACCGATACATGCGATGACGAGGCCCGCAATCACGACATTGACATTACGTTCCAGCCAACTAGCATCGCCGCTGGAGTCGTCGCCTTTCGAGTTGTCATCTTCAGTTTTCATTATTTGCAGCTATCAATTTGCGGCGTCAAGTGAATACGGGTCATCGAGCACTAGTCGCGATTGGCAACAGAACATCATAAATTTCATTACCAAAAAAGAAGAGCGCCACACTCCCAACAGCAGTGATGCACAGAGGCACCACACACATCATCGGCGCTTCCTTGAATTTCATTGGAGCTTCGCCAGCCGGTGTCATAAATGCCCGGATGGGAATGGGGATGAGGTAGGCAATATTGAGCAGAGAACTGATCATGAGTGCCGCTAACAGCCAAAAATGTCCAGTCTGAACAGTTCCCAATGCCAGGAACCATTTACTCCACGCACCTCCTCCCGGAGGTAAACCAATAATACTCAAGGTTGCGAGCAAAAAAGCACCCATCGTTAACGGCATCGCCCTGCCAAGCCCACGCATGTCACTAATATTGGTCTTGTGAGCGCCGACATAAATCGCACCCGCACAGAAAAACAATGTGATTTTACCGACCGCATGCATCGCAATATGCATTCCTCCACCAATCACACTATCGGAAGTTGCTAACGCAGCACCGAGCGTAATGTAGGCCAGCTGGCTAATGGTGGAATAGGCGAGCCGGGCTTTTAAGTTATCTTTCGTCATCGCGACAAGAGAGGCTAATAAAATCGTAGCCCCCGCCAGGTAACACAGCCAGTCGCTCATCATGATCGGATTCGCGCCTTCTCCAAGCCGCGTTTCGCTAATCAAATCGATTCCAAAAATGTAAATCGATACTTTCAAGATTGAGAACACGCCAACTTTCACGACGGCAACAGCATGAAGCAATGCACTCACTGGCGTTGGCGCGACCATCGCCGCTGGAAGCCAGCGGTGGAATGGCATTATGGCCGCCTTGCCGATTCCAAAAGCAAATAAGCCCAGCAACACGGATAGTTGGAAATCAGAAATTTTCCCATCGATATTTGGCTGAGCCAGAATGCCTCCGGGTGTGAAGTCAAGCGTGCCCGCTACTGTCCATGTCCACGCGATTGCGAGCATGAAAAACGCAACCGACGTTGACAGTAGAATCCCTAAATAGATCCGCCCCCCTTTTTTTGCTTTCTCATCGCCGTGATGAGTTACCAAGGGATAGGTCGAAATCGTCATTAATTCGTAAGCTACGAATAGCGTAAATAAATTGGCAGCGAACGCAGCCGCCAGTGCAGCGAAAATCGCAGAAGCGAAGCAGGCATAAAACCGAGTTTGGTTTTTTTCATGATGCCCTCTCATGTAACCAATGGCATAGACCGTTGTCAGGATCCATAAACCTGATGCCACCAAAGCAAACAACATTCCTAACGGTTCAACGGTAAAAGCGATTTCAAATCCGGGTAACATCTCACCCATTTTGAAAGAGGGTCTTCCACCGGAAAACACAAAACCCGCAAGACGCGTTGTCACCCAAAACAAAGTGACTGCGATACCGATGGTACAGGATTCACGAATGTTTGGTGATTTTTCACCAATGATAAACACCAATACAATTGCCACCAAAGGCAACAGCATGGCAATCCAAATTAAATTCTCGGGAGTCATTGAACGCCTCCCATTTGAGTAATTCCCAGCAACGACTCCGCCGCGGCATGAGCGATTCCAGCCGAGTAAACTGTCCAACAACCAAACACGATTGTGGATCCAATAACGATATAGGTGGGAATCAACATTGCCATTGGCGCTTCTTTGGCAGTTTTAGCTAAATGCGATGCCGGTGAAAAATATAAAATCTCGACGACCCGCCAGATATAAACGACTGCTAATAAAGAACTCAGGAGCATTAACACGGCGACTGGCCATAGCTCAAGAGAAAGAGCCGATGTCAAAAGCAGCCATTTGCTCACAAACCCCGCTGTCATTGGTACGCCGATTAAACCAAGTCCGCCTACCACCCAGGCAAATGAGGTTAGAGGCATTGTTTTTCCAGCACCACGCAAATCCTCCAATTTCAATGAACCGATTCGCAAGGCAAAGCAACCAACCACCATGAATAATCCACCTTTGATCAGGGCATGATTAAACATGTGCGTGATTCCGGCGGTCAAACCACCCACGTTGGACATGCTAATTCCGAGCAGCATATAGCCAATTTGAGCCACGCTTGAATAGGCGAGCAGTCGCTTGATGTTGGTCTGATATATCGCTGCCGCCGATGCGACAAAAATACCGACCAATGAAAAAGCCATCAAAGCAGAATCAAGTGGTAATCGTTCAAACGCAAACTGCGGTGTGAAAATCACATAGATCAAGCGAATGAATGCATAGACAGAAACTTTCGTCGCCGTCGCCGCAATGAAACAAGTGACGACCGACGGGGCGTAGGTGTAAGCGTTAGGTAACCAAGTGTGAAGTGGAAACACGGCCATCTTGATAAACAGGCCAACGGTCATAAAAGCAAATGCGACTAACATCGTTCGCGAACTTTCAACCGCCTGAAGTCGACTGGCGATGTCCGCCATATTGAGCGTACCGGTCATTTGATAGAGCAAACCAATACCGATCAAAAAGAAAGTCGCTCCAACCGTTCCAATTATCAGATAATGCAAAGCAGCCAGAGGAGCACGACGAGTCTTGCCAAGGCTAATCAGTGCATAACTCGACAGCGAACTGATCTCAAGAAAAACGAACACGTTGAAAAGATCACCCGTGATGCACATTCCCAGCAAGCCGGTCATGCATAGCAAATAAGACGCATAAAAAAGCGTATGCTTGGAGTGATGCACCTCTTTATCAATACTCTTCGGCGCGTAGGTGATCACAATGGCACCCAAACCGGAAACAAACAGCATCACAAATGCGCTTAGGTAATCAACGTTGTAGACAATTCCGTAAGGCGATGGCCAACCACCCAATTCGTAGGAAATAGGGCCATACTGCATTCTCGATAGCAGACTCACCGTAATACCGAACACTGTCCAGCAAACTAATTGAGTCAACAAAAGCACAAGCTTTCGGTTGCCAATTAACACGAAAAGTGGTGCGGCCATCAAGGGAATGACGATCACCAAAACTGGTAGTTGTTCGATCAAGAGTTCCGATCCATTTCTAGGATCTCGTCCTCTTCAATCGTTCCATATTCTTCCCGAATACGAACGACCAGTGCCAAAGCCAATGCCGTTGTTGCAATTCCCACAACGATAGCGGTCAACATTAAAACACTAGGGATTGGATTAGAGTAAATCTCGGTAACTGCTTCGACACCCGAATCAAGATGCCCCTCGGCCGCTGCGTGCAATTCCTGGCCATGTTCAGCCCCGTGACTCTCCGCCCCGTGACTCTCGGCACCATGGCTCTCACCACTGTGAGAACCTTTTAAAATTGGCGCTGTTCCCCCAGTTACTTTTCCCATGGTGATGTAGAGCAAGAACACTGACGTCTGGAAAATATTCAAACCGATAATAGTTTTGATCAAATTTTCGCGAGCGATGACGATATAGAAACCGGTCATCATCAAGAAAATGACGATCCAATAATTATATAGGCCAAGAAAATCGGTCATGAGGTCACCCGCTCTCGACCAGCGAAGGCATAAAAAATCATCGTCATAACTGCCGTGACAGTAATGCCAACTCCCAGCTCAACGAGAAAAATACCGAGGTGCTGTCCCTCGGGAAGAAAATGGTTTTCTGTCAGAATTCCGTGATTAAGCACATCGTAGTCGAGGAAATTCCCACCTAACAACATGCAGGCTAAACCAGTTCCGGCATAAACCAACAACCCTAACGCGGTTAGTTTCTCGATCACCTTCGGCGGCGCGACTTTATGAACTGCGGGAAGACCATAAACCAAGCCGTACAAAATTAACGCCGCCGCGAAAATCACGCCCGCCTGAAACCCACCACCTGGGCCAAAGTCTCCGTGGAACTGAACGTACAAACCGAACAGCAAAATATAAGGGATCAATAGCTTCGTGATGACACGAATGATAGGAAATGAATTCATGCATTCTCTCCTGTCACCGACTGGGATTCGGAGGTGCCTTGGTCATCTGTGTTTTTTCTAAGAATCAATAAAACAGCAATACCTGCTGTAAAAATCACCGCGGTCTCACCAAGGGTGTCATAGCCTCGGTAACTCGCGAGCACTGCCGTGACAACATTCGGTAGCCCGTGCATATCCGGTTGTGATTTTTCGACAAACGAAGGTTGGGGGTAAACCTGAATTGGAGCGTTTGGATCTCCAAAATGAGGCATGTCGAATGTCCCATAAACCAGCGCACAACCGGTAATCGTCACAATCAAGAGTGGCACTAGCGGTGACTTCGATGGACGCTCTTCAAAGTCTTCACTCGATAATCGACCACTTTTCCGATGTCGACGCGGCGTCAATGAAAGCGTCGCGAGCATCAGAATGGTAGTTATTCCAGCACCAACTGCCGCCTCCGTAAATGCTACATCCGGGGCATCGAGTATTAACATCCAACTAGCACTGAGAAAACTATAAATCCCAGTAAACATAACGGCAGCCCAAAGATTTCGAATTCTCGCAACCGTCACCGCTGTGGCGGCGAGAAGCGCGAGTATCGGGATGACAATGAGATCCATCATCTTTGAAAATAACCGTCCTGGTTTAAGTTAATTTTTATTGGAATCTAAAGTATCGACTTCTAAAACTGGCTTAAACCCCTGTGTAATCGCTGACCTTGCAAGCGCGTGACAGGACGTCGGGCTGGTGACCATCAAAAAGAACAAAATCATTAACAGCTTCACCGTGACTAGACTTAGCTCCTCCTGAAATAGAAGCCCGGCAATAATCAAACCGGCACCAAGTGTGTCGGTAATGCCGCCACCGTGCAGACGCGAAAAGAACTCCGGCAAGCGGACAATTCCAATACCGCCAACTACCGCGAAAAAAGATCCGGTAAGCAAAAGTAACCAAGTCAAAATACTGCTCAATACCATCATGATTTTGCACTCGAACCGATCTCGGCTCCTTCCTCACGAAAGCTTCCGTACTCCGAAAATCGCAACAGCGCGACCATGCCAATGAAGTTCATCAGACTGTACAACAACGCTAGATCTAGAAAATCAGTGCGTTTAGTCAAAAAACCAATCACACATATAAGTAATACTGTTTTGGTTCCAAACATGTTGAGGGCCAGCACACGGTCAAAGACCGTTGGCCCCAGCATCGCACGGATCAACGCCAAAATCATGGTCACGAGAATCGCAACCGACGTTACCACTAAAGCGTAGTCGTTAAACAACAAATCATTCGTTTCCGTGGCAGCTAACAGCAAATCCATGACTTATTTCCCCTCCAGCCGACAGACCCGGCGGTCCATGTCACCCGAAAGGTCTTCTTCTGCACCTTCAAATGAGAGGGCGTGGACAAGAATTCGATCCTTTTCCATCCCAACTGAAACTGTACCGGGGGTTAACGTAATTGAATTGGCAAGGATTACTCGACCTAGTTCTGTTTTTGGGTTAGCGCCAACTTCAATCATATTCCGCTGAAGTTTTAACTTCGGCGCGAGCACGATCTTCGTAACCTCAATGTTTGATTTAAATATCTCTTTGATTAACCATGGCGCGTAATGAGTAAAAGGCCGTATCCCAAGCTGAATAGGGGCAGCTTCTTCATCGACAATTTTCATCCTGTGACAAATCCACAAACTGAAAATGCAAGACAAGAGACCGAGTAAAAGAATAAACGGTTCGAAGTGACCGGACCAAAGCAGCCAACTCGCTAACAAAGCAATAAATAACGTGAACGAATATTTCATAGATTTCAGATGATCATCAATTACTTGGTTTTTGAATTTCTAGTGATCACTGAGCATCCAATCAACAGATAGCCCATCACGGTTAATTCCAAGCTAAATTACTGCCATGCCAAGCCAAAAAACCTTTTGCGGTGCGACTTTGGGGAGGCACCGAAGTTTCTTTCCCTGACAGCAAGCTAATGTATGCTGTGAGGCTAAATAATTAAATACCGATCTCAAATGTATCGGTGGCGTCTACTGAAAGAACCAAACCTGGTTCAGCGCAAAACACAAACGCTCAACTGCATCCCAGAAACGCCCATCAAGCTACCCAATTTCTCCGTTTGATCTATTCCTCCGTTTGATCCACCATTCAACCCGAACGCACCTATCAAGAGGACATTCGCGGATGATCGCATCAAGAAGAAAACCAAATCACTTGAAAAAGGCGAAGGAACAGACAATAGAATGCGAGATCCACGTTTCAACAGCAGGTACCCAACGCACCAGTTGAGCGCAGCGGTCAACGATCAGGGGCGTAGCCGGTTTCCGCAACCAGTTTACCCTGACGGGTTCTCGTCGACTGGCTTTCGAAGAACGTAGCCAAAGTAACAAAGCAGCAGGCCCGTGACGGCAAAAACCGAAAACCAGAGGAATTTCTGGTAGAGCACCAATCCAACCCCAACGAACCAAAGCACAACCCCAACATTGAGTAGCCATTTCCCAGCATCGTATCTCATGCCTATCGCCTTCGTAGAAGTCATTTGTGCCGCGAGATTAATTCAAAACCAAGTGATGGAGCGAGCCATTCACTTTAAAACATTAGTCTCGTCGTAATTTAGTCATTGTGATTTGGTTGCCCGCCGTATTGTGCGCGACTTGATCCATGAACGAACGAATCAAAAATAATCCACGACCGCTAACCTTGTGGAGATTAGATTCCGCTGTTGGATCTGGGACTCCCCCGGGATCAAACCCTCGGCCATCATCTGAGATTTGCACGCAAATATGTTTATCCGAAAATTCAGCTTCAATTCGCACCCTACGATTCACGTAAGGCTCAATGTCTTTTCGGGCTTGGATTTCTTCGTAGTACCGAGTCCCATCCTCGCCATCTCGCAAACTTGAATCTACTTCAAGGTTACCATGGTGCATTGCATTAACGAGAGCTTCATCTAAAGCCATGCCGATCTGCAACCGATCTCGGCTCGACCAACTCGGCAGGTTTTCTTGAAGAACCTCGATGGTTGGTCCGATCATTGAGGACTCGTTCTCTAAAACGTAATATCTCGTCAGGTGCCCGGTCGATGTTTCATTTTCAGCCACAATGTGCTGCATGCGATTAGACATCTCAAGCACTTGTTTGATCGTCTGAATCAATGCCGACTGAAGCATTGTTTTGGGCGTGTAACTTGTAGCACCGGCACGCAATGCGTCGATCGCAATTTGCTCACTTCCAAACGAGGTGATCAAAACGATTGGGATCAAAGGGTGTGACTTCCGGACTTGGCGAACCAGTTCGAGCCCATCCATCCTGGGCATTTGTAAATCAGTCACGATGACATCCGGAATTGTTGCGACATCCGACAAGCGGTCGAAACCCTCTTTGCCATCAACAGCAAATTCTATCTGCCATGTCGGTTCTTTTCCTAAAAGCCCTCCGACGAGCATACGGTCGACCGAAGAATCATCGACTACCAAAATCTTTGGCACTGGCGGTACTCAAAAAAGAAAGGAACGAGAAAAGTGCATACGGATTGTTAGCTGAATTGTTTCAACCGTACAACCGCGGCTAACGTCTCCGATTCTCACTTATTAGCAAACTTGAATCAACCGAAATCTGCGATTTTGCGACTCGGATTCAATTCCCAAAAGCTTCCCCATCAGGCTGCCTTGGCTGTCGCACCTAATTTGACGAAAATGAAGGCAGCAATTAGCAACAACACCCCAAAAATCCCGAGCAGCAGGGCGACAGGAACATACCTCTCGGGAATCGGATTTTGCGTTTCAAAGCTTTGATAATACGTTGCCCGATCCTTTGTAGGACGCCTGGCGTAGATCCGTACGCGTTCCAACTCATTAAACTGAAGACTGAATCTTGCACCCGTTCGGTTGAGAAACCGGCTTAACTCAAAGACTTTCTCACCTTGGGCTGGAATTGGTTCAACATCGTAAACTTGATAATTCCCGTTAACCTGAATATTCAGGTGAGTCCAATCAACATCGCTGTTGTTATAAATAGTGATCTCGCCGCCCTCCACCGGAGGACGATTGTAGTAATCAATACTGTAAAAATCGGCTCCGGGTAAATTATCGGCCGTGACCGATGCCTTGAGTTGACCTTCAAAAACAGGCGGCAAATAATTCCACAAAACTAGGATTGTCACCACGGGGACCAGGCACATAAATGACAACATGATGGTCAAGCCGCGATGGCTTAGCTGCGGGGATTTTTTCTGTTCGCTAGAGTGGTACTGGAAATCGCCACTTTCCGACGGAACATCGGAAGAAACTTGGGCTAAGTCTTCACTCGCTGAGCTATTTTTTGTCATTGCATTCATCATTTTTTAGCAATCGGTGTTGGTAGAACCGCTAGTATACCAATTCTTCTCTTTGGAAAACGCATGACTGAAAACTCTTTGCCGAAAACCTCCCCCAACCAGCATTACCTTAATGCTTCCTGGTTGTTGAAATTGCGGTGGGTCGCGGTTATCGGGCAAGTCGTCACCATTCTTGGTTCGATAGCGTTTTTTAAAACTCAGATCCCGATGTCTTGGGCGATGGCCGTTGTCATCTCACTAACCGCTCTCTCCAATCTCTTTCTCACGTTTTGGTTTAAACGTTGGCGAAATATAGACGAAAGAATGCAAGCCGGTTTGGAAAACCGGAGTTCCGTACTTCCTTGGGATCTGATCCTCGGACTGATCCTTGTCATGGACATGTTGTCACTCACTACGTTGCTTTTCACAACGGGAGGTCCAAATAACCCGTTTTACTTGTTCTTTTTCGTAAACCTAAGCCTTTGTGCCCTCATGTTAAACCGCCGTTGGGCTTGGGCAATTAACGTTCTCACAATCGTTTGTTTCGCGGGACTCATGTTCGAGCATTACGACATTGAGCACCTGGACTTGGGACTTGATACGATTCGCAGTCGCCAAGACGTTTCCTTAGCTCATGTCGGGATTTTGGCCGCATTTGCAACCTGCTCAAGTGTCATCGTCTACTTCATGACTCGTTTGACCGATGAGCTTAGAGAGCAACAGCAACACGTTCGCCAAGCTCAAACCCTTCGTGCCAATAGCGAAAAAATTGAAGCCCTCGGCACTCTCGCCGCGGGGACGGCCCATGAGCTTGCCACCCCCCTCAGCACCATTGCTATCGTGGCTCGCGATGTCGAGCAAGCGTTCGAAGAAAACCCTCCTGATTTTCCAGGAGCTGAAGATGTTATCGAAGATGTTCATTTGATTCGAAGTCAGTTGGATCGCTGTCGAGCAATTCTCGATCGCATGGCAAGCCATTCAGGTGAAGCGATCGGTGAATCCATTCAATCTGTGTCCGTTGCAAAATTTTCGAATTTGTTGCTCGAAGGCCTTCGCGGAAGGGGACGTGTCCAACTAATCCTGCCCGATGCATCTCACATTGAAACTCTAAACATCCCGTTAATTGGCCTTAGCCAGGCAATGCGTGGATTGGTTCAAAACGCTTTGGATGCCGATCGCTCTGATCGTTCTGTGAAGGTATTTGTCGAACGACTTGATCAAAAATGGCAATGGAAAATACGTGACCAAGGGCCTGGCATGTCGGCTGAAGAACTCAGTCGTGTCAGCGAACCTTTTTACACAACTAAAGCCCCCGGCGAAGGAATGGGATTAGGTGTCTTCCTCGCTAAAAATGTGATCCGTCGCCTCGGCGGAACTGTCGAGTTTGAATCGGCAAGCGGTGAGGGTACGTGCGTTACAGTCTGCCTTCCCGCCAAAGTGACAACGAGTGAATAAAATGTTTATCCCGTCCACAGTTCAAATCGTTTACTCTTGTTTAAACACAACCAGAGTCTAGGTTCCGGTCGATGGGATATTGAAAACAGTAACGCAATACGCCAATATTAATTATCTCAACCAAAAACTCAGAACGCCGATTTCTGAAAGAGTTTAACCTCGCCTATACCAACTGCTTTGAGGGTCTTTGACATGTCGCCAGCCGAAACAATTTTAATCGTTGATGACGACGATGTGCTTCGGCAACGCCTCGAAAAGTCGCTTGCCCGAAGAGGTTGGACCATTTTTGCTGCGGAGGGATTCGAGACAGCCATCGCCTTGGCAGAAACTCACCAGCCTCAGCGCGCTGTTCTTGATTTAAAAATGCCCGGAAAGTCTGGACTCGATGTCTTGCGAAAAATCCGGGAAATTTCACCGAACACCAAGTGCGTAATTCTGACCGGATATGGCAGCATTACAAATGCCGTTGAAGCGGTAAAACTTGGCGCAGTAGGCTACATCACCAAACCCGCCGATGCCGACCAAGTATTGGCCGCATTTGATGAATCACGAGAAACTCCAACTCCCGATTTCCCTCCGCCGTCGCTGGCCGAAGCGCAATGGGAACACATTCAACGAGTTCTTGCAGATTCTGGTGGAAATATTTCCGAGGCCGCTCGCCGGCTCGACATCCCACGTCGAACGCTTCAGCGAAAACTGAAAAAAAATGCCCCTTGAGGTATCTTGCTTTGCTACGTTTAAGATTGCACTCAAAGCTTTCTTTCAAGTACGATGCGAGAGTATCTGATTGTTAAATCAGGGAAACCAATATCTTGCTCCCCGCACCAGCAATTCGTTGCCTTAACCGCACTGAACGATCGTTAAATACAACACCACCAGTTTACAAAAAAAACCGTTTGGAACCCGAACATGATTCGCAGCATCATCTACTTGACCCTATTGGTTTACGGCGGCCTGACATTGCAATTGGTTAACTCACAGGAAACCAATAATCACTGGTCTCAATTTCGCGGTATCGATGGTACTGGAATTGCAAAACCCAACGCACGCCCGCCCATTGAGTTTGAAACTTCCAAACAATCCGTTTGGGAAACAGCGATACCCGGCACTGGCTGGTCTTCACCCGTTTACACGGGAAACAAAGCTTGGCTAACCACTTCCATCTCCAGCGCCGCATCACCCACAGAAATTGCTGCCAAACTGAAAGGGGATCGGCTTGCACAAATTAAAACAGTCGCTTCGTCCGTCGAGCTACATGCGATCTGTGTCGACCTCAATGATGGGAAAATAATTCACGATGTAATTCTTCACGAAATTAAATCTCCCGAACCTATCAATCCAATGAATTCTTACGCCTCGCCGACACCGGCGATCAAAGATGGCAAGGTCATTTTTCATTTTGGAAACTACGGTACCTGGTGCGTGGATGAGTCTACCGGGGAGGTGATTTGGAAACGTCAATTTGTGGTCAAACATAGCGTTGGACCGGGCAGTTCACCAATCATTTTCAATGACAAAGTCATCATCGTTTGCGACGGAACCGACTTGCAATACATTGTTGCGGTTGAACTTAACACTGGGAAAGATGTCTGGAAAACCGATCGACCACCCATTCGTGCCACTGATGGTGAATACCGAAAAGCCTACTGCACACCCATCATCATTGACGTCAACGGAACCAAGCAGGCAGTCGTGCCTGGCGCCCAGTGGGTTGCCGGATACAACCCCACCACCGGTCAGGAACTCTGGAGAGCAGATCATGGGTCAGGGTTTTCAATCACGCCGATGCCAGCATTCCAATCGGGATTGGTTGTATTCTCAACTGGCTACATGAAATCCAGTTTGGTCGCGGTCGATCCGACGGGGCGCGGCGATATTACTGACACAGGCATCGTCTGGCGATCGCAACCCAAAAAAGCACCGAATATGCCAAGCCTTATCGGACGGAACGGGAAAATTTACGCCATCTCTGACAGAGGAATTCTACGCGTCCTCGAAGCAGCAACCGGAAAGATGCTCAACGAAAAACGCATCAATGGAAACTTCTCTTCCTCACCGCTGCTTGCTGGTGACAACCTTTACCTCTCCAGTCGAGAAGGTCTAATGACGGTTGTAACTTGCTCCACAGATTTATCTAAAATCGCAACGAACAAGTTTGAGTCCTCATTGATGGCCAGTCCCATTCTCGTTGGAGACGACCTGCTCGTTCGGACCGAAAAGAAACTGATCCGTATCAGCGCCGGAAAATAACAAACTGCGCCGCGACAGTGCCACCGTCAAACATTGCCTGGATACCATCGATCGATTGATTATCTTCGATGACTGCGCGAACCGATCGAGAGCTTTTGACTTTACTTATGTTTCAATGGTAGTAGCTCAAATTTATCAACGACTACCCGGTCGCCCTGGCGTACTCCCGAAATGATCGCCTCGCGAATGCAATTGCAAAATCCAGTCTCGCCATGAGCATCGCCATGGTCATCAATTGATGTCCCATCGAGAAAATAACTTTGGCCTTCGATCCGGACGGCGAGATCACATCCCGCTCCCGGAATGCCGAACTGGCACTGACCACAAGAAACCTCTAACTGCTCACTCGCTATTTTGCTGAACATGTGCTCGGTTCCAGAAGAGACCGAGGCTTGATCGGGAGCCGGAGAATCGCAGGCCACCAAAGTTAAACAAACGCATATAAACAAAAGTTGGAAGCTACGCTGCATCTTCAAACCCTCCGCACTTAATTGAAATTCTACCTAAGCTGCTTTCTTGATTTCGATCCAGCACCTGATTTCAAAAAAACCAAACAACTCCAGCTTCTAATTCTAGCGATTTTTCAATCACTGATCCGCTTCCTGAGCCCGCAGATCACCCACTTGAATGTCCACAATAAGGAAATCTGCAACTGCAAGCATGAGCGTCCGGACGTTTCTTCAAACGGAAAATCTTATCGAGTCCAAATAATTCGGAGCAGGTGATCGAAAAAAGAACGAACATCTTATCCACACCAAGAGCCAAAAACCCCCTAAAGAAACTAGCTCATGCCGCAGGAAAACCGAGGATTCGGGTCTCAAATGCTAGGCTAATATTTTGCGGAAAACAAACAATCAAGAAACCCCCGCAAGGGTCTTAATAGCCACCTTAAAGAACGTTGCTTGTTAAGATTTTATTAGCGTTTCCCCAAAAGAAACGCCCTCGATTCACCCGATAATTAAAGGGTAGAACGGTTTTTATACCCCCCAAAAGTACTGCGACGTTTTTACACGTCGACCTAAAAGTGTCTTTGGACTAAAGTTTCCGGTTAATTAACAGTCGAGCACTTGTGAAAAAACTGGTTACTTGGAAACCACCCGCTCGATTTTTATCCACACTTCATTTTTCGCCGGACGTCCAGCGTCTCGCATGGTGATTTGAATGCAAGAGTTTCATTTCCCGAATTGGGTTAACAAGTTTACTTTCCTTGCTGCGGCAACCGCTGTCGTCGTTGGAGGATATTTGGCTACGTGTTTGTTCGCAGCCATCAGTCCGAAAATCGTTAACGTCGGCCATCAACCGAAGCAGCCAGTGCCGTTTAGCCACAAGCTCCACGCAGGGCAACTAAAGATGGATTGCCGATACTGTCACAACACAGTGGAACGGGCAGGGCATGCTGCAATTCCACCGACAGCCACCTGCGGAAACTGCCACGGTGGAAGTCGAACGACCAAAGGCGAACGTGACCTTGGAATCATCCGCGGCGAAAGCACACTCTTAAAACCAATTCGAGTTAGTCTCGAAGACAATGATCCCGTGTTGTGGGAACGTGTTCACGACCTGCCTGACTTTGTTTATTTCAATCACAGTGCTCACGTGAACAAAGGCGTCAGTTGTGTTACCTGCCACGGTCGAATCGACAAAATGGAAATCGTCACGCAAGTCAAACCGCTTTCGATGAAATGGTGCCTCGATTGCCACCGCAACCCAACCCCAAATATTCGAGATCCACAACTCGTCACTCAGTTGGATTTCGTACCTGAGAATCCAGAAGAGTATCACAAGAAGTGGGCTGAGAAGCTCAACGTAAATCCAAACGTCAACTGTTCAACGTGTCATCGTTAGTGGCCCGAAGTTAATTGTCACCTTACGACACGAAACCATCTGAAGTATCCAGAAATGAACAAACCTCGCACGAACAAAACCAATCAAATTTCCAATCTAAATCTGCCTGTGGATTCAAGCGAATTCAACGAGGCAGTTGATCGTGACTTCGGCTCAGCAACCGAGCACCACACCGACGGATTTTCCCGTCGACGATGGTTGCAATTGATGGGTGCGTCGTTGGCACTGGGCGGAGTGACGGGTTGTCGTTACGAAGAAGAGAAGATTGCCCCGTTCGCGTTTCGCCCCCAGCACCGCATCCCCGGAGTGCCCGTAAAATACGCGTCACTGACTGAACTGGGAGGTATCTCTCAGCCAATTCTTGGAACTAGTTTTGACGGACGTCCCATCAAGCTTGACGGTAATCCGCAGCATCCCGATTCGATGGGTGCTTCGACGTCATTCACTCAGGCACGGATCCTCGAATTTTACGACCCCGATCGCCTAAGAGCACCTCTTGGCGGCGTAGGATTGTCAGAAACAAACTTTGACGATTTAGTCGACGTGTGTAAGTTCAGTGACGCCAGTACCGTCGCGGTTGTCGCCCACCCAACTTCGTCTCCGAGTATGATTCGTTTGAAGGACGAGTTCACCGCCAAGGGTGGACAGTGGTTCACCTATTCACCGATTTCAGATGACAACACCCGCGAAGGCAGCAAGTTGGCGTTTGGACGTCCTCTTCGTGCTCATTACAAACTAGACGAAGCCAAGATTATTGTCTCGCTCGACGCAGACATTTTAACGACGGTTGGGTCTGGAGTTGCCAACAGCGTCAAGTTCGCCAAAGGCCGCGACGCTGACAGTAAAAAAATGAGCCGAATGTACGTCGTCGAAAGTCAGTTCACCACAACGGGTGCCGCAGCAGATCACCGCATTGCTGTGCGAAGCTCTGACATCGAAGGCTTTGCCGCACAACTGGCGGAAGAAATTGGCAAGGTTGAAGACGGCGCCGTTGATGCTGCATTGCCTTACCGCAAAAAAGTTCTCGCAGCGATGGCTTCGGATCTTGTACTTCACAAAGGCCAGTGTGTCATTGTCGCCGGCGAAAAGCAGTCGCCAAAAGTTCACGCCTTGGTGCACAGTTTGAACGACAAACTCGGCAACCACGGCAAAACAATTACGTTCACCGAAACTTCGGATCCGAAACGTCCTTCGACGATCAGCGCAATCAACGATTTCGCCACCAAATTAAAAGCGGGGCAGTTCAAGACCGTCATTATTCTCGGCGGTAACCCTGTGTTCGACGCCCCGCGAGAGTTGGGACTGGGAGAGGCGCTGAGTAAAGTCGAAAAATCGCTGCACATTACTTCTTTCAAAAACGAAACTGGTACGAAGTGTAAATGGATCAGTGCGGTCGCTCATCCGTTGGCATGCTGGAAAGACGGTTACGCCAACAACGGGTCGGTTCTACTTGGACAGCCTTTCATCAATCCACTTTTCGGTGGCAAGTCCGACTTGGAAACCATGGCTTTCCTGATGGGCAGAGAAGTCACTGATGGCCAGGAGATTGTTCGTAAAACAAATTCAATGAATGAAGCTGCCTGGAAAAAAGCAGTTCACGACGGCTTCGTCTCATCGGAGATGGCAGCCACGGTCAATGCAACAATAACCGGCACACCATCAACCTGGGCATGCACCCCAAGCGACCAGTGGAGCGAGCTTTGGGGAAAAGAGAGTGGGCTTGAAATTGTCTTTAACCCAAGCAGTTCGTTATACGACGGATGCTTTGCGAACAGTTCATGGCTCCAAGAACTGCCGGACTTTTTCACCAAGGTAGCATGGGACAACGTTGCATCGGTCAGCCCAAGAACAGCGAAGCAATTTAATCTGCATCAACACGGGATGTCGTCAAAATCTAAGGCGACCCTGATGAGTGTCACTTTAAATGGCAAAGACATTACGATCCCGGTAGTCATCCAACCTGGCCAGGCCGATGGCTCGATTGGAATCGAAACGGGTTACGGAAGAACACTCGCTGGAAGAGTCGGTGGTGACAAAGACAGCGGCGTTGATTCGGTCGGCGTCGACGTGAATCCTATTCGATCTGCGGTTAACGATCATTGGCTTGTGCAGACCGCCGATGCCGGAGCAGTTGTTTCAACATCGACACTTTATCGACTGGCGATCGTTCAGGAACCTTGGGAAATTGACGCGACTGCCCGCGACGAAATTCAAGCAAGAATGTTTCGCGATCCAAGCAAGAAAGAGAGTGATCGCAGCGGGCTCATCCGCGAAGGCAGCCTAGACAGCTATCAGGAGTTTTTGGAGCA
>JAQXDZ010000021.1 GCA_029251085.1 Mariniblastus sp.
TGCGATGGGGATCACTCGCAAGGTGGAATTGCCGGAGTTGGTTTAACCCTTGAACGATTTGATTCGAATTCGGGCCAGTACGAAGTCGTAGCGACTACGGTAACGAATGACCAAGGGGATTATGAATTCTCAGCCGAGCTAAAACTCGAGCCGGGTGTTTTTCGAGTCGTCGAAACCCAACCTGACGGTTACTTAAGTGTCGGCGAGTCAGTTGGGACGTCCGGTGGCGTGGCCAGTGCCAACGTGATTTCTGATATTGATCTTTCGGTGGGCGGCGTGTCTAGCACGGGTTATGATTTTACTGAAATCAGGCCAGCAACGTTGTCTGGAAATGTCTATTCCGATGAGAACAATAATGGTGTTTTCGACTCGGGTGAGCCCGGGATTGCAAATGTACTTATTAAAGTGACACGCGTTGATTCTGGTGTTTCAGGAGCCGGCGATACGTTCTCTGACTTCGGGTCCGTATATGTGAGAACCAATGCTTCTGGATATTACGAGGTGGATGCACTACCTCCGGGAATTTACGAGATTCAAGAGGTTAACGAAAACAGCGGCGCACAGGATCCGCTTGCTGGCTACCTAGATGGCAAGGACAGTATTGGCACTGTAGGCAGTGCTCAGATTGGTGTTCAGTCCAACGATAAATTCAGTCAGATACAACTGTGTGCAGAGGCAAGGGGCGCGGAGTACAACTTCGGCGAAATTAGACCCGCTGAAATTAGCGGTACCGTTTGGCACGACTCAAACGACGATGGATTAATTCAAACTAATGAGGATCGCCTCGAGAACGTGGTTATCCAGCTGTTTGATAAACAAGGAAACGAGTTGTCGGAAACGCGAACCGACGTCGACGGTCACTATCAGTTTGATAACCTCTATCCGGGAGAGTATCTGGTTCGAGAGATTCAGCCTGCAGGTTTTACTGACGGTCAAGATTCGATCGGTCAGGTAAATGGAATTACCAGCGGCGACTATCTGACGGACGATGAGTTTTGTGTAAAGTTGGAAGCTGGAGACGAGGGCAGGAATTATGATTTTGCTGAATTAAAAGCTGCTTCGATATCTGGGCAGGTACATGCTGATGCTAATGGGGATTGCACGTTTGAACCAGCCGCAGGTGACCTGCCATTGGCAAATGTAAAATTGGTGTTAGTTGACAGTAACGGTTCCGAGGTCGCTCGAACGGTAACCGATGCCGATGGCATGTACGCGTTCGAAGACCTTGAGCCGGGCAAATATTCTGTTCGGGAATTCTCACCGTCGGGATACCTCAATGGTGACGCATTGGTGGGAACGGTTGAGGGAGAATTGGTTGGTTTCGCTAGTGATGGAGATTTCATCGGTGGAATCGAATTGAGCTCGGGAGATCAGGCTACCCATTACGATTTTTGTGAAAATATTCCTGCGGAATTGTGTGGTACTGTTTACTTTGACCGCAACAATGATGGAATTCAAAATCCAGGTGAAGAGGGGATCGAAGGGACTCGCTTAGTGTTGACCGACGCAAATGGAAATGTTGTCGCCACAACATTTACTGATGCAGACGGGCAGTATTGTTTTTCGGATCTTGTTCCCGGAATCTATTGCGTGAAAGAGATTCAACCCGTCGGCTATATTGACGGAATCGATTCAGTGGGCGAGGTTCAGGGAGTTTCGTCGGGAGTCGCAGACAACGATAAACTGTGCGATATTCAGCTGGTCGGGGGCGTCACTGGAGACAACTACAACTTCGGTGAATTAAAGCCGTCTGAGATCTCTGGTCGCGTGCATGTCGATCTTAACGGGAATTGTGTTTACGACGCCAGTGCCGGAGAGATGCCGCTCGCTAATGTAGCAATTCAATTGCTAGACAGTCAGGGTGCCGTCGTCGCGGAGGCGTTGACTGATTCATCCGGGCAGTATCACTTTGATAATTTATTACCGGGCGAATATACAATTCGCGAAATTCAGCCGGATGGATACGACGAGGGAGGGGTTAAGCCAGGTTCGAGCGGAGGAATTGTCGGTGCCAATTCAATCTCGTCGATTGTCATTACGGCGGATCAAGCATTGACGAATTACGACTTCTGCGAGGTCGAGACCGTTCAGCCAGAGGTGAATCCTCCTTTAGTGCCACCACTGAACCCACCGGTGACGGAAAACCCGGTTACACCAAGGCCTGGAATTGCTGGGATGCCTGGATTGTTGGGTGCTCAGGACTCAAATCCAGTCCAATTCGTCAATGAATCCCGAATCTTGTTTTACGCTCAAACATCGGCAACGCCTTATACCTGGCATTTGAGTGTAATTAATGCAGGTGTACCCAGAGGTGCCGAGGACGGTGCAGGTAATTCGCCACAAATGTTGCAGGCCGGGTTTATCAGCAATCGAGATTGGTCGAGGTTTGATATGACGGAAGCCGTTTGGAGTTTCTCAGAAACGACAACCGACGGTCTTGCTATCGTCGATGATGCGCCAATTAAATTTGGAATGCTTGAAGGTATTCCGATAGCTGGCGATTTTAATGGGGACGGCGTTGATGACGTTGGTGTTTTCAAAGACGGTTATTGGATGATCGATATCAACCGCAACTCGCAGTGGGATAACGATGATTTGATGGTTCGGTTAGGAGAATCGGGAGACCGCCCAATCGTTGGAGACTGGGATGGTGACGGTAAGGATGATGTGGGAATTTATGGCCCAATTTGGGAAATGGATAGAGAGGCGATCGCAAGAGAGCATGGACTTCCTAATCCAGACAACCCACCTAATACACCACCCAAGAATATTCCCCTCGGCTACGAGGACGCCGACATTGGTACGCGTGTGATGATGAAAACCAGTTTCGGTAATCCACGTGCTGATGTCGTAGACCATGTCTTTGGATTGGGCGACGGGGAAGAAATTCCACTCGCGGGAGACTGGAATGGCAATGGAATTCGTTCGATCGGTACTTTTCAGGGCGGTGTCTGGCAATTGGATATTAACGGCGATGGTAAGTTCAACGACAACGAATTAATCGTAAATTACGGGCGGTCTGGAGACTTGCCCGTGGTAGGTGATTTTGATGGGAACGGTGTTGAAGAAATTGCAGTCTACCGTAGTGGATTGTGGATCATTGATTCCAACGGAAATCATGAAATCGACGCTGCCGATCAAACCTTCGAAATGGGCGGTTCTCAGGACCAGCCGATCGTCGGTGATTGGGACGGCGACGGCATTGATGAGCCAGGGTTGTATACTGAATCGCCCAACGCTCCTGATTTCAATTGATTAGCTGCGGACAAGCCGACCGCGAAATGTAAGAAATTGCGATTTGCCTGAACTTGCACCGATGATTTAATCAGGTGTGCGATGTTGTGCAACCGCGTTACGGAAGCAATTCACCCGACTTAATTCTCCGAGGCTCTGCAGTATCGGTCGGTTCCGATTTATTAACCACGTCACCGTCCACGGTGTTTTCGTCAGCGGGCACTGGCATCTGTACGTAACGGAAGTTGACGCTCTGTTTAAACCATCGGGCGAGAATGATTCTGTACCAACGCCGAGTTTGAGGAATCAATACTGAGAGCCCAAAGGCGTCCGTCAGAAACCCGGGGGTCAGCAGTAGTCCTGCAGCAAACAGTATCATTGCTCCATCGGTTAGAAGGTCGGGTGAAATCTGACCACTTGCAAAATTTCTCTTGATCTTTGAAAAGACAGAATTCACTGAGCGCTTTGCTAAAATAGCACCAATGACTCCTGAAATCACTACGATAGAAATCGAGAATGCCAATCCGGTGTAAGAAGACATCCAAACCAGCAAGGCGAGGTCAGCTAGAGGCACCGCAATGAAAAGAAAAATCAATTTGCCGAGCACGACAGTCTTTCACTAGAACAACGAATCTGAAAGTCTTGAATAAACTAAGAAGGCTTAGCTTGGTTGGACGTATTGTCACTTGTATTGACTAATTTAACAAGTTCGCAGAACCTGAGTTCGTTCGGATTTTTTGTCGCTCGGTTTAGGTGAGTCGTTTTTTTCGATGGATTGGAACGGCAACTGATCGTTGTTGGTGAGCTAATATTCTGTTGCGTGGATTACCGAATTGAGTTCCCGTGTTGCTTCTGCCTCGCGTGATTGGTTAAATGGAACAGTTCCGTTCCCAGAGAAATTCAAAGTGTGGATGTGGTAATCGCGATATCTTAATCCCCGGTTTTGTGTCGAGTTGCAGTAAATGCCTGTCGTGTTTTTTAAACGATACCGAATGCAATTTGATTTGCGAAATGCTCGATTCAGTGATTCGGTGCTGCCAGAAGGGTACGAGCTTTTGCCTTGGTGTCCGGAACTCTTAAACGCGCATGCGGAAGCCAAGTATAGAAGTTTCCGGAACGAGTTGGATGCGAATGTGTTTCCCTGTCTTGGGGCCGCGGACGGGTGTCTACGACTCATGAAAGAGATCAGTAATCGGCAGGGTTTTGTTCCTCAGTCGACGTGGCTGGCGACCCACCGAAACTCAAATTCTGGCAGGCTCGAATATTGCGGTACGGTCCAGGGGCTTAGAGAGAAGTTAGATGTGGGAGCCATTCAGAATATAGGCGTGGCGCGAGATCATCGTGGGATGGGAGTGGGGTCGGCAATTGTCCGCAACTCTCTAAAGGGATTTCAGGCCAGCGGTATTAAGATCGTGACCTTAGAAGTTACCGAAAAGAACACCGGGGCGTTGAGACTGTATCAACGGCTTGGTTTTGAGGTGGTTAGCACTGTATTTAAATCTGTTGAGGTGAAATCGGTTTAGCTGAACAGGGCCTGTGACGGATGTCTTTTGTCGCAGGGTTGGCTGAATGCGAAGGATCCTGGGCTTACTTTTAGGTTGGCGAACCAGTGGCTTCAGTGCTAGCTGGCTCTTGGCTGGTGATTTTCGCGTTTTGTCCTTGGTTTTTTCCTTAGAAAAGCGAGGTTGTTGAAACACCGGCGAGATGTAAAAATTTCACCAAAGTCAGATGGATCTGACTGCTCGCAAGCTGAGGGCGAGAACGGCGTATCAAGGTTGAAATGTCTGGTAGTGGACGATGGGAAAACGAATCAAGTTTTCGAACGGGCGGCGGCTGATTGAAGACATCATTCATGTCGCCAATAAGACTCCGCTTGCGGGATTCGTCGCGGATCAAGATGCCGGCTTGGTGGCAAAATTTCGTCGGCATAGCCGTCCGAAGATTTCATGGAACGTCCTGTACATGAAGGCTTATGCCATCGTCTGTAAACGCGATGCTAATCTCCGTCGAGCGTATGTCGGTTTCCCTTGGAGCCATCTTTACGAGCACGACAAGAATGTCTGCATGATGACCATCGCACGGGAATATGAGGGTGAGGAACGTCTCTTTTTTGCGAGATTTAATTCACCGGAAGAGAGTACATTAGTCGAGTTGCAAGAGCAGTTCGATCATTATAGGCGAGCGCCGATTTCGGAGATTAAACAGTTTCGTCACCAAATAAATTTCGCGAAAGCCCCTCGTTTTGCCCGTCGTTTTGCCTGGTGGGCACTTGCTAATTTATGGCCTAAGAAGCGAGCCAGTCACATGGGCACGTTTGGAATGAGTATTTCTGGGAATAAAGGTTGTTACGGAGTTTCGCATCACTTGGGTCCGGCAACTACGACGCTGGGAGTGGACCCATTTCCTAAGAAAGGCGTCAGCAAGATTGTTATGACGTTTGATCACAGGGTGATGGATGGTGCTCCGGTTACCAAAGCGATGCAAAAGATGCATCACATGTTGACCACAGCGGTTAAGGTCGAGTTAGCTGAATTGACGGGATTCCACCCAGACACTGGTGAGAAGATGTCTGAAATTGAGCTGGCAGAGTTTAAACGCAATCAGCGACTGCGGCGGATCGAGACGAATCGAAAAAGACGCGCCGCCTAGGATTCAAAAGCCCTCAATGGCAGCACTTGATTTCCTTCAAGAGAAGTCTAACGTCTGAAGCGATTGACAGAGTCCGTTTGTTCCATGGCCTGACGCACGGTTTCCAAATACTGTTTGGGTGATGTTTGGAATCGAGTACGTGTCTGGGCATCACTAAAAAGGATGATTCGTTGATTCGGAGCTTCTCCCATAAACACACCATGGTTGAGGAGTCCGGTTGTTAGTTTTCCAGTTTCATGGAAGACGACGGGATCAAAGCCAGCCAAAATGGGGCTGTAGGCTTCGGGGTTTTCTTTGAATCGGGTTAAGTTCAGTTCTGAACTAAATATGTAAACTTGGTTTCGGTGGACGCAGCCCCATTGGGGATTCCCGTTTACCCATTTGCCCTGCAAAAGCAAAGAGACGGGGCATTTTCCTCTTAACGCATAGGCCGGAGTGGTCGACTCATCCTTTTTCCCACCAGGGGTTTTTTTCACTGGGCTTGCCGAATCGGCGAGCATTTCTGTAGGAGAAATAGCTGGGGATTTTAGGGTTGTCTTAGAAGGCTTAAATTGATTTTCAAATTTTGGCTTGGGCAAATTAGCATTTGGGCTCGCAGGTTTTACCGGCGGACGATCAGTGAGCTGGGGTGGATTCGGAGGGCGAAAATCATTGTTGGTCAGCTTCTTTTTGTCAATCATTGGTTTGTTGATTGGAAGAGGCTTAGGAGTCATGTCCAGGGTAAATTGCGACCCCGCCGTTGGTGCATTCGGCTTCGGTGTGGGAAGCTTGAATTTTGGCGGGCTTGAATCGTTTGTTTGTTTGGGCTTCGGTGTAGCAACTTGTGTGGCCAAAGGTGTGGCGGGCTTTGTCGGAGCAACGAAGAAGGGGTTTTTCTTCACCTGTCCCGTGGGAACTTGAATAAAGCCCTGCTGTTGCTGATCTTTGGATGCTAATTTTCTGTAGTTTGGTCCGCTGAAAGCGCTGTTATTTTCGGGTACTTGATGAGCTGGTAAGGCGAGGCCGAGAGGGGCAGGATTGGATGGCTTAGTCTCGCCTGCGGAGAGGTCATCCTTAATCGGTTTACTGTTCACTTGCCCCGTAAGATTGGGTGCGGCAAAGGTTGAATTTTCCGAACGTCGTTTGAGTCTTGCTGATTCGGGAGAGTGACTGGGTGATAAGTGTTTCGGCGCGGAGGGGGAAAATGACGTTGCCTGTCCCTGGAATTTTGGTTTTTGTGTGGTGTCTAAGTTTTGCAGATCGGCGATCGCATGCTTCACTTTACTGGCGTCGTTAAGAAGCACTGCCCACTCAGTGACCATTTTATAGTAGGCAGAACTATTGTCGGGACTTTTACGCTTCGAAACGATTTTCTTGTCCGCCGTTAAGATGACTTCAAAGGGAACAGATGGGACTTCGTATCGTGCGACGAGTTCGGGGTTTTGGTCGACATCAATTTTGACTGCAATGACGTTTTCACGGAAAGCGCTACGAACCCGGGATTCGGCGTGCACGAAGTTGGCTAAGTTCCGGCAAGGTAGGGACCAGGTGGCCGTGAAGTGCAGAAGAACTAATTTGTTTTGTTGTTTGGCGAGTTGCTGAGCACGTTCTAATTTAGTTTCCCACTGGATTGTTTGCTGAGCCTGAACTGAGGCGCAAGTCAAGAATAGAGAAACCAAAATGGAGACAGTCACTAACCGTGTAAAGGAGGGAATCCAGAGAGCTGGTTTCTGAATATTTGTTACAGGATTAATTTTCATGAGGTGACGTCCAACACGTAATCGTTAAAACACGGGTACATGTCATCGGAATCGGCATTAAAGGGTGAGTAAGTTAATAAACCTTGCCGATTATTTGGGTTTTTCAGTTCTCAAATTACTTATTTTGCTTATATATCGGCATTTCGTGGCGGATGGAAAATTGGGTAATTTTTTAATTTCTGCTTGACAGCATGCACTCTTTCGTCAACACTTTGAGCAGATCAAGTTTTCGGCTGTTTTCAGCGAGAACGGTTAATGCAGGGGTACTTACTTCAACCCTTTTACCTGACGGATTCAGGTATCTTTCTCTGGCATGTCTCTTTGACTTTCGTTGTTGATTTGAGAACATGCGAGTTTGGAACTCACAAGGGCTGATGGTTTCACTGTGATGGCTCGAATTGGATTTTTCTTTGGATTCATTGAAAAACCAAAGTCGTCGCCGGTTTGCTTCACCTGAGTAATTGGTTGAGAGAACTTTGATCATTGTTCAGCGAGTTGGTTGTTTCGGATGGCAGCAAACTCTATCGCACGAACTAATTTGAGCATGCAAAGGAAGCGTCCTCGAACTCGTAACCGCTTTAATTCTGTTACTTGAGGTCGCGTTTTTTCACAGAATCGTTTGATTCAACTCCGTAGAAAGTTTCCTGTTTCCAGTGGCCACAATTTTTAAGGGCCACAATCAAACAGACATTCGGTGCCGTTTCGGCACGACAAATATTAGGTGCTTTATGGCAAAGAAAAGTTCTCGTTCCGGTACGAAAAGTTCATCGGCAAACGATTCCCCAACTTCTAGTGACGACTCTCGGTCTGAATCTAAACCATCCCGACCTAGGCGGTCGCCCAAAAAGGCTTCCTCCGGTGGTGAATCTTCTCAAGGCAATTCGGATCGAAGTGATTCGTCGTCGAGTAGCGGGAACGATGGAGATGGGGGTTCGAGTTCTTCAGAAGGTGGTCGTCAACGCGGACGGAACCGAGGTTCTTCGAACAATAATAATCGCTCCGGTGGAAACAGCGGAGGAGGCGGTCGGTCAAGTCGGCGTCGTCGCTCCGGTGGAAATTCGGGCGGCGGCGGAAATTCGGGCGGCGGTGGTAATCGTAACGGCAACTACAGAGGCCAGAAAAATAATTCCCGTGGCGGGCGACGTGGCGGACAAAAGCGAAGCAATGAACCGGTCGAGTTCGATGACGCAGAGCTAAGCGAAGGAATTGGCCTCTTGGAACTTCATCCTAACGGATACGGTTTTTTAAGAAGTTCTGAAAATAATTATTCTCGTGAGAGAAGCGATCCATTTGTTCCTGGAACGATGATCGAGAAGTATGAGTTGCGTGCCGGGGTAATGATCAAAGGAATGGTTCAGCCGGCAAGAAAGCAACAGGGGCCTCGCTTGCGAGAGCTACTCGAAGTAGATGGGTTAGAGCCGGATGCTTATTTGGAAGTTAAAAGCTTTGACAAGCTCACTCCGATCAACCCGGTTTCTTGGTATCAATTAGAGACGGGTCCGATGCCGCTAACCACGCGGGTAATGGATCTCTTGACGCCTCTTGGGAAAGGCCAGCGAGCGTTGATCGTAGCCCCGCCGAGAAGCGGAAAAACGATAATGCTGCAGCACATTGCTCACGGCATTGCTGAGAATTATCCAAATTCCAAACTCATGGTGCTTCTGATTGACGAACGTCCTGAAGAAGTTACAGATATGAAGCGGAACGTTAATGGTGAAGTTATCGCGAGTAGTCTCGATGAAGATATCGAGAGCCACGTCCGGCTTTCACAGTTGGTGATTCAGCGTTGCAAGCGGCTCGCTGAGGCTGGTCAGGATGTCTTTTTACTAATGGATTCCATCACCCGTTTGGCGAGAGCCTTTAACAAGTGGGTTGGAAATACCGGAAGAACGATGTCGGGTGGTGTCGATATTAAAGCAATGGACATACCCAAAAAATTGTTCTCTTCCGCCAGAGCGTTTGAGGAAGGTGGTTCTTTAACCATCGTCGGTACGGCATTGGTTGATACGGGCAGTCGAATGGATGAGCTCATTTTCCAGGAGTTTAAAGGGACTGGAAATATGGAACTTGTTCTCGATCGTAAATTGGCAGATCGTCGTGTCTGGCCAGCGATTGACATTTCGCAGTCGGGAACCCGGCGTGAGGAATTGTTGCTGTCTCCTGACACTTTAAGTGCTGTTACGATGCTGAGAAGAACCCTGACGACAATGCATCATGTCGAAGCGATGGAGCAACTGACCCGTCAGTTGGAACGTTTTAAAACAAACGAAGAGTTCATCAAGCTCATCAGTGGTAAGCTTGGCGATTTGTAAACGTAGCCGTCAATTTAAGTTTATAAGACGATTCCTGAAGAAATTTGGGAATCGTTTTTTTGTTGGTTGGGTGTGTTGGGTTGCAGGTTACTAGCAGCAGCCAGGAAATGAAATTCAGTTTGCTGTTTCGGGATTGGAAAGCTTCTCCTCGTAGGCTTCGATGGCGGCGGCTGTATACCAATTTCGAATGCACAAACCAAACACAATTAAGCCTGCAGTGCCCCCCCAAATCATACCGCACACAGTGCCAACAAAACCGATGTCTTGAGCCATCGAGGAAAGGCCCATTAGAACTGCGAAAACGGCGCTAAAAAGTCCGAAGCCAAGACTGATCATCGAAAATGCTGCAGCGGAAAGGAAAAGAGATACGACAGTGAGCCCCGTTGACTCAAAGAAATATCGAAAGCGCTGGTACACAGTGAACCGGATACCTTTTTGAAGATAGACATCCGATGCAATGGCGGTGCGAACAATGGCGGGAGTTAGGATTATCGTCCCAAGAATTGCGAAGAGTGGCGATGCTTGAAGGACTGCGAAAAATACGCAGCATCCAGTGACGATCTGAAATAACGTCGTCAGCGTAAATGATGACTGCCCGGGAATTTGGCTGCGACTGACTTGCCGGGCAGAGTTGGGTTGAACGCTAAGAGTGTCGTTTCGCTGAGAGCCTTGGCCCAACACTGAGTCCGCGTCGTCTTCATCAAACGGAGATTGGCTAAGACGCGTCATGAACAAAAATATCCGCTGAAGTTATATCAACTGACGGCAACGAACCTGACGGATCCGAGAGCAGCTGCCAGGTAGCTAAGGAGGAAATCAGTCCTGAACCACCCCCGCAAGTATAGAGGATTTAGAAGCTGTCGATAAGCGTAGCCTCTGAGACATGAAGAAGTCTGCATTATTCCCAAGCCTTGCAGCTATTAAATATAGGGGCCAATAAAAGTTTCTGATTGGTTAACGTGTCGTATGGTGGATGCTGAACTCGAAGGAGCATTGGATTTGCGGCAAATGAAGCGGTTCAGGTCTCGTCCTGATTGAAAACGGGATCTAACAGGTTTTTGAAAATTTTTGGCAATTGCTGTCCTGATGTGTTGGTTACCGAGTGTATGGCCAAAGGAGACAAAGGCCAGTTCTTTTGATTGGTGGTTCGACCGAGGATAGGGGCTTCTGACATTGGAAAGTTGGTATCGAATTTTTGCAATCTAAGCTAGGCCTGAGGCACTGATTTGAAGTGCCTAGCGAAACGCTTAAAGCAAAAGAAACTCGGTGTGATGGATTGGTGGCCGGCGAAATTTGACAAACACAAAAGTTTGAATAAGAATTTGGGTCAAATCGAATTCGATTTCATAACACACGTTTCCTTGGTTCCAACTGGCACGCGTAAAAGCGAATTGGAGATCAAGAATAATTGGGATCGAAAGATTTTAGGGCTAGAATTTTTAGGGCTAGAATAACGGAATTTAAAACGGCGAGGCTTAGACACGTTCATGGCGGACGCGTATTACATACAATAGTTTTCATCAGGAAGTACTGGAAATGGGATTGTTAACACGTAAGCGGCGGCGACTGGAATATCAGAATCTCGAAGACCGTCTCTGCCTGACGGCGGTCGCAAATGTCAACCATCTTGGGGTGTTGCATGTTGTTGGCAATGCAGACGGATTGGTAAATATCGAGGCGACCGGTACGGATACTTTTGATGTTTCCGATGACGGTGTTTCACTTGGTTCATTCGAAAGCGTGAATCGAATCTGGGTCTCGCTCGACCGTCACAATGCCGACAGCAATACCGTTAACGTAAATCTACACAGTGAGGTAATCGACGGTGTTTTTGCCGCGTTAGGTGGTGGTGAAAACGAATTCAATGTCCAGGGTGAACAGGCAATTGGGCGAGTTGATTATCATGGTGGCCATGGCGTGGACACTGTAAATGTAAATGTGGAAACAACTGGAATCGTATATGCGAGGTTGCATGGTGGCAGCGATGTAATCAATGTCAGTGAAAATGCGAATCGAATTCGCCTTCGTGGCGGCGGTGGTGATGACGTACTAAGCATTGGTTCAATGGCAAATGTTAATTTCGTTGGCGCGATCATGGAGTCAGGTAGCAACGAGGTAAACGTCGCTGGACATGTCGCCCAAAGCCTCTACGTTTCGGGTGGCCATCAGAACGATATCGTTCGTCTTGCTGAAGGTGCGAGTACACGATATATGCAGGTCAACCTTGGGCACGGCAAAAACGTTGTCAATGTTGCTGGTGAAGTTACTAATAACTTTTATTACCGCGGCGGAGACCATGCCGATACGATTCGACTGACGGCGGAGTCGAGTGTGAGAACCGTTGCCGTGGATCTTGGGCACTCACAAAATTTGCCAAACGAACTGTTTTTGAATGGAACCGTGCGAAATTTGTTTGTTTCTGCTGGGCATGGCGTTGACTCCATTGTATTTTCTGAAACTGCTACTACTCATTATTCCAGTTTAGTACTCGGAAACGGTGATAATCGCGTCGTTACCAATGGCACCCACACTGACAATCTTTACTTTCGAGGGTTCCATGGCCATGACACATTCTTAATCGGCGCAAATGCTGAGATTAATGGAAGTGTTCGGGCAGTCTTAGGCTCCGGCGATAACCATTTCCAGCATGACGGATTGATTGAGGGGAATCTTTTGGTTTTGAGCAAAAATCCGAACGATGTCTTTTCAGTCAATGGCGTCGTCAATGGATTCACTCGACTCTTTCCGGGTGGGCAAAGATAACCCAAAACTTTTAGCGAAATTTGGACAACAGGGGAGCGGGGATTCGCTACCCTGTTTTTTTCGTTGAGCCAGCTTGTGTTGAGCTATCCAGGCTAGGACTTGCCGATATTTTGGAAAACGAAAATTGTCACTCGAAGGGGGTGGCCACCGCGGGGCAAGGCAGTCAGGTCTCGTCGTCATAATTTTGTCCCAAAACGAAAAAGCAGCTTTGATTCGGAGGAGTCGAGGTGGAGAATCGCCGATAGAAAAATTGGGAATACCATTGAATTAGCCAAGTCCGAGTCTTTTAATCCCACTCAAAGTTAAAAAATTGGGCTGAAATGTGTTCCTGGCGGTCGAAGCGTCTTAGCATGCCTCTAAAAATAGTCTAAGATATGCGACCTTGTCAGAGCGTTCTGAGGGACGGTCTGAACTTCCAGGAGAGTAAGCGAATGGCTAGCGGCTTCATTGGAAATGAAGTGCCCCGCAAGGGGTTGCGAGTTCGAATCTCGTGCTCTCCGCTCTTTTTTCTAGCCAAGAAGTCAGGGAAGTGTACTTGGGATCGCTGATCCGTTCGGCGTATTCAGGGTTCCATTGGTCATGATTTGGCCAGCAACCCGGTCTTGTTTGGAGTTCGCTAAACTCCATATTTCGAACAGCCATAATCGCCGTTGAGACGCGTTCGCTATTCGTTGGTTGTCTTCTGATACCTTAGATGAAGCCCCAAAAGGCTTAAGGCGATTAACGGAACGAAGATGTCGTAAAAGAGGATTGGTCCAGCATTTCCCGCTGCGAAATTTCCATGTTCGAGCAAATCTTGAATATGGATTCCTGCAGCACCTAATAGAAACGTCGATTGTGCAACCACAGGTGCAATCCAGAAGTTCCCCCGCAGCCAGAGGCTCAAGACGCCAAGGATGGCAATTCCAAGTGAAGCAAATCCTAGTTCTAATTGAAACGGACTGCCTGCTGGCCAGCCAATAAAATTGGCGATTGAGTCGGGTGAAACTATGTGCGGGAGAGCGACAAAGATACCACCGATTCCCCATTGAACAAACAGAATGTTCTGCAGACAGACGCTAACAATCCGTTTGGTTGAGAACCCCTGAGACCTAGTCCACACTAACTGAAAAAAAATGGTTGCCAGCGTCGCTCCAAGGATCACATGGAATATCATCTTTTGCCTCTTCGTCTTTTGGCTCTAGGACTCTTGTTGACGGAATTCGAACTACCTATTTAAAAATGTAGTTCGGTGGTGAGGAAATGAGAGAAAATTCTAAATAAAAGAGGACGCCGGTTTCAGGACTATTCGTCAACGGCAAAAAGCCAGTCATCACTCAGTTGGGCGACGTAACAATATCTTGCGGTTTCTTACACAAAAATTGGTCATTGTGACTGAAAACAATTCCGCTATTGAAGCATCCTTGTCCGAGGTCAAACCAAACCCGTGGTCTTCTGGGACTGTTATAACGTTTAATTTCTAAACCGCACCGTTCGCTGGCAGCTTAAGCCCGGCTATTTTTCAAGTTGCGCCTTCAATGCCTCTAAGGGGAAGGGGATCGGTTTGCCTGTTGCTTTGACGGTCGCGAACTGAGCTTTTTTATCTTTCAATTGCCGGTCGAGACGAGTCGCCATGTTTCGCAGACGATCGGGATGCTTGCTGGCAACGTTCGTGCTCTCGCCAATGTCACTTGCCAAGTTGAACAACTCGAATGATCGAGTTTTGTGCCAGTAGATAAGTTTCCAGTCACCGAGCCGTAGTGAGCTATAGGGGGGCTGATTGTAGAAGTTGGGGTAATGCCATAACAGTTCACGGGGCGTTTCAGGGGGAGGTGTATTATCCTTTAAGATCGGAACCCAACTCTTTCCATCGTTCTCGGGTGGATCTATGGAGGCTAATTCCAAAAGGGTAGGGAAAATATCCTCAATGATCACGGGTGTAGCATTGAGTTTTCCCATGGCCGTGACTCCCGGCCAATTGACAATCAGCGGTACGCGATTTCCTCCTTCGTACCCGGAAATTTTATGACCTCGTAAAGGCAGATTGCGGGGGTTGTTTTGGGGTGATCCATTATCAGACATGAAGATGACGATTGTTTCTTTGGCGACTCCAAGCCGGTCAATGGTCTCCAAAAGATCACCAAGAGATTTGTCCATGCTCTCAATCATGGACGCATATTTTTTCTTGTGCTGATTCCAATTCTCATTTGCATAGTTTGGCAAAAACCGACGGTCTGGTTCGAAAGGCGCGTGCACTGCGTAATGTGACATATAAAGATAAAAGGGGGTTTTTTCTTTGACTGTCTTTTCAACGGCGTCAATTGCTTCACGGGTGATCGCCTCGGTTAAGTTAATTTCCTGCCCGTGGTATTTGTCGAGGCCGGGTACATCCCAAATCGTCCCGCCGCCTCGCCATGCCGCGGAGAAATTATGGTCGCCGTGGTACGAGCCTGGTCCACCCATATAGGACCCCGCGATGTTTACATCAAATCCAAGATTGAGGGGGTTTGCGCCGGGAGTGCCCTGAGCCCCAAAATGCGCTTTTCCAGCATGGATAGTGCGGTAGCCTCCTTCGCGTAGCAGCGTTGGTAAACACGTCTCAGCGATGCTTCGCGGTGTTGTGTCTCCGGCAGGTTGTAATCCGTTTAAGTTCCAGTTCGCCGGCAAGTACTGCTTCCCGGGACGGGATGGACTGGTGTCCTTGCGAAGCGTCCAGCAAGTAACTTTGTGCCGAGCTGCGTTTTGTCCCGTCATTAAGCTGATGCGTGAAGGCGAGCAAATCGAACATGCGTACGCGTTAGTGAATTGTAAGCCTTGCGACGCCAGTTTTTCCATGTTGGGCGTGCGGTAGTCACGGTTGAGCAACGTCTCTTCTGTGTGAAACGGAACCGATGTGTCTTGCCAACCCATATCGTCAACAAAGAAAAACAAAATGTTGGGTGGCTGTTCCATCGCCTTGGATGGGTTCCCAACGCAGAAAGCGACAAACGCAAGGAAACATCTGATGGCAACTTGCATGGCAAACTCATCCGGTTGTTTAGGAAATCATTGAGCGAAAGAAATCATTCAAGGCAACCAGTCGTCCTGCTAATTTAGGCAACGGAACGCCCTGTTGGCCTTGCTTAAGGTTTGACTCTGTGTCTTTTACGTAAAATGAACCCACGCAAGTTTCCCATTACCTGCGAACGCCAGAATTCAACCCGGAATTATGGTTGGGCGGGATCTTCTAAATCGCAATTTGCAAGGCTCAGTAACGCCATGGCCGTTCCATAGACGCGACCCAATTCGTGTGAATCAACAAAACAGCCATCCAGTTCGGGCAAATTCATAACCAGTGATTTTTGAATTTCAGCACAACGTTTTCGGAGGTCACGGTCGGTTAAGTTCCGGATTGTTTCACTTCTGGCACGCATGTCATACCAGAAAAAGAAGCCACCGTAGGCAAGCGTTGAGGTGTGGTCGTCGTATTTTAAAGCGATGTCGAGATTGTCATGGAAATCAAGTGACTTTTTGACCGCGGTGTTGAGTGCAGTGTCATTTGATTTGTCCCAGACAAAGAGGCCAAGCTCGCACAGCGGCATCCGACCAGCCGACGCAGCAAAGTCTTTTTCCGTTCCTTCGTTATTGCGTTTTCGACGACCGCTACTGTAGGGAAAAGCTCCATTGGCAAATCGATCCGATAGAAGTGACTGAAGGCCTTTGTCAATTTTTGCCGAATCAATTTTGGCACCCAGCGTGTTCGCTTCTGCAAGCGCGACCAGAGCGGTGGCTGTGACGAACGGATTGTTGTACTCGTGATACCAGCCTCCTCCTCGGGATTGAACACCTTCGAGCAGTTCGACCGTCTTTTGCTGGCTTAATTTTAACTCCTCTATGGAAACTCCCAGTTTGGTCTGCGGTAATTCAAGGCAGCGGGAAAGAAATCGCAGTCGGAACGCGTAGGCCCAGAGGATTTCGTCCCGGTCGACCCTGTTAATACGAGAGTCATCGGTTGTAAATTTAATTGCTCGTTTGATTGCGGCCGGGAGGCGTTGTTTAAGTCGTTCTGGACAGTCAGGGCGTTGCAAGGCTTCGAGCATTGCCATACCGGCAAGCGCCGTGATGGCGACATGCACGTTAGGTAGGCTGTCAGTGCCTCCAAAGTCATAATCGCTGTCCGTGAAACCACCTGCTTCGTCTTGCATGCCAAGCAAGAAATTAGTGCCATGATTCCACAAATCTTTTTCCGTGAATGTGTTTGCAGGGGCTGCTGAGCCTTTGGATTTTATGCCGGCCAGCATTGCTGGTTTTGGCAATTCTGTGTGGACTTCAAAACCTCGGTAGAACGGCCCGGCTCCCTGTGCCTCGGCGGCAGCCTTCCAAGCCAGGGGCTCGTTAGGGAATTTTTCGCTAACTGCCAACCAGATAGCCTTGGCTTCTTCTTGACGTCCTAGGCGGAAATTTGCCATTCCCCGTAACAAGCCCAGTTCGCATCGTGCGTTAGGAGACAAGGCATCTTCGTTGTCTCCCAGCGTGCATGTTTGAGCCGTAGTTTCGTAATCGCCGGTTCTAAATTGCTTCCATGCAGTGGCAAGCAATTTGGGTTGTTTCGGTAAGGGGTGTGCTTGAGCCAAGGAACGCGTTATTAACCCCCGGAACCATTGTGGGTGCATCGTCGTAATGCGATCAACTTTTGTTTCACACTTTCCATCGGGCTTGAGAATTAAAAAGCCGGGTTCAATGAATTCGTAGGGAACTAGTTGATAGTCGGCCTGTTGTTTTTTAGTGGGGGCAGATCGAACCGGGATATAGTGCTCGTTGATGACTTCAATGATGTTTGGCCAAGAGAATGGACCGGATAGCATGTAGCGATCGATTTCCGATTTCCGGTCCATGAAGGTTCCCCTCAAGGTCGGGACATACCAAAAAATAGGTTTATTGGTTTCCAGAGATTTCTGAGCGGCGGTATCAAAATCAGGCTCCCAGTTGACCGCTGAGCCGGCCTGTTTGGTGAGGGCACTGGGCGTCAAGCGAATTTTTCTGGTGCTGTTTCTGGTTGCGGTAGTCTGAGCTAGAAGATCACCTTGGATTGTTAACAAACAGCCGATCGTTATTGCTGTCCAGACGATGAAATATCTCAGCTGAAGGGCGTTGGATGGAGTAGAAGGAATGCCCATATTTAGTCCAAAAAGTTAAATTCTGATTCAGTTCAAAGAAGGAAAGATCGACGCATCTTCCGAAGGCGAGTGGCTAAGCAGGAGGTGCAATAATCCTAAGGTTAGGGGGAGTTTGAGTTGAAATAAAGAGGGATAACCCCGTTGGGTAATTGGAGGTTTGGCTTTTACAAAACTTTAGACCGGATCGAAGCCTTGGCTATTTCCCTGAGGCTTTCTCAACGCATTGAATTTTAACCACGAAATGCGGGGGAAATGTGGGGATGGCTTGCGCTTCTAAGCAGTTGAAGCGCAAGTCTGAACCGCCACGCGGGGTAAGGTTGTGTCATTTTGACAAATAAAGCCCAAGGAAATGTTCTTTTTTTCGAAAATTTACGAGCCACCTTGTCAGTAAATTGTCGAAAAGGTACGGTATTCAATCTTGAATTAGGAACTTGGCGGTGTAGCTCAGTTGGTTAGAGCAGCGGAATCATAATCCGCGTGTCGGGGGTTCGAATCCCTCCACCGCTACTCGGTTGTTTTCCAGAAGGGCGACAACTTCCGAAAAACTCGCGTTTTCCCGAACGGAATAAATGGTCCCACCTTTCTGCTGCGAGTCGGTGCGAGACAAAACGGGCGTTTGCATCCCCCGTGAGTCCCCAGTTTGGGCGGCAGCTTGAAAGTGTTCGTCGGTCACTGTCAAGTAATGCTTGTGAGCGACTGTAGGAGTGTTGCCCAGCCACGCACATACTACGTAGGTCGGGTACTGCTGTTCCAACTCTGTCTGTCGGCTGGAGCGGCAATTTTGAAAAGGCTTCGGCCACGCTTTCACACCCGCACGGCTGATGATCTTCCGAAGCGTCGTACCAAGATTCTTTTCCGCATTGCCGCCAAGCATCGGGACAACCCATGTCTCTCCGTCCGCGGCAGACGAGTAAGCCTCGTCAAGATAACGCCGAAGTTCGGGAAAAATGGGCACAACACGCGCGCCCTTACCGTATCGTTTAGTTTTGGGGCTGGTCACGGTAAACCGCTCAAGGTCCCAATGAATATCGGTCCACTTTAGCAAAGCGATTTCGGACGAGCATCGTAAGCCGCCGTAGCGTGCCAGGGCAACAACCGTTCGCCATTGCCAATTTGGACATTTGTCTAAAACTTTTTCGATTACTGCGCGAGTCACGAAAACGCGTCGGTCATCATTCGTTGAGTGACCGATAGTAACGCCATCAAAGGGATTCCGCTCGATAAGTTCCTTGCGGAAAGCGTGTCGGAAAAACTGTGCAGTAATTTGGCATTCTTTTTGTGCCGTGGTTGGAGCGACTTTCGTCAGCAACCAACGTGCGTACTCGTCTGCCAATCCGGGATTTACTGCGTCTAGTTTCACATCGCCGAAAAATTCCACTGCCCTGGCCTTTGCGTTCTGAAATTTACCTAGGCGACGCTGAGACACATCCGAGCGACCTGCAATGTAATCGTCGATAAAAGTGGCGAGCGTGCCTGCTGTTACCCTTGCTTCAACGAGTCCGCGGTCTGAAAGCAATTCGTACAAGGTCTCATCTAGGTCGGCAAGCCAGTTTGATACTTCCCGGCTTAGTGGCAAATTGCAGCGGCGCTCGTGCAAAAGCGTGTCGATATTATTGGCGAATCGCTCAGCGGTTTTCTTCGTAACGCGGCCAAGTGGAAACAACTGCTTGTCCTTATTGACGTAGGCAATGACCCGTGTGGACCGAGGCCGAAATTCGATGCTGGCCATTGTTAATTACCTTTCGATTCGGGCTTTCGGCCCAACGTGATTTTCAGTTGCAAAAACTCGCCCAGGGCGTTCAAGGCATCTATTGAGAGTCCTCGCTGTCCGAGGTGGAATTTGCTTAGCGTCGCTTCGCTAATACCGGTTTCCTGGGCGATGCGAGATCTCGTAACGCCGGAATCGTCAATTACCTGACGCAGTTGATCGGTTAATTTATTGCTGCCTGTTAGTTTCTCTGCCATATTCAGATTGTCCCTGATGCTGTCCGCTGTGTCTAGAATTGATGGTTCATTTTGCTTGCCTGCGAAAGCGTTCCGCGTCTTCCGCCAATTCTTTAGTGTCCGCCGGCGGGTCGCACTTCGTGCAGCGCCATCGACCAGGGGTATTGCCAAACGGATCACCTGCAACGGATTGCCACATTTCGAAAGTCTCACATTTTGGGCAAGCCCTCAAGTCCTTTAAAGGAATGCAATCCAGAGCGTTACTGATTATCGAATTATCAACCCATCGTACGTTTGCCGAACTCGGCAACTTCGATAGTTCGGTCGGAAATAATTTGTCTCCTTCCAGTTGTCGCGTTGCCGCCTGCCGGACCGCAGTTGCCTCCAAAGTACCGAATTGCAGCGTGTCCGGAGCCTGTCGCAAGATAGCCAGAATCGCGGTTTTATGAGCCTTCATTCTTTCTGTCAGTTCTGGAGTCACTACTGATTGAGGCGAGTACCGCAGCCGTTCACCATGGGCCTCAATGCGGATTCGCAAGCCGGCGAGATCTGCCAATAGCTGCTCAGCGCTCGTAGTTGTACTCGTGCCACTCGTCCAGTGATCCATAGCCATTAAGTACTCATTCCTACAATTCTAATCCATTTGAGAAGAGCGATTGCCGGATTTTAGCATCGCGCTCTTTTTCCACTGCTTCAAGCATTTTATCTACGGCCTGCTTTCCAAGAATCTTGGCCAGTTGATCGATACAATCACTGGCCTCGGCGAGTTCCCTCCACTCTGACCATAGAAGAAATAGAGGTCATCAGCGGTGACATAGTCTTTACAATAATGGTGTAGCAGTATCATCAATTCATGCCTTGAAGCCGAAAACTCGAAGAACTCATTATTGTCATCGTCGCGATGCCAAATGACCTCCCGAACAGCAATAAGTCCTTCATTAATTAATTTTCTATCACGCCGAGTTTCGCGCCAATTTTTACAATGCTCAGTATATTTCGATCCTCTCATTATTTCTCTCCAGATGCTAAAACAAAAAGTCCATTCGCCTTTCGATTGGGAATCCTTCGCAGCGCTAGAGCTCCCCCCAATCGTCATCAGGTTTAGCCAAGGAAACCCTTACTCTGTTTGCGTCTACGGATTTGCGGTTTTCGGTTGGTTTCAGAGTGTTACCGTAGACAGTAGACAGAACGAATCGGCGCGTTGGCTGACCGCGTCGGCCTGGTGGTGTTGGCTCCCATTTCCCGTGGCCGGCCTTACGGAGCTCCTCTAAGGCCATTTCAGCTTCTCGAGCTGTTTGATACTGACGGTGGCCTTGTTGGACTTCGCGGGCAGTCACTGATCCGCCCTTACGCTCAATCCATTCGAAAAGACGGCGTTGGTTACGCTTGCTATCCGATTCGTCGAGGATAGAGTAGATCCGTTTACTTTCGCGGGCGAACCAACGGGCCATGGCGATGCCTGCGCCCATGCTCTCGACATCCAGTGTCCGCGGGTCAAGCTCGTCGCCGCCCGACCACCGCGTCAAATGATGTACGAGTGCCAGTCGCGCTGCTGTTTCTTCGAGCTTGCTCCAGATCGCTGCTAGATCTCCAGAAAGGTCGGCTTGTTCTTTCGCGTGCTCGTTAAAGTATTCAATGAACTTTGCTCGCGCTGCGAGCGACATTTGAATGACCGCCGGTTCTGGGGATCCATCACCATCCGCGGATGCTTCCAGCTCGCGCAACTTATCGACTATGGATTCCACAGCTGCTAGTTGCTCAGGTGGTATGTCGTTGTCCACCCAGCGTTTGGTTTGTTGCGGTGGAAAGGTCATGAGTAATCGTGCCGCCAGTCCGTTTTCCCGCAGTTCTCCCGCAATTGCACGCGCCAAGATAGTCGGCTGAATGCCGCCAGTGATTGATACCGATGCATTTGGCACAGAGATGAGTCGATGCCCGGTTTTGCGGTCTACGGTCATCGTCTCGCCGTTGTACATAGACAACCAGTGTGAAACATCACAGCTGCCGCTTCCTTTTGCGTATTTGTCGAACGATCCTATCCAGCCAGACAATTCATCTCGAGCCAGTAAGACGCCTCGCGGATTGTCTTGTAACACGGCTGCCAACGCTTCGATTGTCGTGTCTGAAACAACAATACGTGGTGTCGGAGGTGGAGTCGGTTTTTCTGGTGGGTTGCCAGTTGGTTTTCGCTTCCATTTTGTAAGAGCCGATTCGTACTCAAGCTTTTCGATTTCAAAACGCTCTAGCACTGAGGCATGTTTTTGTAACGCGTGCTGCTGTAACGAACGAAGTGGATGCACAACTATACGGAATGGCGGTGTTTTTTGTGAACCGCTTTCACCGATACACATCGTCCAGAGTATTGCTGGCGCCGTCCAGCCCCGTTTGATTTGTAAAACGCGGCTATTCCCAATCGCCGCCGCAAGCGCGGCAAGCAGTGGCAACACGACATAAGATGGATCACAACCGATCGCTTTCGAGCAGGCGTCTACAAATCCCACCATTGGTTCCGGTAGCTCACCCGTTGGGAATGGCTGGAATTGCTCGATTCGGGGCGTTGGTCGATCAGGTTGCATAGGCCCGGCTTCATCGGCTAACTTTTCAATGGTTATCCGCAATTCATCGGGATCGTACGCATCGCGTTGGTCCAACCAATCAGCGATGTCCCCGCGTTTGGGCAGATCAGGCAATTCGACCACCTTAACCACAGGAGTCGGTGTTAGCTTCGCTAGGATTGCTGCTACCGTTTGAGCGTACTTCGCGCCGGGCTCATCGTGGTCGGGGAGGATCACACATTCCTTGCCTGCCAAAGGTGACCAGTCGGTTTTGTCCGAGCTTTGTGAGCCGTGGGCTGATGTCGTGGCAGTCAGCCCGATCACTTGGGCAGCGTCCGCTGCTTTTTCGCCCTCGGTGATGAAAACACGACTCGCGTTGGCCAGCTTGGGCAGGCAGTAGAGGGGTCTCGGCTCGGGAATCCCGCCAATAGTCCATCGATCTTCAAGGCGAGCGACAGGTCGAATTTCTTTGCCTCCAGCCTTATCCCATCGCACGATCACACCCACAGGATCCCCATTGGCATCGGTGTAGGCCCATAGGTCCGACCGTTTGCCGAGCTGGTGTTCCAGGGCAGCTATTGCTGCGTTGGCGGTATCGTAGGTTGTATACGGTCTACGGTATTGCGGTTTATTCGAGGCTTTGCGAGATTGAGTAGACGAAGACGCCGTCGGCGGACGGTCGGTCATTAGATCAGAGACCCGGATTCCCAACGCATCGCAGATTTCATCGACTGTGCAGCCGGCATGACATTTGACGAGTGCCCGCCCGTCACTACCTTCGGAGACAGAAAGGCTTGGACGCTTATCCCCGTGGGCCGGGCATCGCGCGGACCATCCATTCTCGTTTTGCGAGTGATCGCACCCATGCTCAGTTAGTGCAAATAAGATCTTTTCCGTGGGGGTAGTCATTTGTCTCCTCCTTTTGCTTTCTCAGTAAGATGATCTTTGAGCAAGTGAACGGGATAGATGATTGCTCGATTCAGCCGACAGTGCGGGATTTCATTTTGGTTTGTAAGTGTCCACAAAAGACGCTCCGAAATTCCTAACGCTCTCGCCGCTTCCTTTGGCCGAAGCGCCAGCCGGTTCGCGTTGGTGAACAGGTTCGGTGTTTCGTTCATACTTCGCCCTGCTCTTTGTCACTCAATTTCTGGGCAAAATGAAGCTTCACTCTAAATTGTTGTTCTAATTCCCGTCGCATTTCGCGTTCTAGTTCACGGTTACCGGCTCGGCGTGCCGCAACGATGATCGCAACAAGAGTTGCGGGGTTTTTGGATTTAAAATCTTGGTTCATTGGCCGCTCACAGGTTTTGAAATCGAAATACAGTCCTCTATCAATTCCCGCGTTCGTTCGGTGTTTTGGGGCGAATTACTATGCTGTCCTCTCGGAAAGTGCATAGAAAATGCAGGATTTCCTAATGAAAACCCTGCATAAAAGATTTACTATTTTTATTTGTTCGTTCGGCGTTTCAACAATTCGTTCGGTTGTGGTGGTCCCGAACGAACGCCGTTCAGTCGCGCCGACTATCGCTCGCCTTGGGCTTCCTTCGGCGGTCTTTCATCCCTTCGGCCTTCGCCTTTTGCTGAGCAACCTTAAGCTGCTTCCAGGTCGCCGTTGCAACCACGGTTGATTTTGCGCACTTCAGGTGCTTTGCCCATTGGGTCGAGTTCCACCCTAGGGCCTCATAGTTTTCTGTGATCTTTCCCGCCATCCGCTGATTTACTGTTGCGGGCCGGGTTGGCTTCTGGCCGTTTGTTTTAGTGGAATTGGCCTCTTTTTCAATTCGCATCAGTTTCGAATTGGTTTCTTTAATCGATTCAATGAACTCAGTAACTATGTTCTTCCACCGGTCCATTAACTCTTGGTTCCGCCCATTTAGAAATTCCGCTTCCATCGGTAGCACCGGGAGTTTCACCCTAACTCCCAAATTCTCAGCAGAATCTTGAATCTGGCGAAGATGATCCGGAAAACTATGAG
>JAQXDZ010000043.1 GCA_029251085.1 Mariniblastus sp.
TTGATTAAGAATTTGAATTTCGAATCAAAATTCACAAATGCCTGTTCGAAGTCAGACTATTTTAAATCCATGGTGGCAAAAGCTAACCATGAAGACGAGACCGCGAAACGTCTTGTTAACGCCTATCATTATCGACCTGAAATTGAATTTTTCGATATTCAGTCGGATCCGCTTGAGCTAAACAACTTAGCCACAGACCCTGCACAAAAGTTAGAAATATCGCGTTTATCGCAAGAGCTTAAGAAATGGATGTCCTCACAAGGCGATGAAGGCGTGCTTACCGAAATGAAGGCTCGTGAGCGACAAGCAACAAATCGGAAATCCAAAAAGAAATAGGGATCTGTCAGTTAGTGCACAGAAATTTGATTTTTTGATATTACTACAATTTCACGCTTAATTAGACAACCTTGTGTGGGTTGTTTGATAAACTTTTTATATTGAGATAACACCTCGCTTGCGAGCTTTTTTAAAACAAGACTTGAGAGACTTCATGAATTGCAATCGGACTAACTGGACAATAATTGTTCGTTTTACCATTCTTTGTTGGTTGGGGATTTTATGTTTGGCCAATGTTAGTTTCGCATTGGCTGGAACTGACACCAGCCAACCTTTGGTCTACGAAGGGAAATCAGGGATCGGCGTAGGAAAACATATTGTTTTCCTGGCAGGGGATCACGAGTATCGTTCGGAAGAAACCCTGCCCGCTCTTGCTAGAATGCTGGCGATTAATCACGGTTTCAAATGTACGGTCTTGTTTACCGTCGACCCCAAGACGGGTGAAATTGATCCGGCTGCCGATAATCTTCCGGGGACCGAGGTACTCAAGGATGCAGATTTGGCGGTGATTTTTTTAAGATTCAAAAATCTCCCAAACGAACAAATGCAGCCTATTGTTGATTATCTCGATCGTGGTGGGCCTATCGTCGGACTTCGAACATCGACTCACGCATTTAAGATTCCAACTGGATTAAAATTCTCCAAATACGATTACCAGTACAAGGGTGATGATTATAAACGTGGCTTCGGGAGACAAGTCCTCGGTGAATCGTGGTCCGGTCATTACGGCAAGAATCATGTCATGGCGACCCGTTTGGATGTTCCAGAAAAGGCTAAGACGCATCCTATCATGACCGGTGTGAACAAACCGTGGGCTCAATCCGGAGGCTACTGGACGGTGCCGGTGGAAGGCTCTGAAGTTCTGGCATTCGCGCAGCCGTTAGAAAATATGTCACCGGATTCAAATCCTGCTAAGGATAAAGCTCCTTGCCCTGGAGTGTGGGTTCGGAAATACACTAGTCAAGATGGCGAGAAGGAAGGGAGAGTCTTTACGACGACCTATGGCGCGTCCGAAGATTTACTGGATGATGATTTTAGACGGATGATGATAAATGCCTGTCTTTGGTCCGTTGGGATGGAGACCAAAATCACAAACGCACTAAATATTGAGTTTGTTGGAGGCTACCAGCCAGCAACCTACCAATTTGGCGGTCACCGTCGGGGAGTGAAACCTTCAGATCTCGCGGATATTGAGGTCTCCATCATGCCTGCCGATAAGCCCATCGTTGTTCCCGAACGAAAAAAGAAGAAAAAAAACAAGTAGGCCTCAGTAGACTGCCGTGGATGCAAAACCAAATTACAACCTTGCATCTTTAAAAACGGCGGCAAGAGGCCAGCTCGTTATTCATTTTCCCAACACAATTTCTGTTTCTAAATTTTTTATTGACTTTGCGACTACTTTTGGTTTTGAGAAAGCTCACCTATGAAGGCATCGTTTTTTATCTTGGTTATTTGCGCCGTCTGTTTCGCCAGCGATTTTGCTCAGGCTCAACCTGGAAGACGGGGCGGACCTGTTGGTCCGCGGATCGAACCCGAAAATCTCGATTTTGATCTCGGTGTTGGAAAAATTACAGATAGAGAACTGTTTGAGAAACTTTCGTATCAAGGCCCGGAAGTGTCGCGAGACGCGTATCTTGCGAATTTAGAGTTTGTGAAATTCATCATCGACAAGGCGGATCCGAATAATCACAAAGTCTATTTCATGAACACACAAAATCATCGGGCGCATCCGCCTTATATGAGGCTGGTTGGGATTGAAAGTCGCGAGCGAGGTGCCATTACCTACATGCCTCGATTGACCAGTCCTGATGGAACTCCCGGCCTCTACATCATCGATTTCCAACCAAACGACTCCTATTCATTCGAAGACATCGATCGCATCCTTAAAAAATTGACCGACCATATGCCTTTACTCAAAGGGAAAGTCGCGTTTCATCCGCTCGGTGGAAACATGAGGCGATACGAGTCGGAGAAGGACAAATACGAAAACGGGGGCGTTTCGGTTTATCTTGACTCCGACATTTATAAAAACATCTCTTACCTACCCCTCAATATCGCAAAAGGATTCGGAAAGCTTCGGGTCTACGACAATGAACTGAGATCGTCTCCTCGAGACATCTTAATTTGCCCAACACTTCCCAATGAAATGCCACGTGTTGCCGGCGTCATCACCGAAGCCCGGCAAACGCCTTTGTCACACGTGAATCTTCGCGCTATTCAAGATAAAGTTCCGAATGCTTTCATCAAGGACGCCAGGCAACTCGAGGACATCTCGTCGTTGATTGGGAAAGAAGTATTTTATGAGGTAACCAGTCAGGGGTATCGAATTCGATTGGCTAAACCAGCTGAGATTGAGAGACACTTTGCAGCAATGCGCCCTACCGTCCCCCGATATCCCAAACGAGACCTCAGTTCAAAGAAGATCATTCCGCTCGAAAAGGCAGATTTTCCGGATGCGTCACGTTACGGCGCAAAGGCGGCCAATTTAGCCGCCATGAAAAAATTCAAATTGAAAAAGGGAACGCTGCCAGATGGGTTTGTGATGCCGTTTTACTTTTATGATGAATTCATGAAACATAATGGCCTTTACAAGGCGTTTGACAAACTGGCCGAAAATGAACAGTTCAAAACTGACTCAAAATTTCGTGCAGAAGCGCTTGCCAAATTTCAAAATCAAATCAGAACAGCTGAAATGCCTGCCTGGATGATGGAGCAAGTTTCAGCGCTGCAAAAAGAATTTCCCGCAGACACTCCTATACGTTGCCGATCGAGTACGAACAATGAAGACCTTGATGGCTTCAGCGGCGCTGGGCTTTACGATTCGTTTACACATAATCCGAGTGAAGGCCATCTTGCCAAATCTGTAAAACAAGTTTTTGCAAGTTTATGGAATTTTCGAGCTTATGAGGAACGAGCGTTCTTTTTGATCGACCATAAGCAGACAGCGATGGGCGTTCTATTCCATCCCAATTTCAAGGGTGAGCTGGCCAACGGGGTCGCTGTTACCAGTGACGTTTTGTACGGAACGGAAGGGAACTATTACCTGAATATTCAACCCGAAGAGGATTTAGTTACCAATCCAACAGCCGAATCGTCGCCCGAGGAAACACTGCTTGCTTGGTGGGAACGCGATGGTCAACAACTAATTCGGTCATCGAATCCAGATGAGCCTGCCAACTCACTGTTAGACTCAGATCAGCAAAATCTGCTGAGAGAAGCCTTGGGTCGAATTCACTTCAACTTTGAAAAGTTGTACGGGAAGAATGAGGGCGATGAATTTGCAATGGAAATTGAATTCAAAATTACGAGTGACGGTAAACTCGTAATTAAACAGGCTCGGCCCTGGGTATTTTAGTGACCGCGGGATCGAAGTTTACGGCCTGCGATCGTGTTTTATTTTTTCTGAATGTTGACTTGCCGTAATTTCAGCTAATCGGTGCTCCGTGTTCCAACACGAAAATTACCTACTGGCTGACGACATAGCTTGATCTTCTGATCTCGTTTGTAGATTCCGCAAGCGTCGGCAATAGGAAGGTTTTAAAAAGCCAAAATCGCGGTATATTGTTAGGCGGTGGCGAATTGCCACACATCGCTTCGATTTTTCCTTTACTCGGGTTCTCTTATGAAATTGCCACCTAAGTTTGTACTGCTATTGTTGGTCACGCTTGTGTTTACGTTTGTCGTCGAGTCAACTCGTACGGCTGTGGGCCAGGACGAGCCCGCCAAAAGGATGACTCCGGAATTATTATGGAAACTTGGTCGATTAGGCGAGGCAGTTCCTTCGCCCGACGGAACCCAGGTTGCGTTTACGGTACGGCGTTATGAGTTGGCCGAAGACAAGGGCAGCTCTAATCTTTTCATTATGAATGTCGCTGACGACACGAAAGTTGTTGCGTTGGAAAAATGGCCGTCGATCGGATCTATCGACTGGATAGACAACGAGTCTGGGAGCCATCTTTTCTTTGAAGGCATCAATCCAGATGATGCTGTGGGTTCAAATCAAGCTTGGTCGGTGGACACCAAAACCCACGATCTGAAGCAGGTTACCTCAATTGAAGGCGGAATCTCAAATTTCAAAGTTGCACCTACCGGTGGTAAAATTGCGTTTACGCTCGACATTAAACTCGATCAAAAACCGAATGAAATTTACGCGGATCTCCCTAAGGCTGACGCAAGAATTATCGACCAACTGATGTATAGGCATTGGAATGCATGGCACGATTATCGGTACAGTCATTTACATGTATGTGTTCTCGGAAAAGACGGAGTTGCAGGAGCACCTGTTGATTTGATGGAAGGCCGAAAAGCCGATTGCCCAGTTCCGCCTTTTGGCGGTACGGAGCAGTTTAGTTGGTCCCCGGACGGAACTGAAATTGCCTTTACTATAAAGGACGTCGACAAGTGGGAAGAATCTACTAACAGCGACGTCTTTGTCGTCGCTGCCGATGGGAGCGGAGAACCAACGAACATTTCCAAAGACGGCTTGGGTTATGACAACAATCCAGTTTATTCTCCCAATGGTCGACTAATCGCTTACAGTTCGATGGAGAGAGCCGGTTTTGAAGCCGATCGAAATCGAATCATGGTTTACAACCGAAAGCGAGAAACCGCAAAGGAAATTACCAAAGGTCTTGATCAAAATGCCAATGGACCGGTTTGGAAAAGCGATTCTAAATCCATGATCTTTGATTCAGAACGTGACGGCACCACGCAATTGTTTGAAATTACGATCAAGGGACAAACACTTAAACAACTGACGGAAGGCTGGTTTAATTGGCACTTCTTTGGTGAACTTAATACCGCGGACGCGGCAAACGATACATTAATCGTCTCGCGGACCAATATGCTTCGTCCAGCGGAAATTTACTCGCTTGATAATAAGAAGGGTAAAAAATTAACCGACATTAATGATGCAATTTATGCAAATCTGGAACTGCCAACGATCGAACAACGTTTCGTTGAAGCGACCGATGGAAAAACTATTCAATGTTGGGTTATAAACCCTCCAGGGTTCGATCCCAATTCTGACAAGAAATGGCCAATGTTGACCTACTGCCAAGGGGGTCCACAGGGCCAAATTGGTCAGTGGTTTTCTTACCGATGGAATTTTCATCTGATGGCTGCCAATGGTTATGTCGTCGTCGCGCCCAACAGGCGTGGATTACCGGGATTCGGTCGGGAGTGGAACGACCAGATTAGCGGGGACTGGGGTGGACAAGCAATGAAGGATATTCTTTCAGCCACCGATGCGATGACAGCCGAGAAGTTTATTGACAAGGAACACGTTGCCGCCATCGGAGCGAGTTTCGGCGGTTACACGGTTTACTGGCTCATGGGCAATAGTGCTGATCGATTCTGTTCCATGATCGCGCACTGCGGTGTTTTCAACCTCGAATCCATGTACGGAGCGACCGAGGAGCTATTCTTCGTGAATTGGGATCTCGGCGGCCCCTACTGGAAAAATGATGAAGTGTTGAGCAAATATCAGAAATTCTCACCCCATCGGTTTGTGAAAGAGTGGACGACGCCTTTATTAGTGATCCATGGTCAAAAAGATTTCCGAGTTCCTGTGACTCAAGGAATGGAAGCGTTTACTGCCGCTCAGGTCCAGGATGTTCCCTCGCGGTTTCTTTACTTCCCCGAAGAAGGCCACTGGGTTATGCGACCTCAAAATGGAGTATTGTGGCATCGCATTTTCTTCGACTGGCTCAACCGTTACTGCAAAGATGGCAAATAGAGATTCCATGGGAAGGTTACGGTCAATTTGAACCTGCCCTGGCCTTTTTTCGGTTACGTTTCCTCTTAAATGTGTCGCCAAAAATGAGATTGAACTCCACAAGTGCTCAACTTCTGTTGTTGAAATGTGTGGGCGATCAAATTTGGGACGAACAGACCTGCATTGATCAAGGAATTCCAATAATCTGGTTCGATGAGTTGGTAGAAAATTACGAATCAGGTTTCGATAATGACCGCAACACAATTTATGTAAATCAACATATGGTAAATCAGTATCGCGGGGTTTCAGATTTACATATTGCGTTAAAGCTTGCTGAATTTCTCGGCATCGATTGGGAAAGGGCGACCAGTACCGCGTTAGGACGACGGGCACAGGTCGAGGCGATTAAAGCCGAACTCGATGAGTTGTAAAAATTGTCCTGAGCCGAAATCAATTTAATGATGAAAGTTCAATGCAGGTTTATCACAATTGAAAACCTGAATTTTGAGTGTGTCTACATTTACAAATACTAAGTGGAGTAAAAAAATGAATTCTCAAACCGATTCAAAAATGTGCCGTTGGGGAATCATGAGCACTGCCACCATCGGTCAAAAAAATTGGCAGGCAATTAATTTGTCCGGGAATGGTACGGTAGCAGCGGTAGCAAGCCGAAACTTGGCCAGTAGTGAAAAATTTATAAACCAGCTTCAGGCATCAGTTCCTTTTGACCCCGCCCCGCTGGCAGTGGAAGGATATCAATCACTTCTTGATTCGCCTGAAATTGACGCCGTTTATATTCCACTGCCGACTGGCATGAGGCGTGAGTGGGTAATTAAAGCAGCAGAAGCCGGAAAGCATGTTTTGTGCGAGAAGCCTTGTGCATCGAGTTACGCCGATCTTCAAGAAATGGTCGCGGCTTGTAGAAACAATAACGTCCAGTTCATGGACGGTATCATGTATATGCACGGCGAAAGACTCGACTCAATTAGGAATGCGATTGACACAAAAATTGGGAAGATTAAACGAATTGCAACGCAATTTAGCTTCTTCGGCGATCAAGAGTTCGACGAAGGAAACATACGTACCAACAGTGAACTTGAGCCATTTGGTTGCCTTGGTGACCTCGGTTGGTACACAATTCGCTTTGCACTTTGGGCCATGAACTATCAATTGCCGAAACAGGTTTACGGACGCATGATTTCTGCTTACAAGCGTGAGGACAGTCCCAATTCAGTGCCGATGGAAATTGAATGTGGAATGCAATTTGAGGATGGTGTGACTTCGTCGTTCTACAATAGTTTTCTGACCGGGCATCAGCAATGGGCTCATGTCTCGGGTACCGAGGGTTCTGTTTATGTTCCAGATTTCGTGCTTCCTTTTGAAGGCACGGAAGCCAAGCATTCGATTTATAAACCAGAATTCACCGTTAGTGATTGCGATTTTGCGATGGTTGAAAATCGTGAAGACGTTGTCGTGGAGGAAGCTGGAAATAGCGCATCGAACTCTCAAGAGAGTAACCTCTTCAGAAATTTTGCTGAGATAGCCATGTCAGGTCAGACGGAGGATCACTGGGGTGAGGCTGCATTAATGACTCAGCGTGTCATGGACGCTTGCAAAAAGTCAGCTGAGAACGGTGGAGTTGCTATCGATCTTAGCTAGCATGAGGCGTAGCGGTGTGGTTAGCTCCCTTCTGTATCGCTTTAATGAACCGTTGCTGGGGCATTGCTTGTCTATTTTATGAAATTACCTGTTCGATTTTGTTTAGACAATTTTGTTTAATTTGAGCGTCACTTTAAAACCGATTCTAACCAACAGTTACCTTTGGTTGGCTTGGGGCACCTTGGGATAGCCTGTTTGGTTTTCGAATTCGAAACTTTGTTTTGCTGAAACAGGTTTATATGTGCCCTCGAAAGGCAAATATGAATCGAATCGGTTTCATCGCGCTTATTATCACGCAGTTCGTTTTAGCCATTCCATCTTCGTCGATGGGGCAGGGCACGGCGTGCCCGGTGCCTTGTTTTCTTGAGCCTGGTGACCGGTCAGAGCAGGAACAATCAGCGACCGTTCGAAAAGCGACAGAAGAGATAAATAATTCGTTGGAACCGGGCGAGAGTATCGAGGTTCGAGAATCTATTCAGCCCGTCGGTACTGGCACCGGCTTGTGGGATTGGTCGGATTCCGGCCCCCATCATGATTCCATCGTTGAGATTTCTTCGGAGGCAGGTGCGGGCACAGGAGTATTGATTTCAACGGATCGAACTAGACTCTTTAAGAAGGGTCATATTGGCCACGTATTGACAGCCTGGCACGTCATCAAGAATGATATCGTGAACGGCAAACTGAAAGTTCGGTACCGAAACCGAACGGAAACTCGCGATTGTACGGTAATCCGGCATAGTGAGGAAAAGGATATTGCGATCGTTCGTGTATGGGTTCCCTTGGGGATTCGTGAAGCCCGTTTAGCGAGTGCACCTATCAAGCGTGGGGATCACCTTGAGCTCGTGGGTCTCGGCGGAGGAACGGACCTAACAAACTGCGTGAGAGCATTTAAATCGGCGGCCTCGCCTCCTTCAAGTGGCGATAAAATTTTCGCTGACGTTCCACTTTTGCCGGGCGATTCGGGTGGCCCAATCTTTAACGCACGCCAAGAGGTTGTCGGCGTGATTTCTGGTGGTTGGTTCTGGTGGGACAGTGGTGTGACTGCTCCCGATGGCGCTGTGATGCGGACAACGTGGCCAGCGAGAGCAAGTAACGTTGCCCCCATCCGTCGAATGCTCGAGGGATTAAAGAAGCCAACAAATGTGGCTGATGCCGCACCGACATTAATACGCTAGAGTTGCAGAATCTCGCTTCGAAAAATAATTGCACCAACGTCAAAATTGACCTTGGATCTGCTATCCTACTGAATTATCGTTGCGTCTGAAAAGTTAGTTGGGTAGGGGAATGCGGTTATGAATCCGATGCAGGAAGTAGAAGTCTTACGTGCTGCCTGTTGTGTAGCAGGGATTGATGGCGAGGTCACCGAAAATGAATTGGTGATGATCAATCAATTGGCCGCTAAAGCGGGTGTCGGGAGAGCGTCTCTCGAGGCAATGATTGCTCGCGGCAAAGCGGATCCAGAGTTTTACAAAGAACAATTTCGGGTTCTAAAAGATAAGCCACGTAAATCGATGGTTTCTATTTTAAAAGTCGCGACAGCTGACAAATCACTCTCGCGTGATGAAATCGACGTGATGCGTAAGTTTGCGGATAAACTCGGGATTTCCTCAGAGTCCTTCGATGCCGTTATTGAAAAGGTCTCCAAGCGTTCTGATTAAGGGTGCAAGACCACGACGTTTGGTCTGGTAGATGGATTGAAAAAGCCAGCGTGAACTCGACTCAATTTCCCGTGGTTATCTACCAATTTTGTATCGCCAAAGGAATTGGTTTGCTTCGCTCACGCTAATGAGCTTGGTCGCTGAATCAAAATTGTGTTTAAACCGTTTTTATTGGGATTCATACGGAGAACACACGGGAACTCCGCGGTCTTTTTGAGACGGGCTTACTAGGCTGAACGATTTCGTGCAGAAAATCCTCCATGGCATCACCGCCTTTCCATTTTACGTTGATAAATTAGAATCGGAAGCATCCGGGGCTTCTTGATTCTAGTGTCTCGAAAATCGTAGTCCCCTACGTAAACCACCATGTATTGAAAGTAAATTATGAGACCGACGTTAGTAATTTGTTTTATGCTATTCCTATTAAACACCGTGGTCGCGCAGAATGACGACGGCACGCTTGATACATCGGCGTTCGATAAAGACGTCCGGATTCAGGATGATCTTTTTAATCACGTCAACGGCTCATGGTTGAAGTTCACAGAAATTCCCAGTGACAAATCAAATTACGGCTCGTTCGGCAAGCTGGCAGATGATTCGCAAGTTCGAATTAGGCAGATCATTGAGGAAACCGCAAAGCAAGAACACCCAGTCGGTAGCAATGCTCAAAAGATCGCCGACTTCTATCGCAGCTTTATGAATGAGAAGGCTGTGAATGCGAAGGGCTATTCACCGCTCAACGACGAACTTGCAAAAATACGAGGCCTGAAGACCAAAGCTGAGATATGGAAACACTTCGGCCACCTAAGCAAAATTGGTGTTGGCAGCCCAGTTGGTTTCTTTGTGTCCCAGGATGCCGGCGACGCCACCCAGTATATTTGTCAGTTAATTCAAAGTGGTACGACTTTGCCAGATCGCGATTACTATTTGAAGGACGACGAAGATTCAACGAAGGTGCAGAAAGCTCTTTCGAACTATATCCAAACACTGTTTGATTTAGCCGGAATTGAAAATAGTGAGGAAGCGGCGAAGCAGATTGTGGCGTTGGAAACTTCGCTCGCCAAAATTTCCTGGGAACGTGTGAAGCTACGTGACGCCCGAAAGCGTTACAACAAGCAGTCGTTTAAAGAGCTGACGGAACTTACCGGTGGAGAGTTTGATTGGGCTGCCTATTTTGCAGCGAACGATGTTACTGAAACGCCAGAAATGGTCAACGTAAATACCCCTAGTTTTTTCGCTGGTCTTGCTCAAATAATCAAATCGACTCCCCTAGAGACTTGGAAACATTATCTGCAATTTCGACTGCTCGACAGTTACGCCGGCTATCTATCGCAACCGTTCGTGGATGCGAGATTTGAGTTGTATAACAAGACAATTGCAGGCATTCCAGTTCAGCGACCTCGCTGGAAACGTGGTGTAAATGCAATTGCCGGAGCAGGAGCGGGGGATTTTGGTGCCCTGGGCGAAGCGGTTGGCGAATTATATGTTCAGCAATATTTCAAACCAGAAGCTAAGGCAAAGATGCAGACTTTGGTTGACAATTTGCTGACTTCTTTTGGACAAAGTATTGACGATCTTTCGTGGATGACTGACGAAACCAAGAAACGAGCCAAGGGTAAGCTATCGAAAATCGGTACGAAGATTGGGTATCCGGACGTGTGGCGTGATTACTCTGCTTTAACTGTTTCGGCTGATGATCTATTTGGAAATGTGTATCGCTCAAATATTGTCGAGCACCAGCGAAATATTAACCATCTTGGGCAGCCAATCGATCGGGAAGAGTGGGGCATGACACCTCAGACCGTTAATGCCTATTACAGTCCAACAAAAAATGAAATCGTATTTCCGGCCGCCATTTTACAGGCACCTTTCTTCAGCATGGACGCTCCTGATGCTTTGAATTATGGCGGGATCGGCGCGGTGATTGGTCATGAGATTAGTCACGCGTTTGATGACCAAGGAAGTCGTTATGACGGCGATGGCAATCTCAATAATTGGTGGTCAGAGAAAGACCAGGAAGAGTTCAGCAAGCTTACGCAGCAACTTATCAACCAGTATGCTGCTTACGAACCGCTGGACGGAAAAAATGTCAACGGCAAGTTGACCTTGGGTGAAAACATCGCTGATCTTTCCGGGCTTACTATCGCATACAAGGCGTTTAACATTGCCAACCAAGGCAAACCGGAAGTACTTGTGGCGGGTTGGAATGGGGATCAACTGTTTTTCGTAGGGTGGAGTCGCGTCTGGCAACGGAAATATCGTGATAAAGAAATGGTCAAGCGTTTGCTTACCGATCCTCATTCACCATCGAAGTATCGTGCCAACGGCCCCGTTACCAACATCAAAGCATTCTACAATGCATTTGATGTAAAACCGGGGGACGGTCTTTTCAAACCTGAAGTCGATCGCATTACCATCTGGTAACGTAAGCTGCCGATCGAATTCTACGAAATACTCAGTCGCCCTCCTGTTTCATTGTTTGGCAATGGTTGTTTGCGGGAGGGTTGCTAAGTATTGCCTCTGCAATGTGGTTATTTTATGAGTAACTGCGTCTGAGTGGCTTGTTACGATAACTAACTAGATCCAATGATGGGCATTGACGTCTTGCACTTGGCTGCACGGCAGTCTGGATGGGTAAGTTCTGCCTTATTGGCTCGGTTTTGGAAAAACGAATCTGCTGTAATAGGCAAAAATCAGGAGTTCGGATCTGACTTCTGCTACTATGAGTTAGTTACAGTCGCAAATAGCGCAATTGAGCTTCATTTGAACGTCGAACTACCTATTCTGAACTCAGGATCACCCGCAGGAAAACAACGTCCAAATTGGCGTTCACTTTTTGTACACGCCTGTCGGGTCGCACTGTTCATTGGAATTGTCTTTCTCATACGAAAGCAACACAGAGAGTTAGTTGAAAACAGAACGGACGCCTCGGCTCTGAGTGCGATCAACGTTGCGGAACTTCAAGAATTGATCCCCAACGCTTCCGGGTTAACTCCTTGGAATCGTTCCAGTTCCATCCGGATCATCACGTCCCCGCAAAACGAGGAAATTGGGACGCTCCTTCAAACCGCGCCTATTGGAAATGCCTCGATTGGATATCTAGGGCCAACCAATTTGATGGTTATTCTCTCAGAAGACAAGAGAATTCTAGATATCAAAATCCTTGATAGCGAAGACACCTTTGAGCATGTTAATGCGGTAGCTGAATCAGATGAATTTTTGGCGTCTTATCGAGGTCTTAAGTGGGATTTTCCAGATCTTTGGCCGGATATCGATTCCGTTTCAGGTGCAACCTTAACCAGCTTTGCCGTTAAGCAATCGCTTCAAGCGAGAGCAGGCTCCCAGATCAATTTTTCAAAGTTTCCCAATAAGATTAAAAGTCATGAGTTAGCACAATTTTTTCCAGAATTTCAACCGTTAAGTATTCACAATAATTCAGAGAATCCAAATCTTGTTTTCGGATCGGTGCACAATAACATCAACGCAAAGGTTGGTTATTTTCTGCGATCTTCTCCAATTGCGAATTCACTTTCCGGTTATCAAGGGCCTACTGATACGCTGATCGCTTTTGATGAACGCTTTCGTTTCCTTGGGTCATTGATTCGATCCAGTTATGACAATGAACCCTATGTAGAATACGTGAAAGAGGATACTTATTTAGACGATCTTATCCGTGGCAAAAACCTGCAAAAGATATCCGGGTTCGATCCAACCGAATACGAAGGTGTTTCCGGCGCTACCATGACAAGCCTCAACGTCTTGTCAGGTATCCAGACGACGGTAAAGCATCTGCAGGAATATGAAACTCGAATCGGAAAAGGGCCCAACTGGATTTGGGTTTTTACAGAGTGCCTTACGGTCTTGCTCGGATTAATTGGCATTTGCTTTTCGTTTACCGGTGTTAGCCGCCGAAGATTGCGTCTGGTATTCCAAGTGATTTTAATTATTTATCTTGGATTCATTGCTGGTGAAATATTGTCTCAAGCCGTTGTTTTTGGCTGGGCTCAGAATGGTCTGCCGTTAAAAAACGCGCCGGGGATGGTCTTGCTCTGTGTCTCTGCACTCGCGGTTCCGATCATATCGAAGCATAATTCTTATTGCGATCACATTTGCCCTTTTGGCGCTGTTCAACAGTTGGCTATGAAATCGGGGATGAAACGAGTTCGAGTGAACAGACGGCTGCGGCGAGTCTTAAAGCTCGTGCCTGCAACCTTGCTCATCATTTCGTTGCTGGCCGCCTCGGGGCATCTAAGCTTGAATCTTGCCTCGATTGAGCCGTTCGATGCATTTTCTTTTCGAGTCGCAGGATGGATTACCATCGCAATCGCAGTGACTGGCTTATTTGTGTCTTTTTTCCAGCCGATGGCCTATTGCAGGTACGGCTGCCCGACGGGAGCGATGTTAAATTTTCTAAGATTTAATCGTCGAAGTCACGAATTTCAGTTGCGAGATGGTGTTGCACTTTTGATGCTAATACTCGCGTTAGTGATCACCATCTAAAAACGAATTAACACCAAAAAAGCGTTGCTGATCAATCAACGACATACGTATTATGTCAGCCGTTGTTGCTAAAAGTGTTGGAAAGAATCGCTGAAATGAGGGCTTGAACAGTTGCTTGCAAACCCTACTTGTAGAACCTTGGCAAACTGAATTTGCCTCAAACCGAAGCACTCAAATATTGATTGCACGCTTCGGCTGCCTGCCGGCCCTCGCGAATGGCCCAAACCACTAAACTCTGTCCACGCCGACAATCTCCTGCGGCGAAAACACCGGGTTGGCTCGTCTCGTAGTCAGAGGTGTTGGCTAAAATGTTTGATCGGGGTCCAGTTTCTAAACCAAACGCTTCGGAAACCCCTGGCTCAGGACCAGTGAATCCAAGCGCTAGAAAGACCAAGTCTGCTTCGATTAATTTCTCACTACCGGCGATTGGTGAAAAAGGCGCAACGCCAGCACGCTCGACGCTCCAGTCAACCTCCACTGTTCTGAGTGCCGTTAGATTCCAGTCAGCGTCGGGAAGAAATTCAACTGTTTCGATATTGAATGCACGCGGGTCTTGACCATAGATTGCTTTCGCCTCCGCATGCCCATAGTCAGTTCGGAAAATCAAAGGCCACTGAGGCCACGGGTTGGAGTCGGCTCGGGACTCTGGCGGGCGATCGACAATTTCAAGATTGACGACGCTTTTACACCCTTGGCGAATTGCAGTCCCAATGCAGTCTGTTCCAGTGTCTCCACCACCGATTACAACGACATTTTTATCTTTTGCTGAAATCTCCGCATCCGTACCATCGAGTAACGACGCGGTGGAGCCTCGAAGGTAATCCATTGCAAAGTGGATTCCATTAGTCGAACGCCCGGGGATCTTTAGATCGCGTGGTGCGGTTGAACCCACGCAAATTACTACGGCGTCAAATTGGGTTCGGATCTCTTTTGCGGAGATTGTGACGCCAACTTCGACCCCTGTTTGGAATTGAATTCCTTCCTGTCGCAACAAATCCAAACGTCGGTCGACAACATCCTTGCCAAGTTTCATGTTCGGAATCCCGTACATCAACAAGCCGCCAACTCGGTCATCACGCTCAAAAACAGTGACCTGATGGCCAAGTTGATTTAAATTATCAGCCGCTGCTAGACCTGCAGGTCCTGAGCCAATTACGGCAATTGTTTTCCCAGTTCGCTCGGCGGGAATTCGAGGGGATACCCATCCTTCAGCGAAACCGCGGTCAATTATGTTTCGCTCAATGCTTTTGATCGTAACAGCAGGTTCATTGATTCCCAGTACGCAAGAACCTTCGCAGGGGGCAGGACAAACTCTCCCGGTAAATTCAGGGAAATTATTCGTTGAATGAAGGCGATCAAGCGCTTCCTTCCATTTGCCGTGATAGACGAGATCGTTCCATTCAGGAATCAAATTGTTGACCGGGCAACCGGTGGCGAGTCGGTCAATTGTTTGCCCGGTATGGCAAAAGGGGACACCGCAATCCATGCAACGCGCACCTTGGGTTTGCAAATCCTTTTCATCTATTTGCACTAAAAACTCGTTCCAATCACCGATGCGAGCGGTAGGATCGCGCCGGTCTTCATCCATGCGATCAAATTCAATGAATCCCGTTGGTTTGCCCATATTTCTTTTGAACTCCCTCTCCGTGATGTATTCGGTAAATCGACTCAGTCTTATTGCTTCAATGCTTCAGCTAATTTTTGCTCGAGAATCTTGCGGTATAAACTCGGAATAATCTTTTTGAATTGGCTAACTTCAGAGTCCCAGTTTTCAAGGATAGCCGTAGCTACAGGCGACTCGGTGAAGCGGGCATGTTTTTCAATCAGAGAATGCAATTCGTCTACGTCTGCCTGGCTGTGAACCGAGTCTATTTCAACCAGTTCTAGATTCAGGTTGTTTAAAAGATTGTCATTCGGGTCGTAGAGATAGGCGATTCCACCGGACATCCCTGCGGCGAAATTCCGCCCGGTTGCCCCGAGAATGACCACTCTGCCACCAGTCATGTATTCACAACCGTGGTCGCCCACGCCCTCGACCACAGCTACCGCCCCCGAATTGCGAACGGCAAATCGTTCGGCCGCGACCCCACGGAAATAGGCCTCACCAGCCGTCGCACCATAAAGTGCGACGTTACCAATGATGATATTTTCTTCGGCTGCAAACGTTGCCGATTTCGGCGGGCGGACAACGACGCGTCCGCCAGACATCCCTTTTCCAACGTAGTCGTTTGCATCGCCTTCGACCTGAAGAGATACCCCACCCGCTAGAAACGCCCCTAAACTCTGACCTGCGGAGCCTTTGAAGTTGACGCAAATAGTATTATCAGGAAGTCCATCCGGGCCGTGCGTCTTTACGACATGGTGGCTTAAAATGGCTCCTACCGACCGGTCCGTATTCTTGATCTCCGAATCAATTTCTACGCGTTGGCGAGTTTGGATTGAATTCTTTGCCTGTTCAAGAAGTTTCCAGTCAAGCACATTATCCAACGCGTGGTCTTGGTCCACCGTGCAATATACTTGGACTCCGTCGTGAAATCCGACGGCGGGAGCGAGTAGCTTTGAAAGGTCAATTCCTTTGGCTTTCCAATGCTCGACCGCATGATCCACATCGAGTGCATCCACTCGTCCAACCATCTCGTTAATAGATCGAAACCCGAGTTCCGCCATGATTTGACGTGCTTCTTCAGCTACCATGAACAGGTAATTGACGACGTGCTCAGGTTTTCCTTTGAACTTCTTTCGGAGTTCTGTGTCCTGGGTTGCAATCCCAACGGGACAAGTATTTAGATGACATTTTCGCATCATGATACAGCCCATTGTGATTAATGGGGCAGTAGCAAATCCATATTCCTCAGCACCAAGGAGAGTGGCGATCACCACGTCCCGACCGGTTTTAAGCTGACCGTCAGTTTGCAATCGTGTTCGACTGCGAAGGTCGTTCATCACAAGCGTTTGGTGAGTTTCAGCAATCCCGAGTTCCCAGGGCATTCCAGCATGTTTAATGCTGGTCAATGGCGAGGCACCGGTTCCACCTCCGCAGCCTGAGATAAGAATGTTATCCGCATGGGCTTTAGCAACGCCCGCAGCAATGGTTCCTACACCAACCTCCGAAACGAGTTTGACGCTAATTCTTGCCGAAGGGTTGGCATTTTTTAAATCAAAGATCAGCTGCGCTAAATCCTCAATTGAATAAATATCGTGGTGCGGAGGTGGGCTAATCAACGTGACGCCCGGCGTGGATCGTCGGGTGTCCGCGATCGTTTGATTCACCTTATGGCCCGGAAGTTCACCACCTTCTCCCGGTTTTGCTCCCTGAGCCATCTTGATTTGAATCTCATCAGCATTGCTGAGGTAGTAAGCAGTTACGCCAAATCTGCCCGAAGCGACCTGTTTAATTGCTGACCGGCGGAGATCTCCGTTTTCGTCAGCCTCGAACCGGTCATAATTTTCGCCACCCTCTCCAGTGTTACTTTTACCTTCTAAGCGATTCATGGCGATGGCTAAAGTCTCATGAGCCTCACCTGAGATCGAACCGTAACTCATAGCACCGGTGCAAAACCGTTTGACAATTTCTTTGGCCGATTCTACTTGCTGGAGTGGAATTGAGGTTCTCGATCGAAATTTCAGGAGGCCACGAAGATGACATTCACGGGCAGTCTGCTGATTGATGGCGGTGGAAAATCGTTTGTAGGCGTCAGGATCTCCCGCCCGGGCAGCCTGCTGGATATTCGCAATGTTTAATGGCGTCCAGGCATGTTTCTCTCCATCTTGGCGCCAATGGACAGTGCCCTCTGTCTTCAACTCGAGAACTGGCAAAACTGAATTAGGTTTTTTGATTGGGTAGCCAAGTTCATGCCGCCGCAACGCCTCGTTCGACAGCACATCGAAACCAACCCCTTCAATTCGACTAGCTGTACCGGGGAACGACCGTTTAATTACATCTGAGTTCAGTCCAATGGCTTCAAAGATCCGTGCCCCCTTATAACTCGCGAGAGTGGAGATACCCATCTTGGCAAGTACTTTTAGCATCCCCTTATGCACACCAGTCCGATACGAAGAGATGCACTGCTCAGGAGTTAAATCTGATTCAGGCGAAGACGTATGGTGATCGATAATGGCTTCAAGGGCTAAGTAGGGATGAATTGCATCTGCACCGAAACCGGTCAACAGGCAATGATGGTGAACTTCTCTTGCCTCGCCAGTTTCTACTGCGATTCCAATCCGCGTCCGCAGTTGTTTGTCTACCAAGTAATGATGGACTGTACTCGTCGCCAGCAGCGCGCTGAGCGGGACTCGTTTTGGACCAATCTCCCGATCGGAAAGAATTAGAATCGCACACCCATCCGAAATTGCAGATTCCGCTTCTTTGCATATCCGTCTTAATGCCGCATAGAATCCGTCCGGACCTTCGTCTTTATCGAACGTGATATCAATGGTGCGGGACTTCCAACCCCGATAGTCCATGTTTTTGATTCCAGCCATCTGCTGGAAATCAAGAATTGGGTTATCCAGTAACAACCGGTTGCACTGTTTTTCCGTTGTCTCCAGCAAATTTCCTTCCGGGCCGATATAGCACTCCACCGACATGACGATCTCTTCGCGGATGGAATCGATCGGTGGGTTGGTAACCTGCGCAAAAAGTTGCGCGAAATAGTCATAAAGCAACCTCGGCTTGTCACTCAAACAGGCCAGGGCCGCATCGTTGCCCATCGAAAGGATTGGATCTTTCTTTACCTTGACCAAAGGCAGTAACATGTACTTCATGGTCTCGGTTGTGTAGCCAAAAGCTTTCATTTGAGAAAGCCGTTCTCCTCTGGAGAGTGGTGCAGCCGTTTCCGTTTTCTCCAGCTGATCAAAAGTGATCCGCTGATTTTTCATCCACTGAGCATAGGGCCGTCGATTGGAAATTTCTGTTTTTAATTCATCATCGGAAACGATTCGCTTGTTTTCGAAATCGACAAGAAACATTTTGCCCGGTTCTAAACGTCCTTTTTTAATAATCTTGGCAGGATCAATTTCTAAGACACCCACTTCGCTGGCCATGACAACCCGATTGTCATCTGTCACATAGTAGCGACTCGGGCGAAGGCCATTTCGATCGAGAACGGCCCCAATCATGCGGCCGTCAGTAAATGAGATCGAGCTTGGGCCATCCCAAGGTTCTTGAAGACATGAGTGGTATTCATAGAACGCCCGCTTGTCTTCGGGCATGGTTTGATGGTTTCGCCACGCCTCAGGAATCATCATCATGACAACCTCGGGCAAATCTCGCCCAGCCATCATTAGCAACTCCATTGCATTGTCAAATTCTCCTGAATCGCTGCAGCCCTGCTCTGTAACCGGCATTACGGTCTTCAGCGGTGCGTTGAACACATCGCTTGCCATAAGCCCCTGTCGGGCAGCAATCCAATTTCTATTGCCTCGCAACGTGTTAATTTCGCCGTTGTGAGCCATCCAACGTAAGGGTTGGGCTCGAGACCAGTTGGGCAGTGTGTTAGTCGAAAACCGGGAGTGAACCATTGCGAGATGGCTTTGGTAATCTTCATCTTGGAGATCTACGAAAAATTGGGGCAGCTGAGCCGTAGATAGCATTCCCTTGTAAACGATGATCCGCGAAGAAAGCGAACATACATAGAACAAATCGGATGAATACATGCCGCTGGAGCGGACGGATTTGGTCGTTGATTTCCGAATTTGGTAAAGACGTCTTTCAAAATCTGCCTGACTAATACCAGCCTCGGCCCCAATGAATACTTGTAAAATCTTTGGCATGCTGCGAATGGCAGTGGGACCAATCCCCGAGCCTTCAACATCGATGGGAACTTCACGCCAAGCGATTAATTTCTGACCGAAACGGTTTGTGTTTTGAGCGAAGATCAGTTTGCATTTTTCCCGTTCTTCTTCGTCGTTGGGAAGAAAGACATTGCCAACGCCAATAAAAGGAAAGTCGGTAGAAAAGCCGATTTGTTTTGCCAGCCTCCGAACCAATTTGGAGGGTATCCCTGTCAGAATTCCCGCACCATCGCCGGTTTCTGGCTCGCAACCGCACGCACCACGGTGCTCCATCCTCGATAGAATTCCGCAAGCATCGACTACGATCTGTCGTGAGGCGACTCCATCGATTTGTGCGACAAACCCAACACCACAGCTGTCATGCTCGTATTCAGGGCTGTAAAGAGTATTCTCCGCGGCAAACGGTTTCGGTGTGGTCAAAATACTATCCTTATCGATACGGATCCGTTCCTCGATTTCCTAGCTGCTGGTGAAGTCAGCACGGGAAAACCTGAGGTTTAGTGATAAACTCTTCGGAAAAAATAAGCAAACGACCAAATCAACAATGGAATCGCAATTGCCATTAAGTCCTCGTAATGGTTGATCGCTTAGAAATTTTTTTACTTTTCGATTAGATTCGTGAACTGCTCGTTAGTTTTGACACGGGTCAAATTGGCAAACCATTAATTCATAAACTCGTGTTGTTGCTCAAATAAGATCGCTCGTTGAGCGAAAATTGTTCGGGTGAAAGTGAGGCTGGGCTTCATCCTTCGCCGTAGTTTCCCTTATATATTTTGAAAATGTTTTAAAACTAGAGTCTGCAGAAGCAATCTTTTGCGTGCTTATGCTAGGTAGGAAATTCAAACTTCACGTTTTAAGAGACCGTTATGCCCCCTTCTCCAACGATTTTGTATAAGGCATCCACCGGGATGCTATTGATAATTTGCTTGACTGCAATGATTGCCGTCAATCCTTGCTACGCTCAGAGTAAATCAGCAATTCCGAGCGGAATTGCTTGGCATGGTGTCCTCACCGACGGCCTTGCTGATGCTAAGGCGACGAATCGACCTATCATGTTATTGTCTGCTGCTCCGCAGTGTGCCGGAGTACCGGGGATGTGGTGACCAGGAAAGCAAAATATGGACAGGAGTTTCCTGTCTAACGACCAAGTTATCGAAGCCTCTCGGAATTTCGTTTGCATACGACTCGCGACCTATGAGGACGAAGCTGAAGCAGAGTTTTTGCGTACTGTTTATGTTGGCAGGACCGGTGATCTTGAGAATACAGTTTTTGTCTTAATGACTCCCGACACAAAAGAAAACCTTTGTCGACCCGGGCGAAGTCCCGATTTTGCCTTTCGATCACCAAGTAGTCTTGCTGCACAGATGAATAAAATTGCCAAGCAATACAAAGCGTCGGTGGAAATCACGAATCCGATTCTTCCTCAATTAAAGGATGTGCGGTTGGGTTTAAATGTTAGCTCCTGCGACGGCTTACCGTCTGTAGTCTGCGTGGCCGATGAGAAAAATCCGGCAGACTTTATGCAGAACGTACTCGCTCCCTTGGCGTATTCAACAGAATTAGCTGGGAAATTTATCTACTCAACCACAACCGATGCATCGATGCTCAAGTCCGTCCAAGATTACTCCGGGCAGCCCGGTATTCTATTGATTGAGCCAGGTGAATATGGTTTGGATGGGAAATTGGTGAAATACTTTAGCCCATCAACAAAAGCGAGTGTAATTGAAAAGGCATTAACAAAGTACGCTAACGCCGCAGGGAAAATCACCAAAAATCACTCGTCTCATGTTCGAACAGGCAGGAGAGAGGGCAAGGTGTGGAAAACGGAAATTCCGGTTGAGGATCAGAACTCGTTGCAAGCGATGCAGCGTTCGAATCGTCCGTCAGGTCGCGGTGGTCCGGGCGGTAGAAGACCCGGTGGAAAATAGGTGTTGCTCGTCGCTCCACAAATCAAGGGTGCCTTTTGCTAGGCACCCTTTTTTATTTTCATAGGCAACCAAGATCTGCGAACGCAATTAATCTATTGTGTTTTGCAATCGATTTCACCGTGATGCAAGATAGAATTCTTCTGCCAAATTTTACGCGACAAGCCAGTGTTGAGGATCTCAAGTTCTGACGCGGAAGCCATTTCGACTCCGTCTCCAAATTCTTGAAATTAAACTGCAGCAACTTTCCCGGTCAAAGACAACATTTCACTGCAATAATCCAAATATCGCCGAAGTTCAAAACGAGTTAATGTTAACTCAGGTGATTCACCAGTCTTGGGGTGTTGAGTCGCTTTGGATACGCGATGTGGATCTTTCGTCAACTGATGCATATCGATTACGTGGGCGATCGATCTCAATTCGTGAAGAGTTTTTAACGCCCTTACTCTTTTGTATCTCACTTCAACGGACAGCAAAAAAAAGATTGCGGCCCCGGTAAGAACAGCATCATTCAGTCCCGCGTCCTTTAGCGTCACAACTGATTCCAAATTCAATGGTTGGTTGAGATCCGATCGAAAATAAAAGAACGGAATTATTGAGCAAACAAAAATGATGGTACAAAACGCCCAAGTCAAATAGCGGATCCAAATCACTGGCTCCCCAATCCATTCAGCGCGATTTTCCATGTTTTTGAGATAAACGACAGTTGTCCGCATACTCTATTTAAACCAGAATCAGGGAACCGTTCTTAAATTCGCATATTTAATTTTTCGATCGTTTCAACAATCAGTCTAGGCTGAAGTGTGTCGAGAGACATGTGGTTTAAACCTTGAATGGGTATTTTCAATTTTCCAGAATGACAACTGGCTTAGGGTAAGTGCGTTCCACATGAATTGGTGTTCAAGTACGATCGAATGTGGTTTTGGAGGACTGAAATTGCCGTAACGTTTTTACCGCCGCGGGGAACAACAAGATCCGCAAGCTTTTTTCCTGGTGCGAGAAATTCGTGAAACATTGGTCGCACGGTTTTATGGTATTGCTGCAGAACAGATTCAAGCGTTCTGCCCCGCTCATTGATATCCCTGACGAGGCGCCGGGATAGGCAAACGTCTAAATCGACATCGACAAATATTTTTAGATCTAACAGATTTCGCACTTCGGCATTGTGAAGAATTAGAATCCCTTCGATTAAAATTACTTTTGCCGGTTTAAAATTTGTGACTTCCTCGCTTCGATTGTGTTGTGAATAGTCGTATTGAGGAACATTAACGCTTTTCCCAGAAGCCAACTCGGTTAGATGTTGGAATAGGAGATCATGCTCGAAAGCATCGGGGTGGTCATAATTAACAATCTCGCGTTCGGCGAACGTCAGTCCGTCCCTACAACGATAGTAGCAATCCTCGTTAATAATTTTAACTTGGTTAGTCCCAAATTCTTCATTGATCAAATGGCAAAGTTGGGAAGCCAATAAGCTTTTGCCGGATCCCGAAGCACCCGCGATTCCGATAAATAAAGGTTTTTCTATTACTTCCATGTTGTCTTAAAACTAACATTGCTTGAGGGTGTTTAAACACTTGTAAATCTTACACGCCAGCGGTTTCGGGAATTAGCCTTGTCAGCAATTTTTTAGTTCGCTAATCTTTTGCCCCATGCTTCTTTTCTAAGGAATCGCTGTGAAAGCAACCACCGTTCTTTTCCCGCTGTTTTGCTTGTTTTTAACTACTGCCGCATGTTTTGGCCAGACTTCGATGGAAATTGGTAGTTCCGAGATAATCGTTGAAGAGCAACCGAGTATTTGGAGTGGCTCCTTCGCTGCCGGGCTCAACGGCAAGTCTGGGAATAGCCAAAGCGTGGACATGAACCTGGAAATGAATTGGGTTCGCGAGACAGACTTTAGCAAGACAGACCTTCTCGCTAATTACTTTTACAGCACCAATCAAATAGCCACCGTGACAGACCGCTTTTTTGGACAGGCACGACAGGAACGAAAGATTCGAGAGGGTCGTTTAAGTGCATTTGCTCAAACGGCAGTTAATTGGGATCGTTTCAAAAATTATGACTACAGGATTGCATTGCATTCAGGTTTGTCTTACGAATTCATCAAAGAAGATGACCGTCTCTTCACAACGCGACTTGGTGCTGGTGCCTCAAAAGAGGTAGGAGCCGTCATTGATGACTGGATTCCTGAACTTCAATTGGGAGCCGACTGGGAACGGAAACTTACTGACACCGTTAAAACTTACTGCACTGTCGATTACTATCCCAGTTTTAAAAATTTCGATGAATACCGTGTCAATACAAACGCGGGACTTGAATTCCTGATTGACTGGGAAAAAGATATTAACTTCCGGATTTTTGCCTTTAACCGCTACGATAACACTCCACCGGCAGGCAATGTATCCAGCGATCTCGATTACGGATTCGCTTTGGCTTTTGATTTCTAGACCAATAGCATGTTACAGCCATTGAAATAGCCGGCTAGTTTTGCGGCTTTCCTTTGAGGCAATACAGTTTAGAAATGCTCCGAAGAATTAGCCTATCACCGGCGACTGCCGGAGAAGCTTTGAAGCCATCGCCTAACTTGGTTTCTTCGACCAGCTCATAATCGCCACCTGGTTGAAAAGCATATATTTGCCCTTTTTCGCTGAAAGCGAAGATGTGCTCGCCATCAAATATTGGCGACGCAGCGAATGTCGTTTTTATTCTTTCTTGCCATAAGATGTTTCCGTCTTCAGCACGAACACAACTCGCAATTCCCTTGTCGTTAAACATAAACAAATTACCGTTGACTAAGATGGGTGAAGGACGTCGGGTCACATTTTTGCTGATGGTCCAGTCGATATTGGTCTTTGTGATATCTCCCTTTCCTTGCGGATTTACTGCGTCCATCCGCCCCATGCCATTGGTCAAAATGACGAGTCCATCCTGGGTGAGGATAGGCCTTGCCGATGCATTCATGCCGTCGTGATATACCGTCCACATCGGCTGCCCATTGCGTGGGTCATAGGCGACCGTTGCGCTGGCGGAAGGATAAATCAGCATCGGCTTACCTGCTATTTCAAACACACTCGCTGTGCCATAGGCTTTTTTCCAATCACCGTTATCCGTTCCGTATTTAAGATTGCGATCGGTCTTCCAAGCAGTTTCGCCTGTCTCTTTGTTGAACGCGACCACATATTGTTTATCAGAACCGTCATAGGCAACGATCAAGTTATCGCCGTACAAAATTGGCGACGATCCAGGTCCGCGAAAATGATCGCATTCAAAATCCTCGCGATTCCAAATGGTGTCTCCGGTGTCGGTGTCTAGGCAAACCGTCCCGTAGCTTCCGAAGTGGAGATAAACCCGCCCGGCCTCTATGGCCGGTGTGCAACTTGCATAACTATTGGTGGCGTGCCGGAACCGGGGGTTTTCGTTCTGATATATAAGTTTGTCATGTATCACTTTGCCGGACTTGAGATCGACACATATGCCGAACATCTTTTTGCCGTCCTCAGTGGCAGACGTCAACCATATCTGCTCACCCCAAATAACGGGCGACGACCAACCTCGCCCATGGATTGGAGTTTGCCAGGAGACGTTTGCCTGGTCGCCCAAATCGGTCGGCAAAGTAATTCCTAATGCGACACCGTCACCAGTGGGACCGCGAAATTCTGGCCAATTTTCCTGGCCAATTAGCGAATTCACAAACACCAAAAAATAGATAACAGTAAATAATAGATTGGAAAACTGCACGTTTAATTCCTTTGCGGCTATCACTCATCCACCTAATCAAATTGTTGGATACTCCTAACAAGCGTTCCAATTTCAATGAACAGGGTAGCGAAATACATGCGCAATAGGAACGTTATGTCGCGATCAACCGCAGCATCGATATCTTGTTGCGCTACAAACAATAGACCAAATCTAAGATTGGATTCAACAAGAAAATGCCATCCCTTTAAAGCAAATAAAGAGAAAATGACGAATCAATTTTGCCTATTCACGGTCTGAATTAGAGAGTGAATGTCAGACCAAGAACAATTGAGTTTTGAACGACATCCCGATCACTCATACTCGTAAGCCCAATCAGTGGAGCGAACCCAGTACTACGAACGTATTCGAGACTGATTAGTGAATTGCGAGAGGGTTCAACGCGATAACCGAGGACTAGCTGACGATTAAATTCAAATTCCGTTCCTGGCGGACCTTGTATCCCCTCGCTCCATGATAAAGACCAGCGAGCAGGCATCGAGATAAAGTAGGAATCAAATGCAGCCTCTGCGCTATAGGCGATCACGTCATGATCGGTTACCGGCCAGGCATTAACTGTTCGCACATACTCAACTCCGAGGTGCAAGCGGTTAATTCGCATTCTGGCATTCACGTCCCAAGCTCCATTCGGATCTCCAAAGAGTGTCGGATCGAGATGTTCGGGAACGTCGGCGTCATAAATCGTGCCATACAGGTAACCACCACCTAGCTTCAGTTCTCCATCCCGCCTTGCCAAGGGCATTCTCAAGAGAAGATTCGCGGCAAAATTGTTGACGTCACCGGTCGCTTTCGAATCGACCACACGGACACCCCGCCCACCGCTTAGCCCAGCGAAGGTCGCGCTAACAATACCGTTGTCGAAACCAATTCCGCCACCTTCGCCCAACGCACCGAAATAGTGCCATGGTATGGACTGAGAGAATGGATTTAACGTTCCCATATCTCCAAAACCAACATTCTTTTTTCCTAAGTAACCGTACCATGACGATCGTGAGAAGTCACCGAACACTACGTAAGCCTGCCGAACTTGGTAACTCCCTTGCTTGGGATTATCAAAAGAAAAAACATCAGAGAAAAGGGTTTCTACATATCCATGAGCTCTCGAGCCAAAACTTACGCTCGTGGCCAAGTTGGCTTGCAACATCCTGAAATCAGAGGCGTAATTACCTTCAAAGTCGGTGGGGAACCTCCCCAGATAAGGAAATTTTCCAGCATCGTTCGTTTTGCCATAAATCGCAGATGCTCGTAATTGAGCGCCGAGAGTCATGTTGGTCTGACCGGAACTATTCAACGAATGTTCGAGTAGCAAAATCTCTTTGTTTGACTGCCGATTTTGAAAATCAAGCATCTCCCGAGAATAATCGGGGGCGAGCTGAATGAAGTTTCCGTCAATAACGTCAGAAAATTGACTACCGTCCTCAATGACAACTTCTCCCTCCATTCCCTCAGGGTACTCGATGACCATGGAAGGGTCAGAGATTTCGAAAACACTCTCATCCTGTGCCAAAAGCAAGTTCGAAGTTACGGCCAATAAGACTGCGGTTGAGCAAACCAATAGGCTGAGTTTTGGAAAGGAATGAAAGCCTAAAAGCTTTGAAATCGCTGGTCTAATTAAAAACATTCAGAGTAACCTTGATGAACTCAGGGAAACGTCAGGTATCAAATCTTTAATTAGATGTTGTTTTTCTTTGAGTCAACTCGAATCTTCACAAAGAAGTTGCCTGCACTGCTGCTAGCTTCCTTTGGTCCCAATTTTCAAGACATCACGGCAATACGTTAGGCTCCTTAACAGCTCTTTCATTTGAAATTCTGGATCATTCGCTCCCCCGGCGGCAACGGGTTCGCCTCTTCTGGCAAGCCGCAGGAACGCTTCGTAATCAACCGCCTTTACATTCGGATAGGCGGCCCAAAACTCATCCTTTTGAAAGTCAAACGGTTTGTTAAATCCTGAGATGATTTCCAACTGAAACGGCACGCCGGGACAAAGCTTTGCAAAGAGTTCGGTGTACTGCACCCAATCAACTAGGCCATCTCCAACAGCATTCCAGGCAACCCTGGCGCCGGTGTCGGTTAGCCATGCCGTAGAATCTCTTATACCGGAGCTAACTGCGTGAGGTCCAAGAATTTTTAAATTTTCAAGCGGATCCTCAAGTGTCCATGTGGCATTTCCGCTATCGATAGTTGCTCCAACAAATTCGGGACCGGCGGCCTCAATTAATGCGACCAATTCACGAGCTTGCATATCGCCGGCATGGTTTTCAACTGCAATTTTAACGTTGGCATCCAATGCAGCAGATTTGACTTTTTTTAGAACTTCTACGGTGCGGTCGATATGCTTTTGAATTCCACCTTCGGTCCGGCGATCTTTCTCACCACCCAAATAACATCGAAAAACTGGGGACCCAAGCTCTGAGGCAATTCGGATTCCTAACCGTAGGTGTTCCTCCGGGGTGCCCCATTTATCGTTCCACCGCCCGGCTGAAGGACAAATACTTCCGGTGCCCGCATGGAGGACTATTCCCAAATCTGAAGCCTTATTCGCGAGTTCACCGAGGTAATTCTTCTGGTGATTTTCATAAACATCCAAATCCGAAAGCAATAACGAGTCAACTTTTTGCTTTCCGGCAAAATCCAATAACTCGCTCGCATTCCACTTTAACGCCCTTATCGAGAAATTATCAAAGCCAAGCGGAATTTTCCCGCACGGTTTAGTTTGAAGGGTACCGGCGGCCAGTGGTGTTGTTCCAATAGTCGCGAAAGAACAGAGGGCAGCACCAGTAGCTGCGATGAATTGACGTCGAGGCAGTTCCGTTAAGCGGGATTTAGGGCTCTTTGCCATCGCGGTTTTCTCCATTTTGCGTAAAAATCTTGGGAATGTCTTCTTTAGTCGTTCGACGATATCTGGTGGCTAGGGTGCAGTTTTGTCGCGTTCAATTGCTTCCATTATCATTCGTTTGGCTACGTCTACCTGCTCTACACTTGTAATTTCTACCCATTTATCCGGTTCTAAGTCCTTGTAGTGCTGGAAAAAGTGCTCGATTTGTTGGATGGTAATTTCAGGCAAATCTGAATAGCTTTTTATATTTTCATAACGCCGAGTCAATTTGCTGGTCGGCACTGCGATTATTTTCTCATCCGGTCCCGCGTCATCTTTCATCACAAGAACGCCCACCGGTCTGCAACTCATCACCGCCCCGGGCACAATTGCCCTGGTATTGCAGACAAGCACGTCGATCGGATCACCATCGAGTGAAAGTGTGTGTGGGACAAACCCATAGTTGCCTGGGTAAACCATCGGCGTATAGAGAAATCGATCAACAAACATTGTCCCGGAGGCTTTGTCGAGCTCGTACTTAATTGGCTGGCCGCCTACCGGGACCTCGACAATTACGTTGATATCTTCAGGCGGATTAGTGCCGATTGGAATGGAGTCAATTCGCATCGATAGGTTTCCGGTTAAAAAAAGATAGCGGCGAAAATTAGTTTCAAATCGAAGGAATAACCTCGACGCGCTTAAACCCTAATTTTAATCACTGCATATTCAGACACCAGAGGGAGGAACTGAGACGAAACCGCGCATAAAAAAAGGGACGGCATTTAAGCCGTCCCCACTAATTCGTCATTGTAAAAATATTACTTAGCGACTTCTTCTTTGTCCTTAAGAATGATCGCTGTGAGCCCGTCTGCGAGCTTTTTAACAGCCTCTTGAACGTTTTCTTCGCCGAGCCTCAAAACTTTAACAGTCTCCCAGCCCTTTCCTTCTTTTCCAGAAAGTGTCGTGCGAAACTCTTCGTAAATTTCAGTAGCCTGCTCGTGCTCTTCTTCATTTAAGCCGGTAATCTTGGGCTTCCTTCGCCAATTCAATTGACATTGCCCTTTATAAACTTGGATCACGCTGCAGTGATTGCCAGCGGACGCGTAAAATGTTGCGTAGTCTGATTTACCGCGGGTCACGCTTGTGTATGTGCAAGTTAGATCGGTGTTTTCGACGATAAACTGCTCTAGCTCGACGTAGGCATTATAAGCCCTTGCACTCGGACACAGTCTTTCAGTTTCGCGATCCCATTGTTCGCGTGTAATTTCTGTCGCAGCCATCGGACACCTTATTTAACTCAACACGTAAGTAAACCAGAGCCCCAATCATAACGGATATTCGCAACCAGTTCACCATTGATTCGCAAAAACACCGGTACTTTCGGTTTGTTAGTCTAAAAAAGCCCTGTCATGGCTTAAAAAACGACTTAGCGAATAGAAAATTGCGATTAATCCGGCAGCGAAACATGCGTTCAGCCATATTTTGAAGGTTAGTATTTCCAGTTCTACATTTTTATCGCAGCTTAGATAAACTAGAAGCGTCTCGACTATAACAATTAGCTGTTAATAAAAACGACGAAGTGACCATGAATTTACGAGCCCATCCAGAGAAAATCTTTCTGCTCAAATACCTTGTCATCGGAGTGATCTGCTGCGGGTTTGCCGCATACGCCGCCTACGATGGATTTCTTGCCTATCCCGCCGAACTTCCCCGCGCCACTGCTTGGGAAAACCTTCAGACTGAGATCGAGGCAGACCCAACTCTTGATCGGACAGAGTTGGTCGCACGATGGAAGACCATGGCGAAAGAGAATGGTTGGAGTGCAAAGCAAATTAGAAAAGACGATACGGTCGCCGCGATTCAAAATAAAATTTACTGGCAGTACGCATTCATTGTGATTGGACTGTCGATCGGCGTCCCGTGCGTGGTCTGGTATTTTGGAAATCGTAACGCGTGGATTGAATCAACTGAAGATGGCTTGCGATCCAACAGCGGTACCGAAGTTTCTCTAGATCAGATTGTTAGATTTGATAAAAAGAAATGGGAGAAAAAAGGGATTGGGGTAGTCCACTTTAAGGATCAATTTGGTAGTGAAGGAACGTTCATTCTCGATGACCTAAAATTTGACCGAAAGATCACCGATGAGATTGTACGGTGGGTAGAATCAAAAATACCGCAAGAGATGATTGTTAACGGCTCGCCAGAAACGTCTGAAATTGCGACAGAGTCGGTTGAAGAGTGAACTGTTTAACCTCGCAGTGCCGTTTGTCTACTTTGGGTTAAGACAATAGAATGTTGGAAACGATCATCCCAAAGAACCGTTAATTCTTAGTTTCGTGAAGCACTTAGTCATCGGAATAGTCAATTTTGTACAATTCTATTATGCCCCGTGATCGAGAGTTCCCCATCGAATGGCCGCTGCCCAAGGCATCGATTAAGCGAGTCTTCCCTCAGCCTTTTTTTGTATTGGCGTTTTTGCTGATCTCGCTTCAACCGTGGTTCGCCTTAGGTCAAAGCAGCCATAAACCAGTTTCGTTTATACGTGACGTTCGGCCGATTCTTTCTGATAAATGTTTCCAATGCCATGGGCCAGATTCTGAGACCCGAGAGGCAGACTTGCGGTTTGATCGCGAAAATTCCGCGCTGCAAGTGATCGATAAAGCTTCACCGCAACAAAGCGAACTTCTCGAACGCATATTGCATCTTGACCCTGACGTACTGATGCCTCCCCCGGAAGCCAACAAGCCCCTTACGGCAGCCGAAATAGAGACGCTTACTCAGTGGATTCAACAAGGTGCTAATTGGTCTGAGTTTTGGGCCTACGTCAAACCTCTACCACAAACTTCACGAAACCTTGCTGACAATGGTAGTTGGATTGACGAACTGGTGGCCGTTGACCTCAAACGTGGTGGTCTACCTCCGTCTCCACCTGCCGATAAGAGAACGCTTCTGCGCCGAGTTTATTTCGATTTGACCGGGCTGCCACCGAGCCCTGAGAAAATTGATTCGTTTTTGGCTGACAAGCAACCAGATGCGTTTGATCGGGTTGTCGATGAATTGCTCGCCTCGCCTCAATTTGGGGAAAGGATGGCGATTTATTGGCTTGATTTAGTGAGATATGCCGACACCGTTGGCTATCACGGCGATCAACCTCACAACATCTCGCCTTACCGTGACTGGGTGATTAATGCATTCAACTCCAACCTTCGGTTCGATCAATTTACCCGGGAACAAATAGCCGGAGACCTAATCGAAAATGCCAACGAGTCGCAGTTGATTGCATCCGGGTACAACCGCTTGCTGCAAACCACCCACGAGGGCGGTTTGCAGCCTCGCGAGTATTCGGCGATTTATGCGGCCGATCGAGTCCGAAATGTCTCGCTCGTCTGGATGGGAGCAACCGTTGGCTGTGCCCAATGTCATGACCATAAGTACGACCCATATACCATTCGCGATTTCTATTCGCTCTCAGCCTTCTTCGCAGATATCGATGATGAAGCTCATTTCAAAGTTGGCACCAACTCGCTACCAACCAAACGCCCGCCAGAAATATTAGTGCTGCCAGAAGCAGACCGCCTTGAACTGGATTCGCTTATAGAAAAAATAAACGGGGTAAATTTAAAACTGGCCAGCCTGAAAACAAGACTTTCAGAAGTAACAAAGCTAAACGAAGAGCAATCGAAAGTAGCCCCACCCCAAGCCGACGATCCACCAAAGCCGGATCGACAAGAGTCAATTCATTTCAAGCAAATCGAAGAGTTAAACCAGGAAGTCGAATCGGTCGAAAACGCCAAAAAGAAGCTTGATAAAACAAAGTCAGATATCGAGAAGCGCGGTCGGTGGACAATGATTTCGAAATCGTTGTCCACGCCAAGAGTAACCCGGGTTCTTGCACGCGGCGATTGGATGGATGAGTCTGGCGAAATTGTGGCTCCGGCAATTCCCAATTTTTTGGGTGAAATCAAAACATCGACTACGCTGAACCGAATGGATTTGGCGAATTGGCTAACGGACGCGGAATCTGGCAACGGTACTTTGACTGCGAGAGTTTTTGCAAATCGATTTTGGTACCTTTTGATGGGCAGTGGCGTTTCGAGATCACTGGACGATTTTGGCGGACAAGGCTTTCCACCCAGTAACGCCGACCTCCTCGATGGACTTGCGTTGGAATTTATCGAAAGCGGTTGGAACGTTAAACAGCTGATTCGGCAGATTGCCAGCAGCAAAACGTACCAACAGTCATCCATTCCTTCACCCAAAGCTGCCGAGATGGATCCGTACAACCAATATTTTTCACATCAGTCCAGATACCGGTTGCCGGCTGAACTGATCCGCGATAATGCGTTGTCCGTTGCGGGACTGTTGAATTTGGAAACCGTGGGGGGCAAGAGTATTAAACCTGCTCAGCCTGCAAAGTATTATCAGCACCTCAATTTTCCACAACGCAGGTACCAGCCAACCTCCAATGCAGATCAATGGCGGAGAAGCGTCTACATTCATTGGCAGCGGATGTTTCTTCACCCGACTTTAAAGGCCTTCGATGCGCCGTCGAGAGAGGAATGCACTGCGGAACGTCCAAGTTCCAACACGCCTTCCGCCGCATTGGTATTGATGAACGATCCTATATTTATTGAAGCGGCCAGAATGTTGGCCGCTCGAACACTTTCTCTCACTCCAAGCGAAGAATTTTCCGTACGGTTGGAGCGACTCTATCAACTGGCTCTTTCTCGCTCGCCGGACTCAGAAGAGATTAAGTTACTAAAATCTCTTTATCAGTCCAATTATGAGAGCTTTCACCAAAACCCAGAAACTGCAAAAGCCTTTCTTGCTATCGGTCAAGCCAAGCCTGAGACGAACTTGGATGAGGCAACACTGGCTACTTGGACGTCTATCGCGAGAGCTGTTCTGAACACTAATGAATTTATTACCCGCAACTAAATCGCGACGAACTCATTGAACTCCAACTGGAATAACGATGCCACCAATCGACTCAAGCGAATTAGCGAATCACTTCAATCGGCGCACCTTTCTTAAACAGAGTGGGCTTGGTTTTGGCTCGGCGGCGCTCGGAGCATTGTACGGGCAGTGGAATCAGGCCAAGGGTTTCACTGGCAACGGAAATCAAAGTTACTCGATTCCTCACCATCCCCCCAAAATTAAACGGGTGATCTTTTTATGTATGGCCGGCGGACCGTCCCACTTAGAAACGTTTGACTATAAGCCTGAACTTGAGCGACTGGATGGCAAGCCAATGCCCGAATCGTTTACAAAAGGGCAACCAATCGCGCAATTGCGAGGGCAGACACTGAAATGCTTACGACCACTCACAAAATTTAGGCCGTACGGTCAGAGCGGACTCGAGTTCAGTGACTTTTTGCCGTATCAATCTCAGTTAGCTGACGACATTTGTGTGGTCAAATCCCTGGTAACTGAACAAATAAACCACGATCCGGCCCATACGTTTATGAATACGGGCACCGCGATCAGTGGCCGGCCCTCAATGGGTTCCTGGATCAATTATGGTCTAGGCAACGAAAGTGAAAACCTGCCCGGTTTTGTCGTCATGTCGAGCGTCGGAGGAAGGAATCCGCAACCCATTGCATCTCGACAATGGTCAGCAGGCTTTTTACCCAGTCGCCATCAAGGAGTAGAATTTAATTCGGCGGGAAATCCAGTTCACTACGTTCAAAATCCGCAAGGAATCAACAGTCGCCAGCAAGGCGACTTAGTTCGTTCCATTAGCGAACTCGATGCAATCCGAAATCAGAAGATCAGAAACCCAGAAATTGACACTCGAATCGCTGCCTATGAGTTGGCATTCCGAATGCAGACCTCCGTTCCTGAGTTGACTGATGTTAGTGACGAACCACAGCATGTGTTGGACATGTACGGCGCCACTCCCGGCGACGGCAGTTTCGGCTCCAATTGCTTATTGGCTAGGCGGCTCGCCGAACGGGGCGTTCGTTTTATTCAGCTCTATCACCGCGGATGGGATCATCATGGTGGCCTTGAGAAGTACATGAAGGTTTGCTGTGACCATACCGATCGTGCAACTTGGGCCTTGATGGCAGATCTTAAGCAGCGGGGCATGCTGGAAGACACTCTCGTCGTTTGGGGCGGCGAGTTCGGCCGTACACCAATGTTTCAGGGAAAAGGTGGGGCAGGGCGAGACCACCACATCAAAGGGTTCTCAATGTGGTTGGCCGGTGGAGGTGTCAAACAGGGAGTCTCGTACGGTGAAACCGATAACCTCGGATATCACGCCGTCAAAGACATCGTCCACGTGAGAGATTTGCATGCGACGATCCTTCACCTATTCGGAATCGATCATGCAAAATTCACAGTGCCTTTCCAAGGTCTTGATATGAAATTGACGGGTGTTAAACCCGCTCGCGTTGCCCATGGGATATTGTCATAAACCAGATAATCTTCAACCCGCTGTCTCAAATTCCTTCGGGTTGCCCGGATCACTATTTTAAAAACCCGCCCAAGGTACCGGTGCTGTCGGCGAATTGATCGATATCCAACCCCATCATATTACCGAGACTGAGCCAAAGATTGGCTAGACGCGTTCCCTGAGCGGCTTTTATATGGGTTCCTGAATTATGTGCACCGTTACCATGGCCAGCAATGACGATTGGGAGTTGTTCGTAGGAATGCTGGGCGCCGTTACCCAGTCCAGAGCCCAGCACAAATGTGCAGTTGTCCAATAGGTTCGATTCCCCGTCCTGTATTGATTTCAGTTTGTTAACTAAATACGCATATTGTTCAACATGGAAACGGTCAATTTTAGCCACCCGATCATCTTCTGTCGTATCGTGAGTCATCACATGGTGGCTCACTGGTTTGTCGAAGACCCCCTCATAGAACTGCGGGGTCTCCCAGCGTTCAGGGCCAACCATCATAGTGGCAACGCGTGTCTGATCAGTTTGAAACGCCAGAACCATCAAGTCACCCATCATCCGAATGTACTCTCCACGATTTTTTGGCAATTGATCTGGAACTTGATAGTCAATCTTTCCGAGCGACCCCTTCGATGCTTTCTGCTTGGCAATCCGGGTCTCCACTGACCTTACCGAATTCAGGTACTCGTCCATTTTTCTGCGGTCGCTTTTTCCAAGCGTTCGATTTAATCGGTTTGCGTCATCCAACACTGTGTCGAGAATGCTTTTTTTAATTGAAGAAGTTTCACCAAACAGACGCGAGAATACCTTTCGGGGATCATTCTGCGATTTCGCGTCGTAGCCTGGTCCGTACCAAGATATGGAATCAAAAATCTTTGGCTCAACGTTATCGATGAAACTGTTACAACTTAACTCGATTGACGGAAAGGGGGTCGCCGTTCCTGCGGACTTCGCGATGATCTGATCCAAAGTCACATCAATAGCGTTTACGCCGTCCACACGTTCATTCGGTTTGGCACTAGTTAGCCAACACGAACCGGCTTGGGAGTGAGGTTCGCCGGTCAGATAAGTCCGATTCAGGCCGCTAATCACTGTCACATCGCTGCGTAAGGATTCCAGTGGCTTTAAGCTTTCGCCAAATTCAAACTCAGGCCCTGCAGAATCCGGAAACCACTTCGATCCGATGACGCCGTTGGGGATATACATAAACGCCAACCGATTGGCACCTGCAGTCCCGGACCTGTATAAATCGGTCGCTGAATGACCCATTGCCTCGAGCCAAGGCAGCGCGATCGCAGCGCCGAGGCCACGCAAAACAGTTCTACGATTAATGCGTTTCATTCGTTGTCTACAATTTCTTCCAAGTGTTTCCGAAACAACCCACTCAACACAACTTCAACCATGACGGTGCGAAACCTAAAATCCTGTTCGGCTACCGTTTCCGCGATTTGCCGAATGTCAGGTTGGTCGACAAATTTCAATTGTCTTCCCAGTGCGTATTTCATTGTATGCTCAACAAACGCGCGAACAAATCTCGATTTATCGCGAAGCACAACATTCTTAAATCGTTCAGAACCAACAAATGCGTCGCCTCTTAGCTCGCCGGACGAATCCACCTTTTTCCCATTCGAATACGTGCTACGCCATTTACCGACTGCATCGAACATCTCAAACGCAAATCCAGCCGGATCGATTACATCATGGCAAGTAGCGCAAGCTTCGCTTTCCCGGTGCTTGGCTAGTTTTTCCCGGACGCTCAAATCTGTAGACACCTCGCCTGAGGTTGGCTCCAGTGGTGGAATATTTGCCGGGGCAGGGGGGGGCGGCGAATTGTAAATCACATCTAAAATCCAAGCTCCCCGATAGACAGGACTCGTTCTTGTTGTTGTCGAAGTAGATATCAGCATGGCACCCGACGACAAAACACCACCACGGTGACCATTGGGCCACTTGATGCGGAAAAAATCTTCAAACCGCTCGACAGGAGGGGAGTACCCCAAAACCTCTTCCGGATCGATTGAATACCAATCCATTAATTGGCGATTCAAATAAGCGTAGTCCGAAGCAACGAATTCAGTAATCCTACGATTTTCAACCATCACTGATTCGAAAAAAAGCAATTGTTCAATCATCATAGAAATAGCCGGCGGTGGTCGCTGATTACTTTTCACATAATACCCAGGATAAAGCGTTTTATCGGGTAACACCGATGCTACATCTTGAACCTTCAGCCATTGCATCCCGAACTCAGTCGCGAGCGATTTACTTTTAGGATCATCGAGCATTCGGTTTACCTGATACCGTAGCTGTTTGTCGGTTAACAAGCGGCGTTCTCTAGCCGCCTGAAATAGTTCATCGTCCGGCATTGAGCCCCATAAGAAATAGGATAAACGATTCGCCATTTTGAAATTTTTCTCTAACTCTAAATCCCGTTTCGCAGAACGACGCTCCTCAAAGTCCGTCGCCTGCGACAAAAATTCATGACGGAACAAAAAGTTGGGTGAAATTAGAGCAGCAGAGACAGTCGTGATCATCGACGCCGTATAGGATCCGCTATCCTTAAAATCACTTTCGAACAAACTCAAGTAAATCACCTTCTCTTCCTCGGAGACTCGCCGCCGAAATGCTCGTGGAAGAAAGGAGCCCAACTGCTCCCCAGCTCGCTGAATTGATTCGCTTTTGCTTTCCCCCTTGTTAGCACGGAAGAGCGATTGCCACAGATTGGACAACTGGGCAAACTCAACGTTGTTCAGGAGTGAATTCGATATTTCGAGATAGCTTTCCATCAATAATGGAGAAAGGCTCAACGCGGACTGATCGTTGGCAAACCCATGTTCTACTGGTGGGTCGACCGGAAGTGTGGAGACGCCGGGCAAGTCGGAATAACGTTCCCGCGAATTCCAAAAACAACTTACCGCCAAAACGTGCCGAGGCATTTTGCCGGTCGCTGGCTGATAGTAATCATTGGTTTGAATTATCTTAGAATTATTGTTGAAACAAGATCTCGGAACGCGAAATAAATCACGAATGGTGTTTTCATACTCCGCTCGATTAAGCCGTCTAATCTGCCCACTGACTTGATCATCAGGAGCTTGTTTCGCCACGGCGGTCATTAACCAATCGCTCAGCTTTGCGATTTCGCTGGCCGTGGGCTGAGAATTGCTCTCCGGCGGCATCCGCCCACTTTCTACCTGACGAAGGACATTTCCCCAAAGAGTCAGTCCTCCAACTACATCCTTGGTTGTTGAAAATGTTGAAAGGTCTACTTCACCTTCACCGTCAGCACCGTCGTGACAATCGAGACAATAGTTTTCAAGAAATGGCAGTCCAATTTTATCAAAATCATCTACTTTTGTTGGGGCTTGATTAGGCCCGGTTAACTGGAAAGAGGCGGCCCGTACAGGTGTCGCTAGGGTAGACCCTCGATCAACACAGCACGAAATCACTCCCACCAAGACGACAGCCGCCAAAAGATAGTATCGCTGCGAAGGGTGTTTAACAATTTTTAATTTGGTTTTAGAAAACATGGTGCTTTGAGGTTGGTTTAACTCGATCGGTCAGCGCGAGCGATGGTGATCGTCCGAATCGCTCCAATGTTTCATGCCCGAAAACCGTTTACTTGGTTTTGTTTTTTTGAACTGTTTTTAAAACAATGCTTCTTAACATCATTGAGGTTGCAACCGTTTCAGCATCAATTTGCTTTAGTTCGCTTTCAACGTCGTTCCCGGTTTGAGCATGTGCGAGTATCTCAGAACGACGCCGCTGTAATTTTAAAAACTTATAGTCCTGAGCCAAGATCAGTTTAATCGCCTCGCTTTTCTCTTCAGCGGATAGAGCATGACTGATGGGCTTCAATATTTTTCGGGCTCGCAAGTCTGGTTGGGCCGCCAGAATGATCAATGTAGAGTTTTTATGTAGTTGCCCTTCGGTAAATTCCGGCAATTCCGGCTTATCGCGATCATTTAAGAAATGAACTACTGGCAAAGGGGGGGGATCCAGTTCCACATCAACAAGTTTGGGCAGGGTCGATGGATTTGATTTATCGGTTGATTCTCCGGGGTCCCGAGCGATTTGAGCGGGGGCAGAGGATTGGACGGGAGCACTGATCCCCTTTGCAGCGACGCTTTCAGGCGATGTTTTGGAAACCGAATGAGCATCAACTGGTGAAATGGACTCTTGTTTGCAGCCAACCAATGCTATTAGGCAGAAAGAGAAAGTTGACGTAAATACGAGAATTCGCCCTAGCTGATTCGAAAAAGACGAAACGGCACCAATGTGTCGCACAACTGCAATATTTCCGAACATACCGCCCCGCTAGCAATAATAGCCGATAATGGAGCAATCAGTACGTCCTTTAGCCCATTGCGACTGGCATAACATAATCCCAGGCCGGCTTCAGTTCTAACTGCTGACAACGTTCCATCACAAATTGCCTAGGCTCTTCACGAGAGAGACACAGGCCCAAAAATTTGCCGCCGCCTAACCAACGGATAGGACTGACGACTCGCTGGGAGAAATTTCCCTTGGAATCAACATAGCGAAAGGTGACAACCAGATCATCGTAGTTTTGAATTGATTTTTGAATTTTTTCTTTCACCGCAAATCCTCCGTGTATTGTTTTCACTTCAATATTAGGAGTTTCGCCGCCACCAAGGACACGTAAGGTCAATCAGACCAAACTTTATTAGTTTTTTTGGTTGCCGCCTAACGATTTTAAACAAAGCAGAGATCTACCATGCGTGGGTTCCAACTCAAGACAACGATTAAATGCCTCGGCCGCTGCCTCTGTCTTTCCCAATCCAAGTTCAGAGCGGCCTAGCAAATAAAAGGCCTCCGCAGACGTGGGATTAAATTTAACAGCTAGGCTTGCCTGTTGATTCGCCAGTTCGAACCGCTCCAGCAAAATCCCTTCTTTCGCATAAAGCTCAGCTCCTAGTGCTTGATAAAACAGACTTTTCTCTTTGTTTTCCAACTCACTGCCGTAATAGTTTGCAACCCGCTTACAGCAATCCCGAGCAGCTTTGTCGCTGTTGATATCTATTCCTTGTTCCCAAGCTTCCAACGCTAACTCATTATCACCTCGCATTTTCCTGACATCACCGAGGGTAAGCAAGATACTGGAATTGGGTCCAAAACGCTCGATTCTCTTTTCAACTAACTCCAGTGCTTCCTTAATCCGACCGACAAAAATATCGAGTTTGATAAATGAATCGTGAACAAAGATATCAAATTCTTCGTCGAGAACTTCCGTAACCTTTTCACGGGCGACGCGATTTTCGTGTTGTGCGACTTTCGCCATTGCCTCCTTGGCCTTCATAGAGAAACCAAATTTAGTGTTATTGTCCATCAGTCGCCCCCGCTGCTCGCCAAAAGGCGACTTGATCCGAGCCCACTTGCTGTCAGCTTCGATACTCTGCTTACCGGCCCCCAACACATCGCCGCGTTTTAATTCAATTTGTGATCTTAGAACGAAAGTTTGAACAGTTCCTTTCTCTTTACGAACTACTTCAGTAAGCAAAGTCTCGGCTTCATCGAGATCGCCGCGGCGATAGAGGATTTTCGCCAACTGAAATTTCGCCAGTGGAATTTTCACAGCCTTGCGAAAGGCAATCTCTGCATTATCTGGGTCATTGTTACGTAAGTGATTCCGTCCGATGAAATACATGGCATCAGCAGATTTCGGATGTCCCAAATCAATCGCTCTTTGAAATTCAGAGTTGCCCTGAACGACTTGGCCGACTCTCGAAAGACAAAACGCGTTATCAAATGCTACCATTGCTGAATCGGGCATAAGTTCAGCGGCTCTCGCGAACGTAGCCGTAGCTTCGGCATAATAGCCGGCTGCCATATAGGCCTGCCCCAGCCAATGCCAATCCTCGGGCGTTTTAGTGGTATCGCGAAAATACGTAAGGTCTTCTTCAGTAAAGGAATCAACCACCTCCAAATTTGGTTTCGGTGGAGTTGGCTGATATGCCTTTTGGTAGGTTAGATAACCAAATACGACGATTTCAATCGCAATGACTAAAACTGTAAAAATGACTTCTCGACGCATCTACTTTGCCTCCGCTGGATTTAGAAATGCATCGACACTGCCGAACTTCGCGAAAGGCCGGCGAAAGTGGAAACTTCCAGTCACAATGTCGGGGGTTCCGTCGTTGTTGATGTCTCCACAGGTTACACAAGAAAGTTGAATCGGGTCGCTTGCAACCTGCCAAGTCTTAAAATTCTGTTTTCCATCGTTTTCAAGCCAAACAACACTGGCCGCATTTTCTTGCGACCAATCGTTAAAGATAGAAACTGCCGCTACGTCGATGTCCCCGTCCCCATCAAAGTCAGCTGGGGCAACCCCATAAATTCCGCCTACTGAGGCAATTTGATGTGATTCAAAATTCCAATCCCCTTTATTCTCAAGCCATTTTACACCGTGCCACGGTTGTGCGGCATTGTTGATGAGTTCCAAATTGTCACCAAGAGCGATAAGAAAGTCCTGGTCTCCATCTTGGTCTAAATCCGTGGCCACCATTCCGGCGGTTCCCAAGTCAAAGTTGGACGACGAAAAAATCCAATGCCTTTTCGCATTCACGAACCCATCGCCAGGATTCTCAAAAGCGATGACTTCTTCTTCCTCCTGAGAGACTAACGCTGCAAAATCCAAATCGCCGTCGTTGTCAAAATCACCCACCGGCACGTGAATCGGTCCGGAAATGTTCATAAGCTCGTGATCGGTAAAATTAAGGTCACCATCGTTTTCGAGATACAAGATTTGCCCTTGTAGAAGACCGCCAAATACCGCAACAACTAAATCCAAATCGCCGTCGTTGTCAAAATCACCGTACTGAGCGTCAGTAACTCTTCTCACGTTTTTAAGAATGTCGATGGTTTCAAATACACCGTCGTTGTTTTTTAACAAACAAACCCTCCCAACTAAGTCATTGGTGGGCTGAATCCCGCCGATGCAACTGACTAGATAATCGATATCGCCGTCACCATCAAAGTCAACTGGATTAACGCCACCCGGCCCGGGCAATAACCGATCCTGATTTATGATCGTTTCCTGCCAACCCCCATCCGGCTTATGACTCAAACGCTTTACGAGGCCGGTTCGACAGTCGGCGGCCACCACATCCAACCAATCACTGTCCGCTGATGGCACCAGTTTAAGGTTCGCAAAAAGTTGCCCAAACTCAGGATCAGGCAGCAGAGATTCGCGAGTAAACTTTATCTCGGAGGGATCAAAACTCGCTTGTATCCGTTCGACATCAACCGGTTTCCCGCGGGCCTGAATGTCGCCATTGAAAAAATAGAAGCCAACCGGAATAACGAGCATCAAGACCACTAAGACGGCGGTCAAAGGTCGATTCAGCTCTTTGCCAGAATTCACAATTGAGTCCAGTTTCTGTTGGGTTGGTTAAGTAACAATCTTTAATCCGCTTGCCCTGAAGCATGTTAACATCGCATGCGTTCCGAACGTAGGCAATCCAGCATGATTTTTCACCGCAACCAACAGTGCCCCGTGAATCTCAACAAGTGAATTTGCACTCCTTGTGTGAATCGGCACTCATCATTTATGACTGGCTAAATAATCCTAGGTATGGATGAGCAGAGGCTTTTGTTTACGCGATTCAATCAGCAGCGGTTCAAAAAGCCTAAAAAACCGAGATTTTCACTACAAACTCTTTGAATCACACACCTGGAAGTTCGAAACATCTACTCGGTCATTCTGGTTGGTACGGCCCATTGTGTGAACACGCAATACGTAGTGGCCGATTTAGCCCACCCTCAGAATGAGTTATTTTGGCCAACAAAGCGCCAATTGATGTTTTTAATAACTAGAAAGGTGACTACTGAATTTTGGCAAAATTCTTCCTGCAGATTCCACAGGGCGACATTTAGAGATTAGTGCGTTTCCAAATCGCATAAACTGGATCAGCGAGTTTTCCTCGAGAACACTATGGCGCGACCAGGAACATTCCCGTTGGAAACAGATCACCACGGGATTCAGCCGCCAATTTGGTACATCGCCCGTTCCGGCCGGACAAATCGACCACTGTCAGAGCCGTGACCAAGCTTTTTGTGTTGGATGCCTAAGCGAATTCGTTCTTCAATTTGCGCGTCGGAGGCATTCGAACGAATTAAATCCTTAAGATCCCATTCCTGAGTTGAGAAAAGACAATTTCGCAATTTTCCTTCCGCAGTAATTCTCATTCGATCGCACGTTTGACAGAACGGTTCGGTGACTGAATCGATAAATCCGATCGGGGCGCTCCCATCGGATAATTGAAAATCTGTTGCCGGTTGGCTAGCGTGTCCACGGCGAACCGGTGTTAGCGTACCAAACTTCGCCTCAATAATTGATCGCAACCTAGCACCGGTGAAGACTTGCTGGTTCTGCCATGCCTGATCTCCATCGAGAGGCATAAACTCAATAAACCTCAAATGCAGATTTTGTTGCTGCGCCCAGGAAACCAAAGGAATAACTTCTGTTTCAGATATCCCCTTTACTGAAACGGCGTTAATGCGAATATTGTCGAACCCCGCTTGGACGGCAGCGTCTATCCCGGCAAGGACCTTGTCCAGTGCATCTCTCCGAGTGATCTCTTTAAATTTTTCAGGATCGATTGAATCTAGGCTGACGTTGATCCGATCTAAACCGCTCGACTTTAGTTTCTTAGCTTGGTCACTCAAGAGAATTCCGTTGGTCGTCAACGCAACTTCGTTAATTCCAGGAACTGACTTCACCAGCTCAACTAAATTCCATAGTTCCGATCTTACCAATGGTTCACCACCGGTTAGTCGCACGCGGCTAACGCCCTGGCGAGCGAGGATTTGGACGACCCGATGTATTTCTTCAAAATTAAGAATACTATCCTGCGGAAGGAACTTGACATTCTCCGGCATGCAGTAAAAACAGCGAATGTTACAACGATCAGTCACGCTAATGCGCAGGCTGCGGTGAACTCTTCCATGTGAATCCACAATCGGAGCCATTGGTAAATTTGATTTTTGATCCTGATTCATGCTTCAAGAACCCCCATGGGCAGAATTGAGATCCTGTGATGTTGGTTTCGGAGTTCCACTAGGGTGAACCCACTCCGTCTTTCCATCAGCCCAGAACTCCTTCTTCCAGATGGGAACTTGAATCTTCAGTTCATCGACCAGCCATGCAGCAGCCTCAAAACTTTCCTGTCTGTGCCCAGAACTGACGGCAACCGCGATACTTGATTCACCAAGCCCTACAACGCCGATTCTGTGGACGACAGAGCAATGTTCAATGTTCCACTTAGATTGCACTGAATCGACAAGTTGTTGAATTTTCTCTACAGCCATCGCTTCATAACATTCATATTCTAGTTGAACTGTCTCTTTTTCTCCGGTGAACTGCCGAGTCGTGCCCACGAACAAAACGCTGGCACCAGCTTGTTTGGACTTAACGGATTCCAAGACTTTTGAAGTATCAATTGCCTTAGTTGTAATAAAAATCATCTAATCAAAATCCCTGCTGCCAACGGCCAAACTTTCCACGATGCACCATGCCTGAACTCTGTCGATTCAGACGACAAACAGCGTTTATCCACCACTTACAGGAGGAATTAATGCAATTTCGTCATTTTCTTGCACAACACTTTGGTCGGTTGCAAATTCACGATTTAGAGAAACGGCAGAGCGTAAGATAAGTTCACTCATACTGGGATAGGCATTCGATATTTGCTGTTTCATGTCTTTAACGAGTATGCCATCGGCGACTTCCAGACCAATTTCACCGGTGTCACTTAGCTCGCGTGCTGCTGCAAATAATTTAATTCGAATTTTCATGATATGACCAGATCACCGCTACGCCGACTGAGTAAATTGTCTAGTTCTGGCATGAGACCGTAAGCCAACGCCAAAATTTTTATTGGATGAACCGTCGGCTTGGTTGTCCCCTGTTCCATTTGAATTTTGCAGGTGCTGCATTCAGTCGTTCCCGCAATGATGTGAGTACTCCGCATCGCATTAATTAATGCAAATCCCATTTTCAAACTATTTAAGTAATTTTTCTTTTTCAAACCATAAGTGCCTGCCATGCCGCTACAGCCCTTTTCAAGCAATTCCACTTGGAGGCCCGGTATCAATTTGAGCAACTTCATCGAAGGCACTTCGATTCCTAAAGCCCGCTGGTGGCAGGGTAGATGATAGCCGATTGAAGCATTGATTGGTTTAAAATCCAGTTCGAGATCTCCGGACGAGTGCAAATCAAGTAGAAACGTCGCAGCGTCTTTGGTGTTCTCAGCTACCAAGATGGCATCTTGATCATCCAGTAAATTTAAATATTCATGCTTTAATGCCAATGCGGCGGACGGTTCGGTTGTCACTATTTGATAACCTTGCCGAACCCATTCAGCTAACAGTTCGACATTCTTCTGAGCCAATTTCTTTGCTCTCACTACGGCACCATCTGAGATCAACGACATCCCAGAAACATTTTGGCCGCCAGGGACGACAACATCGATTCCATTATGTTTAAGAACCTTTACGAACGCCTTTCCTAATTCCACATCATTCCAGTTAACAAAAGCGTCAACGAAGAACACGATCTTGCGAGACTGTTGCGTTGATGGGCGATTCAATTTCTGTCGATTTGCCCAACGGGTAAAACTCGTGCGTGAAAACGACGGCAATTTTCGACCCTGAGCAATACCGATTACCTTCTCAAGAATCCAACGGGAAGTCCGATTTTGGAGCAGGCGATTAGTTACCGTTGGCATCTGACCGGCAATTTCGTAGAGCCAGTCAAGACGCATAAGTAGCCAATCCGAGAGTTTCAAGCCGTTGGCCGCAAAGTATTGCGCTTTAGCTTCTACCATTAATTTGGGGATGTCGACACCAGCGGGGCATTCAAAACGACACTGGTGACAGTTGATGCAAAGATCAGCAGTCTTCTTAAATTCGTCCGTCGCCATCGATTTTTCGTCGAGATTGCCGGTAAGTACACCACGCATCAAATTTGCCTTGGCGCGTGGAGAACTCTCTTCCCGTGGCGCGAGCCGAAATACAGGACACATCCGCTCGGCAGGTGCGCTGGAGCGGCAACGCCCGCAACCATTGCAATTACGCGCAGCTAACGCGATCTGAGGTAACTGCCAATTCAATTCTGGCTCAAGAATTGGTAAAGCGATCGTCTTCGACCGCTTGATCATCTTCGGCTTTGTGATCCAGCCTCGCGATTCTTCTTTGTCTTGACTCGACTTTTTATCGTCGGGCAAATCAGCTGTCTCGCGTTCGTTTTCCTCAGGTGAGATTCCTAAGAAAGTCGAACTAACGGTAACTGGACGAATGTTATCACCTAATCCAGAAAACGGGTGCCCGACTATCTTGCCAGGGTTGAGAATATTCCCGGGATCAAATATCCGTTTAACGTCCGAGAAAACGTTGTACAGCGAACCATATTGACGCCTCAAGAACCATGTTCTACTTAAACCATCTCCATGCATTCCACTAATCGTGCCGTTGTTCTCCAAGACCTGCTCGAAAAGTTGATTAGCTAGGCGATGCATCTTTGCTATTTCACTACTGTCCGAAAGGCTCATAAACGGGCGAATGTGGATCGTCCCTTGTGGAGCGTGGCAAAAAATGGAGGCAGTGACCTCGTTGTCATTCAGGATCTTATGCACCGAAGAAAGGAAAGCCGGTATCTTTGAGGGATGGATTGCAATGTCTTCGACAAACGGAAGTGCCCGTTTATCTCCTCTCAATCGGTACAGAGTTGGCACTACTCGTCGAACAATTCGCCACAACAGGTCTCGTTGATCTTGCTGGGTTGCTAACATCACCTCGTAAGCTAACTTCTTGCGTCGCTGAATTCGTGTGACGAGATGATCCAGTTTTGATCTTAATTGCGTTTCATCGGATGCCTGATACTCAACCAAAAGCATCGCCTCTGCATCAGCAGGCAGTAAACGCTGAAATTCACTATTGGTCTCACGTGCCAACGACAAAAGTCGCCGATCAAGTAGGTCGCAAGCGGAGACGCCCATTTTGTTGATTTCAACGGCAGCGGATGCGGCGGTATCAAGGCGATGAAAAAAGAGCAGGGCGACACCACGATGACGCGGAATCGGTTCCGTTTTGAGCGTAGCTTCCGTAATGATGCCAAGCGTACCTTCACTGCCGACCAATAAACGGGTCAAATCCGTGTGGCCATTCTGTTGTACATCGAAAAGATTATATCCCGCTTGATTTTGCATCGACTGCGGACAATTGTCGGCAATTAAATCTTCGTTGGAGGTGATAACTCGCCGGACCCTGCCGGCTAATAATTGCGCTCGAAGGCTGGGAAATGTTTTCGAAATAGAAGCATTTTCCTGCGAATCAAATTCAACCACCTCGCCTGTGGATAACACCATCTGCAATCGCATAATGGTATCGCGTGGAGCACCATATCTTACCCAGTGACTCCCGGAGGTGTTCATCGCCAGAGTCCCGCCGACGGTTGTCACGTTTCGCGTCGCAGGATCGGGCCCAAATAATTGACCGTGAGCCTTGAGGTGACGGTTCAAATCACCAATTACAACCCCCGGCTGAACGGTTACTGTGTCTTTTCCAACCGAGAGAATCTGTCGCATCGAATAAGAAAAATCGAGTATCAAGCCTTGCCCAACACAGGCTCCGGCGACATTACTTCCTGCTCCACGAGGAATTAGCGATATCTGATTCTCAGCAGCATATTGCACGCAGGCAACAACATCAGCAGTACTTGCCGGCCTCACAACCCCCAGCGGTGAAATCTCATAGATACTTGCGTCACTAGCATACATCTGAAGAAAAGTTGCATCGCAATGCACTTCTCCTTCAATTAAACCACTTAGATCGGCTTGTATTCTGGCGCGTTCAGGATCCATTAACGTTGATCACTTGACTAGCTAATAAAAAATTCGACTTAACATTCGAGAACTTGCGTTCACTTCAGCGGTACGATTATCAACGAGATTGTGAAGCAATCATGGTCGGATTGGCGTATGATAACCGAGTCTTTATTTTATCCTATCGCCTTCCTAAACAACGGGGGGGGGGTGAATTTGTGTCAGAAACATCAATAAATAGTTCATAAAACAAGCCATTTGCACAAAGTTTGGGAATCGATCATGAAACAGCTGCTCCTAATGCGTCACGCAAAGTCCTCGTGGGCCGAGGGCGGCATGCCTGATTTTGAACGTCCTCTCAACAAACGTGGGAAACGGGTAGCCCCCAATATGGCTAGATTCCTAATCGAACAGCTATCCACTCCTGAGTTGATAATTTCGTCACCCGCAGCACGCGCGGCTGCAACCGCCAATTTGGTGAGCGAAACCATTGGCGGAGCCGAACCAGTTCCAATACGATTTGAACCGCAGTTTTACCACGCTCCCGCGCAAGAATACCGGAAAGCGATGGCGACCGCTGATATCGCTAACATATCGCGATTGATGTTTGTCGGCCACAATCCAGGGTTAGAGGATCTAGTTGAATCGCTTACCGGAAATTGGGAGATTTTACCCACAGCGGCAGTCGTGCAATTGCAGTTTGAGGCTGACTGTTGGAAAGAAATCAGCCCCAAGTTTGAGTGTCAAATGTTGAATATCTGGAGGCCGAAAGAAATCGGGATTGATTAAAACGTTGCATGATTAGGGTTACTCTAAGTCTAAATCCCTAAACTCCTGCCGGTAATCATGCTGGAGATCTTCATGATACGTTTCAATCAGTTTTTGTATTTTCTTGATTTGGCCAGCGTACATGTTGAACGTTACCCTGCGGTCTCGAAAAGGCGTTTCGCTGCTGATTAACTCGCGGCAAAAGAAAACTCGAACGGTGAGCTCCGTCTCTTTCGATCCCGAAAATCTCAAGCATTTGTCCATGACCCGAATGGTCTTTCTAAGTGTCTTTTTGTGCATATTGGGAGTTGCTCGAAATTGTTCTTCTATTTCTTCGCACAAATATCCCGCGTAGGCAGTTTCGTTTTCAGAAAGGAAAAGCACGTAAGTTAAAAGTTCTTTGTTGTCCTTTTTGAATCGGGCTAAACGCAACACGATTTCGAGTAACTCACCCTGGTCGAGCTTTACCAGCTGCTTTTTAATTTCTGCGATCGAAGCTGCTTTCATTCAATTTCCCTCGATTGAATTTGAGAATTTTTTAAAAACTACTATTTTAAATTTTTGAGTTTTGCAATTTCATCCACTGAAACAACAAACCCGCGACAATTTTTAGTACCGCATTCGCATTTTATTGCAAATTCAGCGGGCCAGTTGTAGTCAATGGTCAGTTCCTCGCCCGGTGAGATGTTCCGAAGTGCGGACAGATACAGCCCGCCGCAACTCTTGTCATCCACCGATTCTGGGTCACCTTTCCAGTCAGAAGCGGTCATCCAGTCGAATTCACAATTATGATCGCAGCTGTGATTCAAAAATCGAAAGGGTGCGATCGGTTCCAACTGATAACCCTCGGCTGCCTGAAACGTGTATTCGGTTTCCAGTCGTTCATTTTGAAACAGGTCTCCCTTGATTTGACCGATCACCGCGGACGCAGGAAAAGAAATTTTTGCAAACACGCCACTTCCGGCGATTCCTTCGCCCACTCTCACTGCTTCACATTCCGACTGCATATTAAAAACCAGTTATCCGTAAAATTTATTTCGAATGTGTTTAAAACGCTTAATTGTTGGCAAAACCGTACGGAACCCATTGGTTCCAATTTCTAATCTATTCCTTGCTTTCGCCTTCGCTCGATTCTGCGTAAAAAAACCGATCTCTAAAGCTAACAAGCCAACCCCTATTTAAAAACCGGTGCGGAATAGACTTGTCTGATTTTGTATTTCGCTAATGCTTCAGGTTGCAGGCGAACCTGAATTGCCTTTCCATTGCGGATAACATGTACGTTGATCGACTTTCCCCGATATTTTGCAGTTCCTGCGTTCAAAGCGGCTAACGATGTAACCTGGTCCTCTCCCACCGCGGTGATAATATCGCCCACTCTCAATATATTTAAATTTGCCCCCTGCACGTTTTGGACAGAATTTTCGACGATTAATGCAGCAGATAGTTCGGCGAGGTAGCGCTTTGAGTTAAATGAGCCATCGTCCCCATTCTTTTCAAAGCGAGTCGGATCGCTCCCCTCACGGATTGCTTTCCGCTTAAGAACCTCTTTTACGGCTTGGTAGCAATTGATCAATCCATAACCCGTGCTTGGATCGAATCCAGGAGGCCCGATGTCGGTTGCCGTGGTAGTAATTATTTCCCGAATTCGCCAGGGATGAATTTCTTTGTCCGCGGACCGCATCAATGCGATCGCACCGCAGAACATCGGTCCCGCAAAAGAATTTCCGTTGATGGCCGATTCACGTACTGTTCCATCAGCGAAGAAAACTGGTAATTGGTGATTAAACGCGCAAACCTCTGGTTTTTTAACCTTCCCATCGTGATAGTGGTCTGTCTGCCACAGCACAGGACCCTGACTGGAAAAACTCGTTTTTGAAAGATCTCTGTGAACACCAGCAGCGGCGAATACTACCTGAGGAATATCTTCGGGTGTTCGCATCTGGCGTGGTGTTTTAACTGTCTTCGCAAAATTCCCAGCACCGGAAACGAAACAAAGCCCACAAATCGTTCCATGTTCAAGTATTTTTCGCCAATGACTACGGTATTCATCTAAGCCGGGAATGGAAAAACTCATGCTATAGGTGTCAGCTCCGTTTTCAATCGCCCATTCAACACTTGATTCAATTTCGCCGCGGGCTATTACACCCGCCCACTCTCCCAAGGGCGCTAACCCGAATTCGTATCGAAACTCAGGCGATCCTCTACCGCAGACAATTGCCGCACACATGACTCCGTGCAAATCACGAGGGGAAACGCTTTCAGGGCGAACACAAAGTTCCATATCACCTTGATTAAAATTGAATCCAACGATTGGCGACTGCGATTTTGCCATTTGAGGAGATTTTGCAAAGTGAAAATCGTGAATTACGTTTAGAGTACCCCGCCCGGTAATTCCAAGCTTTTTCCAGACTTGGTCTGCCTTAAGCGCGCGGGTATACCATGGATGCAACCAGCGTTCCGGATCGAAGGCCAATTCAAGAGAATTCTTTTCCGTGCGAGAAATTGGTGCAGCGGTTTTTGTGGGATTGGATTTTCGAACAATAAATATTTTGCTAACACCGGGAATTTCTTTCACATTTTGAATGTCAGAAACTCGAGTTGTTGCACTAAACCCGTTCACAATCCAATGCTGACGAATGTCGGATAGAATCCCTGACGCTTTTAGCTGATCAAGCGTCTTTTTCGCCCTAAAAAACGAGGCGTCCGATTCGCGTTTCAATTCATCTATACAACGCGAACTTAAAACTGACCTCGGAATTGCGTCAAATTCAGCCGCTCGCCTAAGATATGCCTTCCCATCACCGAGCAGCTGCCGATCAAACCATACTTTTACAGTTATTTCTGTATCTTTCCCAACCCGACGCAATGAAGTGGGGATTTCTGAAACCCATCGTTCGTTACTTAAATTCTCGAACCTAATGGGTACCGGCTTGGGATTGTCTTGACTCAGAGAACTAATGCAAGGCAGGAACGCGAGCATTGCGACGAAGGTCGGCAATCCAGTTTTGTAATAGCCAGCTCGCATACATGTTCCTTTTCGATTGGGGTCGCTTCATAAGTTCATTACCTCAGAGCACTAGCGACTTTTCGCGTCAGTGCAAATATTTTCCCATGCTGCTTAACTGGGTGCCAGTTCATATCAGAAAAATCATTGAACGCGAAAGGCAATCGAATCCAACCACAAGATGGGCTGAGCAATAAAAAAAGCCCGTTCACGTTTTCACGTGAACGGGCTCATAATAAATCCGGCGGTACCTACTTTCGCACTTGCAGTACTATCATCGGCTCAAAGTGCTTAACTACTGTGTTCGGGATGGGAACAGGTGTGACCACTTTAATATGTTCGCCGGAAGAGACCACATCGGCTTATTCACCCGATGTGGCCTGATCCTGACAAAGATCATGTCTTTTTGGTTGTGTTTTATAGATGGCTAGTGTCGTGGGTCAATGTTGACCCAGATTTGCATGACGATGGCGGCTGCCAACTCATGCGGGCCACGTTGACCCAATGACGCCTTAAATAGCGTCGGCAGGAAATTCCTACCTTCAAATGACCTAAACTGGTATCAGTTTTGATTGGTTTTAAACCCAACCGAAAATGAGAGACCTGGATATATGTGGTCAAGCTTTCGTCCGTTAGTACCATTTAGCTGAATGCATTACTGCACTTACACATATGGCCTATCAACCTGGTAGTCTTCCAGGGGACTCTCGTAGCAAGCTACAACGAAACCTAATCTTGGAGAGAGCTTCACGCTTAGATGCTTTCAGCGTTTATCTTTTCCGAATATAGCTATCCAGCCATGCCACTAGCGTGACAACTGGAACACCAGAGATTCGTCCTTCCAAATCCTCTCGTACTAAAGAAGAACCTCCTCAAGTTTCGTACGCCCACGGCAGATAGGGACCGACCTGTCTCACGACGGTCTGAACCCAGCTCACGTACCACTTTCATTGGCGAACAGCCAAACCCTTGGGAGCTTCTTCACCCCCAGGATGTGATGAGCCGACATCGAGGTGCCAAACCGCATCGCCGCTATGGACGCTCGGATGCGATAAGCCTGTTATCCCCGGAGTACCTTTTATCTGATGAGCTATGGCCCTTCCATGCGGAACCACAGGATCACTAAGTCCTACTTTCGTATCTGCTCGAGTTATATCTCTCGCAGTTAAGCACACTTCTACCTTTGCGCTCGACGCCTGATTGCCAACCAGGCTGAGTGTACCTTTGAACTCCTCCGTTACTCTTTGGGAGGAGACCGCCCCAGTCAAACTGCCCAACAGAAACTGTCCTCTGCCCTGATTCAAGGGTCAGAGTTAGAACTAAATCATATTCAGGGTGGTATTTCAAGGACGACTCCCCCGACACTGGCGTGCCGGGATCAAAGTCTCCCACCTATCCTACACAAAACATAACTCAGCCCAATATCTGCCTACAGTAAAGGTTCACGGGGTCTTTCCGTCTAACCGCGGGTACGTGGCATCTTCACCACGACTACAATTTCACCGGGTCGGTGGTTGAGACAGTGCTCCTCTCGTTACGCCTTTCATGCAGGTCGGAACTTACCCGACAAGGAACTTCGCTCAGTATGTTACTACCGAAGTCACATGAAAGCTTTAGCACTACTAACCGGATCTAGCCAAGATCCAAACCGCATTAACAAACATATAAATACACTTGTTGATGCTGGCCTAGTCATACAACTAGACCCAATGAATAAGCTAAGAAACATGCATGTTTTCAAAGAAAACATTTGCAAACCAGAGATTTAGGTTTGCGATCGGCGGGCTAACATTTCTGTTAACCTCTGCATGTCGCCATGCAGCTCGGACTATATCTTCAACTCAACTACCAATCAAAGAAAGTTAACCTTTGATCTTCGCAGTAGTGAGATGCTTTGCGTTTAGTCTCTGAGGAGCCCATCAATCTCAAGCAAGATAAATCTTACATGATGAAATGGTTTCCTGCTGATTGTCTGCACCGAACAGATTTTCACTGCCTTCAAGTTGAAGACGAGTACTGTCGGATACTCAGATGTTCCAGCATATAGCAAAGTGCAACCTGATCTGTCACCAGACCAGAGGGCAGAAAATTCTACCTTAGGACCGTCATAGTTACGGCCGCCGTTTATTGGGGCTTCGGTCGCCAGCTTCACCCGAAGGCTAACCGTCTTCCTTAACCTACCAACACCGGGCAGGCGTCAGTCTCTATACATCCACTTACGTGTTCGCAGAGACCTGTGTTTTTGATAAACAGTCGAAGGAGCCGATTTACTGTGGCCCCCAGCAGCGTTAACCGCCAGGGGCACCCCTTATCGCGAACTTACGGGGCCATTTTGCAGAGTTCCTTAACCACCGTTCTCCCGAGCGCCTTAGTCTACTCGACCCGCCTACCTGTGTCAGTTTTAGTACAGTCAACTTGCTTCAACACTTAGAAGCTTTTCTTGGACAACCTTCCAACGCAATCCCGCTCAAGGCAGTTGGTCGAACATCTTGAATTATGAGGGTGGATTTTCCAATCCCTCCATCTCAATGAACTCCACGGACATTTCTATTCGTCCGCACGCATTCTGGTTGCCGTCCCTCCATCGCTCCACAAGTTGGGGCAGGAATATTAACCTGCTATCCATCGTCTACGCCTTTCGGCCTCGACTAAGGTACTGCCTAACCCTGGGCGGATTTACCTTCCCCAGGAAACCTTAGGCTTTCGGCGAACAGGATTCTCACCTGTTTTATCGTTACTCATTCCGGCATAATCACCTGTACAGACCGGGACCTATCGTTACCGTTAGGCTTGTATCTCCTGTACAGCGCTCTGCTACCGCTTACACATAGTGTAAACCCATGTCTTCGGTGTAATGCTTACTCCCGTTCATTATCGGCGCAAGCCTGCTCGACCAGTAAGCTGTTACGCACTTTTTAAATGGTGGCTGCTTCTAAGCCAACATCCTGGCTGTCTCAGCAAACTAACTTCCTTAGTGACTGAGCATTACTTCGGGACCTTAGACGATGGTCTGGGTTGTTTCCCTTTCGACCGTGCAGCTTATCCCACACGGACTGACTGCCAGGGTAAATAACACGGTATTCGGAGTTTGGTTCAGTGAGGTACCCCGGGAAGGGCCCCCATCCAATTCAGTATCTCTACCCCCGTGTCACAATTTACCTGACGCTATCCCAAAAGATATTTCGCAGAGAACGAGCTATCTCCAGGTTTGATTAGACTTTCACTCCTCCCCACAAGTCATCCCCTCAGTTTTCAACCTAAGTGGGTTCGGTCCTCCACGCAGTATAACCCGCGCTTCAACCTGCTCATGGGTAGATCACCTGGGTTCGCGTCTGCCGCATACGACAATTGTTCGCGCTATTAACACTCGGTTTCCCTCGGGCTCCGGACCGTAAGTCCTTAACCAAGCCGCATACGACAACTCGCCGGATCATTATGCAAAAGGCACGCTGTCACACTGAACAAATCATAGTGCTCCAACCGCTTGTAGGTATATGGTTTCAGGTTCTTTCCCTCCCCTAAACGGGGTTCTTTTCATCTTTCACTCGCGCTACTGAGTTCACTATCGGTCATTAGAGAGTATTTAGCCTTACGGAATGGTCTCCGTAGATTCAGTCGGGGTTTCACGTGCCCCAACCTACTCAGGTTTCCCTCGGGAGATTCAAAACTTTCGTGTACGGGACTGTCACCCTCTGTGGTGGGCCATTCCTGACCGCTTCTACTAGTTTGAATTTTGTAACTCCCATGTGAAGGACCCTACAACCCCGCGGAAGAAACTTCCACGGTTTGGGCTACTCCGCCTTCGCTCGCCGCTACTAACGGAATCGATTTTTCTTTCTTCTCCTCTAGGTACTTAGATGTTTCAGTTCCCTAGGTTAGCCGGACGGTAGCTATGTATTCACTACCGCCTTGTTCAGGAATCCCGGGATCAACGTCCGTTTGTCGACTACCCCAGGCTTTTCGCAGACTTCCACGCCCTTCTTCGCCTTCTAATGCCAAGACATCCCCCATACGCCCTTAGTAGCTTGACCACAAATATCCAAACCCCTTAACAAACCCGAAGGCCTGCCGAGGTGATCTTTTATTTGCATCAAACCACTCCAGGTAACGATTATTTTTGTTCTCATCAATTCAACTTATGAAATTAACTGTCCG
>JAQXDZ010000065.1 GCA_029251085.1 Mariniblastus sp.
CTCTTTCTTATCTGCCTCTTTCTTGGCCTGTGTCGCTGGCTTTTTGTACGGAGCGACCACACCGATTGCCTCAATATCTGAATAGTCCAGTTCATCAGTCGAATCGATGACACTGTTAAACCATTCGCTCAAATCCTGACCAGCAAGTTCACTTGCAGCAGCCCGAAACTCTTCGGTTGTGTAGCCAGTTGTCACGTATTCGGCAAATAACTTCCGCATCAAGTCGTCCAGGCTTTTTTCGCCTTTGGTTAGTTTTCTAATTCTGGCGTCAAGTAAAAAGGCTGCCACGGCGCCTTTTGAGTAGTAACTGACCCTCGTATTCGATGAATTTTCATCCGGTCGATAGTACTTAATCCAAGCATCGTAAGAGGAATCTTTCAAGCTTTGTAGTTTCCGTCCGCCGGTTCGCTGAACACCTTCTACGTTTCCAGAAAGCCGTGAGAGGAATTCACTTCGAGAAAGTAACCCTGCTCGCAAGAGTAGGAGATCTTCATAGTAACTTGTAATTCCTTCAGCGATCCAAAGGCTATCGGTGTATACCTCATTCTCATAATCGTAAGTCACCAAAGATTTGGGCCTTAACCGTCGAATGTTCCACGTGTGAAAGAATTCATGACTGGCAAGACTCAACCAGCTCTTATATCTGCCACGATCACGAAAGGACCATCGACTGGTCATAAGAACCGAGGAATTATCGTGTTCCAGGCCGCCGCCGCTCTCAACAATCATGTTGATAAACATATAGCGATCGTACGGCACAACACCCCACATCTCCTGATGAGCTTCCACGACCTTTTTCAGATCAGTCGCGGCTTTGGTACCATCCCAATAACCTGCCTCACCAACATTCACTAATTGATGCTCAATGCCTCCTACAACAAACGGGTAGACACTGACATTTCCAGCGACGATTGGGCTATCAACTAATTCATCAAAATTTTCAGCAACAAATCGATGCGGGTCATCTCCTACCGATTTCAAACTTGTCGCACTTCGTGTCCAGTTCCTTGGCAACAACAATTGCACTTCGTGCTGCTTGTCCAATCGATCAGGCACTGTAATGAATGTTGGTGCACCGTTAATCATTGCATACTGATTGCCGACCCAGTTCGTCCTAACTGACATCTCATTACAATACAGACGATAACTCACCTCAAATGATTTAATCCCTTTGGTTTCAACCAACCACCGGTTCTTGCGAATCTTTTCGAATTCCAATTCACGTCCCTCGGAGGTGACCGTCATCGAATCGATATTGCGAGCGTACTCTCGAACCAAGTAAGAGCCGGGAGTCCAGACGGCCATCATTAATTCGGTCGTATCGGAATCGACAGGCACCTCAACCTTAATTGTCAGATAGTGATTTCTGGTGTCTTCCAGATCAACCGTGTACCGGAGAGCAAGATTCTCGTCGTCCGCCGCAGCAAAGATCTCAGCAGATCCGAGAAGCAACATGGCCCATAAAATGGCACTCAGAGTTTTATATAAATTGGTTTTGGTTCTTAGGAGCTTCATTATGTAATCGCTAAAAAAATTCACTTACTTAGGTCTTATATTTCTGACTGAGACCGATAAAAGGGTAGTCGCCGCGGCGCCAATCAGAAGTTGTAATTTCACTCGGAGAAACTAATGCCTCATCGGCTTCTGCTGTTCCTCGATCCTCTGTCTCCAATCCTAACACGGGGAAACACAGGATCATGAATTTCCACCAAAATTGTCGGCGGTAACCGTAAAACGAGACCTTAGTTATGCTAAATATGTGGGATGACACTCATATTACTTAGTTTCCGAACCACGCGAGAAGCCCTCACTCGGTTTCAGAGACTTTTAGGAACCGCTGACGGGTTCCCACCACCCCTCGCTTGAACTCGTTTTCATGACTTTACTCGAAGCTACTTTACTCACTCAACGACGGTTAGAAATTTTGTGAATCATCGATTTTTAGCTTGTGAGGCTCTCGCGCGCTCGACACAATAGACCGGCACACCCCAACCCTAACACCACCATGTTTCGATCTGAGGCGTCCTATGGATAATTCTTCACGCTATCGCTCAATCTTACTCTTTGGTCCTCCTGGAGCAGGGAAGGGGACTCAGGGGAAAATCCTTGGGTCGGTGCCAGGGTTTTTTCACCTCTCCGTTGGCGATGTTTTTCGATCCATTGATATCGGCTCCCCAACCGGACAACAAATCTACAAATACACTTCTAACGGACAACTCGTTCCCGATGAACTTACCGTCGAGATCTGGAAAAAGACAGTTGACGCCTACGTCGCTCTCTCCACCTACAAACCTCGCGAGGACTTACTCGTACTCGATGGAATTCCTCGTAACGTTGCCCAAACAGATCTAGTAAAAGACCACCTCGATATTCTTCAAGTAGTCAGCCTCAGTTGTGAATCCGAAGAAGATATGATTCTTAGAATGCGACGTCGCGCAATTCGAGAAAACCGAGCTGACGATGCGAACGAAGATGTCATTCGGAGTCGATTTCGAATTTTCCACAGCGTTTCCAAGCCAGTACTTGAATGCTACTCCGATGAAATCATCTCTACCGTCGAGGCGGATGGTTCGCCAGCTGAAGTCTTTCAGAAAATCCTCACCGCTGTCGTTCCGATTCAGAACAAACATTTCCAGGATCAATACAAATCCTGAAACAAACTTGCTTTAAGCAGATTCAGCTGCTGGCGTTTGCCCAATCACTGACTTGCCTACCCATAGCTGCAGGCACTCGGGAACGTTAACGCTTCCATCCGCATTCTGATGATTCTCGAGAATTGAAATTAATGCGCGACTCAATGCGAAAGCCGTTCCATTGAGCGTATGAACAAAATGGGTCCCTTTCTTATCTTTTACTTTGTACCGAATGTTTAGCCTTCGCGACTGATAGTCGGTGCAATTCGAGGTACTGGTCACTTCTCCCCACTCTCCGCTTTCACCTCGACCGGGCATCCACGCCTCTAGATCGTATTTCCGATAAGCTGGCCCCCCTAGATCGCCTGTTGCAGTATCGACGACCCGATAAGGAATTCCGATTGCATCAAAAAGATCACACTCAATCTGCCGCAATTCCTCATGCATGGCGTCACTCTGCTCGGGACGCGCAAATACAAACATCTCAATTTTCGTAAATTGGTGAACGCGGTATAAACCCCGTGAAGCACGACCGGCCGCTCCCGCTTCGGTACGATAGCAGTGGCTGATACCACACAAGCGAATCGGCAATTCAGACTCGGCAATCGTCTTTCCGCTGTACAGTCCCCCCAAGGTAATTTCAGAAGTTCCAATCAGCGACAAATTCATATTTTCAATGCTATAGATCTGGGTTTCCGGTCCCCGCGGCATAAACCCGATCCCCTCGAGTACAGAATCCTGAGCCAAATCCGGGGTAATGGTTGGCGTAAACCCTCGCTTACTTAATTCAACCATCGCGAACTGTTGGAGTGCCAAGTCAAGCATCACCAAGTCGCCTTTGAGGAAATAGAAACCGTTTCCAGTCGTCCGAGATCCTCCTTCGAAATCGATCCAATCGTGTTTCTCCCCAAGCTCAAGATGGTCGAGCGGCGCAAAGTCAAATTCTCGGCATGTGTGCTTTCCACGAGCAAGCTCTAAATTTGATTTATCATCAACACCCACCGGACAATCCGAGTGCGCCATATTCGGCACCTGCAACTGGAGCTCTTTTATCTCCCGATCGATAACATCATGTTCTGCTTGAGCCGCATCCTTCTGCTCTCGCAACGCACGCGCACTGACTTTGAGCGATTCACGTTCTTCGCTATCCTTCGCCTGCCCAATTTTTTTCGACTCTGCATTTGACTGGGTGTTTAAATCCTGAACGAGCTGCAGTTTTCCTCGCCGCTGCAATTCCAGTTCAACTAGCCGATCAACATCGACGCTGATATTTCGGTTAGCGCAGTTTTGCTTTACAGCTTCGACGTTGTCAACAATGTATTTTCGATCAAGCATGGCGTAAATTTAGATTTTGGTTATTTAAATAGGAAACGGCAACATTCCAATAAAGTCCGTTGAATGTCACTAAAAAATCTCTCAGAAATCAATTGTCTTATTCAACGATTTCTTTTTACCGCATCAATTTGCGATCTTGGCAACTTCATCCCAAAGACAGCAACTCGACTTGATTCCTCGGTGAAAGTCCTCGAGAGAAAACTTTTCATTAGGGCTATGAAGATTATCGTCATCCTGCCCCCAGCCCAACAAAAGGGTATCAATTCCCAGCATTTCTGTGAATGCGTTTACGACGGGAATACTGCCTCCCGAACGCACAAAGACCGGCCGAACGCCGAATCCTTTTTCAATTGCATCCGCCGCGGCCTCCATGAAAGGGCTGTCGAGCGAGAGCACGAACCCAGGTGCTCCATGCAGGGCAATGAATTCCATTTCAATTGAATCTGGGCAAAGCTCCTCAAGCATCTTCCTCATCCCCTCTTGGATGACTTCCGGATTCTGATTGGGTACCAACCGGCAACTAAACTTGGCACCAGCCTTGGCCGGCAACACGGTCTTCGCTCCTTCTCCCTGATATCCACTCCACAGCCCGTTAATATCAAAGGTCGGCCGCGCCCATCGTCGCTCCAAGGTCGTATACCCCTCTTCTCCAGCGAGAGCCTTTAACCCTAATTCTTCCTGGTATTCCTGATCAGAAAAACCAAGCTGCGAAAATTGCTCACGCTCGCGGTCACTTAATTCTTCAACATCATCATAAAACCCTGGAATCTGAACTCGCCCCTTTTCATCAATTAACGCCGCCATCATCTTACATAAAACATTTGCGGGGTTAGCAACCGTTCCACCGAATCCGCCGGAATGTAAATCTCGATTGGGTCCAGTCAAATTGACTTGGTAGTAAGTGATTCCTTTGAGCCCATAAGTGATCGCTGGTTGACCTGGCCCGTACTGAGAGCAATCACTTATCACGGCGATGTCCGCGCTAATCTTTTCTTTCACAGGCACCTCAGCGTCGTATTCGCCATTCAGGAATGCCTCCAGACCGGCGCCACCGGATTCCTCTTCACCTTCGATTAAGAATTTTACCTGAATCGGCAGGGAGCCTTTGGTTTTCAAATAGGCTTCCACGCCAAAGACATGTGTTATCATCTGGCCTTTGTCATCAGTCGCGCCTCTCGCAAAAACCTTTCCATCACGCACGGTGGGCTCAAACGGAGGTGTTTCCCAAAGCTCTAGCGGATCTGGCGGCTGAACATCGTAGTGCCCGTAAACCAACACTGTTGGCGCTCCTTCCACTTTGGGTGATTCGGCATAAATCAACGGATGGCCGCAAGTTTCAATTGTCTCTGTCTTCAACCCCATATCGATAAACTTCTGCGCCAACCACTCCGCGGTCTTACGGATGTCAGCATCGTAGGCACTGTCAGTGCCAATGCTGGGCATCCGCAACCACTCGAACAAATCGGACTCAAACCGGTCATGGTTCTCATTTAAGTAGCTATCGAATTCGGACATAACAGACTCTCTGATTCATGTTGGCAACCAATTTTCAGTTGCGGTTTTTAAAAAACGATGCAAACTTGCCTCCTGATTTCTCAGAAACGCTCGGAAGGGCGGCAGATTTGCAAACAGGCTGATTTGGAAACAAACTAAAATTTCAAAACGAAATCCTTGATTGTCGCTCCAATATAGCCCTGACCTGCGATTGCGACCACGGACCCTAGCTTCAACTCGCCCACGGGGCTCCCGATGCGTGAATAAAAAGACAAGAAATGCTGCTGGTTTCTGCAATACGCAAAAAAATTTACTTGAATCCCGAGAGAATTTCAGTCAAAGTAGGCGAAATTCGAAGTGGAACGGTGTCCAAGAATTTAGAGAAACGATAATGTCCGACAAGGATTCAGCAACGCTTACCGCCGAGCCGGTGGTAAAACCAAAAAACAAAAAAGATCAGCGACCGAAACGTCAACCAAGGTTTCACGTGATTCTTTGGGACGACGATGATCATTCCTACGAGTACGTCATCTTGATGATGCGGCAAATCTTCGGACACTCGATTGACCGGGGTTTCAAAATTGCCAATGCAGTCGATTCGGACGGTAGAAGCGTTTGCTTGACCACCACGCGGGAACATGCCGAACTCAAAGTCGAGCAAATTCATTCATTTGGAAAAGACTTCCTAATTCCCCGCTGCAAAGGGTCGATGTCAGCGACCATCGAAGCCGAAGCGAGTGATTAACTAACGCCTGCTTAGCCGTTGCGGCCTCCCTCCTTCAAAGTCGGAATTTCGCGTTGCAGAAGTACCGCAATAGTGTCCAATAGGGACTGCAGAACATCTGATCCAACAAGAGACATGGCGTGGGCGCGAAACTAAAAACAGCGACTCTCGGTTGCAAAGTCAATCAATACGAGACCCAACTGGTACGAGAAGGCTTGTTGGGTGCCGGATTTTCGGATGCCGAATCAGACCAACCTGCTGATCTTTGCATCATCAACACGTGCACGATCACTGGAGAAGGCGATTCCAAGAGTCGTCAGATCATCCGCCGGATGAACCGTCACAATCCCGATGCCAGAATCGTGGTCATGGGCTGCTATGCGACACGGGAACCCGAGGAGGTCGCTGCCCTCCCCGGAGTTGCAGAGGTTGTCACCGACAAACGCGAAATCCCTGATTTGCTTGGACGGTTCGGAGTTGTCGATATCCCCAACGGTATTTCGGGACTCAATAACCGTCATCGGGCTTATGTCAAAGTTCAAGACGGCTGCCTACTCCGCTGCAGCTATTGCATCATTCCCACGGTTCGACCAGACATGTTCAGCCGTCCACTTCAGGACGTGCTCGATGAAGTACGGGTGCTGATTGACAATGGCTTTAGCGAAGTCATTTTGACGGGGATTCATCTCGGACACTACGGAGTTGACTTTAATCAGGGAAAACCAAAGAGTGACTGGGTTAGACTCTCCCATCTCGTTCGCGCCATCTGTGAGCTTTCCCCTTCCGTGCGTGTGCGACTCTCCAGCATTGAAGCGACGGAGGTAACTCGCGAACTGATCGAAGTCATGAAAGATTTTTCGTCGCAGGTCTGCCCTCACCTCCATGTCTGCCTGCAAAGCGGCAGTGATAAAATTCTCCGCGGAATGAAAAGAAGATGGACGCGGCGGCATATCATCGACCGTTGCGAACTGGTCAAAAATGAACTTCACTTGCCGGCATTCACCACCGATGTAATCGTTGGTTTCCCGGGGGAAACCGAAGATGATTTTGCGGACACAATCGATGCCTGTCGGCAGATTGGATTTTCAAAAATCCATATGTTTCCTTTCAGTCCGAGAAAGGGAACTCCAGCAGCAGAAATGGAAGAGCAAATCCCCAAAAAAATTAAATCCGAACGTGGCGCTAAGATTGCCGCGTTGGAAAAAGAACTGAAACGAGAATACTTTGAGAGCCTCGTTGGGGAACAACTGCAGCTACTTGTTGAAAACGTAAATGACGACAAAACGGTAACTGGCACCTCCTGCCGGTATGCCACCGTTAACGCCATTGCTCCAGAAGCCAAGGAAAATGAACTCATTACGGTTCAAATTGAAACTGCTGGCGATATGCTCTCGGGTCGAGCAATCTAGAAAAATTCCGATTGGAAATTTTAGGAATCCGTTACCACTCCGTGGCAACCGCACGTGGATTCTCAAGCCCCAACTTTTTCATTTTCTTATACAAAGTGGTTCGGTTGACACCTAGTTGCTCCGCTGTTTCATTGCGGTTCCAGTTATTCTCACGCAACGATTGCAAGATAATTTGCCGTTCCGGACCCTCTAAAGCCGCCTTTAGCGTCTGCCGTTGTGCTAACGGGGAAATCGTAAGCGTCTCGGTCTGGCAAGCACTAATGTGAGACGGCAGGTCTTGAATTCCTAACTGTGGACCACTACCTAACAGTACTGCCCGTTCAACAATGTTCTGAAGTTCTCGGACATTACCTGGCCATTTGTATTGTTGCATCGCTTGCAACGAAGCCTGATCAAATCCTGTAATTTGCTTTCCCTCTTCCTCACAGACCTTTTCAAGAAAGTGTTTCGCCAATGTCGGAATGTCGGAAGGACGCTGATGAAGTGAAGGCAATTCAATGTTGATTACGTTGACTCGATAGTAAAGATCCTGCCGAAAACGGTCTTCAGCGACTGCTTTCGCTAAGTCTTCATTGGTCGCCAAAATGATACGGGTGTTCACACGAAATGTCTCAGTGCCGCCGACTTGCTCAAATTCCAACTCCTGCAAAACGCGCAACAGCTTGACTTGCAATGACGGTGACGCCGTGCCAATTTCATCTAAAAAGATTGTTCCGCCATCGGCTTGTTTGAATTTCCCAACCTTATTTCCAGTTGCTCCAGTAAACGAACCCGCAACATGCCCGAACAACTCGCTCTCGAGCAAATTATCAGGCAACGCCCCGCAAGCGACCTCAACAAAAGGAGCCTTACGTCGATTAGATCGCTGATGAATCGCTCTCGCAATTAATGATTTTCCGGTTCCGCTTTCGCCCGTGATCATCACAGTTGCTTTGGTATCCGCAATGTTGTCCACCATATCAAACGTCTTTTGCATTCGGTGATCATTGCCAATGATGCTATGCCGACCGAATCGTTTATCTAGTTGTGTTTTTAACTGCTCATTTTCTTCGATGACTTTTTGCTGCGATAACGCGCGATCAAAACAAATTAAGATTTCGTCGTCGATCAAGGGCTTAGTTACCAGATCGAAGGCTCCCGCACGGATAGCCTCAATGCCTGTGTCGACCGTGGCATACCCAGTCATTAAAACGACGACCACATTTGGATGATGCTTTTTACACTCGGCAAGTAATTCGAATCCATCGTCATGCCCAATCCGGACATCGAGTAATGCCAAATCAAATGTTGTTTCATTTAAGCGCTGACGAGCCGATTCCCCATCGGATGCTAGAGAGACCTGAAATCCCTGGTCTGCTAACCATGCGCCCATTGATTCCAACAAATGCTTATCATCATCCACCAAGAGGATTTTCGAATTCTTCGGGGTTCTCATGTTCATCTTCAACTTCATTTCTTATCCGTCTCGGCTGTTCGATTACCGAAGTAGCAAACGTGCCGCAGGTGATTAAATACAACGCCTATGTTTATTTAGGTCACCGTTGCCGGATTAATGCCTGATTTTGTTAAGAACCCTGAATTTGAGGGATATTTCCGATTGTTAAGATTGTGCGGTACTTCCCGATAAAGTTGCCCTCACGAGAGATTTCCTTCCCCATCTAGGTTATAAATGGATCGGTTTAGTCCGAACCAACGTCTTGTGACCCATTCTTTTGCTCACGGCCGTAAATCCTGACTTTAAGCATACTCATCTAGGTCTAACTGCATCCTACTACCCATGACGCCGAAAATACTGCTCGCGGACGATCATCCCATTGTTGGCCTCAGCCTCTGCACACTTGCCAAAGAAGCGCAGATGGACGTTGTTGAACAGATTCGAAACTCCTCCCAAATTGTGCCTTCGATCGAAATTCATCGCCCGCAAATCTTGATCACTGAAGTTCGGCTCGGTCGGCAGGACGCTCTGAAGTCACTTGAGAAAATAGATCCCGAGTTAAATTTAAAGGTGATCGTTTTCACCTCCCATTCCAACCCAACCAATATCGCTCGCGCAAGTGCATTGGGTTGTTTTGAGTTCATTCAAAAAACATCCCCGATCGAGAATCTGCTTACCGCACTTCGAGGTGCCGCCGCCGGCGAATCTACGCCGCCCACGAGCTTGCTGGCCACGACCAAAACGAGAATGAAACGAATCGGCTCAGGCCCTGCAGAGAGTCCGCTTACCAAGCGTGAGTCGCAAGTATTGCAGCATGTTGCCATGGGTCTGAGTAACCGCGAAATCGGGAAATCACTTGGTATTAGTGTTGAGACGGTTAAAGAGCACGTCCAAAATATCTTGCGTAAGCTCGACGTCAATGATCGCACACAAGCCGCAGTCTGGGCCCTAAAAAACGGGATGATCTAAGGACCGCCTAGCGGTTTACACCCTCGCGGCAAACCTCGTGACGGTTACCGAGCAGGCTGTTTCAACTCTTGGTAAAAGCGTTTCATGCGTGCTTCTAACTCCTTGAAGTTACCCCCAAATGCTTTCGCAAAGTCGGCCGACCGTTGCTTCCTCGAATAAGAAGCAAAATCAGTTCGTGCTGCATCATTTTTTAGAAACTGCTTGTATTTGCTCGGCATTGCTTCACTAAAATAAAACGTCATGCCCCAGGAAATCGCGTAAGCAGCCTGAGCATCGGCTCGAAATAAGTCGTCGCTGACCACTAATTCAGACATCTTCCCGTGGACTTTGCCTTCGCGATATAGCTGCTTTAATTGCGACAATCGAGACGCATGTATGCGATCTTCCTGACGAGGGAAATTCTGACTATTATTGACGCCACGGGCCTCAAATAGCATCGCAAGCCCTTCGCTCTCCCAACGCACGACGGGGGCAAAACGGCTGTGTAACCCGGTATTGAATGCCGTCTGGTGAGTGGCTTCATGCAAGATCGTTCCGGCATTAAACAACCATGACTTGTCTTTTGAACGCCCCTCGGTTTGATCATAAGTGATAATTCGATTGCTCTTGGGTGAGTAGTAACCAAGAATCGATGGATCGTAATTGTGAAAAGCCTTCAACATTCGGTCGAACTCACCCCGAGTCCTTAACACAATCGCTACCATCGGGAACTCAGGATCCTGCAATCGAAATCCCCGAGTTGAAAAGTAAGCTTGAAATCGTGCGTACAATTGCTGAAAGGGAGTCGCCCAAACCTGTGGACTCCCGGGGGGGTGAACGACGACGAAATCATGAGTCAAAGAGACATCGTACTTATTTCCAAATTCTGACTGCAAACGTCTTCTCATCTCCGCAGCGGAGTAAGGCTTGAAGTCCGCACTCACCGTTGAATAATCACGATCAGTTTTTACTGGCAAAATACTGACTTTACCGTCGCGGCGAAGCAGCATCATTTCACGACCGTCCCATGCCAACGGCCTGCCGAGGTAAGACTTTTGTTGATACGGAACCTCAATGGTTACCGGGGACTGCTTTGATTGCCCGCTTCCAGCTTCGACAACGAACAAAATCATGACACAGGCAAAGCTGACAATGAGTCCCTTTTTAATTAAATTTTCCCGCATCGCTGTTCCCTTCCGTTTAAATGTCCATCGAAATCTACGTCACCTCACTCCTTTCGCAAACTGATTCCCGAATGAATAGCATTCAAAGCAAATTTTTCACCCCCGGATCGGACTCAATTGTTAAGATAAGGATTGATATCGGACTTAAGGAATTAATATGCAACGTTCTCCCCTTCAATTTGCCGTCACACTGTTAATAGCCATTAGTTTCATCAGCCCTTTCGCACTGGTCGGCCAGGAAGAATCACCCCGGGACACACCTCCCAATCAACAAGACAAAGTTCTCGGTGATATGGAACTCATCGATCGTGTGGATGTGCTGAGACAACAACTTGAATCTCCTTCCATTCCCCAGCGAGACAAAGCACAACAAGAACTGATAGCCCTTGGGATTCGCGTCCTTGACCATCTTGATCCCGCGGAACCAACCGTGGCCACTGATGTAATTCAGCGCATCAGCAAGGTCCGGACGGAACTAGAAAAAGCAGTTGCTGCCATTACTACCCAATCTTCCCGAGTTACTCTCAGTGGAAAAATGACCGTTGGCGAAGCACTTGCCGCCTTGAAAAAACAAACTGGAAATGACGTCGCCCTGACAGAAACGACGCCTGATATTTTTAGTAAGCGAGAGATTGAACTTAAAGTTGAAAATGGCACATTCTGGGAAGCCCTCAACAGCATCATCCAAACGGGAGAAATCAAAATTTCCCCGTACGCAGCAAGCGCCGGCCAGCTTCGTCTCGACCCAACGCAGGCCGCAATGCAGCAGGCCGTTAGCCCCGATGAAAACAAGGCAGCGGCTTCGACCGAGCAGCCTCCGAATTGTGTCTCCGGCATTTTTGGAATCTCCGTAACCCAAGTAAATGCATCTCGAAACCTCGTCAATCCAAATCTTAACTATTGCAATATCAGCACGGTCGTTCGCTGGGAACCCAGAATCACTCCCATCTCGTTCCAACTTCCTGCCGCAAGTATCAAAGCCGTAGACAAACAAAACAAACCAATCAAACTTACCAACAGCGAAGCCGTATTTTATGGAACTGTCCAATCGGAAATTGCTGAAATCGAGTTCTCGATCCCTATCGAACTCACAGACCGTTCGACCGCAAAAATCAAATCACTCACCGGCACTGGCGAGGCAATCATCGCAGGACGCACCGAGACGTTTCGTTTTAAAAAACTAGGCCGTTTAAATGATGGCTATCAACAAACTCGGGCAGGTGCCACGGTGACTTATCAAGGAATTGAAAAGAACGAACAACTGTTTGGCCTGGCAATCAAACTTGGATTCGACGCCGAACAAAATGCACTTGAGTCCTACCACAGTTGGGTCTACGACAACAAAATCTATCTCGAAAACAAAACAGGCGAGCAGATCGCCCCCATTGCTTACGACGGAATCGGTCAAACTGAGAATGAAATCACCGTTCGCTACTATTTCGACACAGACCCCAGCGCCTTGAATCTCGTTTACCAAACGCCTGCTTCGATTGTTAGAGTCCCGGTCAAGTTTGAACTGGCTGATATCCCGTTACCATAACACGACCTTCAGCACACGTCGCTTTCAATTTGGAGTGCGGATTTGCCCCCTCTTGCCCCTCAATTCAGTTTTGTCATTTCGACAAAAACAAAGCTCCTCGCCTGCTGGCTGACGTTCGGTTTTTTGAGCCTTGCCTCGCCGCACGCCTACGGCTACCAACAAATAGACTCCGACGATGCAGCTACGCAGAATATCCTTGCAACTATTTATGGCCTGACCATCACGCGAGACCAGGTTGCACGCGATCTAAAACGCACCCTGGGCGACCGGCAACTCTCAGCCATCGACAAAAGAAAAGCGATGGAACTGACCACTCAAAAACTGGTCGACCAGCATGTAGCCTTGGACTTTCTTTCCAAAAGGGGATTAGCAGCCAACCCATCTGAAGTCGATTTCCAAATAGAGAATTTAAAATCCGAACTTCAAACGATTGATTTAAGTTTTGCAGAATTTCTGAAAGAAACCTACCAAACAAGCGGCGAGTTGAGATTTCAGACGAAGTGGCAGCTCAGCTGGGAACGCTATCTTAAGAATAAACTTACGGATGAATTCCTTGAGTCCTATTTCGAGCGTAGCAAGCGACGCTTTAATGGGACGGAAATCAAAGCAGCGCATCTACTGATCAAACTGCCCGCAAACCATTCTCAAGCACAAGAAGAACGCATCAACCAACAGTTGCTTGAAATTCGAAAACAAGTCCTTTCAAAAACTGTTTCCTGGCCAGAGGCAGTGAAAGAGCACTCAGAGGCTCCGACTCGACTCTCAGGCGGCTCCCTCGGATGGATTTCACGCGAAGGGCCCATGTCCCCCTCGTTTACAACCACCGCTTTTCAACTTTCAGAGAATGAGATTAGCTTGCCGGTAAAAACTAAATTTGGCTTCCATCTTGTTCGCTGCGAATCTGTCCGTGATTCTGCATTAGGGTGGAAAGATGTTAGGACCGAGCTTGAGAAAAATGCAGCCCGCGATCTTTTGAAAGCGATCGTCAAGCAACACAAACCCCAAAAAGTGGATTAGACGGAGTCGTTTTCACTCCGAACCTTTGCTCCAAATATATAGCTGCTGCATTTTTGCATTGCGAGGACCTTTATTGACTTCCGCAAACCCACGGCCTTTCTCAAAAAAGCCAATCGCAATTTTTTCTACGCCCTTCAGATCGTCACGTTTCATTTTGACCCGATCAATCACTGTTTCTTGAGGCTCCAAATTCGAGAATACAGCTTTATTGGCACTTCCTCGCTTCAAGATCTTATTCTCAACACTCAAAAAATTTAAAACACGAATCTCTCGTCGTTCTGCATTCAATTTCCACACAGCCTCTATCTGCAATCCATCATTTTCATCGCGAGTCACTCGTACTCCACGAAGAACAGCATCGCCACCAAATTGCACATCTTTAAATTCACTCGATGTGGCTGCAATAATCGCATCAGCTAACTTCCTACTATTTAAGTTAAATCGGGTTTGTTGGATGCCCCCCCAGCACGCCAAAAAGAGCAAAGAAACTATCACAATTTTTTTAATTGCAATCTCATTGGCTAAAGCATGGACCAAAGTCTTAATAAACGGCGCGGTAGTTTTTTTATCGAATCGAGCCACGATCGCTTTACGAAATGGAACTTCAACCAAGTGGTAAAGCATTGATGCCAGGGCAAGTGAGATACCGAAGCAACCAGCAATCTGCAGCGGCGCAACCCAACTCCCCTCAATTCGGGCATGCCGCGCAATGACAAGTAACACGCTCATGTGAACCATATAAAATGAATAACTTATTTCTCCGAGATATACGAACAATCGACTCGATAAGAACCATGCTCCCCAACCCTGACTCCGGGCAAAGACAAAAATCAAAATCACAAATACGGGCGCTGCACCTGAGAACCGATACCAGTAATTGAAACTCGCACTTACCCCGAGCGGCTGCTCGTGACTGTACAAACCCAGCCAGTTCGAAAAGTAAAAAAATAAAATGATCAGCAAGACGCTTAACAATTCAACAACCGTATCAAAAGTCCCTGAGTGTTCAGACCTCTGAGACCGTGACAAGAAAAAAATGCCACAGGCTATTCCCGAGGCGAATTCAAAACAGCGAACCGGAGGGAAGTTACGTATCAAAGTATCGAATTGAATCCCCTTGCTTTGCCAGGCCGGCCCATAAACACCAACCAAAAAGACGACAGCCAATGTGAAAAGCAAGACTCCGAGATACTTAAAAACAAACCTCTTCGACCGCCCCATCAGAAACCATGGGAAGACAACATAAAAGAATGCCTCCACGGACAAACTCCAGGCGGGGCCATTTAAAAAATACCCCCATTTGTGGCTGGGAACCCAAGCCTGAAGAAGAAAAACGTTGGTAACTGACTTCAGCAAGACATCGTCTTGCCTTAAGAATGCGGACCAACCCAGAACTGCGAAAAGGGCAATCAGGAGTGTAACGAGATGCAGTGGCCAAATCCTTGCCACTCTTCGCAGATAAAATTCCTTCAAAGGAAATTTGTTTGAGGTGGAAGCCTCCAGACGGGGCACGTACACGTAGGCGAGGATAAAACCTGAGAGTACGAAAAAAAAGCTTACTCCAGCGGCACCTATGGGTGCTTTGCCAAAATCATATTCTGGCCATTGCCCCGGAATATGCGCGACAAAAACTGCCAGTGCGGCCAAGAACCTTAATCCTGTAAGAGATTTTAGTTGCGTGTTTTGATACTTCAGTGTTTGCATTACTTCATTGTAATGAAACCACGGCTATCAATACAGACAAATGCAACCAATGGCTACCCTTCAGCCTCGGGCTACAGATTACCCCGGCGAGCCTGCTCCAATTCGAGCGATTCGAACAGGGCTTTGAAATTGCCCTTCCCGAATGATTCACTGCCGCGTCGGCAAATGATTTCGAAAAACATCGTAGGACGGTCTTGGAGAGGCTTCGTGAAAATTTGCAACAAGTACCCTTTGTCATCCCGATCAACCAGAACGCGGAGATCTTTAACCTGCTGAATGTCTTCATCGATCGTACCAACGCGATCCCAGACCAATTCGTAGTAAGCTTCCGGGATATCGAGAAAATCAACTCCCCGCGAGCGAAGTTCGCCGACGGTGTTAACTTCGTCCTTGGTTAATAATGCGAGGTGCTGAATGCCGCCAGTGTTGTTATGCCAATCAAGATACTCCTCGATCTGACTCTTGTTCCTGCCATCGGCCGGTTCATTAATCGGAATCTTAATTAGCTCGCGACCAGAATCCATCACCTTCGACATGAGCGCGGTGTATTCCGTCGAAATATCTTCGGCATCGAAATGCTTGAAAAGCTTAAAACCAAGTACATCTTCGTACCATTTGACCCACACATCCATCTCGCCCATCGGCACGTTTCCGACGCAGTGATCCACGTAGAAAAGGCCCGTTGGATTCTCGCGATTGTATTTATTGATCGCCAGCTCATCGAGAACGCGGAAACCGGGAAGAAATTGCTCCCCCCTCTGCTTCACATTTTCAATCGCATACTTTCCAGTTCTGGAAATAAATGTGTGCACAAAACGCCCAAACGATTTCACACCGGATTTGACAACAGTTCCCAGCTCGTCCGTAATTTCGATCGGTTCGTAAGCAGATTCAGCACCATTCTTCAGAGCTTGCTCATAAGCTTTGACTGAATCCTCTACCGTGAACGCAATATCCTTAATCCCATCTCCATAAAGCTGAACCTCTTGTTGGGCCGGGTGATCCGGATGCAAACCAGTCGTCAACAAAAATCGGATATTGCCCTGAGTTAGCAAATACGTCGCCGCTTCTCTTACGTTGGTTGTCAGATCACTGATTTGCTCGATTTCAAAACCAAATGCCTGAGCGTAAAAATAAGCCGCCTGCTTGGCATTCCCAACATAGAATTGGACATAATCAACATCTATCAATCTCAGGGGATCGTTCGAATTTTCCGTTTCAGAAAGCGTTTCTGGAGAACTCATAGCGAAGACTCTTGTGGTATGTAGTGGGTGGTCAAAAACTGGAACTCGCGTCACTTGGCGACAAAGCTTCGTTCCGCTGGTGCTACGCAGAGTCTAACAGAAACAAACAATTGTTTAAGTTCAAACCTCAATCACCTCCCGAAACCATCGCTTCCGAGCGTGCTTCGTCCACATATTGGTAGCGAACGTGTCGTTAGCAATTTTACCCCAGTGCTGGACGACCGTTTTTAGATTGCCACGGGTGAGTGCTATCTGTCCTCGACAATCTCAAAGACCAGTGGACGGTGATCCGATACGACCGGTTCCTCGATAACATCAATCTCTGAAACCGACCATCTCGAGCCCTTGTGAAGCAAAGCGTAATCGATTTCTACATCGGGACGATCCGATCGAAAGGTGAAATGATCCGGCCCTTTGTCGGGAATCTCCCAGTCGCTCTGAAATAAATCAATGACTGGACTTTGAGGCTTAGAATTGAAATCACCTACAATTGCGATATCCTGTTGCTCCCCATCAAGAAATTCGAGCAGCCGCCGCGCCTGAGCCAGACGCTCTTGCTCAGTACGATAAAAATGCACGTCCGCAATCTTCAATTGTCTTTTTGCATCGAGTTTGACATCGACGACCAACGATGTCCGCGGTTCTGAACCCGCTGGCAAACGCAGATTCTTGACTTCTCCCAATGGGTTGCGAGATAAAACCGCCATCCCATATTGTCCGCCCTGATAGTCAAAGAAAGAACCGAACGCGTGATACTGTAAACCGGTCAACGAAGCAAGTTCGCGTGCTTGATCGATTCCTCCACTGCGTTGAACTTGTTGATCCACCTCTTGCAACGCGACAAAGTCCGGATGCAACCGGCGAATCACCTCAGCAGTTCGCTTTAAATCAACTTGATTATCATTCCCCCGACCGTGCTTAATATTGTAAGCCAAGATGCGAAAACTCCGCCTCCCCAGCTCTCCGCCGCCCATCGGGACCGGTAAGTCGAGGGGAGGTTTTCGCTCAGCTTTCGGAAGCCGAAGTTTGGAATCTTCAATCACGTCAATTGCTTCTGAGTTGGGCTTCGTTCGCAAAAAGAATCGACCGCCCTCGACCCCAACCATTGACCCTTCCGCTGTTTTTGCGCCGGAGCCTGTTTTTGCGATCACTGCCGGTTCCCATTTTTCCTGCACCAGAATCCAAGGTGATTCAACATCGCAACTACGCTGTGGTTGCCCGGCAATTTCGTCAACCGGCATGGCACCGATAAAGCTGTGAAGACCACTCAACAACTTGCCGCCAGAATTCAACGAGCACGTGCCTAGATGCAACCAACGATTCTCTTTCATCAGATAACAGTAAGCTGCGTAAAGTGTTTCTGTATCTTTAGTTTCTGAGTAGACAATAAAACGAAGCGGATCTCCAATTGCCCACTCCAAATCATAAGACAACTCGGTGGCACCATGATCGGCGAGGGAACGCTCCCTGACCCCTCTCCCCAAGGTCACAACTTTGACTTGACTGTCTCTGGCCGCAGCAGACTCAGACAGCTTTGAATTGGGCGTCGCTGACACAGAAAAAACAACAGTTTTCTTCCCGCCCTCAAGCTCCTGAACTCCCAGCCAACCGTGACTGAATCCACAAGCCGCATAGGAGGAGTTAGCACTCGATTCCCGTACCGTGAGTTCACCGTAGAACGCTGAAGCCGATGCACTTTTGAAATCAATTCCAGCTAATGGAGTGACTTTGGTCTGAGCCCCAATAAATGTCGGTGCAAAGCCCGTGATGCAGAAAACAAGTAACCACCCCAAGGTTGCCAGCGATAATTTCATTGACCTTCCTCACTTCCCTAAATCTCGAATTCTTGCACCGAACAGCTCGCCTCACAGACAACCGCAACGACACTCGATTGAACGCCGGTCAATTCACAATGGACTTACCCCTCTTCCCCAACAACGCCACCAAAATCACGAAAAACAGTCTTCACGTGGGGCAGCAATTTCTTCACCAATGGAGGACTAGCTCCACCGATTGATCGTCCCCCATCAAGGTCACCGCAACGGACAGCAAGAACTATCGCAGCCAGCACATGCTCAACGTCGACGGGGAACCCCGCCGGTTCTTCCAGTTCCAACGCTAGGTCGAACAAAACGTCCCCCATTTCTTTTGAAATGGTCGCTTCGCCAGCCGAATTTACGAAAATACCTGGCAAGACTTTATTATCTCCCATGAATCTTCCCCGCTCTCCCACCCGAAACGATTGGAATTTGACCGCGTGCAACGCCAGCCGATAATTAGAAAATTCCCAATTGATCTCTGGCGTCATCGGACATCATATCCTGCGTCCATGGGGGATCCATCACGACCTTGACTTCAACGTCGTCCACGCCGTCCATTTCGCCAGCATACTTTTTCGTTTCCGCAACCAACTGCGGTCCGGCAGGGCACATGGGACTCGTCATCGTCATTTCAATATTGACTTTGAATTTTTCTTCATCTCCATCAATCGACGCGACGTCGACGACATAGATCAGTCCAAGATCAACAATGTTTACAAATAATTCTGGGTCAATTACCTGTTTGAGTGCTTCGCGCACTTGGTCTTCCTGAAGCGGCATGGTCTATATTCCTGAAACTAAAAGATCGTGTTTAATAAGGTTAAATTGAATAAATTCAAGACTCATTTAATCGAATCATAATCGATCCGTTTTCAACTTTAACTTGATGGGAAGCAGTATCCTGCGTCGCCGGCATCGAAAGTGCCTTCCCAGTCCTCAAATCAAATTTCGCACCGTGGCGAGGACAGGCGATCTCGCACCCCTCATGAGGGCCGTCACTCAATGTCCCACCGTCGTGGGTGCAAATATCGTCGATACAATAAAAGTCATCTCCCATTCGAGAAAGGATGACCAATCGATCATCAACCTCGACAAGACGAGTTGATCCGTCATCAACATCAGCGACCGATGCAACAGTTATATATTCACTCATAAGTATCCGTGTTAGTTAACAACAAAGGCCTCTCGACCTCTTAAAAGATTGAAATTGCAATTTCAGCATTTGATATTTTTTAATAGCGGAGCCATGAATCCAAATCTGACATTGAAATAAGACAACATTAGATCATGTACCCCATCTGCTCCGCTTCCAGTTCTGAAGCAAACTTATGCTTCACGTTTAACGCGATTCCTCCCGAAATGTGCCGTGCCGTATCAACACCGATCCGACGCGCCACCTCTGCCGCTTTCCCGCTTCTTCGCCCGCTTCGACAAAGGAAAATAACATCTCGCGGCGACTCACGATGAGCGGCCAACAGCTTGGGTAGATATCCACTCAACCGCGTCAGCGGGATGTTCTTGGGCGGAGAGTGAAAACCTAGCTCTTTCCAGTCTTGAGCAAATGCAAATTCATGCGGTTCGCGAACATCGATAATCAACGAGTCCTGATGCTCTTGAAAAAAGTGCTTCAGCTCCTCCCGTCCAATCTCGATTGAGCCTTCCTGTTCCACCGTAAAATCTTTGATTAAACCGCACACCAATTCGGAATTGGTAGCATCAGCGATCCCCGCATCAATGCCAGGTTTCGTTTCTACAAATGTCTGAAGATCCAAAGGCGTTTCCGGACAAAGAATTTTCGCTAAAAATTCGTTATCCTTTCGCTCGAACTCGAGGGTCGTCGAAAAGTCATTATTGTAATCGTGAGTGGGACAGAGAATCGTTCGATTTGAAACCAGATTGGGTAGCCGTCTAAGCGATCCATACATTTTGTCAATCGAGCTGCATGGAAAATCAGTCCGACCAATGCCGCCCATCAAGATCATATCCCCCGTAAAAGCGAACACGACGTCCTCCGCCTTCAACTGGTTCCCCTCAGACAAGGGACCTACCAAGTAAGCACAACCAATTAAGGTGTGGCCTGGTAGATCTGTCTTGGCAACAATCCAGTCATCTGAAAATTGCAAGTAAGGAGCTTCGCTTCCATCGGAAAGCACTGCCACTCCATCGACCGTTTCCGGCCAGCCTAATTCGTCTTTCGTTTCTGCCGAAGCCGCCGCATGGTCGCGAATCACCCCCAGCAGCATCTTGCGGCAAGAATCATGATCGACGTGGGCATGGGAATCAAGAATCGCAAGCACCTTGCTTTTCTGGCACCGGATAAGTGCCTCCGTCCGATCCGCCAATTCCTCAAACGGATCAACCACAATGCAATTTCGAGTCTTCGAGTCCATCAGGAGCCAAGTGCACATCGACCCATTCTTTAGCTGCACCAACCCGTCGACGACTTGCCCGGGCACACTGTCTGAATCGCTCGCGACAACCAAACAGGACTCACACAACGCCTGCCCAGCCTGCTCAATTCGCTCACACGCCGAATTAATTTCAGTAGCCGTTGCCAACGGACCGAATGACAAACGAATCGCTCCGTAAGACCGCCATTCAGGAACTCCCATCGCATCGAGCACATAAGACCGCTGTACCATCGAACCGCAAGCAGAACCCGAACTCACACGAATACCCGCAGCATCAAACAGGTCAAGCAACTCTTTGCTTGGAAAACCTTTGACTGAAAAATTAATCGTGGTGGGGACGGATGTCTCCATTGGCATATTGTATTCAATCGTCGGAAATGCGCTGTCGAGCGCCCCAAGTAATTGTTCTCGATAGCCGTGCAAGACAGCTTCGTCGGCAAAAGTCTTAGCGTCAGAGTCCGCCAACTTTTTCATCACTGCTGCGATCGCAGCAACCCCAGGCAGATTCTCCGTTCCGCCACGGGCACCTTGCTCTTGTCCACCGCCTGCTAACAAGGGCACCAACGGTGCACCTTCACGGACGTACAACAATCCAATTCCTTTGGGTGCGTAAATTTTATGACCGCTGACTGCAGCGTAATCAATGGTCGAGCTTGACAAATCCAGGGCAATTTTCCCAACGGCCTGAACACTATCGACCAACCATCGAACGGCTGTGTTCTCGGCACGAATCGTTTTCTCGACCGCTTGAAGATCGGTCACCACACCCGTTTCGTTGTTGACCGCCATCGTACAAATTAAATCAGCATTAGCAGCATGGCTTCTCAGGAAATCCAAATCGAGCGACCCGTTCTGGTCGACCGGGATCTCCAGGATCTGGTTATTGACGCCGAGCAATTGATTCCAATGCTGCAATGCCTGAGGAACCGCTTTATGCTCGGTTGCTCCATACAACAGCGTCCGAGGTTCTTGGCTCTCCTGACTTTCAGAGCGATGCTCACGAATGTCGCAGAGAGTCGAAAAAATTCCCATTTGAATCGCTTCGGTAGCCCCGCTGGTGAACACGATCTGCCCACCCTCCGCCGCGAGCACCTCCCGAACTAGATCTCGCGTTGATTCAAGAATGTACCGTGCTCGCAACCCGGAAATATGGGCGCTGCTTGGATTGCCAAACAACTCCTCCATTGCGTCATGCGCTTCCTGAGCCGCCTCGGGCAACACCGGGGTCGTCGCATTGGCATCGAGGTATATCTCCGAAGCTGACCGAATAATCATCGCATCCTCAAATCGTTTATCTAGGAACTTAGAGGACAAAAACCGAGCTGTTTTGCCCGGAATCATTGTATCCAACCGCTGTCAGATTTACGACCGAAGATTCCAGTTTTGAAGAGAGAGTTGCCCGCGAAACCTACCGATTGGGGGAGCTTTGCGGTGGGCTGGACTGGATCTCTCCCACAAATTTCGGAGTTAAAAATCACTCCAACATCCGTTGATCTATTCGTAATCCCTGACGCGTCGAGAAATCGCCAAAGCCAATGCTTCCCGGACACTCTCAATTGTGACCCGATCAAAGACCTGTTGGAAAAACCCGGTCACAATCGCCCGAATCGCTTCCTTGCGAGTAAACCCGCGACACTGAGCATAGAAGATCAACTCCTCGTCCACCCGACCGCTGGTTGAACCATGCGTGCACCGCACGTCATCCGCCTCAATTTCCAAGCCGGGAATAGAGTCGGCCCGTGCCTTACTCGACAACAACAAGTTATCGTTTCGCTGATAACCATCGGTCTGCTGAGCTTCGACGTCTACCTTGATCATTCCTCTCCAGACCGTTCGCGACTGGTCCTGAAGCGCACCTTTGTAAAGAAAATCACTGGTGCAATCTGGTTTTTCATGATGCTGAAGGGTGTGGTAACTGAGGTGCTGTTTGTTCTCTGTAAACATGACACCGTTGACTTGGCAAGTTCCACGCTTCCCCCTAAGAGAAACGTGCTGATTCACCTTCGCCAAACGAGCCCCTAACGCACCCACCGTCCACTGGAGGTTCGAATCCTGCCCAATGACGGCCTTTTGATGCGCAAAATGCCAAACCTTCTGACTCCAATCTTGAAGATTGACGTAACGTAGATTGCCACGGTCGCCGACAACAATCTCAATCGCTCCACAATGTAAACCGACAGCGTCCTTGGCGTTATTGGATTCGGCAAGAACGGTCGCTTCCGCTCCCTCCTCGAGTACGATCAGCGTATGAGTGAAATCACAACCGCCATCAGTCATCGTGGAAAAGGTATGGATTGGGTTTTCAACACAAACATTCCGGGGCACATAAAGAAAAATCCCGCTTGTCCAGGTTGCTTGATGAAGTGCAGCAAAACGATCTGCTAACCCGTCTACCACTTGGAACAAGTGCTTTCGAATCAGTTCACCGTGTTCTTCGAGCAGTTCGTTGATAGTCCCAAAAATCACTCCCTTTTCTGCCATCGCAGAATCAAACTGAGAAGCACCCGAAGCCACGCCGTCACACGATGCCGCCGAACCAACCAAGTCCACACCGTCGGCAAGCACTGGAGTTCCAGTCGCGACTTCGCCCCGCGCCGAGGGAATAAAAAACTTTTCGAGATGGAACAAACGAATGTCGGTTCGCATCCACTCTTCGTCACGATTACTCGGCCACGGCAGTTCCTTGAATCTCTCCCAGGCCGCCGTGCGAATCTCAGTTAACCATTCAGGTTCGTTCAACGTTTCAAGAAACGCCGCGAAACCTTCATCGGTAAATGTCAGTTGCATTTTTTCAGTTAGTGTTGTTGGTGTCATTTCAAATTCTTGTATCGTGTCGTTTAAAACTGCAAAATCTCAGCCCGAAAAAGTGATTAACCCACGGAACCTTCCATTTGCAACTGAATGAGCCGGTTCATTTCGACCGCGTATTCCATCGGGAGTTCTTTTACCAGCGGTTCGATAAATCCGTTCACGATCATCGTGCTGGCTTCGGCCTCGGACAACCCGCGACTCATCAGATAGAACAATTGTTCTTCACCAATTCTGGAAACACTTGCTTCATGCCCCATTGAGACATCCTGTTCATTGATCTCAATGTACGGGTAAGTGTCGCTTCGACTGGCGTCGTCCAGAATTAAAGCGTCACAGACAACCGAGCACTTTGAATTGACCGCGCCTTTTTCAACTTTCGCCAGGCCACGGTAACTGCTGCGGCCTCCGTTTTTCGAAATTGACTTGGAAATAATGGTGCCGGTCGTGTCAGGGGCACAGTGTACTAATTTCGCACCGGCATCCTGATGCTGCCCCTTACTCGAAAACGCAATCGATAAAATCTCACCGCGTGCTCCAGGCTCCATCATGTAAACTGCCGGGTACTTCATGGTCAGCTTGGAACCCAGGTTTCCATCCACCCATTCCATTGTCGCGTCTTGATAAGCGAACGCTCGTTTCGTTACCAGATTATAGATATTGTTTGCCCAGTTTTGGATCGTCGTGTAGCGGCAGCGTGCATTCTTCTTGACCACCACCTCGACCACCGCCGAGTGCAGGGACTCGCTGGTGTACATTGGTGCTGTACATCCTTCAACGTAATGAACTTGCGCGCCCTCATCGACAATGATCAAAGTTCGCTCGAACTGCCCCATGTTCTCTTCATTGATACGAAAATAGGCTTGCAGAGGAAACTCAATGCTTACGCCCGGCGGAACGTAGATAAACGACCCACCCGACCAGACGGCGCTGTTGAGAGCCGCAAATTTATTATCGGTGGAAGGGATGATCTTGCCAAAATACTCACGCAGCAATTCTGGATGCTCGCGAACGGCAGTGTCCGTATCGGTAAAAATCACACCCTGATCCGATAGATCCTTTTTCAGCGATCCGTAAATCACTTCCGATTCAAACTGAGCCTTGACTCCCGCCAGGTACTTGCGCTCTGCCTCAGGAATCCCCAGTTTTTCAAAAGTATCTTTGATTTCTTCAGGGACATCATCCCACGATTTACCCTGTTCCGTCGTCGGCTTTAGGTAATAGAAGATATCCTGAAAATCCAAATCGATATCACCGCCCCACTTAGGCATTGGCTTCGATTCGAAAATCTCAAGTGCCTCCAACCGGAATTGACGCATCCAGTCTGGTTCGTTCTTGATATCGGAGATCTGGTTTACGATCTCAGCATCAACACCCTTTCGGGCTTTGAAAACCGCAGTCGTTTCAGTTTTAAAATCGTACTTATTGATTTCAGTCGCTTTTAACTCTTGGCTCTCAGTCAAATCAGTTGACATATCTATTTTTCAGGTATCGCCGCTGTTTTCACTGATTCGGAAACGTTGGGCGACTAACCTGCCTTTCTTTGGATCACTAAATTGAACGATCAGCGATTTTCGCGACCATCCGGTTCTTATTGAGACTCTTGTGCAATTTTTAAACTCAAACGACCGCTTCGGCTTCCGCTTCGGCTTCGTCGTTCACTTTGGCAGCCTCTGGGTACTGCTTTCTAATACGCTCGTAACCTTGAGCATGTAGTTCCTCGGCTAGTTCTTTTCCGCCGGTTTCGACGATTCGCCCACCAAGGATAACGTGGGTGAAATTCGGCGGGTTGTGCTCTAGCAATTTGTCGTGGTGCGTAATGATTAGCAGACCCATCTTGTTGTGGCCAATCTCATTGATTGACTGACTAGCCAGCCGAACCGCGTCTGCATCGAGCCCGGAATCCGTTTCATCAAGAATCGCAAACTTGGGCTGCAGCATCGCGAGCTGCAGAATCTCAGCCCGCTTCATCTCGCCGCCCGAGAAACCATCGTTCACGTAGCGCCGTGCAAATTCGCTGTCCATCTGCAACTGTTCCATGTTGGCCTTGATTTCCTTGCGAAATTCTCGCATCGGAATCAGGTCTTCACCCTCTTTACGTTCCGGGTTCCGGACATTGGTCGTCGCATGGCGAAGAAAATCAGCCATCTTTACGCCAGGAATAGCAACAGGTCGCTGGAAGGCCATAAAGATACCGGCCCGAGCCCGTTCATTCGGTTCCAGCTCAAGAATGTTCTCACCGTTAAGCAGGATCTCTCCCTGCGTACAATTGTAGTTAGGATGGCCCATGATGGCTAAACCCAGTGTACTCTTGCCTGATCCATTCGGCCCCATCAAGGCATGTGTTTCACCTTCGGTTATTGAAAGGTTAACGCCTCGGAGAATTTCCTTGTCGCCAATCGACACGTGAAGATCAACTATCTTTAGTACGTCGCTCATTTGCTTTTTTCTAATCTAAAAATGACTGTCTCGGCTCGAGCTTATCCCGATGCCAACTGAAAATAATTTCGAACAGGAACACTTCTGTGCTCACTGACAACTCTTGTTTTTAAATCAACTAACCCCGGCTTCGCGATTGTGATCCGAAGAATCCTGCCCCACCTCAAACGTACAACAACTGTCGCCGTCTTGCCGGCACTGGCATCTGTCAACCGGATGACCAATTACACTCTCAAGCAAAGCTTGCTCCATGTCACAAATCTCGTGATTCTCACCGGCGAGTGTTGGATAAGGACAACCACCAACTTTGATCAACGGCAACGCCGAATTTTCGTCAACACTAATTGATATCTGACGCTCCGCGAACATCTCCACCAAAGACCTTGTTCTCTCTTCAGCAGTGTCGCCTCGAATGGCCAGTTGGTACCTCTCCGATAACCGTTCCACAGCACCCGTAATAACTTTCCGCTTAACGCTCGGATCCTCGATTTTTTGCACCTGTTCCCACAGCACCACTGCCAAGTCATCTAAATTATTAGCACTGCTGCGTTTGCCCTTATCGGTCAATAAATAACGATGACTCGGTCGCCCTCGGCCTTCCACCGTTCGCGAACGCTCCACAAGTTCAAGTGCCATCAACCGATTCAAACGCTGCCTCACGGCAGTTGCCGTAACTTGCATCGCATCGGTCAGTTCACAAATCGACATCGAATCCGCACCACGAAGAACCGAAATCATGGCTCGATCGTTTTGCGATAAATGAGAGTGAGGATTCATGGTATGTGGACTTGTAAACGGACGGACTCGGCTTTCACTGGATTAACCGTCGAGAAATATATTCATTAAAAACAATTTTCACAACCACATATGTCAAAAACAAGCCAAATTCCACAAATCATTGACTGTTGGTGCTTTGTTCGATAAAAACGGCTGATTAAAGCTGCCCCTGGCAGTAGCATAAACGCGACTTAATTACCCCGAATCCGGTGGAAAATCATGACATCTTCAAAATGGTTGAAAATTGCGGCACTTGCACTGCTGCTAATTATTGCAATTGGACATCTCCCCAACACGGGTGAAACATTCGCTCAGGTTGCCGCAGAAGCAGATGCAGATGGGGCCGCAACGCTTGGAATCGACGAGAAAATTGACAAAGCCTTCAAGCCAGTGGCTGACTTTTTTGGCGGTGTGGTTTTCTTCCAAATACCCGAAGCAGTACCCTTTCTAGGCGGTGTACCGTTTGTTCTTTTGCTCCTCGTGTTTAGTGCTCTGTTTTTCACCATTGCTTTTGGTTTTGTCAACATTGTTCATTTTTCCACCGCAATTAAAGTCGTATGTGGAAAATATGACAAACTGGATCATCATTCGGCAGACGCAAAAGCGGAAGTCAACATTGTCGACGGAGATGTCGTCGACACAATTGCCGATGAATCAGATGGCGAGGTAACCCATTTCCAAGCTCTAGCCACCGCTGTTTCAGGCACCGTGGGCAACGGCAATATCGCGGGTGTCGCCCTCGCAATCGCACTTGGCGGACCGGGGGCAACCTTCTGGATGATCGTTTGCGGTATCCTGGGAATGTCAACTAAATTCGTAGAGTGCACGCTCGGTGTTCAGTACCGAGATATTGGCGAAGATGGCACGGTCCATGGCGGCCCCATGTACTACCTGGCCAAAGGTCTCAAAGAAAAAGGCTTTGGTGCTGCGGGCACGGTTTTGGCTATCCTGTTTGCGATCTTTTGTATTGGTGGCTCCTTTGGCGGTGGAAACGCGGCCCAATCAAATCAGGCCACTCTTGTCCTGAAAGAACTTTTAAATCTTGAAGGTACTGCTGCAGGGACGGGAATTGGTGTCGTGCTCGCCATCCTTGTCGGGATCGTCATCATCGGTGGCATCAAGAGAATTGCCTCGGTGACTGAAAAGATCGTCCCCTTCATGGCAATTCTTTACGCGGTGGCTTGCCTCTACATCATCATTACCAACATCAACCTTCTCGGTGGAGCAATTACGCTAATCTTTACTGAGGCATTTACGCCTCAGGCTGGAGTCGGTGGCGTGATCGGTGTTTTGCTGATCGGCTTTAAGAGGGCAGCCTTTTCCAATGAAGCAGGTGCCGGTTCGGCATCGATTGCTCACTCGGCAGTCAAGACGAAGTACTCTGCTTCCGAAGGCCTCGTGGCGCTACTCGAACCATTCATCGACACAGTTGTCATCTGCACAATGACCGCACTGGTCATTATTATTTTCAACACAGGCGGCGAACAATTTGCTTACGGTGGTGACGGAACGGGTGCTGTTATTATTGACGGCCAATCCTTCGAGGGGGCGGGAATCACTTCCAAAGCCTTTGCCGAGTACATTAAATATTCCAATGTATTTCTAACGGTCGCTGTCGTTCTGTTCGCCGTTTCTACCATGATTTCCTGGTCCTACTATGGTCTTCAATCATGGAAGTTTCTCTTTGGACGAAGCAAGGCAGCCGACCTTTCCTACAAATTGCTATTTTGCGTTTTTGTTGTGATTGGCTCCGCTGCCAACATGAGTTCGGTTTGGGGTTTTTCTGACGCAATGATCTTTGCGATGGTCTTCCCCAACATGGTCGGCCTGTTTTTCTTGTTCCCAGTTGTGAAAAAGCAGCTAGATCGATACCTCGAAGCAATTCGCAGCAGCAAAGCTTAATCTTCACTTAAAACCCTCGCAGAATGCACCTCCGCTTGACGCCTGGGGATATTTAAGAAAAAAAGAGGGCGGTGTTTCAGTACGAAAACACCGCCCTATTTTTATGCAATCGACGCTCCCAGCCGCTGGACGCCGAGTGATTGGAAACATTTTTTTATTATTTCCCAAGGTTTTGTAATTCCCATCGAATAAAGAAGGAAGTTACCTAAAAACCATCGGAGATTTTGAATAGATGGCGTTCCACACCCCCTTCAATCAACGGGCATCTGCCAAAAAACAAGCGACACCGGTATACATCGGTTTTCAACCGCCTCGTCCCGAGAGACGGAAATTCAATTGGTGGGGATTTAACGGAATGTGGCTCGCTTTTGGCAGCCTTCTTACCGCTGGCTTTGCATCACCAATCCCATTGTTGATTAGCCTTAACGGACTTCGTCGCCCGGGGAAAGCAATGGCCTCCATCGGCACCATCGTTTCGATTGGCGGCGTGGTGATGGCTACGACGATCGTCTTACTTATTTCCAATGCCCATCACCATCGCACGCATACCAGAGAGACCGCCCAACGCAATAAAATTGTAAAAAAACAAACCAAGGAAACTGGCGTCTTACTGGCGGTTGCCGCGAACAAAGTCAAAACATTTCAAACAGACGCAGGGGATAATGCTGACTTCGATATCGAAGCTAACATGCTGATTGTCGAACACATTGACCCGTGGGGAGAATCGTTACGATTTGATGCTGGGCCTGATTCAGGGCTTGTTCGCAGCGCAGGCCCCGACAAAACCTTTAACTCCCAAGACGACATTATGCTCGCACTGTACCCAAAACAAAAATCAAATTCTAAAGTGGCAACCCACAAGTCTCCCGGACATGTTCACAATTAAACAGCGAACGGGCGTGACAACGTGATAAAGCGTCTCAACAGTGACACGTATTTGTGAAGAACTCACTGTAAGAAAAACGGGAATTCGCTCGCGAACCACACGAAGCTTTACTTGCCTCATGGCCGTGAACTTAGCTTCTCGGCCCGAGTCACTTCAACTGCCCTCGTCCGGCCTGTTTACTTGAAACGAACGAAAGTAAACATAATTGAAACCGTTGTTCTCGGTACGATCGGACGCTTATTACCAACGCCAACGACGAGCACGCCAATACAATCAAGACCACCTCGATTGTCAGGCGATAAAAAATTGGAAGGCGCAACTGTATTTCCCTCGAATACAACGCTAAACCAATTCAAAGCAAGGCGGGCAAAAATGTTTCGATCCAAACTCTTCGGTTTAGTTCTACCGGTATTGATGATCGTTACAGTTCTGGCGTCGACGGGCTTTGCGCAAACAAAACGGTACATGCGATGGGTTGGTTACGGGATTAGCGACGGCTACCACGTTGCCACCCCCGGCCCAAACTCGGACTACTACAATCCGTACACCAAACACAACTCTGCTTTGTGGATTCAAGCCAACGAGCCTGCCCCAAAGCAAATGACTGCCCCGCGCTCCTCCGTTTCAGGTTTTAGCAAGTATCCAAAATTTTCATCGCCGAATCGTCGCCCTTCAAAACGACAGGCTGCCAGCGCTTCACAGACGATTCGTGAATCAGCAAATTCATTCCAGCCCGTCCCAAATAAAATCAATGCTCCTGCTCGATTTAAACCCTCGGCACCCGCCAATCCGCCCCAAGCACTTCCCAAAAAGATCTCAACTCTAAAGTCTCAGCGTTCCCCTCAAACAGCCACTCCAATTTCGATCGCCCGTTCACTCCCTTCTCCCAATTCAAACAGCACCCATCTCGAATCCGTTGTTATTGCGGGCGGCATCAAATAACGCTTACCTGCGAGTCCCGAGATTAACTTCTTAGATTTCAAACCAACTTTATTCTCTCAGCGGCTCCGCATTTCCGGGCCGCTTTTTTTATGAATTGCCGGTTGGCAGGCAGCCTACGTTACTATCCTTGCTTGACTTCCAAGCCGAACTGCTAGCTGTTGGCGAACTCAAGCAGACCCGATGAATGACGCCCGCGACAAGCCTAGAAATCGCTGGCGTTCTCCCAGCACGATGCTGTCTCCGATTTGTCTTGACCGCTTGGGAAAGTCAGCCCTATACTCCACGCGATTGGATTCCCGGCTTGCACACTCATTGATTAAGCCGGATTAAAACGAGATCGGTTAATGGAGAAACCGCGATGGCAAAAAAAGCCAGCATCAGTTGTATTGCAGTCTGCACCCTAGCAGTGTCCTTTGTTGTTTTACCGGGCTTAGACAGCGGTCGGGCATTGGGACAAACCAATGCCAACACTCCCGCTCAATTAGCGGCCTCAAAACAGAAACACATCGAAACGCTTGCCGTCGTCAACGGGCACCCAATCACCCGCCACCAAATCTCTCAAGAATGTATGCGTCGTTTTGGCGAAGAGGTTCTTGCAAGCCGGATCAAGAAACTCCTCGTACTCGACATGTGCAAAAAAAATGGAGTGATGATTACCGAGGGAGATGTAAACAATGAGCTGATTGAAAAAGCTAAAAAATTCGGCATGTCAGGTGACAAATACGTACAAATGATTTGCAGTCGTCGTAACATTACCGTCGACCGTCTTAAAAACGACATTACCTGGCACGAATTGGCCATTCGCAAGTTGGCCGAAAAAAACGTGAAGGTAACGAATCAAGAAATCAGCGAACGGATGGAGTTCGAATTCGGCCCGAAGGTTCAAGTTCGCCAAATTGTTGTTGATTCGCTTCAGCAAGCTAACCAAATCCATTCCCAACTTCAAACGGCTCCCGAAAACTTCGAACGCCTCGCAAAACAGTTTTCACTGGACTCCAATAGTAAATCAATGGGGGGATTACTGCAGCCTATCCGGCGGAACTCAGGTCTTCCCGAATTTGAAAAACTCGCATTCTCATTGAGTCCCGATGAGGTTTCCCGTGTTCTCGCAATCGCTAACAATTTCGTTATTTTACGATGCGAGCGATTCTACCCGGAAGCTGACTTGTCTCCTGCAGAAACCGCATTTCAGCACGAGAGAATCGAGAAACAACTTGCCAGCGACAAGCTTCTTGAATCGGCTCGCGTTTTGTTTTCGACGGAACAGAAAAACGCCAAAATCGTCAACGTCATGAATGACGAAGTTCTTGCGAAAGAGATGCCGGGCGTGGCCGCAATCGTCAACGGCCTGCAAATTTTTAAGCGGGATGTTGCGGAAGACTGTATCACCAGATACGGATCGCAAATGCTTGACACCGAAATCAACCGGATGATCCTAATTCAACAATTAAAATCAGCTTCGCTGCGTGTCGAAAAAGCAGACATCACGGAAGAAATCACACGGGCAGCCGAATCCCTTGGCCACCTGAATCCAGACGGCAGCGTTAACGTTGACGACTGGCTTCAACTCATGACCAACGACGACCTCTCCAAGGTCGATCTTTATATCGAAGATCAAGTCTGGCCAACGGTCGCATTGAAAAAACTAGTGCAAGACAAAGTCACTGTCACACAAGAGGATATGGACAAAGGATTTGAAGCCAACTTTGGCCCTCGCGTGGAAGTCCTCGTGATCGTTAGCAATGATCACAGATCCGCCTTGAAAGTCTGGAACCTCGCCAGCGCCAACCCCACCCCCGATTACTTTGGCAAACTGGCCAATCAGTACTCAATCGAACCAGCCTCAAAAAACAACTTTGGTGCAGTCCCTCCGATTCAAAAACACGGTGGTCAGCCCGACCTGGAAAAAGAGGCATTCAATCTGCAGGCGAATGAACTTTCCAAAGTTGTCCAGATGGGCGAGTACTGGGTGACGATGCTCTGCCTCGGACGCACCGAACCCGTTGTCTCTGATTTTGACGCGGTGAAGGAGGAACTTCAAAAGAATATTCTTGAAAAGAAGCTCAACATTGAGATGGCCCAGAAATTCCAAACGCTTCGCCAAGACTCTCAGATTGATAATTTCCTCAGTGGCACGTCTCAGCCTGGAGCATCCGCCATACGATCTGCCCGGCTACAGAATACGAACCACAGTTCGACCCCATCGAACTTTAAATAGTCTGTAAACAATGCGATCCCCATCGCCCTGTTAGAACTACCAACAGCCGTACTGATTCAGTTCGGCTGTTTTTTTGTCCACATCGATTGCTTTCCTTTCTACAGTCGCAAATTAGAATTTAACCAGCGTAAAATCCCAACGTTAAATTCTTTCAACCTGAATGAGTGATCACTGAGAGCATGAATAAACGCCCCTCTACACCACCACGCATCCCAAAAATCACCGTAAAAAAATTACTGAGTGCAATAATCATCGTTCTGATTATTGCCTATCAATGGTACGCCGAGTCAACGTCGATCACCGACACGGTGGCCACGCCGCAACCTAGTGTTTTTTCTACGACGACGTCTCAGACGCCCGACAACGCGACTGCGACTTTGGAGCACCGTTACCTGCGCGACGGACGGGGTGAAAACCTCTTATCTCCAGCCGGACTCGTTTACACCTCCGGAAGAAGCGGACATCGAAGTAAACACGTAATGCGACACGCAAGCGACGAACCAGACCGCCCGGGGCCACATGGCGTCTTTGATGCTCAAGGAGATGATGTTTTCCGATTGATTGACGAAGCTTACGAATTGATTCAATCAGGTTCGAATCGCGTTAAAACAATCCCTGAAGGAAACGGGAAAACGGAATACATCATTCATATGAACCGGCGAATCGGTTACCTTGGAGGAGAGACCGGAGCACGCAAAAACCACCCCTCCCTCGACAGACTCAACTTAGTTCTTGGCGAAAACCGGGTGATTACCGCGTACCCTTATTAACGCATGCTTGGAATCAGCGCACACAAGCGTCAACTCGTCCACTACGATCCCAGCGTCTAAAATCAAGGGTTTAGAAATTAGGATTGATTAAACCACCGAGGCAATTGCATCGCACAACCGGTCTAGGTTTTCGCTGTTAATACCCGCGACGTTGATCCTACCGCTTCCCAGAATGTAGATGGAGTACTCACTTTTCAGTCGCTCCACCTGCTCCGGTGTCAATCCTGAGTAACTGAACATTCCGCGTTGCCGATTGATGTACTCAAAGTTTTTCTCAGGAACCCGAGCCTGCATCGCGGCAACAAATTTTTCACGCAGCTCAAGAATTCGCTGTCGAATTTCGGTCAACTCAGATGTCCAGAGTTTCCTCAATTCGGAATCATGCAGGACCGTATTGACAATCGCGCCACCGTGCAACGGAGGGTTGGAGTACATCGTTCGAATCGTCAATTTAATTTGACTTAGCATCGCTGCCGCAGTTTCTGCGTTTGGTGAAATTGCTGAAATCCCGCCCACGCGTTCGGCATACAAACCAAAATTTTTCGAAAACGAATTACAAACAAGAGCTTCACCGCCACTCTCAATGAAATTTCGGATTGGGAATGCATCCGCGTCTAAGCTCTCGCCAAACCCCTGGTAGGCAAAATCAAAGATTGGAAACAGTTGGCGTTCCTTGATGAATTCACCCAGAACTTTCCACTGCTCAATTGTCGGGTCCACTCCCGTTGGATTGTGACACACCGTATGCAGCAAGACCGCCTCGTTCGGTTGAGCATGACGGAGGGATTCGAGGATGCGATCAAAATCCAACCCTGTTCCCTGCTCATCGAGATAGTCGTACTTTTTTACTTCTAAACCGGCGGCGCCATAAATTTTTGGATGGTTAGCCCACGTCGGATTGCTCATCCAAACCGTGTTTACATTGAATACACGACGAAGCAGTTCTCCCGCCAACCGCAAGGAAACGGTCCCGCCCGGCGTTTGAGCCGACACCGAATGAACCGACGGCGAGTCGTATAGCGACTCACCGAGGATTAATTTCCCAATCGCTTGATTGTATGCTGGAGCACCATCGATGGGGAGATAACTTTTGGTTCCATGCCCAGCAAGTAATTTCTCCTCGGCCAATCGAACACATTGCATGACGGGGGTTGTCCCCGATTCGTCCTGATAAACTCCGACAGACAGATTAATCTTGAGCGGATTTTCATCCTTTTTAAATTGTTCAATCAGCCCAAAAATGGAGTCTGGTGGGTTTAGCGGTGCAGATTCAAACATCAACTTGCCTTCTGTCTTCTTTAAATTTCCAACTATCGACCAACAATTTAACACGGTTGGACGCGTCCGAAAGACCCCAAACTTTACTTCAGAGGATTTACCTGTGGACGACCATGCAATCGCTACTACTCATCCACAGTGCCAAAACGCACGCTCGACTCGTTCAGATTTCTCTATCCCCATTGCGACGCCGTTGCAGCGAGGTGATTGGCTAGTAATAATCCATAGCTCAGAAAACGGTGTCTGAGACCCGCCCTAACGGTGGCTTTACTTTTAACGAACTTCCTTGATTCCCAGTTTCAGAAATTCTATGTCAAAACGTGTTGGACTATGGCTAATCGGAGCCCACGGAGGCGTTTCCACTACTGTTGTCGTCGGCCTTGCTGCACTCAAATTAAACCTTGTGGATGACTGTGGATTGGTAAGTCAACTCGAGCAATTCTCTGATCTGGACCTGATCGATTGGAATCAAATCGTGATGGGTGGGCACGAGATTCGAAAAACAGACAGCCGCACCGAAGCATTTTTACTTTCTGGAACCACGCCAGCTATCAGCCGTGAACTTGTGATCCAATGCGAAGCTGAACTGGCAGAGTTTGATAAGAATGTTCGACCGGGCGTGCTGTTCAATGTTGGAGAGACAATTACGAAATTGGCGACAGCGGAATTTGTCAACCAAACGGAAACCGCCCAATCGGCAATCGATCAAATTCAAAGTGATCTCCTCGAGTTTAAGGAGAACAACGAACTCGACCAAGTCATTGTTTTGAATCTTGCTTCGACGGAACCTCCTGTCGATCCAGAATCCATTCCAGATACTTGGGATGCACTTCAACCCACGCTCACCGATTCCAATTGCGAGTTGCCCGCGAGTTCGCTTTACGCCATTGCGGCGCTAGACAAAGGCTGGCCTTTCATCAATTTCACGCCTTCGTTGGGAAGTTGCCCAAAAGCAATCGACGAATTAGCGGTAACGCGTGGAACCTGCCACATTGGTCACGATGGCAAAACTGGCGAGACTTTTCTGAAGAGTGTACTTGCCCCCGCTTTTGCGAATCGAAATTTAGAAATAATGAGCTGGGTTGGGCATAACATTTTTGGCAACATGGATGGACAGGTTCTCGACGATCCAATTAATAAACAGACAAAAGTAACCAGCAAGGATCGCCTCTTGGGGCAGATTCTGGGCTACGACCCGCAGACCCATATCAGCATCGAATACATCAAAAGTCTTGGAGATTGGAAAACCGCCTGGGATCACATTCACTTCCGAGGTTTCCTTGGGACCCCCATGATCATGACATTCACTTGGCAGGGTTGCGATTCCATTTTGGCGGCTCCCTTGGTCCTCGACCTATTCCGATTTACCGAAAAAGCCAATCGAAATGGCGAGACGGGTTTGTTGACCTTCCTTGCCAGTTTCTTCAAATCCCCGTTGGGCACAGACGAAAACGATTTTGCCGCTCAATTTAAAATGCTGACAGATTGGGCAGACCAAAACAAATAAACCCAACTTCAGGCTGCATTCAATTCTCCATGGCCTTGAGATCCAAAGCTGAAATCCAAGGCCAGAGTTTTCCAACACCTTTTGGGTGGCTACAAATGGGTGGCTACAAATTAAGCGAACGGTTCTGTGAGCTTGTGACCAAGCAACAGGCTCTCAAACCCCACATCAAAAGATCTGTACGTTTCCAGATTCAATGGACTTAGGAATCAAGAAGATCGAGGTTAGCTTGTTCTTCACGGCCTCTGCTTCTTTAGTAGAACAGCGGCAACACACCCTCGAGCCGTGGGCAAGATCAAGGATTACTGATGCGACGGAGATACTCGGAAAGTCTCGCTTGAACATCAATCATTTTCTGCCACTGTTCCCGCGTCAGTTCGACATTCTTCTTCCGCTTATCCAGCTCGACATCACTGACGACTCGCCGGACGTGCATGTGTAAAAATTCAACGACCTCTGAAAGCTGAGCCGCTTGTCCAGGAGAAAGTCGATCGGGAAGTTTAGGAGGCGTATGAGCAAGTAATGCTTTGCGGCAACTGGGATCCTCTTGCCGGTCTGACTTGACCGCAACATTCTCTCCTGAAGGCCGAGAGCCTGCTTCTTTTGAATCAACTTTCCGGTCAGCATCGCCTCGGTCGAGCCGATCATTTATTTCAACCCGACTTCCAAAAATCAGAGTACTTCTTCCGAGTGTGATCAGATCGCCATGCCGCAGGATACGCAACTGGACTTCTTCGTTATTAACTTTCGATCCATTAGTGCTCTCGAGATCCGTAAGCACGAGATCTTCATGATCTTGTTGGATTTTAAGATGAAACCTAGAAATCCGCTCGTCATTAAGCTGGATTGTATTTCCTTCTTCACGACCAATCGTAACGGGCGCTGCAATAGATTCGAAAACCTTACCGCGGTCTGAGCCGTCTAGTACCCTTAGAGTGATCGTTGACATTCGCAAATTGTCCTGAACAATAACGTTTCGCAAGTTGACGTACCCAAAAAGACAAGAGGCACGCTGGCACAATTGTATCACACATGGAGCCCGAGCTACCGATACAAGTAAGATTACCTTATAATTTTCGTCATTTTGACTTCCACACCGTTAATCGGCGGCAATAGGGAAGAAATTGACGATTGTCCGGATGTTGTTACGGAATTTCCCGACTTAATCAACATAGTCCGATCACAAGATCAATGAAAAGACTTGCACAGACTTTTCAAAAATCCAACCTACTGATTTAAAAAATCAACAAAATCCGGTTGGTAAAGAATCAAAAAACACGAGAATCCGTGGAACAGATTCGCCATTTGGCGTTGTGATAAATCTTCGCGATGGTAGAATTTCGCCCTGTCACTTAGTCCGGTTCTGCCGCAGACTATTGTGGATGCACCCGTGGCTCAATTGGATAGAGCATCGGTCTTCGGAACCGAGGGTTGGAGGTTCGAATCCTCCCGGGTGTGCTTTTTGAAATTGAAAAAACCGAGGTCGGAAACGGCCTCGGTTTTTTTGTGCGCTGAATTCACCAAACGCTCATCCGTTAACGAGCTGCCAGTGCATTCCGATCGCCAACCAGGTCGCTACGATTGCACTGGCAAACAGCAACAGAAAACCCAATGTTCGCGTTCGCTTGATTTGCCACCACATCACTACTCCAGACAGCCCCCAAAAACACATCGATGCAAACATCAGGTCTACGGCGACCGCCCAAAACCAACGAGAATTGGTTTGTACGCCGTAACCATGTGCCATATGCAATCGCAGCAGGAAGCTTCGAGCACTCAGGTCACGTGGGGATTGGCCGACAATTGAGAGCCGTCCTTGGTAAGCAGGAGCCTCGCTCTTGCTATCCAAATCACCAGACGAATCATCGCGTACTGCAGAACCTCCTCCCCGCTGCCGTTCTCGATTTTGAGATAGTCGCATCCGCATTCTCTGACCATCGACAATCGCATCGAATTCAACATTCGGCATCGAACGGAGGCGAAGACCATCAGTAGCCATTTCATGCGGAACGAGAACGTCGTTAACACTTTTCTTAAAAGCTAAAACAGGATCCTGTGGAAGCGTTAACTCCAACCCGTTTTCTAACGGCAGAGAAGCAGATTCAATTTCGCTTTGTTTGTCGTCGTCTTGCTCTTTGGTACGATTTCGCAGGTAACCTTTGCCATTGTTCAAATTTAAAACAACACTGATTGTTCGCTCATCATTTTCAACTGATCCCGAAACCTGACGGGTAAAAATTGCGTTCGGTGACTCAGCTTTTTTAATTGTCTGCGAACTCTCCTCTGCCTCTAATTTACTCAATGCGGCAGCAACCGCATCACTAGCCATTGCGTTGGCCATTGGCATTTCCTCAGCTCGATCCCCCGATAAGGAAAAATGCTCGATCTGCGTTCTTGAGTCCGACAAATAAGTCGGGTGATTAAACAGTAAAGCTGTGAAACCGTACAACAAAACCCAGGGAAGCATAAACAAACCAGAAAACAAGTGGATTCGTCGAATCCACATATTCACTCTCGAGCTGAGCTTTTTCTTTCGACGCTTGCGGGGCTTATCAACACTGGAACTTCCGCCCCGTTGCTTTGTAACAGCGCTATCTTTGGGGGAAACACTAGATCCAACCAGGATATCGAGCGCGGTATGCCCGGCGACTTTGGGATTTGATTCCATATTTAATTTATCACCTGCCTGTTTTCTTTTTTGTTTCACTCTGAGCCTGTTTCACTCTGAGCAATTAAGGATCTGACGCGTCATGGCTAGACGCGTCGAAAGTAACGACCATCCGCAAATCAGTTTCCGCCTCGATCTGATGTTCACAATGAGGAGGAATTTGCAAGGCTTCATTGACCGAGAGTTCCCTAACGTCCTCCCCAATCACAATCCTTCCTTTCCCGCTAACCACAATCAAAGACATGTTGGACCAGGACATTCGATAAGGAAGGATGTGTGATGCCTTGATAGAGACCTTTCTTGATACCCGAGTCGAAAACCGAACGGGTTTACCGATCCAGACCGGCGATTCAGTAATAATGCACGGTGAGAACGCCATCGACAGTTCGTCTTTAAATTTTTCAACCATTTTGAGCTCCCAACTCTGCGAGTCGCTCATAGTCTTCAAAATGAAGGTAAATGTCTTTCACCCGTTCAACCAAACAACCACATGACAGATTTCGAACTTCTGAGACTTGAACCTGCGTTGTTTGAAAATAGGCTTCCGCCCACTGCCCAAGCTCTGCGTGTACGATTGCAAGATTGACTCGATACATCGAGCAAAGTGGGTTAAGTTCGACCGCTCGGCTCATATACATTTGAGCCCATTCCAGCGAACCACCACTGCGATATATATAAAACCCAACTCCAAATGCAGCGTTGTCGTCACCAGGATGCCGAGACAGTGCGGCTCGGCAAACCTCGATGGCGAGATCATCGCGACCGATTTCAACGAGATTGTGAGTGAGATCTAACAGCATGGCACAAGGAACTCGATCAACGCACTCAACCAAGAAGGACAACGTCGTTTCTGCCGTCGCAACGTTGCCTACTTTAAGACAAGCATTCGCCAGAGTCAGTTGGCCGGAAATCGAAAGGCAAACCTCAAACATGGCTGCCTCAATTAACCGGATCGCCTCTTGATACTGACCGCGTTCATACGCCATCATCCCCGCAATCTCAAGCAACGACGCAGCCGATTTAGTTTCAATGAGCGCTTGCTCCATCAGTTTGGTCGCCAATGGATAGTTACAAGAAACATAGGCCGATCTGACCCTCTCGATCCAAGCTTTTTCAGTTACTTTTGATGGCATCATGTTCGCCTCCTTTTTGGTTGGCAACCTTTTCGGGCGTGCCTTTGACGATTTGAAAAACCTCCACCTCCAAATGGCTTCCATGCTCCATATGCGAACCTCCAAGCAGGGCGAATTTTGATTCGCCAATTGGCACCATCTGGTGAAAGAAACGGCCGCATTCAAGTTGGTGGATCTTGTGCCAGTCCTGCTTGCTATCACCATGCTTACTTTGGCTATCGGAGGCATTAGCTAGATGGAATATTCCACCGTCATAAGTACTAACTAACAGATCTCCACCAATCGAAACTGCTGAGCATCCAAAAGCTCCTAAATCCCCATCTGCTGGAACCTCGGGGCCAACCGTCCATTCCTCCGTTTCCAAATCAAAGAAATGAACATCATTGGTGGGTCCACCAGATTCCTGAATCCCACCAATCACGGCCAGTTTTCCCCGGTGACTTCTCACGGCAAGTGCTCGCGTTTTGAAGGGAGCCTTAATGCTCTCCCATTTCGATTCAGCATCGCTTAAATCAAATTTGAGAATATCACTGGCCCAAACCGATTCTGTGTCACCAGCCATTGTCCATCCTCCGACCACGAAGATATTGCTTCCGACGATGCAAGCGTCAAAAGAAGAACGTCCCTCCGGTAACACGGGCAGTTCCGCCCACGACTTCTCTACTGGATTGAATGCGAGCACTTGACCAATGGAATGGAGATCATGATCGTCTCCTTCATCATTACGTGCCTCGAGACCGCCAATGCGATAGATCGTCTTTCCACGACCTACGATGGCGAGTCCTTGCAGTCCCAAATTATCGCCAACGATTTCCCAGTGAGCGTCAGCATTATTTAGGTTGAGTCGATACACATTTCGATTTTGATAGGACTTCGCATAGGAATGAGCCCGGCCTGATTTGCCACCCATGACGTAGATGCTGTCATTTAAAGCAGTCGCTCCAAAACTCGTCATTCCCTTGGGGAACTCAGGAATCCGTGATTCAATCTTTTGAATCGTTAACGTTGCTGGCTTGGACGCTTCAGTAACTTTATTACTCGCAGGTTGGTCGATTGCTGCTGATCCCTCCCCGGCTGTATCAAGGACCATCGTGCAATAATAGCGACGCTCTGAAAATTTCTTACCTTCGAATTCACCTGATTCTGCTACCGTATACTTTGCACGAATCACGTAACGCCCCGTAGGACTCAATACAACTTCTCCCGTTTCGCCTGCTGTTTGCATCGCGAATTTAGTATCCACACTATCCACGGAAACCTCGGCACCACGGGCAGGTCGGCCTTGGAAGTGGGCAACGATGGAGAGATTTCCACCTTCCAATTTTGGAACAAGATCAAGTGCCAAATTTGGCGAGGGCTTGCCGTCGTTCAGCTCAATACCGCTGGTAGGCAAGACCACATATTTTGCGCTATAGTTTAAGAACATTGCCTTATCCCCACGCCCAAAAACACCGTAGGGGCAGGCCACTTCAACTACTGACCCGAAATTAGCAGCAGGGGCTTCCAACCAACCGTCGTCACCTTCGACTTGCTTTTGCAATTCAAAAATCTCGAATGAATCATCGCGAAGCGCAAATGCTTTCAAGTCCGAAAGACCACTCAAAAATTGAGCTTGATCGGGTTCAAGGTCCTCGCCAAACACGACCTTAACTTTGCCGTCTTCTTTGTAAACCCAGACGAAATGAGCTTTAGCTTTCACGGAAAAGCAAAGCACGAATAAAGTGATCAACAAAGTCACTTTTAGATAAGCTTGTTGCAGTCTCATTTAATTATCTCTCAATTACCATGTTTTTTATTTAACGTATTTACAATTTCAAAACTTACCCAACCAGACTCAGTAGGTTGTCGGGATGTCCTTGCGTCGCTCAGGCACAACAACATCTCGCATGAACCGATTCCAGTTCCGTTCATTTTGAAGTTTGGAATTATTTAGTCTCAAACGGTCTAACGTTTCCGGGGCATATTTATCGACGACTTCAAATTGCTTCCAGGCTTCGACCGAAATTGGACCGCCCGCCGAGGCCAAAGGGGATTCGGGGTCACCGCTGCAACCCGCAAACACACAAAACAGTACGACGATTAAAATTCGTTTCATTTCCTTCACTTTCAAGTTGAAGAAAATCAAACGCGTCACATGGACGCGTCTGATTTCCATTGCCAAATGCTTACCGTTGCTCGACGACCTCTTCGCCGGCGCGTGTTGCTAGTCCGTCGTACAAAACTCGATCAATGGATCCCGCAGTAAAACGAACCGAGCCATCACTCATGGCGAAATTTGCCCCGCCAGGGTGTTCGCTTCGGAAAGCACCGTAGACCGGCGACTGATTGTCGTGCTTGTTGAAGGGGTGATGCGTCGTTCCCCACGAATATCCGATGTAGCCAAATGCCCAAACACCGCCATATTCAGTTGACGGAACTCCTCTTGGCATAAAATCCGTTTCTCCGAGAAAAAACGTATTGGACGTTCCATCAGAAATACTCCGCATCCCCGTTTCCGCTTTATAATTCGCACTGGCGGTATCATTGAGATCGGTGCGAGTTGGAACGATCGCTCCATCATATTGAGGTTCGGCAATGCCATAGTATCGGGCGTAGTGCAACAAGGCGACGTCTTGCGTCCCAGCAGAGAACAAGTAACTACAGGGAGCGCGATTCTCTCTCAATGGGCCCGAAGGAGGGTTCATCGCTGGGCAGAGAAAGGTCGGGATTTCCATCTGCGTCAACATTGCGTTGGTGAACCCATCACCATCATTATCATTCGTACTGTCTCGGCGTTCCTGTGGATCCCAGCGACTGGCAATATCATCCCGTTCCACAAACGGCATGATCTGCATATAGCCGGTCGCCCAGGTATCGCTGTCGTCTCCAACAAGACGATCGCGTGTTGCATAAGGGAACGCTTGAAAAGCACTTTCAAAGTTGTGAGTTGAAAGTGCAACTTGCCGCATATTGTTAAGACAACTGGTTCGGCGGGCAGCCTCCCGAACCATTTGAACCGCTGGCAATAGCATTCCAATGAGAATACCAACGATTGCAATCACTACGAGCAATTCAACCAGGGTAAATCCTGATCGAATTTTAAATCGACAACTTGACATAAGTTTCTCCAAAAAGGTCGACATTAAATTCGTCGACGCCACGTAAGACTAAAAATTGAATTCAATCAAATAACGACTGAAATCAATCCGATGGGGTGACTACCGTACGTGGCTGGCATGGCTCGGCATTTTTACCGATTGGCTTGCTGCGAGGCTTGTCTAAGAAAAATGCGGCTCAAGCAAACGCCTGAGCCTTTAACTCAACAGCTTGTTCTCTCGGGTCTCAAAAGCGCGAACGCTTCGACAACCCGAATGGAATTCGCGTTTCGAATACAGGTATCATCGAGTGCAGAACTTGCGCAGACATAGGATCCCGTCGTGACTGCAAAACCTCGAGAACAAACACCCGAGACGGCAATGTTAATTGCACGTAAAATTACCCTTCCGAATAAGTCGGCGGGGGCCGCCCGATACATCAACGGGCGCGCGGATACGCAAACAGAAACAATCATCAAAAGGGCTCCAAAACCACGACTTTCAACACTGATTACTCAGTGGACTATCTTTGCGTGGCTGGCATCAGAGTGCGGAAAAATTCCGGCTGACCATCTTGGCTTGCTGCGAATGCGATAATCTAAAATTATCGAGCCGCTTCCCATTTGCAGAAGCGGTCGACTGAAAAAAGATTAGCTGCGGAGTTTTCTTGCTGCAAGCCCCTTCTCAGAAAATTAACAAAAGATGAAAAACAGTCATCTCAAACCCAACCTACAAATCATTCGTTTGATTATTTAGTCAGTAGCCTATCGGTTCGCCGAAACTGGCATCCAATTGCCAGAGAGACATCAATAAAAAAGTCGATGCGGTTCGAACCAAACCATCCAACATCACTCGACAAAGGTGATCACCCTGGCTTGTCGAATGTCTGAAACTGACTGTCTCCTGCTGCACGCAGTTTCGTTGCAAACACAGTTCGCCGCACGCTAATCCATCCAATGGCTATCTAAGCACCCGTAACCAATTTCAATTTTCAGGGGCATCGATGTGACTGTGATAATCAACAAGTGAATACAGAGGAGATAATAATTCGTGTAAAAAACCGGACCAACATGCACCCTCGAGTTACGAATTATGCCAGAAATATTTGCCCTACCCGCTCGCGAGTTTGTAGAATGGCAGCGTTAGAAAAATTTTCAAAACAGTTTTGAGGTCACACTGGCGATATGATTGCTCGGTTACGCATTCTCTCTTTACTGCTCGTAGTTTTAATAAACTTGCCCAGTTGCACCGCAGGGCAAGAGATCGACATTGCACAATACCGCGACCGAAGCTCTTCAAAAAATCCAGTAAAGGATTCCTTAGAGAATGATCATCGCGCACTGGCTGATTTCTCATTCGCCGATGGAGTTGCCTCTCTGGTGGAAGCAAAACAGTCTTGGCGAGAAAAACTAAACTGCATCAGCTGCCATACAAATGGATGGGGCCTTGCTGCCCAACCGGTCATCGATCCACGCTCCACGGAAGTCATCGACGGACGCGCCTTCGCCCAGCAATATTTAACAAAATATATCGATGGAGATGAAAAGCCTCACAACCGGCATGGCAGCGTTGAAGGCATGGTCGCAACGGCAGCGTTTCTAGCCATGAGCGATGCCCGGAGTGGACAACAAGTACATCCAACTACGCGAAAAGGACTTGATAATGCATGGGAATTAATGAACGAAAGCGGGAGCTGGGAAGATTGGCTGCAGTGCAACTGGCCACCGTATGAGTCGGATGCAGAATTTGGACCGACATTAATGTTGGTTGCTCTGGGAGAATTAGAAGAGATTACCGATCTCAAATCGCAAGACCAAGCTGCTGCTCAACGACTGCTCAGCTACCTAACCGACAATCCCCCTCAAAGCCTTCATGATAAAACCATGCGGCTCTGGGCTGCTAAATCTTGGCCAAACCTCGTTCGCGAAGTAGATAAAACCCAATGGTGCCAAGAATTGCAAAAGGCGCAAGCTGTTGATGGTGGCTGGTCAATGGCCTCGCTTGCCGGCCCTTCCTGGAAACGGAATGGCGGGGAAGGGCAGACCACCACAAGTGAGGCTTATCCGACCGCGTTCGTGACCTACGTTCTCCTCAAAACTGGGCTGGCCACTCAAAATACCATTACTGACGAAGGCCTTCTTTGGTTAAAGAAACATCAGCGCAAAGCTGGCGACTGGTATACACGTTCTCCAAGACGCGATCGCAAACACTACATCAGTCGTGCTGCAACCGCCTTCGCTTTAATGGCGCTCGCCGAAAAAAACTCAGAGGTAAACCCCCAACCGGCGAAGTAACTTTTAGTGCGGTCAATTCTTCAAATATCGCTGAAAAACAACACGGCGACGTCACCAACTTTTCTCGAAGAAACTCAATTATCGCTCAGAGCAAATTGGCATTTGCTCCCCATCGAATTCAGTACTCAAAAGGAAGCGAACGATGAGTCAATTAGATCGTCCAGATTTCCTCCGAAAATTGACATTGACTGGCATGATCCTGATCGCTGTTCTTTTTTCAGTGTTTCCAGCCGATGCCACCAACTGGCAGGCCAACATCAAACCCGGGTCTGACATTGTCATGCACGACTTGCGTTGGCCAGAGTGGGATGCGGGAACTTATTATTGCTTCTGGTATATGAGTTTTTATCCCAAATACTCTTCACTTTACGGCGGCGTCGCGGTTCATGGCCCCGACAAAACCCCTGGCATGTTCACGTCCTATTGGTGCCCTACCGAAACCGTTTATGAAGGACCTGAGTTCTACGGGAAAGGTTTTGGCGCGGAAGGAAGCAAAGGGGGTGCGAATGGTTCACCCAGCTTCCAGCGTCCCAATTCATGGTATCGCATGGTTAAACGCACCTTCCCACCGACTCGCGGCGACAAGGGAAAAACAAATGTCGGTTGGTGGATAAAGGACGTTGAACAAAACAAGTGGTACACCCATAGCGTACTGAGTATTCCTCAAGTAGTTACGGGATTTCAGGCCAACAGTGGATTCGTGGAAGCGTTGGCACCTGAAACAACTCCACGCGCTTTCGAACGCCGACTAGGCTATTGCCGCCTCAATGGAAAATGGCACGATTCACCTCTCAGTGCTAATGATGCGACGAAGTTTAAACTTATCGAAAACAACTCGGTCGTCAGATTCGATCGTTCAGGGCCGGACAGTCGCGACACCTGGAAAAAAGAGCCAACTTTCTTCCGCACCGAACAGCCTGACTCGCCAATTTTAGATAGACCTGAGATCGATCAAGCCGAAGCAAATGCGTCGGGCAACCAGATCAACGTGAGATGGAAAATACCCAACAATGCATCACCACAACTCGGATATAAAATCGAAGCCTTTACCGATAGTGAGGCCCGCGGCGACTTGATTGCCTTCTGGGAGGATGCGGCTCCCCATGTTAATAACAAGCGTCTCGATACAACTTCGCCCGCAAAGTCGGTAAGGCTAACAATCAAGGATATTTTTGATCAACAAATCGAATTAGTTTTTCCTGTCAAAAACATCCTGATTCCCGCAGCCACTTCCAGCCCAACCAAGATCCAAACGGGTTTGAAATATACCTACTATGAAAATTTAAGTGGTAAAACCTGGACCACGCTCCCGGACTGCTCCACTGTTCAACCGGTGAAACGAGGCTATGTCAAAGACCTCGACGACACTATCAAAGAGGATCGGCTAACTGACTATGCCGTTAACTTTGAAGGATACCTTCGCGTTCCCAAAGATGGTCTTTATGTAATTTCTGCCGGAACCAGTGACGGTAGTCGTCTCTCTATCGATGAGAAACTGATTGCCGACAACGATGGAATTCACAGCACATCCCCGAAACGCTATTCAGTTGCGTTACGCGAAGGCCTGCGTCCTTTCAAATTGGAATATTTCAAAGGAGCCAACGATGGAAATAGCAAACAATCGACAACTGCCAAGATCGACCTTCGCTGGGAGGGGCCAAACTTTGAACTCTGCAAGCTGACGCGGAAAGATTTCGCGTGCGGTCTAAATGCCAAGATCCCCATCGCCTCTCTGGCCCTCAACGAGCAAGTTTCCAATAGCGTCTTGCAGGACAATCTAGCCAGCCTCCAAGTCAAAATCCAAAACCTTGTACAACCAATCAAGAAACTGCAACTATTTGCTGGAAAGGTGCTGCTGACAACCAGGTTCCCAACGGATATGAACGAAGAGGGTAAATTTGACATCAAAGCCCTTATCCCCGAGGGTCGAAATCAAATTTGGGCACGCCTTTGGTTCGGCGATGGGCATTCTATCGACTCGACCAACGAACTGGTTCTCAATGCAAAAAATCAAACGGTCGCACCATGGCAGTTCACAAGCATGCTAAAAGGTGGATTTCCTTTAGCCGTTCGCAGCGATGCAAGTAGTGCATCTTTTATGGGGGAAGGGTTTGGATTTGTGCACCAAACAATCGAAGGCGATTTCACGCTTTCTGCCCGGATCGCCAGCATGCCTCTGACTTCTACTGAGAATGGCCTCTGGAAATCCAATTGGCTAGGTCTCTCAATTTTCTCCAAGCACTCCAACCCCAAAGTTCGCATCACGGACAAAGGCCCCTACAACCCTGAGATTAGCCTCTTTCTAACGGCCGAGGGAAAGATGAAAGGAGCAAAAGATTTCCCCGACCTCGCTGGCACTAACAAAAGCATCGCTTCATTTGAAGGAAACCACCGCTGGCTAAGACTCGTTCGCCGCGGAGCTCGTTTTCAGTCTTATACATCCGCGGATGGAAGCACGTGGCAGCTTGCTGATGAGCGGTTTACAAGCCACTCCCCCAAAGAAGTCTACGCTGGGATCTGTTTCCGATCCGGGCCGAACAAAAGTCGCAGCCTATTTCAGGGGGAAATCGATGAGCTCAAATTAGAGTTTACAGTCCCCAAAGAATTGCGTGAACTGCCCCAAAAAAGTGACCTGCGGATCGAGGATCGTATCACTGCCTTGATACAGTCGCCCAAAAACACAAAAACACTTTTTGCCAGAAGCGCCGGAACAGGATTGTTAAAATCAAATGACCACGGAGAGACTTGGCTCCCTCTTAATAACGGGCTATCAACCCGCGCTGAAATGGCGGTTCGTTCGGTTGCGGTGCACCCCGAAAACAGCTCGATTGTTCTTCGCGGTGGAGGAGGGGTTGTTAACAGCAATCTGATAAGCGGTCTGTGGCGGAGCGAGGATGCAGGAAAACACTGGAAACTTATAACGGACAAAATTGATTTTGATGGTCGCGGCCCAACCACATTGTTTGGCGAAGTCATTTTATTCTGCCCCCAAGACCCCAATCTCGTGATCGCCGGCGGAGAAACCAAAGGCCTTTTCCTCAGCAGGGATGCGGGGCAGACGTGGGCAAACATTGGCCTGAATGGTGAACGAATTACAAGCATGGCATTTAGCCCTGCAACGGATCAACGTACGAAGACTCCTACACTGGTCGTGGGAACATTTGACGACAGCGAATTCAGCACATTAGGTCTCGGAAAACCGGCAACACCCACCGAAGCACCGGGGCGGATTTACTGGTGCTCCATTCCGGCCAACGACACTACGGTCAAATTTTCAAAAGTAGGTGAGATCAAAGATTTTGGTGTCACCAACATGGTTTTCGACACCGAAAAAAACTTCGTGAACTTCGCCACGACACGAGGCATTTACTACACCTGGGTCCACGGTGCGATGTACGCCAAACGTAAACTGGGCACACCTAATGACAGGTTGTTTACTGCTATCGGCGCCCGGCCGTTTGACAAATGGAGCAAACTGACCTGTGCTGCACCGTTTTCCAGTTCCGAACCAAGCCCGGTCTACTTCACCAATCAACGCAGTCGTAACTGGACGGCACTGTCCCCAACAACCGAGAAAGTCAATGGAAACAAAGGGGGACGTTTGAACAGGGGCATCTCTTGTATCCTTCCTGACATCCATGATCAAGAAATACTCTTTCTCTGCAACAACGAAGGCATTTTTAAAACGACTGACGGTGGGCGATCTTATCGCAACGTTCACCTTCGTTAACTTGCCGGCGCTCCCCCCGAAACCCCCAGCACCTGTCGACTGCGTAACGCAGGGCAATTGAAGTGCTTCGAGAATCGTAAATATCAGCGGCATTGCTCAGATCAACACTCTCGAATTCTTTGCAGCGAACGCGAACACATCAACGAAGGTGTGTGCTTTTCTTGACTATCCCAGACAACATAAAAGTGCGATAAATACATTCTCGTGCGTCTAAATTTGAAACTTTGACAAGGCAGTTTATGTTTGACCGCTCCATTGCTCATCACTACGAAGACCCGATCGACATGATTTGGATTCAGGCTGCAAGAGACCTGGGAATAGAAATTGTGCGTTCACCAGACGCATTCGCAACCTACGATGGAAAAGGCACACTCACGATCGCCGAAGCGTCCTATTTCGACGCTGATGACTGTTTAGCTCAAATGATCTTCCACGAACTCTGTCACTGGCTGGTTGCTGGACGTCGCGGTCTGCATTTGGCAGATTGGGGCTTAAGCAATTTAGACGATCGCGACTTGACACTTGAATATGCCACCCATCGCGTCCAAGCGGCACTCTCGACTCCCTACGGACTACGCGATTTCATGGCCGTGACTACCGATTGGCGACCTTACTGGGACGCACTACCGCCGAACCCTCTCCAAGACGGCGACGACCCAGCTATTGCAATAGCGCAGTCCGCTGCCCACTTGGCTCGACTATCACCATTTGATTCCGTGTTAACACGAGCCTTGCAGGCTACCGCGACAATCGCCGATGTTGTTCGAAACGTATCTGACGGATCTTCCCTATGGAATGTTACGCACGCTCGCCATCGACTCGGCTCGTTACTAACCAACTCTGAAGGTCTTCAATGCGGGATGTGCGCTTGGGCAGTTCCAAGCGCAGTTCCAACAGAACTGGATGCGTCGGCAACACCATCTCTTAGCTGTCGCCAACACAATCTAGATGAAAACAACCTCCCCACCGTTTCTCCTACCGAGCAAGCTTGCGAGCGCTGGGAAAAGCGATTCACATTAGCAGACTGCGGTTCCTGTGGTGCATGCTGCCGTCAAGGGTTTGATCTTTTGACAGTCTCTGCAGAAGACCCCTTCATTAACTTACATCCGGAACTTATCCAATTACGAGACAGTGGAGAATTTTGTGTACCTCGTCCAAATGGGGTTTGCATTGCACTGCATGGAGACGGTGATGACACCCATCCATATCGCTGTGGACACTACGACACACGCCCTCGGAACTGTTCAGATTTTGAGGTCGCGGGAACAGCCTGCCTACTCGCCCGCCGGCGAGTTGGACTCAGTCGCTAGAGCTAATTCAACACTGACACCTAGCCAACTACCTTCGTATGGCATTATCATAACAACCGAAAATTCATCAATCTTTGATAAAGCGTGCGTCATTTATGAAAATTCTGACATCCATCCTGATCTGCATTTTCATTGGTCTTGTGACTCTTGAGCCCCTGTTTAGCCAGTCAATCCCACAAGATAAACGGCCACCCAAAATTGAATCGCTCCGATCCGACTTGGACGCACTCAACGCTGACAGCACAATCGACGAAAAAGATAAGCTGGCACTTATCAATCACTACAAGGCGGCAATTCAATTTCTTCAGAATGCTGAACAAAGCAAAGCTCAAACCGAAACCTACAACGCCGAGGTAGACGACTCGCCAGATGAAACAAAAGGTTGGTTAGCAAAACTAGAACGGCTTGAATCGAAAAAAAAGACAGACACGCCAATTGCATTACCTGAAGACACTAGTAATCTTCAAAAAATCATTGACACCAAAAGCGATGAATTGGAAGCCTTAACAGAAAGAAGATCCTTTCTGGCCAATGAGATAAGCCAAAGCAATACGAGACCAATTGAAATCAGTACGCGGACTCGTGAAATTCAAATGCGTCTAAGTCAGTTGAATGAATTTCTCGATCAACCGGCAGCTAGTAACTCGGCAAAACAAACCGCTCAGAATCAGGAGCTTTCATCAGAAGAACATGCGTTAGAAGCCGAAGATCAAATGCTCAAAGCAGAACAGAAGAGCATAGACGTTAATCTTGCCAGATTCGAAGCCGAACTGAACTACCAGAATCAGGATTGGGAAATTAAATCTGAAGAATTGAAAAACCTCAAAATTGAGCAGAGCAAGCTCAACCAAAGCGAAGCTCAAAAAACATTATCAAACATTAGAAAATTCAACTTCCCAAACAACCCCGACCTCACTGAGGCTACTACTAATCTCGAAGAACTGATCAAGGAATACGAAGCCTCTGTTAACCAGCGAAACCAAATTGACGATTTCTATAACGCAATTGTTCAAAAACTGAAAAAGATCACAGCCGAATACGATAGTTTTGCCGCCGAACTAAAATTCGGAAGCGGTGGTCAGGCAATGGCTAAAAGTCTGTTTTACCTTCAAACGGAAATCCACAGTGGTTTTCTTGAGATTGAGCAGAAGCAACCGGACGCATTGCCAAGTGTTGATGATACGTTCGCGAAAGAACGTGAGAATTTATTTCAAATTCGACAGCAGAAAGATCTGGTGGATCAATACAAAGACACGGACTCCTCTGACATTCAACAACTTTTAGACTACCGAGACAAATACCTTACCGACTTAAAAGACCAATATAAGAATCTGACAGGCGACCTCGCGAAACTCAAAGCCAAGAAGCAAGAGTTTTTTGAAAAAACTGATGAGATCGATAGATCGATCAAAGAATCATTACTCTGGATGAGGACATCCAATTCTTTTGACTTGGATTCCGCTCTGGCCTTAAAAGATGGAATTCAATGGGTTGCAGATCCCAAACATGGGTTTGACTTTATCAATGGCTTGTCTCTCACTCTCCAACGCTCCCCCATCGCCAGCACCATTTTTTTAACTCTGTTTCTCTCTTTGGCTTTACTTCGATTTAAGTTCATTTCATTACTTTTAAAAATCAAAACCCATGTAAAAAAAATATCGACAGATCAGTATTACTACACTTGGCAAGCTCTGCTCTTGACTGTCCTGATGTCGCTACCGGGGGCATTTCTCTGCGCGGGACTTGGGGTCGCTTTCTCTCAAATAGAAAACAGTGATGGGTGGCTCGACGGGTTGGCACACGGTCTGAAATTAAGTGCGTTCGTCATCCTGTCCTTACAACTCATTTACAATGCCTGTCGGAAAGATGGCCTGGGAGATACACACTTCCATTGGGATGCCCGCTCACTTGCCTTAACAAGACGTGTCATTCGCTCATTCACTCTCGTATTTATTCCCGCGATCCTGATCACTTCCATTACAGTCCACGGAGATGCGGCCGTTCATTTTGGCGGCCTCGGACGGATCATGTTGCTGCTCGCCAGCCTGTGCATGTTCCTTGCGCTCTATCGATTGTTTCGATTCTCAGATGGCATTCTTGCCGATGTAATCCGCGACCATCCGTTACGGATGATATGTCGCTTAAGGTATGTCTGGTTTCCAATTTTGCTAAGCTGCCCGATCGCCATCAGTGTTTTAACAATTTACGGATACACCTACACTGCGCTGCAGATGGGGATGGGCATGATGACTGCGATTACTATTTCAGCAGGCGGCGTCCTTACTTACAGCTTAATTATTCGCTGGTTCGCCATTCGATATCGGCGGCTTGCACTTGCGGAAGCCTTGGAAAAACGTCGCTTAAAGCAAGAACAAGAGGACTCGAATCCTATTCCTGACTCTGCCGGAGACCACTTGATCCTCATGGAAGATCAGGAGGAGGTCATTGATCTCGCTTCCGTAGGTAATCAAGCCCGGGAGTTAATCCGCCTACTCGTGAGTCTGGCAACCCTATTCTTAATCGCCCTCGCTTGGTCACAATCGGTGCCAATCTTTGAAGCAGCAAACAATATCAAGATCCCCTTCTTTGGATCTCCCACTCTGCTCAGCCTCATCAAAGCCGGCCTCGTGATTGTCGTGACCTACGGCGCAGTACAAAACCTCTCAAGCCTGATTGAGCTGTTACTTTCAAGTGACACTCGCATCAACATGGGAACACGCACTGCGATTACAACACTCTGCCAATACGGAGTTATTGCCATCGGGGTTGCGGTGTTCGCAAACATCCTAAAATTAGAGTGGTCTCAATTTGGCTGGATTCTGACAGCATTAAGCGTTGGCCTCGGGTTCGGATTACAGGAAGTCGTTGCAAATTTTGTGTGTGGACTCATTCTGTTGTTTGAGCGGCCAATTCGCGCAGGTGACATCGTGACCGTAGAGGGGACAACGGGAAAGGTTGTCAAAATTAATATGCGGGCAACCATCATTACCAACTGGGATCGGCAAGATTTAGTCGTTCCCAATAAAACGCTAATTACCGGTTCCTTTATTAACTGGACATTGACCGCATCAATCAATCGGGTGCAAATCATTATTGGAATCGCGTACGGAAGTGATACTCAACTCGCGAGAAAGCTCCTTGTTGACATTGCAAACGAACACCCCAGTCTGATGCAAGAACCACCGCCCATATCAACCTTTGACGGGTTCGGCGACAGCGCTTTGACGATTTCATTACGCGCCTACTTGCCGGATCTTGAGGATCGCTTGAAGGTCATTACTGAGTTGCACACCATGATCAACGACCGGTTCGCCAAACACAATATTGAGATCCCGTTTCCACAGCGAGATCTTAATTTACGGTCGGGATGGTCAGAGCTTAGCGGACCTCAAGCTGCACCGACTTCCGACGCTTAAGACGGAAGGCTAGGTCTAATAAAAAACTCGATAGGGAAGAGGCTAACCAGCCTATTCCGTATCGAGTTCTGTTGAAGCAACCGCTCAACGTGCTGTATTACAGTCGATTCATCGCGTTTAAACGTTTGATTTCTGTTCGAGTGAACGATTGATCTCGTTTGCTCAACCTCGAAAGTGGTACATCTATTTCGACCTGGTCAGATCTTCTCAGCAGGATGACATTCCCACCTTCCATACCAACCAACCGTGCCTCCACCTGAAATTTCCCATTGGAGTCTTCGAACGTGCGCCACTCACTAATGAATGGCCCCCCTTCGGCCCCAGCTCCTTCAGCACGAGCCACCAATTGTTCAATTGCTGTATCTAATTGGCTACCACGCAAGTTTTTAGCCTGAATAACTCCCTCGTGGTCAATCAAAAATATCGTCGGCCAACCTCGTATTTGAAAACTGGATGAAATGTCACCTTGCGTACTCTTATCCCACCAGCTCCGCCAATTCAAATTATTATCCTTGACTGCATCTTTGGCTTTCGTTTTTTCTTTGTCGCTGTTAACCCCTAACAAAACAAAGGGGCGTCCTTTCATCTCATTGACGAGCGTCCGCTCGTGTCCGTACATCGCACGGCAAGGCGGTCACCAATCCCCCCAGAAATCCAACATGATAACTTTGCCTTGATAATCCGAGAGCTGAAATTTGATGTTATCCAAATCCTTACCGCTGACTTCGGGGATCATGTCTCCGACTTCCAATCCCTTCGCGCCGGAAGCAGAAGCAAACTCCAACTTGTACTCCCGCGGCACTGGCTGACGCCCTGCCCCCGGTTGTCGTGAAGCGTCTGGATTTCGTGAAGCATCTGGATTTCGTGAAGCATTATCACGAGACGCCATTCCTATTCCAGACGAAGCATCGCTTAAATTATTTCCACCAGGCGGTCGAATGCCTGGCAATGCGGTCCCCCCAATGCTGGATCCAACTCCCATACCGGGGCCGTCAGGCTGAGAACCTCTCGACTCAGATGAGCGTGAATCACGTGACTCCGGCGGTCTCGAATTACGCAAGTTGGGTGATTCGGAATTGGAACGGTCGCTATCTACTGCTGCCATGTCCCGACCGTTTCGATCCTCGACGTCTGCAGGGCGAGTGTCTGGCCTGTCAGGACCACGGGAAGTGGATGATTCACGTTCTGAATTTGTTGCTGAGCCAGATGTCTTAGTCACCTCTGGTTCCGGATCAGCACAACCTGCCATGCTAACCATTGCGATTAAAACAGCACATGTATTTAATATTCCGAGTTTTTTCATTTCGAACTCCCCTGTTTGGACAGCCGCAAACTAATATTTCCATCGCTCCCAGTATAGCAGCACCTTCGTTAATCACGAGGAATTTCGACTTTCCCTGCCAAACCTATCCAAAATTGCCATGCTGGTGACACCAGATATAAAACCCAAGCAAAACCGGTGCTTTTTTACCCAACTCTACACAACAAAGGGATGGGCAATGCTAAAGCAGGCATCCATTTAGAAGAAATTAAAGAATTTACGGAGTTCGAGCGGACTGAAAGATCTTCACGCAAAGGAGAAACCGAAAATCTCTTACCGGTCAAATTCTTGAATCTCTTTTCTTAGTTTTGCTAGACGAGAACGCCCTTCCAACGCGGTCTCTATTTGCCTTCGACTTTGGCAGATTCCTGTTTCACAGTCACCGGTCTGCCCTCGACGCCAGCATAGAACACAATGATCTCTGCGGGCTCGTCCGTTGCATTTTCGCCAAAATGCAGTTGGTTGACGAGTTCAACAATGGAATCCCCCGCCTTGATCTTTAACTTTCGATGATCATCGGTCACCACAGTTAACTCGCCCTTGAGCAAGACCCCGGCATTGATATAGGGATGTCGATGCATCGCTAGTTTTGTTTTAGGCGGAACCGTTATCTTCAAAATGGTGACCTCCGGTTGCCCCTTGGGATAGGCGGGAAGTAGTTCACCATTCCAACTCTTGGTCGATTTGGCCAGTTCCTTAATTCTAATGTTGGTGTCGTGAACCTCGTGATCGTCATGGTTTCCAACTGCCACGCAGGCAAGAACAAAAACAATTAAATATTTCATCTAATCCCCACTCTTCCATTAGTTCACTTTGAAAACCACGACCGCCAAAACCACGACCGCCCAATAGACCTGTATCCCGATCATTGCACCTGCACGAAATTAAGAACCGTCAGATGATCCGCGCTCCGATTCTAGCCCACTCACTCTGGCTTAGCACCTTCCGTCCCAATTTCGAATGAAAATCGGAAACCCTGCCTTTGAAAAAATCCACAAACTCACTTAGACGAAGAGTTTTGCGAAAATCGGCGACCAGGCTCATCCGCCTACGGCACTGGGATTAAACTAAGCGGAAAGCAGTTAGCCAAACAATTTTGGAAGGAACCGGCCCGTTCTTTGCATGTACCGCTTGTAGTCTTCTCCGAACATCTCCAACGCATCCCGTTCCTCAGCGATCGCTAACCTGCGATACACCCAGCATAATGCTGGAAGGGTGAAAAGGGTAAGTAGAGTTGGCCAGTTAATGACGCTGCCGATCAGAAATAGATAAAACCCCGTGTATTGCGGATGGCGGATAAACCGATAAAGCCCAGTTTGAGCCATCGAATTTGAGGCGACAGCACGATGAATTTCCCGCCAACCAATGACGGCCAGCAAACCACCAGCCACAATTAGCAGTTGACCAATGACGGTCAGCCAAACTTGCGTTGGACGAAGATATTCCTCGGGAATCGAGAGGATGATTGGCCAGAGATGACCATTGAAGTGATTTTCAGCATCTGCTTGCGTCCGCCCAACCCAAGTCATGACAAAGTACGCGGTAAGAGGTACTCCATACATTTCTGCATAAAGCGCCATTACCCACGCCTGAGCAACCCCCGCCGACTTCCATTCAACCTTTCGCCGTGGTCTCAATATCCCGAACAGGAAAACCCCAACCACTACGATGTAAATCGCAACGAGCCAACCGTTGAAATACCCAATTTTAAAAAAACTAAACTGCAACTTCCCCCTCCTTCGAAAGCGACCTTAAGCACCCACCAGAATAGGTGGTTTTGTATGGGGAGGGCAAATTAGTCGTTACCCCATCGCTGGTTTGACCCCGCAGGAACTGGTTAACAATCACTAAAAAATTTCGGGTAAAAACATAGTAATCAGAACGTTTACCCAGCGATAACAAATGACGACCGATAGCAAAATTTTAAAAATCAATGCGAGCCTTGAGCCGCAGCGTTTGGCCTTAGTCAACCATCCAATTTATGAAGATATTTCCACCCTTCGTGATCTTCAAATCTTTATGGAGCACCATGTTTACGCAGTTTGGGATTTTATGTCGTTGTTAAAAAGTCTTCAGCAGCAAATCACTGGCTCAAACACCCCGTGGCTGCCATCAAGCAACAAAACAGCGACTCGCCTAATTAACGAGATTGTGCTCGGTGAAGAAAGCGATGAAACAACCGATGGAAAATTTAGCAGCCATTTTGAGATGTATCTGCAGTCGATGATTGACTGCGGTGCAAGCGTCTCGCCGATCAATGATTTTTTAAACTTCGTTCGCGATGGAGTCGGTGTCCGCGATGCCGTCTCGCGAGTAGACGCTCCACCGTCAGTGCAGACCTTCGTAGGCAATACGTTCTCTACAATAGAATCAAATCAAACGGTTCGAATCGCCGCTGCTTTTACGTTCGGCAGAGAGGATTTACTTCCAGCGATTTTCGAAAAAATTGTCGACCGGCTGAACTTGCAAAACCACGGCAAGCTCGATAACTTTCGCTACTACCTGAATCGTCACATCGAGCTGGATGCCGATGAACACGGGCCCATGGCGGAGCGAATGGTAGAGTCGCTTTGCGGAAGCAGCACAATCAATTGGCAACTAGCTGAACTAGCAGCAAAAGACGCATTGCAGGCTCGCTTGTGCATGTGGGATGGGATGCACCAACGAATCCAAGCGGCCGGGCTCGCCCTACCATCGCTGAAATTGCAGAGTTAGTTCCTTTGCCTCTCTCCTTGGTAGAGAGCAGACAATTATTAGCAAAACTTAACAATCAGCTCCATCGCTACGGGGGAAAGAAAAAGCTTCCCTAGTTGCACCTCGAACGCTGAAATTAGATGCAGCGGGGAGAGGTTTCTTTTTCGGTCGTTTATTTTTCTCGGTGTGTATTTATCGGGAAACTCAACACAGACCAAGCAAACATCAAACTTGGCCGTCACAATTTTTTAAGAGAATAAGTGTCCCTAGCACGTTTTACGAATTGCCGCACGTGGTGAATCAGTCCCCAGGAATGTATCGAAGCGTAACAAACCGTTTGGATGTGAATCAATTCTTTGACCTCTCGCCGTTTTTAATGCATTATTCAGAACGACGTTGTTTTTATTGTTTTCGAGGTATCAAAATGACGAACGTTAAATTGAGTCATTCCTCTGCCACTCCCCTTTCAGAATGACTGTCTTTTTCTGAGGGAACTGACAACTACTGCAATCACAGAACCACACCTTGCCTTTACAATTTGCAACCGCGAACGGAAAGCCCTTCCATGCTTCAACTCATGTGCAAACGAATCGAACAGATTTCCGATGGAAGTTTTCTCGTAGACGTCATGTTTGAGTTAATCTTGAATGGCGAATCAACTGACCAGTTCGTGAAATTTAAACTGCAACCTGATTACTGCGAAGTTGGCGACTTGTACGAACTTACCGCCCATGACTTCGCCAGTGCTCAAGGGCAAAGTATCAATTCTTCTCTGATTGCTTCGCTAAATTAGGCTTATCGCAACGGACTTCAGTGAATCTCAGCGACGTTCCGCGAGGGACTTCTCCTAGCGTGCCTTCGAATCGATGAAAAAGTTCCGATCCACTTCGAAGGTCTTAATCGCTTCGTTTCGACGCAATTCTTGCATTCCTTCTGTTGGCTTTATCGAAACGACCTCACCATTTATCCGCACTCTTAGCGGATAATCGTAGCCTGGCACCACATTTTGATACTGATACTCGAGTCGATTTCCATCGATCTGATACCTTAGAACAGGTATTTTTGTAGTTCGGAGGTATTGGTCGAAAAACAAGCCAAAATCAATACCGGATTCCTGACTAATGTAAGACTCAATCTTTTTGGTTCCCACGGTTTGATGCCGAAATTTCTTGTTGAGCCCTCGCAGGATACTCCGCCACTTTTTATCGTCATTGATCGTATGGCGAATTGAATGCAGCATATTGCCGCCCTTGTAATACATATCCCCAGATGACCCACGGCCATTGACATTGTATTCCCCAATAATGGGCTGGTCATTCTTGACCAATTTTCGACAACCAAGAACGTAGTCCTGCGCTTCTTTTTCAGTGAAGTGATACTCAACAAATAAATTCTCAGAGTAGTTTGTAAAACTCTCATGGATCCACATGTCTGCACCATCCTTCATCGAGATGTTGTTACCGAACCACTCATGCCCCGACTCATGAACAATAATGAAATCAAACTTTAACCCAACTCCCGTCGCACTGAGGTCTCGACCGCGATAACCATTCTTGAATCCGTTTCCGTAAGTTACTGAACTCTGATGCTCCATCCCCAAATAGGGAACCACCACTAATTTGTAGCTATCCTCATAAAATGGATACGGTCCAAACCAGTGCTCGAATGCTCGCAATGTCCTCGGCGCTTCCTTAAAGTGTTTCTGAGCAGTTTCGCGTTGATGATCGAGAACCCAATAATCAACATCCAAATCGCCGCCCTCACCAGAAAAGGTTTCTGAAAAATTGACATAGTTTCCGATGTTCATGTTCACGCCGTAGTTATTGATTGGATTAGTGACTTCCCACAAAAACGTCCGGGTCTGATTCTTTTGATCGTGCAACTTTTGCTTAAGACGACCGTTGGAAACCGCAACTAAATCCTCAGGCACCGTTACCTGAATCGACATTCCCCGATCAGGTTCGTCGTATCCATGATCTTTATTCGGCCACCAAACACTCGCTCCGATACCTTGGCAGGACGTCGCAATAAAGTGATTTCCTTTGATGTCTTTCTGCCAAGACACGCCTCCGCTCCACGGAGGATTTTCAGCTACGATTGGTTGACCACCGTACTTAACGATAATTGAACTAGCAGTACCAACTTTCAAGTCGTTATCAAATTCAACGAAGTACGCGTTCCCCTCCCGGACAAATTTCAACTCTCTCTCACCTACTTTGACCCACTCGATCTGAAGCGGCGCCTGTAAATCAATTTGAAGCCGTCTGCCCGGACTCACAGGAATGAATGTAATTTCGTTCGTGCCCTCAATCGTCCTTGCTTCAGGGTCAACCTCGATCTTCAAGTCATAACGTTGAAGGTCCCACCACGCCCGTTCAGCAGTTACCGTCCCTCGGAGTTCGACGGCTCGCTGGTCAGACACAGTCGTATCGGTCTGTGCAAAAACTGCCGAAGGGACCGAATTTAGAAACAGCATCAAAAACAACAATCTACAAGCGTGCATGACAAAGTATCCGTCAGAATGGATTCAGGTTCGTTAACGCCTCAATTGTAACGCCACTCCCCCAATATCCCTCCCCGCAAATCACTATCCGTCCGATTGCTACCCAAAAAACCTGACCAAATCGCGCCCTCAGCAACCGGATCGCCTAAAAACCAAAAAACTCCACCATTTGAACCGTTGTTCAAATGGTGGCGGAGGGGTAAACTTAAGTCGCTATCGGATCGCGACTCTTCCCCAACTAACGCCCCTATATCTTTCATTAAACATTCGTGAAGTGAAATTATGAGCCAATCATCACAAATCAAAGATACTGAACCGACCCAACTAGATGGTCAATTCCCGGACAACTTAGAAGCCAGTGAGGGGGCAGACTCCTTGAACGACGGCGTTGTAAAAGTGACAACTGAACCTCGTAAAACAAGTCTGGCAACGAATGCAGTCAAAGGAGCCGCGGCTTTTTCGAAGAGCATTGCGATTTTGCAAATGATTGCGGATTCCGAACAACCTCCATCAATTTCAATGCTGGTTCGGCAAAGCAATTTACCTCGCCCTACGCTCCATCGCCTTTTAAAGGCACTCGCTGCTGAGGACATGGTTGAGCTCAGACCCAATAAGACCTACGCCGTTGGTGCACGTACGCTTCAGTTAGCTGGACGCGCTCTCGCTCAAAACGATTTGGCTAAAATCGCTGCACCCGAGATGAGTTTGTTAAGTGCTCAGACGCAGGAAACGGTGCACCTCGCAATCCGAAGTAGCAACGATCTTGTTTACATCTACAAAAAAGATACACCGCATGCGGTTCGCATTGCCTCAACAGTCGGCGCGCGAGTTCCCTGCCACGCGAGTGCCGTTGGTAAATGCCTCATCGCATTTTTATCAGAAGAAGAACGAATTCGTGTCGTTGATTCATTGGACATGCGGAGGTTGACGGATTTCACAATCACCGACCGCAACGATTTGCTCGCAGAATTTGAAAAAATCCGCAAGCATGGTTATGCAATCTCTCATCAGGAAAGCGATCTTGAGATCCAGTGTTTTGCAACTTGTATTTTTGATCGCAACGGACAACCGGCCGCTGGAGTTAGCATTAGTGTGCCAATCTATCGCCTCAAAACAAACCGTGATGAATATTTAAAGCCGCTTCTGGAATGTCGAGATCGGATCATGCAAAAACTGGGTTGCGCTCAAGTCAAATAATTGCCAACGGTTTTAAATGTGTGAACGCGGTTCACTCAGTTGCCTCCTCAACTAAATCTTCGCCCTCGATCCTCTCGCGGTAGACCTTTGCGCAAGTTAAACGATAGGCACTTGCCATCTCGCAAATCTATTCTGTGGAAAAATCAATGCAATTCAATTCAGCCCCCACACCCAATGAGTATCACCAATTCTACGGGAAGTACATTTCGCTGGTTGATCCCGACAAGTTGCCAGATGAACTTACTAGCCAAGCGGGCGAGTTAAAAAAACTGCTCGCCAACCTCTCGGATTCTGAAGTCAATTGCCTGCACGAACCATACACGTGGACGCTCAAGCAGGTAGTTGGCCACCTAATTGACTGCGAGAGAATTTTCAGCCATCGCCTGAATCGAATTGCGGTTGGTGACGAAACACCAATTCCCGGCATTGATCAAAATAAGTATGTTTCGGCAATCGATTACTCGCCTGTTCCCATGGCCAGTCTTCTGGATGAATTCGAACATCTTCGGATCGCCAACTGTTTACTTTGCGATCGTCTATCAATCGCTTCGATGACCAACATGGGAATCGCTTCCGACAACCCTGTCTCAGCTCGAGCCAATCTCTTTATTTTGGCGGGACACGTACGATACCATCTAGAAATCATCAAACAGCGAATCGAGTCGTAAATGAAGGCGAATTATTTTTTCGCCAGCATTACGAATTGCTCACCATAGATAGCCGTCCCCACCGAACCATCATTCCGAGTGCAATCAAACCCGCGACCGCAGCGAGCACCTTCCAGGGGATGAATAAAACCAATCCGCAACATCCAAGCAGACCGAGCCACGCAAACCCTGCTGGAAAAATTCGCTCGGCAGGTTCAACACGAATAGCGCACAAATTTGTCAGCGCATAGTAAATTAAAACCGTCGTAGCGCTGAACGACCACGCCAGCTTCACGTCACCAATCAAAACCAAAGTACCAACCACCGCAGCCACTGCCAGCGTCGCCCGGAACGGCACTCCCCGACGGTCAATGACGGCCAGCGATTTTGGTAGATCAGACCTGCGAGCCATTGCGAGAACCACACGGGATAATCCCAAGACGAGATTTAACATTACCCCAAGCATTGCTGTAATCCCGCCGATACTCACCAATACAACAACCCACCCCATCCCGGTCGACTCAGCTACCCGAAAAAGAGGCGCAGCCCACTTCCCAGTCGCGTCACTCAGTTCGACAGTCCCAATGGTCGCCATGCCGACCCAGGCAACCGACACGTAAACGGCCATTGCAAGTGCTAGAGTGATGATCATCGCTCGAGGAATAATCCTCCGCGGATCAACGACCTCTTCGCCCATCGTTGCAATTCGCCCATAACCGGTATAGGCGACAAACATAAGAGCGGCGGCAGATAACAGTGAATACCACGATTCACTTCCCTGTCCCGACGGAAAAATCTCAACAGCTTCCGGTGCCTTCACGAACCTGAAGTCTCCCTTGACCAAAAAACCAGCAACGACAAGAACCGTCAAAGAGACAAGGGTAAGACAGACAATCACTGTATTAATTCTGGCAGTCCGACGAATGCCAATTAACACAATGGCAGTGATGCAGACAACAATAAAGAGCCCTCCCAACACATTGCCGGTATAGGATACTCCTTCGATTTGAATCATCGACTGGCCTCCTAAAGCGGCTAGATATCCCGACAACCCCAGAGCTGCCGTCGCTGCCGAAGCTGATTTCGCGCAAAGAAACAACCAACCAGCAGCGAAGCCCATTGGCGGGGAAAGCCATCGATAACCGTACTCGTAAGTTCCACCACTTACCGGGTGGACAGCAGCTAATTGAGCGCTACTCAGGCCGTTGCAAATAGCAACCACACCTGCAATTAAGATTGCCCAGATTATATTTGTGCCGCAAACACCACTCCCAATGCCAATGCTGACAAATACGCCTGTCCCTAAAATTGAGCCCAGACCCAACATAACAGCGCCGACTCCGCCGATTTGGCGTGGCAATTCTTGTTTTTCAATCATATTGCACGAATTCAGTTATGAGACAAGAGACAAACCAGAAACAAGACAAACCAGAAACAGGGGACGTACCTCGAGAAAATCTTCGTTCCCGTTTTTTGATTTGTCTATTTTAATTTTCTAATCAGCTTCCGAAAAGAGCAAGCACTGAGGGGAACCCCTGCCATCCCACCGGGGCAGCCATACCCGCCCCCCTGTCCTGTAGCGTCTCCTCGAAACTAGTTAAACTAATCCCATGCCCAATCCCTAAGGTTAATTTATGGTTCACCCACTCCCTCAATTAATTCCTTTCGATCAACACAATCGAGACCTCGAATCCAATGTACATCCGCCAGATTGGAAAAACCCCAACCCCGCCTCCAACTACCATTTGGTGGTAATAGGCGCGGGTACTGCCGGGCTTGTAACCGCCGCCGCGGCTGCAGGCCTCGGAGCTCGCGTTGCGTTGATTGAACGCGATTTAATGGGAGGCGATTGCCTCAATGTAGGGTGCGTTCCCTCCAAAAGTCTCATCGCAGCTGCTCGCTTTGCCGCCAGCGGGCAGCGAGGTAAAAAGATGGGCTTTTCGAGTTCTGACAGTCCAAGCATCAACTTTCCCGAAGTCATGGAGAGAATGCGAAAACAACGAGCTCAAATCAGCCCGGTGGATTCAGCAAAGCGTTTCCAGGAATTGGGGGTTGATGTATTTTTCGGACAGGCAAGTTTCGTCGACGATCAAACAATCTCAATTCAATCAGCCAGCCAACCAGCTACAAATTTAAAATTTAAAAAAGCAGTGATCGCATCGGGAGCCCGAGCCAAAATCCCAGAGATCCCAGGACTGGATCAAGTTGACTTCTTAACCAATGAGACTTTATTCTCCCTCACAGAATTGCCACCTCGACTAGGCATTATCGGCGGAGGGCCGATCGGCTGTGAGATTGCCCAATGCTTCACAAGATTTGGCAGTGATGTCTCTCTATTTGAACGAGGAGCAAATGTTCTCGGTCGCGAAGACTCGGAAGCAGCCAAGATTGTACAGAATCAATTTGAAAAAGAGGGCATGAGCTTGTTCCTTGAATCGAATGACCTAACCCTCGAAAAAACAGAACACGGCATCTTGGTTCGCGGACTCAAAGGCAAGAACGGCAAGCCATTTGCAGCAACGGTCGATAAACTATTGATTGCGGTCGGGCGAACACCCAATCTCGAAAATTTAAACCTTGAATCAGCCAACGTAAAATGCAATGCCCATGGAATTGTCGTCAATGATTCACTGCAAACCAGCAACCCCAAGGTTTTTGCGGCGGGGGATGTTTGCTCGAAGTATAAATTTACGCATGCTGCAGACTTTCAAGCACGGATTGTGATTCAAAACGCCCTGTTCTCGATTGGCCCTCTTGGCCGGAAAAAAGCAAGCCAACTAGTTATCCCGCGGGCGACCTACACATCGCCGGAGATTGCTCACGTTGGCCTGTACCCTCAAGAAGCGCAAGAACAGTCAATTGAGATTGACACCTTTACCCAGTCCTTTGAACATGTCGACCGAGCCATCCTCGAATCCGCTGAAGAAGGATTTGTCAAAATCCACACCCGAAAAGGCACCGACCAAATTATCGGTGCGACCATCGTCGCGGAACATGCTGGTGACTTAATTTCAGAGGTATCAGTCGCTATCACCAATAAAATTGGACTTTCGAAAATCGGGGCAACCATACACCCCTATCCAACCTACGCCGATGCAATTCGAAAACTTGGTGACCAATTTAACAAGACAAAACTAACACCAATGAATCAGAGAATCTTGAAATGGCTTTTGCGGATTAACGTTGGCAGATAAATCAAGAATTTTTCAAAGCTACCTCCCGCAGAGCACGTTGTATTGGATAGAATTAGGGTTCCGAGTTTAAAACTTCTCGACCTTTGGACGCCAAACCATGCCTCTCAACCGCTTTCGTTATTTTCTATTTTCCTGCCTCACTTTGATGGCTGCGACACTCGTTGCCCAAGACAAACCGAACGTGATTGTGATCATGGCGGACGACCTCGGGTACGGCGACGTTTCCTGCTACGGCGCTACAGAACTGGAAACCCCTAATATTGATCGCCTTGCCGCCGAAGGCCAGCGATTTACCAGCGGGTATTGCTCAGCTTCGACTTGCACACCTACGCGTTATTCCATGCTAACTGGTAATTACGCGTTCCGCACAAAACGAACCGGAATCGCACCACCAAGTGCCCCGGCGATTATTAAACCAGGCGTCGAAACCGTTGCCTCGCTACTCCAAAAGGCAGGCTACAAAACAGCAGTCATCGGCAAATGGCATTTGGGATTAGGAAAAGAATCTACTAAATCAGATCCGGGTGGTCCCGACTGGAACGGAGAACTAAACCCCGGTCCTCTCGAGATTGGATTTGATCACTGTTTTTTACTTCCCACGACGAACGACCGCGTGCCCCAGGTTTACGTTGAGGATCATCGCGTGCTCAATCTTGACCCCAAGGATCCTCTCTGGGTCGGCAAGAAAAAGCCAAGTCCTGACCACCCAACAGGAATCACTCATCGAAGCACGTTGAAAATGGACTGGTCGCATGGCCACAATGCCACCATACATAACGGCATCAGCCGAATTGGGTTTTACACCGGTGGCCACGCTGCTCGTTTTCGAGACGAAGATCTTGCTGACAAATGGGTTGAAAAATCCAACGAATTCATGGAAGCCAACCGGGACAATCCTTTCTTCCTTTTCTTTTCCTCACATGATATTCATGTGCCGCGAATCCCCCACGAAAGGTTTCAAGGCAAAACTGAACTAGGATTCCGAGGAGATGCGATTATCCAACTTGACTGGTGCGTTGGCGAAATCATGAAAACGCTTGATCGCCTGAAACTTACCGATAAAACACTCGTCGTATTCTGCTCCGACAATGGACCAGTCCTGGACGATGGCTACGCAGACGGTGCGATTGAGAAAATCGGCAAACACCGTGCCGGTGGCCCTTTCACTGGAGGAAAATACAGCGTGTACGAGGGAGGCACTCGCACTCCATTTATCACTCGCTGGCCAACTCGAATTAAACCCGGTGTCAGCGATGAAATGGTATGCACAATCGACTTACCAAGCAGTCTTGCCGCCTTAGCCGGTCAGAAAGTCGAAGATAAAGATTGCGTTGACAGCCATAACGTAATCGATGCCCTTCTGGGAAAACCAGGAGCCACCGGTCGCGACCACCTCGTGCAACAGGACAACGGTGCAAGCGGCACTTATGGCCTCAGAGAAGGAGATTGGAAACTGCAGCGTTACGGCAAAAAGCGAGCGAGAAATATCGTCGTCGAGGCAAAACTAGCCAATACGGCTGTCGACGAATTCCAACTCTTTAATCTCGCAAAAGATCCCGGAGAAAAAGAAAATGTGCTGAAAGAAAATCCGGAAGTTGCCAAAAAAATGAAGGCCAAACTTAATCAAATTATCGAAGACGGCAGAAGTCGATAAATAAGTTAATTTCCCTGCCTCTCCGGGCAGAGAGCGAACCACCGAAATAGCCGCCTTCAAGGGCGGCTATTTTTGTGTACCTACTGCACCGTCAGCATCGGATTCATCGGCGACGATAGTTGCCTTGATGACATAATCCATATTGGGAAACTTTTCAAAAATATACTCGTTCCCTCTCTCTTTAACTTCCTCTTCACTTGCATTAATTCCGTACTCTGGATTAATACTTTTGACGATTTCCCAACCGCTTTCAACCTCCGCCAAAGGGGAGTAACCCTCGTCGTCCATATACGAATTCTGAACAAGATTAATGCAGATTTGCGTCCGTCTCGAGTCCTCGCCCTTCTTTGCAAACGAGACCACCGCAGCATAATTACTCTCCTTCACAGGCTCATCCGCAATGGGTTTGTCCCAATACGTGGTCGCCTCGGGATCCCCACTAATTCCAAATTGAATCATTCCAGGATTCACTTGATGAAATACGACACCATCATAAAATTTACTCTTCACCAATTCGTGCAATCGCTCGGCTCCAAGCGGCGCCCAATCCCGGTGCACTAACAGGACAAAATCCCCGGCAGTGGTCTCAAACTTTACCCGATACTCACCCTCTGTTGCCGCGTCTTCGACTGAAGTCTTCCCTTCTTCCCAATTGATCGTAGGAAGAATAACGGGCTCAACCAGTTCTTCTTTTTCGGTTGGAAAACAACCAACACAGAGGCTAACGATAAATAACAGAGTGCAATATTTCGACATATCAAAACCTATAAATAATTTAAAACTCGATTTGATTGTTGCGTTAATTCCCTTCGAGTCAATCTTAGCCACCGAAGATAAGCAAAATTGGGAAAAACTCACAAACGACTAATGATGCAATTACTATTTCCCGCAGATTTTGCAATCTTCCCGAGGGTTGAGGGCAACCTCGTGAAACGACATTTGCCGTAAATCAAAATGAAGCACGCGTTTTTCAAGCGTCTCGCCAAAACCGGCCAACACTTTAATAGCTTCCAATGCCCCCATGCACGCAACCGTACCCGAGGTCGCCCCGAATACAGGGAACTCCCGCTTCCAATGCTCCGGGACTTCAGGCGTCAAACATCGCAAACATGGTTTCCCCCCGGCAGGAAACGTTGTGATGGTTGCCGAGGTATCGTACATCGCACAATTTACATGCGGCTTACCATGACGAACACAAGCATCGTTCATTGCAAATCGTTCTTGAAACATCGGTGCAGCACCGACACACAAATCCGCTTCTGGAACCCATTTTTCAGCCAGTTCATCATCTAAATTCGCAGCCACAGGGACAATTTCCAGCCGGGGGTTCAGATCCTTCAGACGGCGCTCAATCGTCTCGATCCGCGGCTTGCCAAGCCAGTCATGGGTCATTAATAACTGACGATTTAAATCGGAATGCTTCACATTACCAGCGTGAGCGATAATCAGCCGGCCAACCCCGGCAGCGGCCAATTCATACGCAACCACACTTCCCAGCCCGCCGCACCGTGAAATTAGAACCGTGCTGTTCTTCAATCGACGCTGCCCCTCTTCTCCAAATCCATCCGTCCAAATTTGCCATTGGTACGTTGCCTGTTCAACGTCAGTCAATGAGGGCGCGGGACTCTTGGGGATTTCGTTTTCCATTTTTCAACCAGTAAGGAATTCAATTGCTCTTGAAATGCGTGTCTCTTCAAAGAGTTCACGCTGTATTTTTATCACCTGAATCTTCACAACCAACCGACCGCACTTGGCCTTTGTCCAATCGAAAATGAACAGTTCCCAACTCAATCCCCTCTTCAACGTTATGGGTAATATGCAAGACGGTAACCGATTCGGATTGCTGGATCTTTTTCAGCAGTCTCGTCAAATTACTTCGCGTACCATCATCCAATGCACTCAGTGGTTCATCGAGACACAGTAACCGGGGGCGAAATGATAGCGCCCGCGCAAGAGCCACTCTTTGTCTCTCACCACCTGAAAGCCCGCGCGGATAACGATCTAGGATTTCAGTAATGTCCAAACTCGAAGCAAGTTCCTCCACCCGCTGACTCCGTTCAGCTTGGCTGAACCCGCGAACTTCCATTCCAAAAGCAATTTGTCGATGCACTTTCATTGTGGGAAACAAAGAAGAGTCTTGCGGCACGTAGCCAATCTGTCGTTGAGCCGGTGGAGTTCGTGTAATCTCATCACCGTCGATCCAGATCTTTCCACCTGAAATTGTCCTCAATCCACAGATCGATTCCAGCAGTGTTGTCTTACCGCTCCCGGTCGCCCCCATCAAAATCGCGTAGGAATTAAGAGGAATTTCAAAACTGATTTGACTCAATTCGAAATCACCTTGGCGAAGAAGTAATTGTTGAACCGAGATCATACAATGACTCCTTTTTTTGAACTCCCGCCCAGCGTAAGTAAACGTGTTAAAATGAGAACAACAATCGCTAAGGTCACGAGAATTAGCGATGCTGAAACCGCACCCCTCAGATTTCCAAATTGGAAATTTAGATACACCGTTGTCGAAAGCACTTCGGTCTTCATTCTCGCGGTGCCCGCGAAAATTAATATCGGGCCAAACTCTCCTAGTGACCTCGCCCAGGCCAGCGTAAAAGCCGCCACGATGCCGCGCCATGCCTGTGGCAATGCGACCATCGAAAACGCCTGGTAGTGACTCGCGCCGAGGGTTAAGGCAACCCGCTCAGGACGGTCGTCGATTTGTTCAAAGGTATTACGCATCGTTCGAACAGCAAACGCTGCAGCAACCGTAAACTGCGCTAAAATAACCGCAGGGATCTCATAGGTAATTCCACGTATCCCCGTATAGCCAAGCGATGCAAACAACTCTCCAGTCCGCTGATCGAGCCAACGCCCCGCCGGGGTTTGAAACAACACCAATAAACTAATCCCAACCACCAAAGGAGGCAAAACGATTGGAATATCTAAAAGCGTATCGATAAAGTAACGTGCCCAATTAAATAAACGACGACAACCGGGAGACTGCTGCCCTAGTCGTTGCGTCATCGACTCCGAACCTAACCTTGCCAGCAGGAAACCCGTTGGAATTGCTACCCACAAGGAAAGGATCGCCGCAATCGTGCAGGAAATTAAACTGAGCCAAATCGAAAACCGCACGCGTTCGTCGGCAAGCAAGCTCGACATGTCGGACCAATTGGCAAACTGAAAGTCGGCCACCAGCATAGCGATTATCAAAGCGAGGTAGAAAACCCCAAAAACCGACATCGTCGTCCAGAACAAACCATCCCATTGAGTTCGCGCCTGACGAATCGATTTTGGTTTGTTTTTTGACATCGGGTTTCAAATGCACCGGAAATGACGTTGAGCAATGAAAACCGAACCGAGCGATCTAAGACCACTACCATCAACACATTACTGCTAATACACATACTGAACAAATCACTTCACACAGTTTCACCGAATTATCAGCTTCGGTCAATTAAGATCTCTCGGAAAACAAACTCTACGACAAACTCAATGAGGTATCTCGGCAACGGTCGATAATCAGTCCGATGCGGGATCTAAAAATCCGTTCTCTTTAAACTGCGATTTTATCTCAGCACGGTCAAGCCAGTTATAAAGTCTTTGCATGAGGGCTGGATTGCGGGTCGACTTGGAAATCGCCCAAGGCTGGGTGGCCACACCGACAGCCTTGCCATTGGCAATTGAGTACACGTTGACTGCCTGAAGTGTTTTTGGATCTGCAGCTAGATTCGAACGATACACGAATGCTGCGTCGAGTCCTCCGGCTACCAATTGACTAATTAACGTCGGCCCAACATCCGCTTTAACGACCGCCTGACGTTCAATTAATTGATACAAACTTTCCTTTTCAGGTAAACCATTGGCACGTTTACCTTCCGCTCCCGAAATACCACTGAGGAGTTCACGTGTAAGAAAACCAAGTGCCGAAAACTCCGGGTCGCAAATACCAATTCGTAAATTCGAATTCACTAACGCCTCAGAACTCTGGACTTTTGAGGGCGCCATTTTGGACACCGCTAAGACAATTTCATTTCGGCTAAACTCAACAGGATCGTAAAAATACTCCTCGACCTGTACCAAAAATGATTCGTCACAGGCGAGGTAAGCGTCCGGAAAGAGATTCTCATCTTCAATGCTTTGCATGGCGGCGACTAGCTTCCCACATCCTTCCCAACGGGGATAAAGATTCACACCCTCTCGAATTGCAAACTCTCGAATCGCCGTTTCGATCACGGGCGTAAACATCGAACCGCAATAAAGATGAATTTCTGGAACCTGCTCCCAGTCGTCACCCGCTACAAAGGAAAATCCATATTTCTCAAACGCTGACTGCCCCGTTTGATTCGCAGTTAGAAATCTTGCAAATTGCAAACTGGCCGTGGGTGACGGAGTCGTCGACACAACTCCCAATGCAATTTCACTTTTAGTTTGGTCGCGTGCATCCACCAATGCAGCAATTTTCAAAACTGGCTCAGGTCCAATTTGATTCAACTGACTCACTGTCGTATCCCAAATTACAGCAGCATCAAGACTGCCGGCCACCAGTGCCTGCGCGAGTGTCATCACATTTTCAGCATCCGTGGCTTTGCGCTGCTCCAACTGATCAAGAATCTGTAAATCTGAGGCTACCCCTCGCACCAATTTCCCAACCGCTGCTCGCTCTGAGGCAATCCCAAACTTCACTTCCGGGTTCGACAACATCTCCTCCAGACCGCCGATTGGAATTTCACTTGAAATCGGCACAGCAATGACAGGACGCTGCTCGGCCACCGGAAAACGCTCAGCAATCGCCCCGGCCTGAAAGGCTAAATTCAAGAGACGGTCATCGGCAGTGAGATAGATATCGGCACCACCCAATAACCCCGTCTCGTACTCCGTTTGAATTTGCCCGGCAAGTTCCCCTGAACCACCTGTTCGGACGATTTCTACATTCGTTCCATATTGAGCATTGTACGCATTCACAATGTCTTCCACTGGTTTTGCGATTCCGGCAGCGCAATAGACTCGAACGGTTTGCCGGCTTGCCTCAAGCAGCGCATCCGGCCGAAGTTGAATTGCGAGAACCAGCAAGACCAGAATCAACAGTCCGGATGAAACGAAAGCCATCAGCACTCCCGAAACTTTCCCCAAACGCTTCGCAAATTTCGATTTCCCAAATCTCGACAATGAAATTTTCAACGAACTTTCGCCTTCAACAAATCAAGATTTTCAATATTAATTACAAAATCAGCAAATGCGGCGGGTTGTGCCTCGTGAGTCGCCATCAGAACGGATCCTCCATCCTGGGCATACTTTTTCAAAACATTAAAGACCAATTCTGAATTACGACTGTCTAAATTTCCCGTCGGCTCATCCGCAATTACCAACGCCGGTTCATGCGCGATCGCCCTGGCTAGAGCGACTCGCTGACGCTGGCCATGGCTTAATTCTCTTGGGTAACTTCGACAGCGATCCCCCAGCCCCAGCCGATCAAGCCACTGATTGGCGACCGAACTACTGACCCCCGTGGCAATCCTTACGTTGGCGGTCAAATCTAAATACGGAACAAGTTCTAGCGTCTGGAATAAGTAGCCGATGGAAACAGCCCTTATCTTGGTTCGCCGAGAGGACGGAAGAGTAAATAAATCATTCCCTTGGAACCGAATTTCACCGGAACTTGGTGCGAGCATCCCACCGCAAGCAAGAAGCAAAGTAGTTTTCCCACTTCCACTCGCCCCTTGAACGGCCACGAACTGAGTGGGAGCAATTTCAAAGCTGCATTTTTCGAAAACATGAACCTTCTGTCCCCGATTCGAAAACATGTGCCCAAGATCATTGACCACGAGCAATGGTGCTTGCTTACTCATCAGGAATCCCTCCCAATTAAGTCCGCTGGATTCTCACCTGCGGCCCATAAGGCTGGCATACAGCCTCCCAAAACAGCAAGTAAAAATGCGACGCCTCCGATCGTCATCGCCGCACTCCAATCAAGTGAACTCTTTTGTCCAGTCATGACAAATAAATCATTCGCCTGTTCAACGGACACCAGCATCCCCACGGTTACACCTACCGCAGCACCCATCCCAGCGAGCAACAGAGACCGCACTAAAAACAGCGCAGCTATGCGGTAACGCCCGTAACCCACAGCTTGCAAAACACCTATCTCTGACTTCCGGCTTAACGAATTTAAAATCGCTAACCCAAGTACCGTGAAACCTAAAAACACCCAAAGAACATTCTGTAGGACTAAAAAGTTTTCACGGCTTACCGACCGCACACTAAGACGTGCTTCCGCCATTTCTTCTTTCCGAAGAAACGAAGCCTTATCGGTTATTTTTTCTATTTCATTGTTTAAGATCACAGACGACTGCAGACCCGACGCTTCACACTGTTCGCTAGTACATTCAATCGCCTCGATACGGCTAACTCGCTCGGGCAACTCAAAAATTTTCTGAGCCGACACCAGATCAATAAATGCAGCGGAGTCTTGCCATGTCCCCGAGGAACGATTGACACGTTGAACTTTAAACACCTCTCCAGCGATCGTCACTTGTGCTTTCGCGTCACGCTCAACTCCAAGCTCTCTTGCTAGTTCACTCCCTAACTGAAGCTCACCCGCAGGAATCGATCGCTGCATTGGAGCTTTGGGACGATCAGGCATCGCGATCGATGCCGACAATCCAACGACCCGACCGATCGACTGTCGGTCGCCCGTTGAGCACATCGCTCGCCGCTCGAGCATTGGAATTAAATGATTTAGCGAAGCACGATACTCAATTAACTTTGAAACCAAATCCGCATCCATCGTGATTTCCGAGTAACCACCTTCGAGGTGATAGGAATATTGATCAACCGCCGCCGGTAAAATCACCACGTTGGAACCGAGATCTCGGACATTCCGACCGATTTCTTTTTGGAAACTGGCATCGTTTACTGAAAAATAAGCAAGTGTGCCCGTCACTGAAGCCACAATTAAAACGAAAACCAAACCGCTTTTCCAGCGATAATGCAATTCTCGAAGGGCTAAAAAAAACGGGTTCATAAATTCCACAATTCCAAACGTTGATTCAATGTAAACGCTTCACGCTTTGCGAATTGTAAACTTAAAAACTACTGATGTCTTATTCTAGTTTTAATCCATTTTTTTTCGAGTCTAGCAAATTGGAATATTCAACAATCCAAGTAAATCTAAATGTTCTCAATCAGATTAAATAGTTTGGGGATTAATTTTGTATTTATTTTGATTATGGTAGACTCGTTAGATCCCACCAGCTTACCCTCCCTTAACGCAACGTGCGAAATTAAGCGAATGAAAAATCGACTAAATAACCGACTGGCTCACGCGAGGCATTCCTTTTCTACGGTAACTTTCGCGATTTGCATCCTGTTTACGGTACAAGCGCATGCTCAGTATTCTGGGCGAGGAGACGATGCCCCGTGGCGTGCCACGGCGGCTCAAAAAATTGATCAAAATCGAAAAGCCGATTTGCAAATCACAGTGCAGGACGTTGACGGTAATAAAATCGAGAACGCGGCTGTTTCTATTAAGATGAAGAAACACGCGTTTAAATTTGGATCCGCGGTTGACCCCAGATACCTTCTCGAATCTCAGAGCCAGTACAACGCTGGATACGCCGCCAAAGTTCCAGAAATATTCAATGCCGCCACGCTTGAGAATCATCTTAAATGGCGAGCATGGGATGGTGCCTGGGGAAACAGTTTCAATCAATCGGTGACCCTGGCAGGACTCGATTGGCTGGGTGATCGCGAAATGGATGTCCGCGGCCATGCAATGATGTGGCCTCGTTACCAGAGCGTACCGGACTCGGTCAGGGCGATTCTAGACATCAGCAACCCGAGCCAGCAAAACCTTCAAGACCTGTACGACCTATCATTCAACCACATCGCGGATATCGGTGCCGCGGTGAAAGGAAAAGTGTTTTCATGGGACATGCTCAACGAGCCTCGTACGTCTTTTGATATCGAGGATAAGCTGGTCGGCTTTACCCCTCAGGGACAATCTGCAATCACTAGCCGGACTGATATTCGCAAGCGTTGGTTTGATGCTGCCCAAGTGGTGGATGATAACGCGAGTATGTTTTTAAACGATTTCGGCATTGTAGCTGGCGGCGATAACCTTCAAAGCACCATCCGAAATAATTATCGAACCGTCCTCACTGATCTCACGGCCGCTAACACACCAATCGATGGCCTCGGATTTCAATCTCATTTCAACGAGACGAACCGCCTGCCAACCAGTCCAACAAAAATATGGGAACTACTTGATGAGTTTGCAGCCGACTATGACTTGCCAGTTCATATCACTGAATTCGACTACAACACAACCAATAAAGATCTCCAAGCTGACTATACCCGCGACTTCATGACAGCCGTCTTTGCCCACGAATCTGTCGAAGCATTTATTCTTTGGGGATTCTGGGAAGGCAAAATAAACCACGCCGAAGCAGCTTTATTCGACATCGACTTCAACCCTAATCTCAACGGCGAAGAATATCTCGACCTTGTTTTTAACCAGTGGTGGACAGAAGAAAATGGACTGTCAAATTTCGATGGCGAATTTGGCACTCGCGGATTTCTTGGCGACTACGAAATTACAGTCGACTATCAGGGGAAATCTTATCGTCAGAACATTTCACTCGGCTCAGAAGGAAAAAACTTGATTGTCAGCGTTCCGGAGCCTTCCAGCATGGCAATCTTAAGCTTGATTGCCCTGCCACTATTGTGGAGAACACGGCGATCGACACCGCTACGATCTTGAAAATAGCCAGAAGGCGCCTACAACAACCAGCCCCGAAAAGAAAATCAAAATTGCCCAGGGCATCGCAATTACTGACTTGCGATCGTCTTCACTTAACGCCTTGCTCGTTTCATTCTCTCCAGCATCGCTTTCGACACTCTCCTCACTAACTTCTCCAACCGCTAAATCCGCATCAACGGTTTTCGCCTCTGTTGCCTCTGCCTCATCGGCCTCCAAATTGCTGTCCGGATCCAAATCGGCAAGGTCATGGATCACCAAGCCACCGCCCAGCATCACTGGGGGAGCTTGAGTTATCTGCCCTGCGTTTTTCTGTAAAATCTGAGCCACCTCTGCAATAACAAAAGCAGAATTGGGATCAAAATCTAGGCTTTCTTCCGCTTTTCGCTCCAGCGTCTTATCCCATCGGTGCAACACCTGAACCCCATACAGCCAGTTCCGATTCAGAGAACATTCGCAATCTTGCCCGCAAATACTTGCCCGAGTAACAATCGCATCGACCGTTATCTCATCGCCGGAAAGCACTTTTCCCAAAAGGCGTCCCTGACCATAAAGGACCGCTACCGCTGGCTGCGAGTCGTCCGTAATCCCCAGCGAAGAGAGCAGCCATTTTTCTGCTGAACGACGAGACTCTGGCACAACCACAAGGGAAGGTCCAGAATCAGTCGGTTTCTCTAGTGTCCACATTTGATCGTTGACACGTTTTATTGCCGCCATCAATTCTGATTTCGCACCAGCATCTTTGGATTCAACTCCAGACTGAACCAGCACGAACACGCATAGGTCGTCGACCAACTTCGAAAAAATCTCATCCCTGGTGGGGGACTGCACCAACAATCTCAACCCTTCTTCTAGTTGTGGAGAGGAAGGAACTGCGAGAGGACTACCGGCGGCACCTGAACGAACCAAGTCCATGAGAGGCATTTGAACAGCACCAGGGTTTGCCAGTTGAATCTGTTTTCCAATATCCGATTCCGCATCATACCAAGCGTAACCTACGTTGGAATCTGCTAATTGATTCCGCAACGCCACGTTCCATTTCTCGAATCTTTCCGGTGTAACTCCGACAGGCTTAACCAATCGCAATTGCCAAGATTTCCCATGCACGTTTACAAAAGCAACATCTCTTACGCTATATTTGCAACGCACCCCTTCTTCGGCGTTGCCTTGAATCGGCATGCACAGGAAAAAACCGAATGCAATGCTCACGAGCAAAATCAATTTGGAAGTTCTTAAAATCCAATCACTTCGCGCATCCGCTTCAGGCGATAGCCGATCGATTTCAAAAATAGGGTAAGTGTTCATGACGATGTCTAAACTCATTCTTGTTCGGGCAGGCTTTCGTCAACGCTTCGCGGCAGAAAACCAAGAGATGTTTCGAGCCAGGATCCACATGAACAACCTCCTCCACCTTCGGCCGAAAGCAACATTCCCTGTGCAGGGACCACACTAATCCAGCAATCAGTTCGAATTCGATCAAACCGATTCACCTTTTGCGTTCGCACATCCCACCAGGTCGTTTCGCCTAGCCGAGAGAACATACCATTGGTCGTAAGCGTGTAACTGGCACACCCATGTCCGCCCGGGAAACCGCGTTGAATCGTTGAACCGTCGGCCAAAGAAAGAACTTCGGGGCGAAGATACATTAACTCACCTTGAATAGCAGGCCGCGAGATATGTTTCCCATGGTGGTTAGATTCCCAAACCACTTCCTTGCTCCATTTTTTCTTACCATTATCGCGATCAAATGCCGCAACGGAAAACTGTTTTTTGGTTGATTCCGAAGCCACCGTAACGAGACAGCGATTGTCTTCATCACCACCGCCAGCCAGATAGAAACTAGCTAAATGCCCCGCAAAAGGATCAATCGGTTGCCTCCACTGGAGTTGACCGTCAGCAGCATCAAGGCACACCAATTCATAAGACTGGGAATGATCGAGGGAAATCCTCCGTTCGTCCGAGGCAATGTGAGCTGGATTTTTATCTTCCACAAAGAAAATTCGGTCGTCCATAATCGTAATTGTCGGATGCAACACAAGACCTTTGTATTCCCACTGTAATTCTCCACTAGTTGGAGCCATCGAAAAAATACTATCGCCTGCAACGACATGGGTGTCCGCGCCACCAGTGGAGTCAAACCACTGACTGCTGCCCCACCATTTTTTATAGATCGCCGAAGATTTAACTTCCGTACCAATCAATTGATCATTGTAGCGACTAATGAATCCCCAGCTTCGATCTTTTGGCTGAGCGTCCGCCTCGGGTGAGTGACTTGGAAGATTAAATCGACGGGCCACCTTGCCAGTTTTACCGTCGACGAACCAAGCCTGATTTTCGCTCGCAACGAACACACCATTTTCATCGGCACACCAATTCGAACAGTCATGCGGAACATTCCAACGCATTACCGACGGAGATTCGACGCTCCACAGTACCACGCCACTGTAACTGTCGAGGGCAATCATCCGTTGCTGCCCTTGCAGGAACAAACGACCACCAGCCGCCAGCGGGGCAGGCTTGCGATTCTGGCGGTCGGTCTGATACCGAGGGCCGGGACGGCCAATCCACTGAGTCACCAAGTCCGCTCGATCTGAAGCGTTAGAAAGTTCTTCGCCACCAAAAGCACTATTGTCTGCCTGGCCATACATATGACTCCAAACCCCCGACCCCTTTAACGCGTTCCGCTTCCATGCGACTCGTTCACCGTCGTGAAAGATTCCCCCCTGAGGACGAACCAATCGACGCATTTGCTCACTCTTGGGATCTCCAATAACCACCGACGCACTTGCGGCAGGTAGAAACTGAATTGGCATATCAGAAACACTCAACCCCTGCCCATAAACTACTTCGGAATCCTCAACCAGTTGCCGACGAATCACCACAGCGTCAGCTTCACTATCAACGACTAACACAACGTTAAATTGACTTTCTGATGAAAGCTTTTTTGCTTTCTCAAGATTCTGGCTTCCCACCACAAACGCAAGTCCTCTTGGATTGGGACTTTCTGCAATCAAATCCGCCGTCCAAGCCGATGGCGTCTGACGATCATCTGCTGTCCAATCAAAATGCGTATCCAGTGAAAAACTCTCCGATACTTTGGAATCCTCGCTGTCACCAGTTCGAATTTGGTACTGCAAAATCCGCCGATACGGCAAATCCTTAAAACGTGCTTTATGGGTTTGGGTCAACGGGCTGGAACCCGTTCTTTTTATACCACCCTCGGTAATCAAGTCGACAACGGTCGGACACTTCTGATCGGTGCCATAAGTGACTTCTACTTCTCTCGGAGCGACGTATCGGACATAGGGTCCGTAAGAAATAAATTGGGGAAGTTGCAAGTCCGGAATGACTTCGTTCGGAAAATCAGCCTGAGCGGATTCAAATCGGCGAGCAACCGTAGGTCCATCAATCGCGGTGGAATAGATGCGGACTTCGTGCAACGCTCCCTTGAGCGGAAACGACTCATTCGCATCTCGATAAACCCCCACCGAAAAGTATCGTTTCTGGGCGTAACTGATCGCGCCTTTTTCCAAGTCACTTGAAGCGGCAAGCGAGCCGTTGACATACAATCTCATCTCGCGACCGTTGTAGGTTCCCACAACGTGATTCCAAGATTTCAGTGTAAAAGCACGCGGTGCCTTAAGGTAGGTTAGACCATTTCCACCACCGGCAATTGCCAAACAGAAATGGTCGTCATTGTACCCCAATAACCAACCGTGTTCGGTCGTTCCGTCATCCTGAATGCATCCGGCAATACCGCCCCATTGCTGGCTTTGATCCACTCGCACCCAGGCTTCAATTGCAATTGCCTCCGTTGGCAAGTTTGCGGCGCTTTCTTCATTGACGAGAAACCTCCCGCCGCTCATTTCAGCCGCTTCTAACCGATCGGTTCCCGGAATAGAAACGACACGCCCACTACCGTCGAGATTTAACGGGACGTTGGATGCTTGATCTTGCACAATCGCCTGCCGAATCGATTCGGTTTTGACAGGTTTGCCATTTCGGTTCGACATTGCCGATCGATGAAACACCCAACGATGCACCAAGTTTTTATCGCGGACAGGACTCACCGGAGGCGAATCTGCAATTGCTCCCTCCGCGGATGGTTGGCGAACTTTAGGATCAGCTGTTTGAGAAAAAACATGGATTGCGCCAGCATCAGTCGAGGCAATCAACCGGCCTCCGGCCAACGCCATTCCAAACACTCGGCCATCGGTTGGAGATGACCAGAGAACCTGACCATCACTTGCTCGGACTGCCGTTACATGATCGCGACCGCCAACAAACAACGTATTTCCAGCCATCACCAATTCGAGTGGCTCATCGACTTCACATGACCACTTCAACTCATTCGTCATTCGCGCCGCGGCGAATAACTTTTGTCCGTCAATCACATAGAAATCATCCCCGGCAACAACAATCGACCGTCCTCTGGGAAAAGACGCGACTCTTTCTTTTCCTTCGAATACGCCAACTTGCCCCGGACGGGAAGCACGCCCTCCCTCTGTCCGGACAATCTTTCCAGTATCGGTAAGTACAATCGTCACGCCCCCACCACCTGGCAATGTTCCAAGGTCCTTACCGCTGGCCCTTTCAAATAGCCGGGGCGCCACGCGTCCCTGAGGTACGATTAATCTTCCTTCGGCTATTAATAAATTTCCTTCGAGAGTTGATTTGGCATGTGGCACCAAATAATGTTTGTCCGGGTTCTGGATTTCCCCAGTTGCCACATCGACGGCACAAATAAATGATTCCCGCCAAGGCAGCAACGAAGCTCCGAAATAAGCGACCTCATCCCGAACGACAATACCAGTGCGAATAGGAAAATAACTAATCAAACGATCGTTATTGATCAACCGCCGCTGTTCATCGCCAATGTGGATCGAAGGATTGAATTTCCAAATTAGCTCGCCCGAATTTCGGTTGAGACAGTAAACGTAACCGTCGTCACTTCCAAATAAAATGCGTTCACCATCAATGGTCGGAGCTAAGCGAATGGGACCACCCGCTACGTAGGTCCACTTCAATTTCCCATTGGATAGGTCAAGCGCTCTTAATAAATCTTGACTGGATGAACCAAAAAAGAGTGTTTCGCCATCGCTTACCGGATGAAAACAAGCGTCGTATTGACGCATCGCTGGCAGGTCACGAATCTGACTGAAGGCATCCCATCGAGCAGGCCCATCCCATGCAGGCGTTGGTGGGGAGGGAGACTTCCACTGCCAACTCAACTCTAAACAGTCGGGCTTAAATACGACATCGGTACTCCCCGACCTCGCGTTATCAGCCCGAAAAGTGTGCCATTGCTGGGCAAGGCCAAGACTGGGATAAATTAAAAACGCAACAACAAACAGAATGTATTTCATGGCTCGCCCCTGGGTGGTTTAAACCAATCTTAATGCGTCACGCTCCATAAATCATTCTTTCAATGAAACAATTTGCACGATCCGCAACAGAATCCCTAATTTCCAACTATTTTTTCAAACGAATCGGAAGCAACGCTCACTTTTTCGCCGTGGAAACTACCTCGGGAAGATCCTTTAAAAGCCGGTCGGGATAGTCTTCTGGGAATGCCCAAAACACATCATCATCCTCCCGAACTAGCTTCCTGTCTTCTGGTGACTGTCCAAGAATGAACGAGCCGATGTCAGAGCTCACCCAGGGATCTCGATGGAAATAACTGTGCCCCAGAAAACTATTGGCGTCTTTATCCATTCGTGAAGCATCGATCATTTCAATGCTATCCACCTTCATTAAGACCTGGCGTTCCCACTCCTCAAGGCCACCTACGGATCGGCCGAGCCGCTTTTCGCTGTACAGCAATTGAGACAGCCCCAAAGCTTTATCGTTGGGAGAAGCATAAACCGCTACACCATTGGCAAGCTCGAAAAAGCGATCATGGATCGCATTAACAAAGGCCATCAGATCCATATCGGGAGCCGCCAATACGACTCGATCTATTTGGTATTTTTCCTGCACCTGCTCCGGCGTTAAATCATTTTCTAAAAGGCGAAGCTCTCGCATTGCATTGACCACGATCGGCGTTCCGGCGCTGTGTCCAATAATCGTGATCGAATCAATATCACACTCCTTTGCCAGATTTGTAATCAGCCGACGAAAATGACGAGTACTAAACGTGGCGTTTCCCTTATCTGCCAAATAACCAAGCACGCTTGACTCGGAAGGCCACTCAAACGAAATCATCGCACCTTGCCGACCGGAGTAATGAAAAATCTCTGCAGCCAATAAAGTGTTATCAATGAAACTCGTATTGTATCCATGAACAAAAATGCAAACATTGCGTTGCTCGCTCTCACTTAACTGCCGGTTGAGCGCCTGAACCCATGGGTTTTCCCGATGCCTGATCAGGTCATCCTTTACATGCCATGGATCTATCTCGATTGGCGTTTCATTCAGCTCCATCCTCTCAAATTCGACCAATGCTTTTTTCTTATTACAGGCCTTGATGGTCTCCTCATACAACTCATCTTTAGTAAGCCCTTTACCAATTTGCACCTTGGCAATTCCCAAAGTTGGTGTATGGCTCCGCTTGCTTCCAAATGGATCTAACTGCCCAGACTCAGACTCTACATTGCGACCGCTTATAATAAATACAGGCACTAAAGATTCAGTTAATGAATCTAGGCAATTGCTTCCCGGATGCGAGAGACCCAAAGAAAGCGCAAGAGGAGTCGGCATCAGCTCCCGAGAGGGGCGACTTGTTGTCATGCAACCCACGACAGCCAAAACTGAAATCAGAAGCACCAATTTCAATCCCGCAAAGCCCGTGTTCCTAAAATTCAAATTCCATCCTGACACTGTTTCTCTCCTCCAACCCCGGCTGGGAATCACAATGAGCCGGCACCGCAATCCCGACGATTTCGAACGCGGGATAATAGAGGAATCAGAACACGACAGCAAACCCAGAAAATGCTGGATTTTACGGTCTTTCAGCCCGCTCAACTGGAGCAGGGCAGGGGGCGAGCAGAAACAGAGTGCTGGAGTTTTGTCAGAAAAACGACCTGTAGCAAGGATGTTTATTAAAACTCAGGAACAACCCAGTCAGGAATTCCACTTTCTTTTAACTGAGCTTCGTACATTTCAGTCGCGGGATGCGCCTTTGCGTAGGGAGCATTCTCGTTGACCATCAACGGAAGCGATTCTACCCACCATCGATCGTAAGCTTTTCGAAGTTTCGTGACGACTTCAGGGTGATCAGCCGCAACGTTATTTTTTTCAAATGGATCAACGGAAATATCGTACAACTCCTTATTCCCAACCCATCGCCACCTCTTCGTCCGCACTGCACATTTTTTAAACTTACTCAAGTTGGGATCCGCCCCTTTTTCCCACCGGCCAACATGAACAAACAACTGCCTATCCGGCCATTCAACTTCAGTATTTTCCAAAACAGGAACGAGTGACCGTCCATCAATCGCTTGAACCGTCTCTGGAATCTCAACTCCCGCCAACTCACAAAAGGTTTTGTACATATCAATGTGAGCCGCGAGAGCAGGCGTATCCACTCCGGCTCCGAGAACACCCTTCCAACACCAAAAAGCTGGGACGTGGGTGCCTCCTTCATAGGCCGACCCCTTACCCGACTTGAAACCTGCCGTAAATATTGGCGTCGATTTTCCGTTTAACTTTCCTCTTTTCCCCGCCTGCCCGTTGTCGGTCATGAAAATTAATAAAGTGTTGTCCCACAGATTCCAATCATCCATTTTCTGAATCAGGGTTCCCATATTTTCATCAATGTTCTCAATCATTCCGTAACGGCCCGCAGTATTTTCATCCCAGCCCAAATCTAAAAACCGTTGTTTATTTTTCTTAGGCGCCAACATCGGACCGTGAGGCGCGTTGGTGGTGATGTATGTAAAAAATGGTCGACCAGCATCGTGCTGAGCTTTGGTCCAACCCAACGCAGCTTGAAAAAAGACATCAGTACAAAATCCATTTGTCTTGACCAAAGTATCGTTGTGTCGAATGACGTTATCGAAGTAACGCCCAGCTTTCTCACGATTAGGTGGATAGTCAGCGCAACTTCCCTGAAAAGCCTGCCCGATCCCACCTGCACCATGGGTAAAGACTTCGCTAAAACCACGATTCCCCGGCTGATAAGGTTCTTCATCCCCGAGATGCCACTTGCCAAAAATTCCTGTCGCATAACCTGCTTTGTTTAATAACTCAGGAAAGGTAGTGGTGCTCAATGCCATTCGCTCACGCTCCTTGATGGTGTGAGTCACACCATTTCGAAACTCGTGACGACCGCTAAAAATTGACGAACGCGACGGCGCACACGTAGGGCTCACGTGGAAGTCTGTAAATCGAGTCGACATCGCATGAAGCCGATCGAGATTGGGAGTTCTTAAAACCTGATTCCCTAGGCAGGAAAGATCCCCCATCCCCTGATCATCCGTCATCACAAGAATGATATTAGGTCGCTTACCTTTTAAACCATCCGCATTACAGTTATCAACCGCTACGCCCAAGCCATGAGCCAACAGGATAACCACGGTCAAAACGGACGCACGACCCAGCAAATAAAAACTCATTTTGTACTCGCGATCTTCTGGAAGAACTTTATCGAACCCTAAAACCCACTTCGCCGCCTTCGTCGATCGGGCACCGTTTCAGCGGGCTCTCGTTTCATCTTGCCTTCAGGATCCTGAAGGCTGCGAACATCCATCGCCCACATTCCTCGGCCATGCGTTGAAATTACCATAATGTCATCTCGGGGATGAATGACTAAGTCTGAGACAAACGTCGTGGGAAGTTGATTGGCCAGCACGTTCCACTTCGCTCCTCCATCCGTGGAAACGTAGACCCCCAGATCCGTCCCAACATAAAGGACATCTTTATTCTTAGGATCTTCTCGAATGACATTGATTGGCCCCGAGGGAATGTTCGCCACGATGCTCTTCCAGGTGTTCCCCGAATCATCTGACTTCCATAAGTAAGGTTTCATGTCGTCATTTCGTTTTCCATTTTGCGCCATAAATACCGTTCCATCCCGATGCTGAGAGGCTACGATCTGCGAGATCCAACGATTCGAGGCAATCCCCTTATCCTTCTTGACCCACTGCCCACCACCGTCCGGGCTCATGTAAACATTTCCGTCATCCGTTCCAACATAGAGCACTCCAAACTTAAACGGAGATTCAGAAATACTGGAAATGGTCTGATAGGAAATGTCCCCAATTTCCTCGATGTTGTTATTTGTCAAATCAGGACTGATTTTTTGCATATCGTCGCCGCGATTCATCGACCGATAAAGGAAATTCATGCCGTGATAGAGCACGCGCGGATTGTGTGGGGAAATTATGAATGGAGCAATCCACTGCCCGCGGATTGGATTTGCACCTTTCTCCAACGGAGGCAACAACCGTTTGCCACGCATCCCTTGATCTAATTCCGTGCGAGATATTTGACCGTAGAATCCTGCCGAGTAGACCGTGTTGGCGTCTGTCGGATCAATCGCATGACTGCTGCCTTCTCCGCCGGGAGCCCACTCCCATTCAACCGGTCGCATTTGACGACTACCATCGCGGTTTTCACGGATATTGACGACGCCTCGCATGCTGCCATGATCTTGAATCGATCCGTAAACATTAAATGGCGAGTCCATGTCATGCATGACATTGAAAAACTGGACAGCCGGTATTTGTTTCGTGAATAGCCTCCAGTTTTTTCCGGCATCGTACGACATATTGATGCCGCCGTCGTTTCCATTGATTAAATAATTCGAGTCTTCCGGATTAATCCAAAGGGCATGATGATCACCATGCATTCCTCTTAATCGGCGGAACGTCTTCCCACCATCGTTGGATACGTTGAGCGCTAAACCCATCACATAGATCGTCTCCGGGTCATTGGGATCAACTCGAATCTGGCCAAACACCCACCCGTAAGTGGAGCTTAGGCCCCGCATATAATCATTCGACTGGCTAACTTTTCGCCAATTTTTTCCAGCATCATCCGAGCGATAAACCTCCGCCCCTTTAATTGTTTTTGTGCGAGGACGCCCGTACGAATCAAACGAATCCCCTTTCGGCTGCTTTTCTGACAAATCATAATTATCGACAAACGCATACAATACGTCCGGCTTGGTCAGGCACAAATCAATCCCGATTCGACCGCGAAACTTGGCCGGCGGTAACCCCTGATTGATCGGCTGCCATTTTTTGCCTCCATCGGTTGTTTTGTGAATACCGCTGCCAGTGTAGTGTGCCTCATTGCGAGGGTCATTCCAGCGTTTTCTTGTTCGTTGCCAAGTCGCCGCATAAAGCGTCTCCGGGTCACTTGGATCCATCATCAAATCAATCACACCGGTTTGCTCATCGAGCTCCAGAACTTTCTCCCAGGTCTCGCCACCATTGACAGTTTTATAAAGACCGCGTTCGGGATTTTCGGTCCACTCATGTCCTGAGTCAGCGACGTAGACAATGTCCGGATTCGTCGGATGAATTATAATCCGAGGAATTGTGTGAGCCGTTGCCAAACCCATGTGTTTCCATGTCGCTCCCGCATCGATTGATTTATAAACACCGGCACCGGCCATAGAGGATCGAAAAACATTCGCCTCACCCAATCCGATCCAAACAACGTCCTGATTCGACGGCGCAATCGTTACATCACCGACGGAGGTCGAGACACCATGCTCAAAAACCGGCTTCCAGGTTGTCCCTTCATTCTCAGTTTTCCAAACGCCTCCCGAAGCAGTAGCAGCATAAATCGAATATGTGTTTGACCTTGGGGTTGTCACCGCAACATCCGTGACGCGACCGCTAATATTCGTCGGCCCTAAGAATTGCCATTTTAAATTCTTATGTGGAGAGCTTTCTTTCATCTCGGTATGTTTCTCATACCAAGCCCAACGATCCTCAGCAGAAGTGTATTCCTGGGCTTGCGTTGAAATAACAGCAGGCGCCCAAAGCACACAGGAGACGATGAAAACTAAAGAGAACCGTGTCATTAACAACTCCTACAGACAATAGCCAAACCAACACTTGAAATCAGTAAATTCCGCAGGGAACTTAGACGTCCGCGCGTCTCTGGATTCTAACGAAATCAGAGCCGAGTTGCGAAGGTTGGAAAAAAGAAAAAACTCAGTCAGCAACGAACTTAATGACTCGGGCTCCTCCAGCGGGTTTCGCCACAAACCCACTCGCCCTGGGCCGCGATAACGGAACCCCAATTCTGTTGTAGTCTTCGACGACCCTAGAAACCACATCAGACGCTTTTTCACGCTCGGCCAACACGATCACCGATCCGCCAAAACCTGCCCCCGTCATTCGAGCGCCTAATACGCCCTCCTCCGGGCCAAGCTTACGGGCACCGGCAACCAGCTCATCCAACTCGGCACAACTCACCTGAAACTTCTCGCTTAACGAAACGTGACTTTGGTATAACATCTCACCGGCTTGTGACCAGTCTTCATTTTTCATGTGTTGGACGAACTTCAAGGTGCGCTCGTTTTCTCGCAACACATGCTCCGCACAAAGAAAACTCAGCTCATCAAACTGGCCTCGCGATCGATCAAGCATGCTCCACGTAAGATCCCGCAAACTTTCAAGTCCCAGTTCTGTCGAAACCGTTTCGCAACGCTGATGCCGATTAGCATATTCACTTTCAGACAATTCATGTCGAACATGACTGTTGATAACCACTAAGGCAAGCTGGTCATGATCAAAAGGAACATGCTCAATCGACTCATCTCGACAGTCAAGCAACAACATGCAACCGCGCTGAGCAAAAGTGACCGCGAATTGATCCATGATCCCACAGGGAACATTTGCGAACTCATGCTCCGCTTGCTGACACAATCTTGGTTTCTTATTTCCCTTCAGCGTCACGCCACTTGCCACTTCGAGAATACCCGCAGTCGCGACCTCTAATGATGCACTGCTGGAGAGCCCCGAACCACTGGGAATCGTAGAATCAATCAAGATTTTCAATCCTGGCAATTCAATCCCGCGGCTTAAAAATCCATGCACAACGCCCCGCACATAATTCGTCCAATTGGGGCGTGCGGCGATCATCGGACAGTCTAAGTCGACAACAAAAGACTCATTTTCACGAACACTGTGAACGACAAGAACACCTGCCTCATCACTTTTCGCACCGGCAACGCAAGTGTGGCGATCGACGGCTAACGGCAAAACTAACCCGCCATTGTAATCGACATGTCCCCCGATCAAATTGACTCGTCCCGGTGCGATGGAAACAAAATCGGGATGGCAATTAAAGCGTTTTTTGAACTTGGAGATTACCGCCTCAAGCTCGAAATCGCTAACGTCCTTATCTGAAAAATCTAGGGTCATCGGCAAAATCACTTAACAGAATGGGAAACAGACAGAATGGGAAACAGACAGACGGGGAAACAGAAGATGTGCGCTTCATCCACCCACCAACAGCACCGCAACAGGCAACTCCAACCTTAAAACAAAACCTCTCTCGCATCCTACGTTGCCTCACCAACTCTGCAATCACCAAGCAACACTATTGTCTTAACCAGCAAGTTCCTTAACGGTATTCCAGGCGGGTCGGTGCCATTTTAACAGCACACTTTGTCTGGCAAATCGATGGTCCGTTACTGTTGAAACGGGCTGAACTAATAACTCCAGATCGCCAAACTGTTTCAACCACATCTCTCGAGGTCCGGCCTTGCCAAAGGTGGTTGAAATCCGCGAGGCGAGTTGACTTGTCTCACCTGCATAAAGCGCGTCTCCCCCGAGTTCACGGATCACGTAAACCCCCGGCCCTTCAGGAATCTCGTCTAAATCTAATTCAGACACCAAGGCCCCCTGTGCTGATTTCAGCTTTTTCTTGCTCAATCCTGAAATTCCAAACTGTTTGGGAGTACGCAATGTCGCGCGGTGTTTTGCATTACTCCCCTCTTTCCGCAGCTTGAGAGCCGCCCAGCGGTAATCCAGTGGTTGGTATCCAGGAGCAAATCCCGCGGCAATGGAATCAAACTGATCACCGATTCTTGGGTCACAGAAAATCTCATCGAGACTCATGCAATACTTATTTACAATCTGCCGCCAAGCGATTTCGCTGGCAAACAAAAAAGGGCTTACTTCGCTCCAGCCAATTTTTGTTCTCACCGTTGTATCGACAGAGGCCGCCTTTAACTTACCCGCCTTCCTGATGCGGAATAAAAACCGGTTTCGTTCAGCGGGTGTTCCAGGAACCGAAAGCCGGTCACATGCCAACTGAAAATCCTCATTTAAAATCGGATCCGCAATCAAACGATCTACCGAGTATCCACGGTTTGTCTTTGAAAATGCTTCTATCATCTGAGCGATTTCAGAAACGAGTGATTCATGAATCTCTGCGTCATCGGCGAAAAGGGCGCGCTGAACTTTTCCTGCTCCCTTTGCTTTTTGAGCATCTCGTTTGGCGTATTCGTTCATGCTCGGCTCTTCACTCCCATTGAGACGATCGCCAGTGGAAATTCTATCGAGACGCTCCATCCCAAGCCGGACATAATCTTTCGACAATTCGAATCCAAAATAGTCACGCCCCAATTTCTTGGCGACTGCGAGTGTCGTCGAACTCCCCGAAAATGGATCGATTACAACATCACCCTGATTGGAACTTGAGCGAATAACCCGCCCCAACAATTGTTCGGGCATTTGACAGCCATGAAATCCCGCCCGCTCTTTAAACGTTCCGGCAACTCGAGGAAAGTACCAGGTGTCTTCGTCCGACTGAAAACCGTCAACTAACTCTTGAGGCCTGAGAATCCAAGTGTCATCCGGCATTCGCCCATTAGGATTCGCTCTTGCATCGTTGTAAACCAACCTGCGGGCGGACGGGACTCGCAAATCCATATCGTCGTGATTGAATAAGAAGTTCTTTGAGTCTTTGACAAAGTGAAACAAATGAGCATGTGAACGCGTGAATTTCTTTTTACAGTTCACACCAAATGTGTAATACCAGATCACCCAACTGCGACAATGAAATCCTAAATTCTGGGCTTCAATTTTCAATTCAGCAGCGTACTCATCTCCAATCGCCAGCCAGAACGTACCTTCGCTTTTTAACACCCGATGCAATTCAGCCATCCACTCGCGGGACCAGGCGAGGTATTGATCATCACCCAGTTGATCATCGTATTGGTCGTATTTGAATCCAATATTAAAAGGCGGATCCGCGAAGGCTAAATCAACCGATTCAGAAGGAACTTTTTTAAGCCCAGCAACACAGTCACCTTGGTGAATTTTACCTAAGAATTTTCCTAATGTTGCGGCCAACGAATCCTCCATTTTTTAAGTAAGTCAATCCACCTCAGCTAACTACAAGTCCTCTAACTTATCAACTTGTTCGTGAGATTTCGAGTCCCTCAATCGCTCTCACTAAAACTGATTAAGAGGCACCGACTCGCCTCTGCAATTGCGGGAATCCAATCCTACCAAGTGCAATCCAAGTAACTTATCGCTTGGATTTATCCACGAAAATGCCAAGATTTATGCTGAGTGCGATTTCACGTTCGGCTCAACGGCGAACGACTCTACCCAGAGCATCAAAATTTGAATCGCTTCAAGCGTGGAATACCAACGCAACATACGGTATCCTCAATCGAAAAGAACATCAGGAAAACCCGCTGCTGTAAAACCGCTAGTCACTTCACCCAGGCACCGGTCTTTCTCTCATACCTATTAGGCTACTCCATGCACTTGAAACAAAACCTACTCCTTTTGACCACCTACGCCTTGATTATAGGACTTCCTTGCCACTCCGCTGATGCCCAAACCCCAACCACCGAGTCTTTCTCCGGATTAACATTCCAGTCACCCGCAGAAAAGAGTATCGGCAAAAAAATTGTCTTGATCGCAGCAGAACAGGAATACCGCAGCGAGCAGTCCATGCCAATGCTGGCCAAAATTTTGTCATCGCGTCATGGATTCGATTGCACCGTCCTTTTTGCGGTCAACCCGCAAGGCCAAGTAGACCCAACGATGCCAGTTTACCCAGAGAAGGGGAAAGAAAGTGAATTCCAAACCCACAACATTCCCGGGCTCGACCATTTAAAAGAAGCTGACCTTGTCATCTTCTTTGCTCGACTCCTGACACTCCCGCTAGAGCAACAAAAACAAATCGTTTCGTACATAGATTCCGGCAAACCCATTATCGGTCTCAGAACAGCAAATCATGGATTCCGCGGCCGACTGCCTTATAAAATTGACGGCAAACAAATTCAATTTGGTGAGCAAGTTCTCGGGGGTACTTTTCGAGGCCATCACGGCAATTGGCATCGCGACTCGACCCGCGGTGATATTGTCGACGCGATGAAAGACCATCCCATCCTGACCGGCGTTGCCAACATCTGGGGACCTTCTGATGTATATAGAACGTTTCCTGAAAATGGAGCACTACCCAGCAACTGCACAGCGTTGGTTTATGGACAACCACTCATCGGACGTGAACAGGGAGGAGAGTCCAACCCCAACAAAATCCCACTTCCCGTTATCTGGACCAAACCCTGGAAAACCAGTAATGGAAAATCAGCCAGAGTGTTTCATTCCACCATGGGCAGCGGAAAAGATTTCGAGAACGAAGGGTTCCGGCGATGTATTGTCAACGCCTGCTACTGGTGCACTCAGCTTGAAGACCAAATCCCTCCGCAGTCCGATGTCAGCTATGTCGATCCCTATACCCCGCTTTCCAGCGGATTTAATTACGAAAAGCTGGGAGTCACACCCAAAATGCCGACTGAATATCGCACTCCCTAATTTACCGCTGGCGAAATTTCAGCGACGTTTAAAATGGCGGAACGAACATTTTCTTCTTCAATCGCTCGATCGATTCTGGCGGGAGGTCTTCGGATTTCGTCACCGCGACCCACGCGTCTATATAACTCGATGGCGAATAATTATGACCGTACCCGTTAGGTACGCTCGTCGCCATGGGCAGGTCAAAAGCGATTTGTAAAAACGTAACAACCGGATACCACTTCAAATGAGGTGAAACATCGGGGCCTCGCTGCCCTTCCAGCCACGCAGGTTTTTGAAACGCTAAATCAGGTGAGAAAAAAACCATTGGATCACTTGCGTATTGCACGTAAACATTCCTCATCGCCCCCCAAGACTTCCCTGACTCCAACGTGTTTTTCTGTGAGGTGAAACGCACCATCGAACCATTGCGAAATCGCGGCAACCACGCAGGAGAATCTGGGTTCCGCTCGCGGGTTAACTCCTGCCACTGTGTACTTGGAAAGGGTGGTCCGCTCCACACCGCTCCTTGAATTGGATCGTCAAATATTTTGTACAAATCAGCAGACACCTCAGATCCAAACGCACCTAAACTTAAACCGAATAAATACAGTTTAGGACGATCATCTTTGGGAAGCGTAATCCAATGGTTATAGATTTCATCAAAGAGAACCTGAGATGCCACGATCGAACGTGTTGGATCGACAATAATCGTCAACCAACTGGGAAGATAGCTATATTGCATACTGACAATCGCCGTATCACCGCCCAGCAAATACTCGACCGAATCCACCGCTGCCGGGTCTAACCACCCCGTCCCCGTTGGCGTCGCAACAATTAACGTTGACCGCTTAAACCCGTCAACGCGGATCAGTTCTTCCAAAGCCAGTTTTGCCCGTTCTTCGATAGTATCCCGGGAACGTAACCCAACGTAAACGCGTACCGGTTGCGAACACTCCCGCCCCCAAAACTCAGTTAAATCTGCTGCCTGCGGCCCGTCTACAATAAAATTCTTTCCGCGGCGACCTATTGAATCCCACTCAATTGACGAACCTGGACTGCCCGATGCAATTGCGATTTCTGGCTGGGCAACCCCCTCGTCAATCAGAGCATCTGCCTTCGCAAAAAATGAATCCGCCGAACTCATTAAACCTCGCGCAATCACGCCGTTGGCAATGAAAATTGCTAACAGTCCAGTCATCGTCACACCAAGCGTAGTGGCAACGCGGCGCGGAAGAAAGCGATTCAGTTGACGGGATGCATACCGACAACTCCACCCTAGCCAACGCACAACCGCAATTACACAACAAGCAGAGAACACTGCAATAACTGCAGTCGTGTAAGGGTGAGCGGTTTCCAAGGGAGGCATTTCCATCAATTCGCGAATGGAGTTTTGCCAAAACGTCATCTGCCTCAAATAGACAACAAATACGACGGCAACCACGACCGATGTAACCATCTTGGAAATACGCTCCAACTTGTCAGATGGCTTCGGCAATTCGAGGAACAGATAGAGATTTAAAAAGCCAACTCCAACTCCATACCCCGCCGCCAAAGCAAAACCAGACAACAAGCCCTGGAAAAGGAAGTTACGAGGCAACAAAGAAGGCGTTACCGAAGCGGAAAAAAACAAAATCGAAAAGACAAGCCCGATGAAGGAGAACGACTCAAAATAACGCAGCAACCATGACTTCATAAAGCGCCCTACCTTCTAACTTGATCAAAAATTCAACCCGAGAAATTCAAACCAGTGGAAGGTTTGTCAAACCAATCCCCGTATCACCTCGTCCGGCTCAACCGTTCCTCAACGAGGAATATCAGTTGGCTTCAGGCCGCAACGTTCTCTTGAAAAATTCCCCTTGAGTCACATCGACGCCACGGCCCAAACCATGCCCACCGTTTGGCCAAAACCGGCTCTCGTAGGTCAAACCAGCTCGATCCAACGCATTAATTAGCTGGAACGCGTTATTGGGGTGAACATTATCGTCGACCATCCCGTGCATAATTAAAATCTTACCCTTTAGGTTTTTCACATGGGTCATCGCCGCTCCCATTTTGTAGCCATCTGGGTTCAGTTGCGGCGTACTCATGTAGCGTTCTGTGTAAATCGTATCGTAGTTCCTCCAGTCCGTCGGACCAGCGCGATCCACGGCCGCTGTATAAACATCCGGATGCTTAAAAATCCCCATCGCTGCCATAAATCCGCCATACGAATGCCCGACAATCCCCACGCGATCACCATCGACATAGGGGCGTTTTCGCAGCATCCGAATGGCGTCGGCGTGATCCTGAATGTCAACATCGCCAAGCTTCAGATAAGCAGCACCGAGAAACGACTTCCCGCGACCTCCAGTACCCCGATTATTTACCTTAACCACCAAATAGCCTTGTTCGCATTCACTCCGCGGTCGAGACACATACCGTGCACTAATTTCACGCGACCCGGGGCCGCCATACAACGCATTGATGACTGGATATTTTTTTGTTGGATCAAAGTCATTGGGTTTGTAAAGAATTCCGTAAATATCAAACTGATCATCATCCGACCGGAATTTAAACATCTCGGCCAGATTAGCTGCCTCCGCTGGACTTTGCTCCGCGAGGTTTGCAACGAACTTCCCATCCGTTCGATAGATTGCGGTTGAGGGGGGCCGATTGACTGCCTCATATTGAGCGATCAGCCATTTACGATCGGGAGAAAGCTGGAAATTTGAATGATGGTAATCCAAAGTCGTTACTCGCCGCTGCTGTTTTCCATCGAGACCGACCAAATGGTACTGCATGTAATAAGGATTTACGATCGAACTGTTGGCGACAAAACTAACGAGATTTTCATCTTCAAAAACCTCCAAAGAGTTGATTTGAAAATCGCCCTTTGTCACCGTTTGAAAAACATTCCCCTCCAGATCCCTGACTTCGTAATGTGTAAATCCAGTTTTATCTGTCGGCCACAAAAATCGTTTTTTGTCTTTCAGGAATCGCATGGCCGGAGAATTCTCCTGCCAGGTCTTTTGTCGCTCCTCAATGATCGCTTTGCATTCCCCCGACTCCAGATCGACTGTCACTACCTTCAGATGCTGCTGTAATCGATCGGTCCAATTCAACAAAACTCGATCACCCAACGGCGACATCCGCAGCCCGTAAATGTATTCATCTCCGGAACCACCAATGTCAATACGTATCGTTTTCTTGGATTTTAAATCGTAAACGAACAATTCTGAAATTGGATTCTTCGCACCAGCCTTCGCATAATATTCGGGATAGAGCGAAGTGTTAATTTCTGACCAGCCCCGCAAAAGAAAAAACTTCTCAACCAGAGTGTCGTCAAATTTGTAATATATGATTTTGCTGGAATCAGGGGTCCACCACATGGCTTTCTTTTGGCCTAACTCCTCCCCATAAACCCAACTGGCTGTTCCAAAATGGACATCCTCATCTCCATCAGTAGTGACGTTTACCAACTCTTTTGTTTTCAAATTCTCAAGAACCAGATTCCAGTCTCTGTACTTGGCTCGCCATTTTCCATCTGGTGATTCAACCTCTGTGTACTGCCTTCCCCGCAGCGGCCGACCAAGATACTTCCCGGTGCTGGCGCCCTGGTCGGTTGAGCGACGCCACGATCGGGGACTCCCTGCTTTAGACGCGCTTTTAGATGATGTCTGAGCATCAATTTCAGATTTCTGACTCGTTGAAAAATCAAAGCGATACCGCTTGCCAGCCGACGAATAGTCAACCGAATCTTCATTCCACTTCACGTTATTGACCACGCCCGGCATAGCGGAAGACGACGTGCGTTGTCCCTGTGCCGCCGTAATCAGCAGGCACACAATAAAAACAACACTCGACAATCGAATAACAATCTTCAAACAGGTCAACTTGCTCACGTTTCTATCCCACTCTAGACAATCATCAAATGAAAAATTTCAGTTGCATTGTAGAGCATTCAATTCAGCTTCACCATCAACGCATCTCGCCCATGATCCATTAAATGGTCAACTACTTTGGAGATCGGCTGTTGCGCTCCCGTCCATTTTTACGGCGTTATTTAACCAGTGGATCATTCGATTTTCCATCAACTCGTAAAACGGGTTGTATCGGCATCGCACAAAGAGCGCGTCGGAAAGCAGTAACGCACTCGACTCACCGCGAAGGCTTATTGAACCGAAATTAATCCCAGTGTTCGTCGTCGCAGCGCGGTTTCCGTACAACCGATCACCGGGCGAAAACGGAATGGCGATGTGCGACAAAGAAACGATTCCCTCGGGCCACTCCAATTCGAGAACTTCCTCAAAAGACTGGCCACCCACTCGCGACTCCAACGCAACCTTTCGCGAATCGGATTTCGCATTTCGCAGGATCGTCAACTGATACGGGAGATCTTCTTTTTCCAAATTTGGGAAAACATGATCTTCAAATGACAAGTTAAATAGGTTTGCAATTTGATCGAATCGATCGATATCGAACAAAAACAATTCATTTGAATTATTTTGCAATCTTTCAAACACAGAAGAAATTAGCTTTGGCACCCTAACTGTTGAGTCGACTACCGACTGCATTGCCAGAACTGGCGGAACCTCGCTAAGACGCCCCTGTTTTTCCAACAAGGCCAGTTGCCGCTCGACCTCTTGAGTCATATCCCAAGCCTGAATGCTTGCATTGGTCGGCCAGGAACTGTATTTAAACGGATCGACCTCCGCATCAACACTCGTCCACAACGCTTTCACCGTCCGTGAGATCAAAGCGACCGTGTGATGAATCCGAAAGAGACGTGCCAGAGGATTGATACCAATCATGGGAGAGAACAAAAGAATAGCTGCCATTTTTGGGAGCGACGAATCGGCAATAGCCGCGAGCGCGTAATTCATCGCTAACGCCCCGCCATTTGAATAGCCGGCAAGCACGACTGGTAATCCCGAAGGCAATTTTTGCTTTAAACCACGAGCCGCAACTTCCACCGCTGCCGTCCAGTCAGGCCACTCCACATTGGCCAGTGCACATGGACAAGTGCCATGGCCGGGCATTCTCAACCAGACGACGGTGTACCCCTCTCGATGCAGTCGCAAGCCAATTTCACGCAGAGAATACGGTGAGTCGCTCAATCCATGAATCAGCAAAGCACCGCCAATCGGATTCTCGGCCTCCCAAACCCGTGTTCGATTCCAATTTCGATCAACTACGGTTTCTGGATTACAGACCGAATCGCGTCGGTACCGACTAAAGGCACCGTTAACCTCGGACTCCCAACGATGATCGATAAAGCTGTCTAACTCATCGAAAACCCGCTGCTCTTGAGCGAGATAATCATCCAAACTAAAACCCTCGATCGCATCCGCTGAACAAAATTCAGACTCTGGCATCTCGAGGTGCCACCCCTTCAGCTCTGGTAGCGACTTCGAAGTCCTGACCCAAATCACCAACAACAAAACAACGGCAACTGCTGCTGTTAACAGTACGTTTAAACCTACCAAAGCAACAATTCGCCCAAATCGAAATGCCAACCCACGGTCGGTCATCGTACCGGCAAAACGAAAACACTCGATGACTAAAAATGCTAAAGCAATCGTCGCCAACACAAACAGCATCCACATCAAAACCCGCATGAATTTGGAACGCCGCGAGATTGAATTTTTCAGTTTCGTAATACTTTGCTTCAAACGCATAGACAATCTCAGAAAGTCGATTTAAATATTATGCTCATCCGATCTAATTAATATTAAAATCACTGTAGACTTTTCAGTAATTAATCGTCAAACCTACTGCAGTTCGATTCGCAAAATTTTAGTGAATAAAGACCATTTCAAGCGATTCTCTACTACCATCCGCCTAACGATGTACTCGTCGATCGAGAAATTCAACCTGGGAGTGCTGTCCATTGACTGACGACAAATTCTTACTTTTCAAACGTCACCCCTGCTCTAAGAATTTGAGCGATGAGCTAATAACCGAAATCGCAAACCATTGTGAGGTCATTCATTGCGCGCCGGGAGAAGCGCCACAACAAGTCAACCAAGCGTTTCACTCCGTCTACTTGATGGTTCATGGAAGAATGCGCCAAACATTATTTGACTTTCAGGGACGCGTGCTTGCCACTCGATTTCAAGTCGCAGGCGAACAATTTGGAGCACTTGCTGCCGCAATGGGTGAACCCGCGCCAATGGAACTAGTGGCCGAAGAACCTTCCACCATGCTTAGGATTGACTATCGCACCTGCTTGGGGCTGAATCAAAAACACCCCGATTTTCAACATAACTTTGCAAACATGCTCGCCAAGACGGTGCTTAAATTGGCAATGAAAGGACGGGAACATCAGGTCCCCAGAAACGTTGTTGTCCTCCACCAGTCGCGGGACACACGCATCCTCACGCAACGACTCGTCAATCGCCTCAGCGAGCTTGAGGAACAACCCCATGTTTTGACCGATGACGAACAATGGAACTCAATCGCAGGCATACCGGACTTTCAGATCTCCACCACCGCTGGTGGGATAAGCGATGTTAAAGCGATTCAACAAAAGCTAATTGGCTGGTCCGATGCTGACCGACTACTCATCGACCTCAATAATAATATTCCCGCAGCATCGATGACATCCATTTTTGAGTTTGCAGATAAAATACTCTGGTGCGTAACGGTGGAAAACTGGGAGCAATCTGTCGCTGCCTTCCAAAATATTTTAGAAACGGTTCCCGGCTGGGCAAGCAAAATCAACATTGTCTGGGTCTTGCCGGGGGACTGCCGGATCGCGCCACTCGCTCCCGAATTAAATGAACCGGCCCGAAGAAATTTCAAGCTCTCCTTTGAAACGCCTCCCGCAAAACAAAGCCAAGGATTGAACCACGGATTCGAACGAGTCATCCATCAATTAAGAGGAGTTCGCATTGGGCTCGCACTTGGAGGCGGGGCAGCAAGAGGCATGGCGCACCTTGGCATCCTCAAAGTCCTTGAAGAGAATGGGATCGTGATTGACATGATTGCAGGCACAAGTGTGGGTGCGATGACGGGCGTCCTCTACTGCTCAGGAATGGAACCCGATGATAACGTGGAACGATTCATCGAAGACCTGAGGCCGCCATGGATCTTCAGAATCCTTCCCAATGGAGGTTACTGGTATCTACTGTGGAAATATCGCCGAGGCCATTTTGATTCCATGCTTCGTAAATACCTTAAGCAAAGCCGGCTGGAACAGTTGACCATTCCAGTTCAATCAGTCACCGTCGACCTCATTAGTGGCCAGCCCATTATTCGCAGTCAAGGCGATGCCGTTCATGCAATTACCGAAAGCATCAACTTGCCGGTGCTCTCACGTCCCATAAACCGCAATGGCCAGGCGCTCGTCGATGGAGGAATTGTTAACAATGTCCCAGCTGACACCCTCGTCAAGAATGGATGTAATTTTGTAATCGCAGCCAGTGTGACCGCAAACATCAATCCGGAATTTGCATCCAACCATGCAACAACGCCGACCCACCAGATGAAGCGGGCCTCAGCAATCAGCACCATCTTAAGAACCTACGTGGTACAAAATGTCAACATGAACTCCGTGGGAGTTGCTCCCGCAGATTTTGTCATTCAACCCGACATTTCCGAATTTGGAATTACTGAATTTACACGCGCTGACGAAATGGCGGAAATTGGAAAATCAACGACGCGCGAATTGATCCCGAAATTAAAAGAATTACTACGATCTATCGATGCTCCCCTCTTTAAGTAGGGCATCCCTGCGGGAGACAGCTGATTCGCGTCGTTGTCTAGCCGAAAAATTCGTTACAACGCGACGACACCTTTCCAACTAGTGCGCAAATATCTCGCCAAACGCTCGTCCCAGTCACTCATAACTTCTCTAATAAGCATGGCGCAAAAGAGCTTATTCCAAAGCGTTTCGGAGAATCAAAGCCAGCCAAGATCACAACTTATATTTCTATTAATCGTACAAATGCCAAACACGAATTCAACGGAAGAAGATCGATCAGAAATTCGAAGTTCGTTTATAAAAAAAATGGGATTGCTTCACCAATTCCATTTGCTTTTTGACAATATTCCCGGGATCTACTTTTTCGTAAAAGACACTGAAAGCCGAATGATCTTCGGCAGCCAAGCCCTACTGGTGCGACTCGGTTTAGAAAACCAAGACGCCCTTGTCGGCACCACGGATTACGATCATTTCCCAAAACATGTGGCCGATCGCTTTGTGCTTGACGACCAACAAGTCATTTCTAGCGGCACATCGCTTATTAACCATCTCGAGCTCTGGTACAACGAACAACGCCTCCTCGACATGTTCGTGACCCAAAAGCAACCGGTGTACGGCGCCAATGGAAAAATCATTGGCGTCATGGGTACGGTGCAAAGTTACGAGAACAATAAGAAATCAGTTGTCCCGTATCTCGAAGTCGTAGAAGCGGTCGATTACATTCGCGAAAATTATGCCCAAAAGATAAAAGTACCCGACCTCGCAGCACTATCGAACATCTCTCCACGACAGCTCAATCGAAGATTCATAAGTGTCTTCGGGATCAACGCTCAGCAATTTTTAATTAAAACGAGAATTCAGTCCGCCTGCGAGGTACTTCTCAATAGTCAAAAATCAATTCTAGAAATTGCAATGGATGTTGGGTTCTGTGATCAGAGTGCATTCACACAGCATTTCCACAAACACGTTGGCGTAACGCCGCATAAATATCGCATCCAATCAGGCTCAGTTTTTCGTGCCCCCGTTCAATTACCGCGAACAACTTAAGAACCAATTTACGTCGATCACGGGTGTTGCTAAATCTACTCAGCTTGCCGGAACTGATTTTTCATTCAATTAAATCATTAATTGAATGACACGGCGCATCTGGACACCGTTCGATACAAATTTCCTCGGCGACAGAAACTAACCCGAATTCTGCTCCCAGCAACTCTGACTAAATGAAAGACTCACCGATGCCTACCGCCCGCTTCTCAATCTTGGCCGTCGTGTTCGCCCTTGCCATTCAAGGGTCAGCTTTTGCTGCCGACCCGCTGATGTGCCTTCCAGGCAAAGTGATTTTTGAAGACTCGTTTTCAATGCCGTCACTCGATTCACGATGGACCATTCCCAAAGGTGATTGGACCGTCAGCGAACAAGCCCTCCGGGGGAGTGAGTTAGCGGCAGACAAGCATTCTGCCGTCATTCGAACAGACGTAGAATTCCCAAAAAACTTTATCATTCGGTTTAAATTTAGATTTAATGGCGGAAAAGTAATCCACTGCTCCTTTAATGGAAAGGGCCATATCTGCCGGGCAACGCTGACCCCTGATGGCTACACGCTGAAGGGAGAGAAAGTCAAAAGTGATTCAGCAGATCGTGCTATTACCGTCGGTCAAGTCCAGCAAAAGTTCACTCCTGGAAAGTGGCACACCATGCAAATCGAGGTCGCGGGAAACGAATTCGTAGCTCAGGTCGACGATGGACCAATCGCCTTTGGCACTGATAAAAAAATTGGTCGAGCCAAAACCAATTTTGGATTCCCAATGTCAGGCACTTATTCCGAGATCGACGATATCGAAATCTGGAATGCGGACTTAAATCCTAATTGGGCAACCCGGAAGAAGACTTTACCTCCAAACAAGATCATCCCGCCAAAGCCGCCGACCGCGGAAAAGCGATTCAAAAATCTTGATAAAAACGATGACGGCTCAATTTCTCTAAAAGAATTCACGAATCCACGTACGCCAGATAAACGAGCGGCGGCTGTGGAACAATTCAAACGAAGGGATAAGAATCAAGATGGAAAAATGAGCCTTCGGGAATATTCACCAGCAAAGAAATAAACCGAATCATCCCTAATCAGTACCCTTCTGATCATCTTCGCTTTCAACAATGAGCCACTGGACAAACGAGAAGAGCCCTTTCGTGTGGACTCCACTGAAAGGGCTCGAATCTTTTTCATTGGGAATTCGTAGCTTTGGTTTTGCGCGACTGGTTTCGCGCGACCGGTTTTGCGCGACTGGTTTTATTCAGTTGCCGGACGTTCAATCTGATGCTTCTGTATCAATTCCTGCATCGCCTGTTGCCGCTCAGGGCACTCTGGCCATTGGTCAAAAATTGTCTCTCCCAGCGGAGTGGTATAAACTGGAATCGCTCCCGCCGAAATCAAAGCATCAATCAATTCGGCGTTGCCATCGTAAACGCAACAATGAATGGCATTAAACCGAATCTCGCTTCCGACATTTGGGTCGGCCCCATAAGCCAGTAAAACTTTTGCCGTCTCTGTCTTTTCCAAAACGCATGCATCGAGTAACGGGGTGTCGTCAAAGTCATTTCGACGTTCCGGGTCGAATCCTTGCTGCAGCAAGAACTCGACGTCCGACGGAGTCCCCTCGAGCGTCAAAAAATGTAACGCGTTCTGCCCTAAATCCACCGGCGTAGTAAACAGTATCGGATGCACTTGAAGTAACCGACTAGCCTCATCGCGATTGTTTTTAACTGCTTCAATGAACTGGCCGACCAGCGATTGATTCTCGACCAAAATAACACTCCCTTTAAAACACGACTACCAACATGATCGTGTGCATCCTCGCTTAAGTAGTTCACATCGAAAAGACCGCCACTGATTATCTCCGTGCAACTGACGCCAGTGACTTGAAATCTGGGGCTGTACCTCTTAGCCCAAGGCTAGATCAAACTGAATTGGATCAAATTGAACTGGATCAAACTGGGGCCAACTAAACAACACCGTTTGAATCCAACTGTCCGATATTTGGGATCTCAACATGGCCCGAACAGTCGAAAACAAGGTCTTAAAAAATAATTCGTTCACCGCTCCAAACAGGATTACCAAGTGTCGACTTTGGTAAATCGACAACCCTGATTTAAGAGCCGAAAAGCCGAACGAATGGAACCAAAACGAACCTGCCCCTCCATTGAGGGGTTTCTTTTGGGAGACTATTTATCGCGATTTCTCGCACTGCTCTGCCGCCACCGGCAAATTTGTTTTGTGTTTTTCTTGACACTCAGAAAATTAACGCCAAATTCAGAGAACCCTTGGGGAAGGCTTTTCACCAACACATTTGAAATTTTGGAGCAGCAAACATGAAGCTAGGCAAACGACTGAACCGACGTAAGCAGGGCAATTCAAAACTATCAGTTGGTGACGCCTATGAGATTTTAGAACGCAGAAATTTGCTGGCGACTTACACCGTCGATTTTAGCCAACTCGCACCGACGGATTATTCGAGCAGTGAAATCTTGGTTCGCTTCCAAGACACTGTCTCTGTCGACGAACTCCAAAAGATTAACCACGTCGAATTGATGAACCACAATGCAATCCTCTCTGCATCTCTTGGAGAAGGATTTCGTGCAGACGGCCAGCTGTTTGAGATCCCAGTCAACGCCGGTCAAAGCATTCCCGATTTGATTGATTACTACAACTCTCTTGACGCCGTCGAGTTTGCCGAACCCAACTACTTAATGGAATCCACAGCAGTCCCCAACGATCAGTACTACGGGTACCAGTGGGGACCGCCCAACATCAACGCAGAATCCGCTTGGAATACGCGGACAGACAGTTCTTCAATCATTGTCGGTGTCATCGACAGTGGCGTTCAGTATGATCACCCGGACCTGCAACCCAATATCTGGACCAACAGCGGTGAAATCGCAGGCAACGGAATTGACGACGACAACAACGGCTACGTCGATGATTTCTACGGCTATGATTTCGACAATGATGATAGCGACCCGATGGACGACAATGGACATGGAACTCATGTCGCTGGAACGATTGGGGCTCAGGGAAATAATTCAATTGGTGTCGCCGGCGTGGGCTGGGATGCGAGCTTGATGTCGCTAAAAGTGATCGGCGGGGGAAGCAATGCTGATGTCGCCCGAGCCATTGATTACGCAACAGACAACGGAGCAAAGATCACCAACAACAGTTATGGCTATGCCGGTACAAATGTCGGAGGCAGTAGCGTGATGTCTGCCGCGATCGGCCGCGCTAAAGATGCGGGAGTCCTTTATGTCGTCGCCGCTGGCAACTCGCGATCTGGAACCCCAGCGTCTGATATGGATGGCAGCTTCAACTCCTGGCCAGCTGAGTACAGTAAAGTTCATGACAATGTAATTACGGTCGGTGCGATCGATGAAGGTGGAGCTTTCGCTTCTTACTCACACTGGGGAGACGAATCAGTTCAAATTGCTGCACCAGGGACCACGATAGCCAGCACCTATACGAATGATGGTTACGTTTACTTGTCGGGAACCTCAATGGCTTCCCCGCATGTTGCCGGTGCTGCCGCGCTATTATGGGCCGAACGGCCTGACATGTCTTATCTCGAAATTAAAGATGCCATTCTCAATAACACGCGGGCTGAGCACCTCGACCTTGTGACCAATGGCGTGCTTGATTTGGGGCTCGCAATGACAGCAATCACCAGCTCTACCAATTCGCCACCAGTCGCGGTCAATGACACCGCAACTGTCGATGAGGATTCCTTTGTCGCTGTCAACGTCCTTCAAAACGATTCCGATCCGGACAATGACACGCTTTCGGTTCAATCCTTTACGAGCCCGTCGAGTGGATCAGTTTCTGCCAACAACGGCATTTTAACCTACACGCCGGATGCTAACTTCAATGGAAGTGACTCATTCAATTACACCATTAACGATGGAAATGGAAACACGGACACGGCCACTGTCTCGATCACGATAGACGCGGTCAACGATAATCCAGTCGCTAATGATGACACTTCGGTCACCAACGAAGACAATGCCGTTGTAGTTAACTTGATTTCAAATGACACTGACATCGACGGCGATGCCTTAACCGTTAATTCTATAAACCAACCTGCCAACGGCATCGTCGTCAACAACGGTAACGGAACGGCCACCTACACTCCGGCCAGCGGTTTCTTTGGAGTCGACACCTTCAGCTATACCATCACCGATGGAAGCCTAACTGATTCAGCGAACGTTTCGGTAACGGTCAATGAAGTCGTCGACGACGATCCACCTGTGGCGAACAACGACAACGCTATCGTTGATGAAGATGCACAAGTAAATGTCCCAGTACTCGGAAACGACGATGACCCGAATGGCGATACGCTCGCAATCGATTCTTTTGGACAAGCTTCCAACGGTACCGTGACTCAAAACAATGATGTTTTGATTTACACACCCGACGCTGATTTCAATGGCTCTGATTCATTCAACTACACGATCAACGACGGGAATGGCAATACTGATACGGCAACCGTCTTTGTCACCATTAACGCGGTAAACGACAATCCAGTTGCCAACAACGACAGCGGATCTACGGACGAGGATGTTCCCGTCATTGTCGATCTCGTTGGCAATGACTCCGACATCGACGGAGATTCACTCACCATTGACTCGTTCACCCAACCGACCAACGGCGTCGTCACGGACAATGGCGATGGAACCATCACCTACGCTCCTGGTTCCGGATTCTTCGGAAGTGATTCGTTTACCTATACGGTCACCGATGGAGACCTGACCGATTCGGCAACCGTTCAGATCACAGTCAACGAAGTCGGGGGAGGTACATCGGAAATTGGGTTCTCGGGCACGGCGATTGACGTGACTCATGTTTGGAAAACTATCAACCTCCCTGTTAGCTTCACCAACCCGGTCGTTATTGCGGGTGGCTCAACTCGCGACGGCGGGCACCAAGGAATTGTCCGAGTGCAAAACGTCACCTCCAACAGTTTCCAAATTCGATTCCAAGAATGGGATTATCGAGATGGTCGACACACCACAGAAAACATGGGCTACCTGGTAGTCGAGGCTGGCACCCACACGTTGACCGATGGAACCCAACTCGTCGCCGGAACGACAACGCTCACCAACGAATCGACTCGAACAATTTCGTTTGGCGATAGTTTCTCGGGAACCCCATTGGTTCTCGCTCAAACAATGACCAATAACGATGGAGCAGCGGTGGTCGAAAGAGTCCGCGCTATCACCAATTCGAATTTCAAGATTCAATTCAACGAAGAAGAAGTTGCCGATGGTGTCCACGCAACGGAAACGGTTGGTTATATCGCAATTGACCAGGGAGCCGCAGTTTCCGGGGACACGACGCTCAACGCAGTCACTACCGGCAATACGGTGACCCATCAAAATTCGACCGTCAGTTTTGGAGATATTGATGGCGCTACCGCACCGGTAATCTTATCCGACATGCAAACGCGTGATGGTGGCGACGCTGCAACACTGAGGCATCGATCTCAAACAAGTACCAGCGTCACGGTTTGGGTCGAGGAAGAGCAGTCAAAGGATTCAGAACTGAACCACACGACCGAAGTCGCAGGTGTACTCGCGATGGAGGCGGGCGTCTTAGTCGCCAACACGCCTTCCTTTATGGCGGGCTCAGCCAATGGCTCTATGTTTGGACTTGGTAACCCGACCTACGCACAGCAACTGGCTGGAGCAGGACTCGATGCCTTTTATACGAATTCACAGCAAACAACGGGGCATTTAGGAGATTCCAATTCAGCATTCATGCGACTGGAAGATACCATTTCTCAAAAATGGAATTCCGCAATCACAACAGGTGGCGCCCTTGAGACTGCGACTTACGGATTACCAAGTTCATCCTTAGACCTTGGTGACATTTTAACCTCCAGAGAACAAGACTCCGAAAACAAAGATCAACTTTCAACTGCCGATAAATTCTTTGCTGAGCTCGGCAGCCTCAACCCTTCAGGGACTTGGGGAATTTAAGTTAAACCAAAGATTGCTGCCGCAACTCTTTTCTAATTCTGATAAAACTAACACCGGACAATTTCTGTCCGGTGTTTTTTTAGGAATCTACGATGACGAATAACCACGGGAACTTCATCTCGACGTACGAGGATGCGCTAAGTTCAGAATTTTGCGATCAAATCATCAACAAGTTTGAAGCATCTCCTCAAAGTCACGTGGCAGGAAAGATCGGAGCGGGAGTCAATGTCGAGAAAAAGGACAGTGTTGATTGCTGCATTTCAGAATATCAAGAATGGAATGAAGTCAATCAACAGCTTTTTAATACAACCTTAAAACATTTGACCAAGTATGTCATGCAATACCCGCACTTGGTTTGCGGGGCACTCGCTCCCACAATCCGTCTAAAAAACGGAGACATCATCGAAGTTGCTCCCGACAACTTGGACCTTATCCCCGAAGAACAACTCACCGGAATCATCTTGAATTTGTATCGGCCCGGATTCCTTAATCTACAGAAATACCACCAGGGCAAAGGGGGCTACCATCATTGGCATTCCGAAATTTATCCCCGGGAGAACAATTGCGAAACACTCCACCGAGTTCTTCTGTTTATGTTTTTCTTAAACGACGTCCAACGCGGTGGCGAGACAGAGTTCTATTATCAGGACGCGAAAATCAGGCCGAAAAAAGGAACGATGGTAATCGCGCCAGCCGGTTTCACCCACACGCACAAAGGTTCCGTCCCCGAAACAGAAGACAAATACATCGTTACCTCCTGGATTTTGTTTCAACGGTCTGAGCAGATCTTTGGCAAGCGTTAACCCCATCTGGGAATGCCATTTTCGCTTTCGATCCACCGACACTTCCCCCTGCAATTTAAGTAGCCAAGAACCGGTACGCGAAATTCTGGACTAAGTGTCCCGACACCGAAAAACTCTCAAACACGATTTTTACCGACTTAAAATTGCTTCCCCCACCCCCAACTCTGATAAATCGGTCATTTATTTGAACTGTCTGGCTCTTTACGTTACTCTGTTCAACCCCTCCTTTTAGCTACGACCCGTAGCTACTGTCCGTAGTCAACTCCTACCAGCACCGGAACCGCAATGAAGAAAAAGCGCTCAGGCCAGAAGTCTCGCCAAACCCTCTCAAAACAAGAATTCATGCGTCGCAGACAGCGGAATCGCGACAACAGTGACCTCAATATTGATCGCCTAGAGCCTCGCTACCTTTTAGCAGCGTCCCCGTCATTCGTACCCAACGAACTGTTAGTTCAATTTCTCCCCGATACACCCATGGTCGAACGGGACACAGTGCGCGGAATCGCCAACGCAACGCTTACGCATGAGATTCATACGCGAACCATGAGAGCAACCAACACGGGCGTGCTTGAAAGAATCCACCTGCCGGACAACATGCCAGTCCATGCCGCAATGAACATGCTCGCCGGCAATCCATTTGTAGTAGCCGCAGAACCCAATTGGATTCACACTGCCGCGTCAGTCAGCAATGACCCTTATTACACAAACGGTACTCTTTGGGGAATGAACTCCAACGATACGCCGACAGCGATTGGCCCCAACGGAACAACCAACGCGTATGGAATTCAGGCTGAGAAAGCTTGGAACGACGGGATGACTGGATCATCATCTGTCGTCGTCGGAGTGATTGATGAGGGATTTCAATACAACCACCCCGACCTCATTAACAACGTCTGGGTCAACCCTGGTGAGATCGCGGGAGACGGAATCGACAACGATGGCAATGGCTATGTCGATGACATTCATGGGTGGGATTTCTACAACGACGACAATACGGTTTACGATGGAACCGGCGACGACCATGGGACCCACGTGGCTGGAACTATTGGTGGCCAAGGCGGTAATGGAATCGGTGTCGCGGGAGTCAACTGGGACGTCACGATGATCTCGGCAAAATTCCTTGGACCAACTTCCGGTTCAACCGCCGGGGCAATTGCCGCGGTAGATTACCTCACTGATCTTAAAGTCAATTACGGCGTAAACGTCGTTGCTTCCAATAACTCGTGGGGCGGCGGGGGTTACTCAAGCCTACTAGAAGCCGCGATTACACGTGGTGCCAATGCCGACATTCTATTCATCTCAGCAGCGGGCAATGCGAACGCCAATAACGACTCGGGAGGTTATTACCCGGCAAACTACGATACAACGGCTGGAGCTGGCTATGACGCCGTTGTTTCAGTTGCCTCCATTACCAGTTCCGGCGCGAGGTCTAGCTTCTCCAGCTACGGTGCAACCACCGTGGATATCGGCGCACCCGGCTCAAGTATCACATCAACGCTGCCCGCCGACACTTACGGATCCTACAGCGGAACGTCGATGGCCACTCCCCACGTCGCTGGGGCAGTAGCACTCTATGCCTCGCAATTCCCGAATGCGACTGGACAGGAAATTCGCGAAGCAATTCTCTCCTCGGCTACCCCGACACCTTCTCTCGCAGGGCTCACCGTGACTGGAGGCCGGCTTGATGTCTATGCCGCATTGATGTCAGGCAATCCACCAGGAGTTCAAGTTAACCTTGATGCCGTCGATGCAGATCTCGACGAAGGCGATTCGGGAGTCACCCAATTCACGTTCGAGATCTCACTTGATGAACCTGCTTCCTCCGCCACTCCTGTTAATGTAACCTGGGCTGTTGATCTTGCTAACAGCGATGTGGATGCCTCCGATTTTGTTGCTGGATCAGCGATGTCGGGAACCGTTACCTTTAGCGACCCTCAAAACCCCAATGCGTTAACCCAGACCTTGACCCTTAGTGTCCAAGGAGACTTGACGGTAGAGGCAGCCGAAGCATTCGAGGTGGCCATACTTTCAACGTCGCTTGGCGAACTTGGGCGGGACCGGGCTGCCGGCACAATTCTTGGAGACGATGGCCAAATTGACGGCACCGTCTGGAACGATCTTAATCAAAGCGGCTCCCAAGACTCCGGTGACACTCCCGCAGCAGGTGTTTCGATTTACATCGACGGAAACAACGATGGCCAGCTTAATCCAGGAGAGTCTCAACAGATCACCGATGGAAACGGCGGCTACTCATTCCCAGTTAACCCCGGAAGCTACACTTTAAGATTGGATTTAACCGCCAATCAGGACCAAACCTTCCCAACCATTGTCGCGGGAACCCTTGACCCGGATGAGTATTCACCAGGTACGGTACTAAACAATGTACTCGCACCTAATGTCGTTTTAAGTGGCGTGGGAGCCAGCGTAACCAATGCTGATGTCACAGCGCTCTCCACTAGCTTCAATTCAACTGGCTCTCTCAGTTTCGGAAGCTCATGGGGTTCCGGTTACTGGAATACTGACGATGCCGATTTACGTGTCGACTTTGCTAACAATGCAAGTTCCGTCAGTATCGACTTTATCTCGGATGACAGCTCAGACTACGGGCATTTGAGAGCCTATTCTAGCGCGGGTGTTTTATTGGATGAGTACGTCACTCAAAACCTCGGAACAGGGGTTGCCGAAACAATGACAATCTCCAGAACGGGCAATGATATTGCCTACGTTCTTGCATCAGGACAAAACGGCCAATTCGGTTATCTTGATAATCTTGCCTTTGCAGCAGCGGATGATGGCAGCGCAGCGCCGCTCAACGTCACTGTCGGCGCCGAGATTGTGACCCAAAACGATTTTGGTGTTTTCCAAACCATTCCCAATGATCCACCAATTGCTGACGACGATAATCTAACGATCGCAGAAGATTCCGTTGCCACTACAATTGACGTACTGGCCGGTGATTTTGATCCGGACGGCGACGATCTAACTATTATCGGCATTTCAAATGCTTCCAACGGGACAGCCAACATCGCCAGCGACGGCCTATCGGTTAGCTACACACCCAATCCAAACTACAATGGAAGTGATTCATTTACTTATACCGTCAGCGATGGTAACGGCGGCAGCGATACTGCAACCGTGAATATCACCATCACATCAGTCAACGATAACCCCGTGGCTGAAAATGACATCGAAACCGTACTGCAAAACTCAACCAATACAGTCTTCGATGTTCTCGGAAACGACACTGATCTCGACGGTGATTCTCTCGTTATTTCAGCCGTTCAGTACAACGGTACTGGGATTGTGGTCAACAACGGAAATTCTCTGACGTATACACCGGGTGTCGACTTCATAGGCAATGAGTCAATCGTCTACACCGTCTCCGATGGAGCCGGCGGCACAGACTCTGCCACCGTAAATGTAACTGTCAATGAGGTTAATCAAAATCCAATTGCCAACGACGATAATGAATCGCTACTGGAAGACTCTGGCCCAGCGACGATTAACGTGCTGGCTAACGACACCGACGGCAACGGGGATTCACTGACAATCATTTCCGTTAGCTACAGCGGCGACGGCACCGTCACCCACGACGGTGTAAACATTAGCTATACACCACTACTTAATTTCAATGGCAGCGAGACGTTTACCTATTCGATAAGCGATGGTAAAGATGGCTCGGACACCGCCACTGTCACAGTCGATGTGACTCCAGTCAATGATGCACCCGTTGCCTCTAACGATAACGGATCGACTTTGGCTGGAAACGCTGTCACGATCGATGTACTGACCAATGACTCAGACGTCGACGCGGGGGACGTGCTGTCAATCAGCTCGGTTTCCAACCCGAATAACGGGACCGCGACGATTAACGGGAACCAGATCGTTTACACACCTAATCCAAATTACAGTGGATCTGACACATTTACCTACCTCGTCAGTGACACCGCTGGGGAAACAGATACAGCAACAGTGAACGTCGACGTCTCTCCGGTTGTCGTTCGTGCTTACGCTGACCTGAATTACGCCAACGGTATGATTTATGGAACAGTAACCGACGGCTCAATCATTGACACCCATCAAGCTGGAGCTGGACAACAAATCCTCACGGAAGTTGCGATCGATGTAGACCCGGGTAAAAAAACAAAACTTGGAAGTGCACTTGAGTATCACTGGGCATTCCCAGGACTAGACGGCGCCACATCGTTTAACGTAGCCGCCAATCAATTCAGCAACGCGGATGATAACTTTCGGTTCGAATACTCTGTAGACAATGGTGGCAACTGGACATCGCTTGGCACCATCAACCAAACCACTAGCTATCAAAACATCACCGTCGAAAATTTATCGATCACAGGAGATGTTTTAGTCCGGGTCATCGACACAGACCGATCGCCTGCCAATCGAAGATCAACACCCAACCTTGATTCGATCGTCATCGATCACCTATATTTTGAAACTGCACCTGCCGACTTACGTGAAAAGGTCTCCGTCGTTGCAACAGCCCCCAATGCAGTTGAGAACGTAGCCAACTCTGGAGAATTTACGATTTCACGCGAAACGACTGCAGGGGACATGACGGTCTTCTATACCGTTTCCGGATCGGCAACTTCTAGCACTGACTTTGTCGCTCTCTCTGGTATTGCCGTAATCCCGAGTGGCTCAAGTTCAATTTCCATCGCTGTGAATCCAATAGATGATGCCACATCAGAAGGTTCTGAAACCGTCGTCCTCTCACTTACCGAAGACGCAAACTATGATTACCAGATTGGCTCGTCTGATTCCGCGACTGTTACAATCGTAGATGATGACATTCTACCTTACACTTATGCCAGCTCGGAAAGCACAGTCAAAGGTAGTATCATCCAGAACAGCTATCTCCAGACTCAAGGGGATGACAATGTCGTTGAAACCATTGAGGAACGCCGAGAAGGAAAACGTCGCAGACGAGTCACCTTAATGGATCATCGCTGGACCTTCTCAGGAGTCGACAGCGCCATTAGTTTCCATTTGGATGCTGCCCGAAGTGCTAACACCGAAGGGGATAATTTTTCATTCTCTTACTCAGACGACGGTGGATCGACCTGGGTTGAGATGGTCGTTGTTAACAGTTCCCAGTTCAACACCTACTCAGTCAACCTTGACTCACCAATCTCGGGTGACATCATCGTTCGCGTTGTCGACACTGACCCCGCAACAGTCGGCAATGACAGTCGAGATACTGTGAGTATCGACCAGATGTTCTTCAGTACCCAACCCGTTGGTTCATCGGCGTTCACCCTTGGTGGATCAACGCCAACGTCTGGAAACAGGCTGGATGGTCTTGCCGGATTCAGAGAGTCAATGGCGACTGGCAAGACACCAATGTTCTCACTGGCATCATCCAATCAAATGAATAAAAACAGCAACAGCTTTGTTATAGCTCATCTCCCAGAATCCACACCGCTGGACCAATTCTGGGCCACTACTTCAAGCGACGACCTGCTGAGCAAAACAGATGATTCAAAAATCGAGCAATCAGCTGATTTAAATAACCGAACTGAAATCACTGACGTATTCAAAAGCGTCGATGACGCATTTTCGGCAAATCTGAAGTAACACAAATCCCACACGACACGCCGGATACTAGTCCCTAGTTCCGGCGTTTTTTTTGGCCAATGTTATCGACCGCTACTCGGCAAAGCCTCAGAAGGAGCCTCTATTTGGAACAGGTTGTCAATTATTTTTATATTCACTTCAGGGGTGTTATTAAATTTCAATGGCTTAACACCGAAAGGGTGGAAACACTGATTTTCTTTGAGCGTATTTTGGCCAGCCAAATGGAACCGCATCGGACTACACTTGGTTCCCGCGATCACATTCCCCTGAACTAAAATCCCTGAACTTCCTTGATCCATAAAGATTCCATTACTTTCCGCCCGGCCATGGTTCGATGGAACATTACTAATGTAGTTACCTCGCAGCACCGTCCCTGGCTGCCGACCCAGCGTGTAAATCCCACCCCCATCTGAGAGCACAAGCATGACATCGTGGATGCGATTATTGCAAATACTGTTTTCCTCACAGCCAGACGGTCGGTCATTCCATTGCCAGCCGACCGAAACTCCGGAGTAAGGTAGATTAAAAATCTCGTTGCTCTTCACCTGCGTCTGCTTCGCAATTCCAACCCAGACCCCGACGCTACCTAAAAGTATCTGACCACATCGCGAAATCTGATTACCCTCAATCAAATTCCCACGACAGACAAGCGATCTACCCCTCCGACCTTTCCGCGTCACCGTTTCGCCAACCATCACGCCACACCCCCCCACATCTTCGATCTGCGAAGATTTCACAAAACAATCATTCGTCTGCCTTCCGAAGTAAATCGCTCCGCCACCCAGGTGCCTAAATGTCGATTCCTCAAATCCACATCCCTCTGCGAAACTAACCTCAATGGCAGCTGGTAATCGCAAGTGACTCGATTCCGTTTCAGGATCGAGTTCACGGAGGTGGGCAGGGACAAGACGATTCTCAAAGTAACTTGCTTGAATTCCACCATAACCACCCGTTGGAAGAGGGCACGCGCTATATGAAAAACAAATCTCCGAAAACTGAATCCCTCTTACCGGTTCCGCCTCGGTCCCCGCAACTCGAACCAAGGTCGCCAAACTTGGCACCGTTATTGTCATCTGGTTAGGATTTTCTTCAGCTGTCAGTACAACTCGAACGGTGTTTTGCTTTCGATCGAAAAAAAACTCATTAGGCGCATTCAAAAATGAAACACTATTTTCGAGAAAAAACCTCGGATTTTGCTCGAATCCATTGATGCGGAAAAAGTCATGCGGGCCGCCAACTCGCTCGGCCAGCTTAACTGTCGAATTCTTGAAATTAAATTCTTTCACACGCACTCGTGAAATTGACCAGTCATGCAAGAGCGCCAACTCCATTCCTTGAGTGGGTCCCGAGTGAGTCAATTGGTTAGAATTAAACCTAAACTCAGTTCGAAAATCTCCGAGCGCTTGACGCACGCGAAAATATCCAACATCAGGATCTCTCGCCCGAATCCCCCGTTTCGCATCGATGAACATTTGTCGCGGAACAAACGACCGTCCTTCGCTAGCCGCTTGTGGCGTCCCCGCCCTTGGCTCACGCCAAGAAGTTTCCCAAAAACCTCTACGATCTTTTTTCCAATTGCTTAACTGAAATCCGCCACTGAATACGACTCTTGCACCAGGAGCAGCTTGATAAGTAATTTGCAACTTTCCCGGGGCTGAATCTTCCAGCCCAAACTCCACTGTTTTATTTAATTGATAGACACCCTCGGCAAATCGAATTTCTACATCATCCTCGAGACCGTCAAGGATCATTTGCCGCACGATCGCCTGAGCCCGATAAATAGACTGCACGGGAGACGTCGAAGAACCATCATTTGAGTCGTCACCCGTTAAAGCGACATAAACTGTTCGTGATGCTGCGGCACTCAAATTTAATGAATACGAGACAATGACAAGCCACATCACAACGGCAAAGGCCACCGATTTAAAAACTGTCATCGCAATCGCTCCGGATTTCCGCCAGTTATTGTTTACGCCACCCGAAGGCAGGAATTGAGATCGCTGAATATTTCTCCGTTAACAGGATCGCTAAACAGGCTACCGCAATTCCCCCGAGCAAATCGACTCCATAATGCCAGGCAAAATAAACAGTGCTGATTCCGGTCAGCAAAACAAAAAGGGAAGAGATAGCGAGAGTCAGCTTTGAGAATCGAAAATACCAAGCAAGAATAATTACATGTGAAAAATGAAGCGATGGAAAAGCCGCAATATACATCCACGGAAGAACCACAGCGGTCGCCGGAGTCTCGCCTACTTCGCTTGTCGTTTTTAGTAATCTCGCTTGAAGATCATAAGTATTCGGAGAGAGTGTCTCACATGTTGCAGACTCAAAAATAAACGCGGGGCCATAGGCCGGTATTAAAAAATAACTTAATACACCAATGAAATAACCGACTAAAATGGCGGTCGTCAGTTTTCTCGCCTGGGCAACATTTCCGGCACAGGCCAAGTAGAGAATTGAGATCAACAGAGACGGGGCGAAAGCAAAATAGATAAAACTAAAAAAGCCAGATAAAGCATTTGGAAGGAATCGCCTCGCGATCAACCAAACATCATCTCCAAGAATCCAGCGATCAACTTCCCTCAACCAAAGATCATTCCCGTCATCGCCTCCAATTAAGACTCCCGTCTTAATATGCGTGTAAATCCACGAGCACAGAAAAAACAAAAATAAGCTTCGAGCAATGCAAGAATACGCTGCAAGCCGAGTGTCTTGAGTTCCAGAAGCAATTGGGGTTTTGCGTATGGCATTGACCAACTCACGCCCCACGACAAGAACAAGCGTGGCCGCTACCGCAACAACAATGAGATAAAAACAAATTTCTAAATAGATCGAAAGATCAAAATTGATGGCTACATTCCAGCGAAAACAGAGCAGCAATGCCACTACCAGCATTACCAGGCTCACGGTCCAATCAAGCGGCAATCGCAGATTTCCAGACTGGATCGTCGACCCCGATTCTTCGCTATTGTGTGACCTATTTACCATCCCAGTTTTAGATCGATCTTGTTGAGTGATTAACAAGCGGCAACTCATCAGCTCTCACAAAAGAAAGCCAATTCCGCTATTTAGATTTTACTGCTGACAGCGTGCCATTGGCAATTTCATCCCCCGCGTCGTTGTAGACATTCAGCGAACCCTCAGCTTGATCACTCTCAAATTCAGCTGCGACTTCGATTGTGAGAGACATCCCCTCATAATCAACGGTGATGTCGAACTGTAACTCTTTTCCTTTCAGACTCAAATTGGTGAGCTCTCGACTCTCACCATTCGAAATTGATACTCCCGAAAGACCCGCATCTGTTTTTTTGAATTCCCAAACAACTTCATTTCCGCCCTGCTGCATTTCAACCGAAACATCCCACTTCCCTGTGATATCGACCTCGGATTTCGAAGGCTCTAAAGGGGTCGCGTCCGCTTCAAGGTCGCCAATCGCATACTGAAATCCTGCGAGGTAATGTTCCAAAATCATCGGGTTGTAGTAAATCTCGTCACGATGCCCTAGAGAACAATAAAAGATGCGACCCTCTCCATACTTGTCGATCCAGCTAATTGGGTAATTACCATCCTTCCGTTTACCTTTATTTAACTTCTTGAACCCTGGATCGAGTGTCAGCAGCAACCGACGATCCGATGGCTTGGCAGTATCGGCTCTGAATTGATAAATTTCGTCAGTGATGGTGAACCCTTCGCCCTTGAATACTTTATTCAGAGGGTGGCTCGTGTCGAGCAAACGAATGGGGACTGGCTCGTGCCAAGGGTGACCATCGAATGCTCCCCCCATCATGTCATTGTATTCTTTCCAGTCCTTGTAGGTGTCCGTTGCGGAATGCGTTCCAGCCAGTCCCTTACCTCCACTCACAAAATCGACCAAACTTTTCTTAAGGCGTTTCTCCCGTTCGAACGCTTTTGCTTTTTCTGTTGGATCCTTGGGCATTGGTTTGGGAAGAAACAATTTCCCAGTCGTGTTCAACATGATCACCGCATCAAATTGCTTTAACGATTCCGGCTCGAACATCGAATCATCTTCGCTATGCACCGCCTCAAACGCCCCAGTTTTCTCACCCAGCATTACGATCGATTTAGCACCAACGGGAATCGAACCATGGCGAAAGCCACTTGTCTTAGAAAAAACCAATACCTTCCGGGGCTTCTTAGGCTTCGCCATTAATTCCTTGGGAACTGCTTTTTCTATTTTCGCAACAACATCTGGCTTCACTTCAAACAATTGTGCGTGACTCGCATCAGCATTCAAAAGTATTAACAGCGCTACAACACCACCCAAAAAAGACCGCATGCAAAAATGATTCATCATGACTCTCACTAAGGTAAATCAAACTCTGTTATTTAATGCCAGTGCTACATCCTAACCTTCCCGCCCCTTCGAGGGGAGTCCGTTCCAAGAATTGACATCAGAGAGAAGAAAAAGGGGGCAAAAACAAGGGAACAACAATTAAGTTAACGAGCCTCCGTTCCGCGGGGACTCCGGTGAAGAGAGCAGAAAAAAACCCCAGTTCCACTTAAGAAATTTAGCATCAAAACACCGATTAAGACCCAACCTCACAGCCTTTGACGTTTAGTATAAATGCAGCTTCTTTCCTGCTATCGTCACCACTGGGACAATGACTCTGAATAAATTATTTGCTAGTCTGGCTGTCACAGCTTTCCCTTTCCAACTTGCCACGCAAACCTAAAGGTTCCAAAGTGAACGGTCACACCATCTTCGCATCACTAATTTTGTCGCTAATCGCACCAGCCCTTTCAATCTTTGCGGAAGACAACGATGCATTTTGGAAATCAGTTTACAACGACAATCACGTCTTACAAATTGAAATGAAAGTCTCTCGTGAATCATGGGAAACGATGCAACCCAAACGAGGCAATAATACTCGTGGCCAAGGAAGGTTAGACTCCGCCAATGAATTCGATTACGCCAAAGCTGAAATCACAATTGATGGAGAGCAATTTTCCGATGCTGGCCTGCGATTCAAAGGAAATTCTTCGTATAGATCCTCTCGAGCAAGCTTAAAAAAGCCATTTAAAATCGACACTAATCGATTTATCAAAGGACAAAAATTGCATGGCCGAACAAAACTGAATCTCTCCAATGCATTCCTTGACCCGGCTTACATGAAAGAGAAATTGGCCTACGGGGTGTATCGAGCCGCAGGTTTGCCAACACCGCAAACCGGATGGGCCAATGTCGTTCTTTCTGTCGAGGGAATTGCCGACAAAAAGCCACTGGGCATCTATGTCGTAATCGAGCAATTGGACGAACGTTATTTAAAAGAAAACCTCCAAGGTGATTCTCAACAGAGCATTTTGACCAAACCGGAATCGCTTGACGATTGGGAATATCTGGGCAAGGAACTTGATGCTTACCAACAGTACAACATCAAGATTGGAAAAACTAACACGCCAACAATCCAACGCTTTATAGAAATCATGGAGTTGATTGAAAAATCTTCTGATCAGGAGTTTGCCGATAAAATTCAAGACTACGTTGACCTGGAAAACATCGCCGGATACCTGGCTGCTACGAGCCTGCTCGCCAATATCGACAGCTACATTGGCATGCCCCACAATTACTACTTATTACTCAACCATCCACAAGACAAATTGAAACTACTGCCTTGGGATGTCAATGAAGCCTTTGGCACCTTCACCCTCTTCGGGCCGAGTGAGCAACTGATCAAATGGGAAATCAACCGACCATGGGTCGCACGACGAAAGTTACTGGAGCGACTTTTTGAGACTGAGCAATTCCCCAAACTCTATCGTGTCGCTCTGACCAATTTGATGGAAAAAGCGTTCACCGAAAAACAGATGTTTGCACAAATCGATGAATATAAAAATGCACTCACACCGGTGCTCCAAAAACTCGGAAGCGACGCATTGGAGCCATTCGCAATGGGTATCGAAGGCGATGCCAGAGGACGAAACCTGGCTGTCGGACGTAGAACCTTAGCAATCAAACCATTTATAACGCAGCGAATTGAATCGGTCGAAGCCCAATTAGAGGGAGTGGAAAAAGGCGTCTCGCTGTCGCGGCGACGCTAACCGATTTCTGCCAAATAATTTAAAATCTTTTCCACTGGCGAATACGCCTCAATTCATTCTGCACCTAACTCAACCAGTCGCTCACGGGCACTCGTTAAGGCCTCCATAGCGATTTCGAAATACTCTGGACTATCCTCCTGTAATAGATTTTTCAGATAAAGCTCCGGGTCATCGACCCATTGCTGAAAGGCTGAAACGAACAGGCCAATGAATTCGTAATCACATATCTGGAGGGAACGAATGAACGCTCGATTTGCTGCTGGATAAACGGAACTGGGCACATCGCTGACCGAAGAGAGCCCTAACAGACCGGCGTAAATGACGAACTTGGAATGACTTTCGAGCATCTTGATCGCGAACTTTATCACTCCCTCGTCAACCGCCGCCAAGCGAGCGAGGGCGAACATCGCCTTGGCTCGAATCTGATCGTTCCGATTTTCGAGTAATAAATTCAACTCATCGACCACTGCACCATTCGCCTTCTTCATGGCTCCAGCGGTATTGATGGCGTTTAACAAAACCGCCGGATTGTCAGAACGCAGCTTATCAAGCAAGGCCGACAATTGCTGTGTGTCACTATCACTAGTTACCTGTAGATAACGCAGACCGATGATTTGCCCACTGATCGAATTTTGAGCGACAGTCTCAAGCCAGGCATTTTGATCCTGCTGTAATTTCTCCGCCTTTCCCTCTTGAGGGCAGAAAAATGAGTCGTTTTGTTTCGTTAGATATTTCAGTGATTTCTGAGCTGGCTTCTTAATTACGGCAGGCACAGCATCCAACCAGGAACTCGCTGTCTCACCACGAACCCACGCCGACAAAGCAAACGCATACGCGAGATCTTGTTGGTCAAGAAAAGGACGCGGGAAAGTTTCCCATTCTGTCGTATCCCAGAACAGTCCTTTCTCATTAACCAAATTCACTTGGCTCAACGGCACCCCGAGGCCGACACCCACCGCAGCCAAATCAACAAATTCAGGTAAATGATGAAATTCAAATTTCTGCTGACACAAAAGATCTCGAACGACGTGATGCACGACGGCGGCGGCGGTTAACACTGGTTCGTCACTCAACTGCGTCGTGATCGTAATCTGTCGCGTTTCAGGATCATATTCGCCCGGTAAACTACCGAGGCCTTCACAAGTTCCACCACCTCAGCCACCGCCGCCAGACGTTTTCAACGCCTGAGGCTCAACGACGAGCTGGATACCAGCAACATCAAAAGACAAGTGGCCGCCAACAAATTCAACGATTTGTTGGGGAGTTTGAAAAACCCCCACCATGGAGTGAAGACTTTGGTAAGGCAAGAGAAATTTCTTCGCCCCCAAACAATCCGCTAAACGCTGCAGAGCGTGTTCAATTCTCGCCTTTTCCATATCAGGCAAATTGGGAGCTGTTTTAAAAAAAGCCATGTTTATCAGCCGTTAAGTTTCTATCAAAAGTTTGAACATACAGAATTTCACCGTCCATCGCGAGTTGAATTGCACAATTGAATCAGACCGCGACTGCCACGCTTTCCAACCGCTCGCTTGCCAGTTTTCATCCGCACTTACTGGATCGGCGATAACACCCGTTCGAACGAACTAAAACAGGGCTAACGTCTAGAGATCGTGTGCAAGGGAATCAATGCGAGCAACCAAAACCCAAGGCAATGCTTTGAATCGAGCAAAAACCAACACATCGCCTTCGTCCACGACGAAGCCCGAGGTTGTTCCCTTTTTGGCGTGTGCTTCGAGTTCTGGAATACCCAAAGCACCAAGTGCCTTTGTTCTATTTCCGCTCATCGAGAGCGCCGACTTACGACCTTTCTCCTCTGAGCTAACCAATACTCTTCCAGCATCGTCCAGTAACCAAGTTTCCTTCACACCGGCAATTTCCGGTATATCCATCTCATCGATGACAGTGTCCATGGAAATATCAAGACCAGCCACTCCCAACAACTTGCCAGATCGATCATAGATGGGCTGATTGCACGGCATTAAATATCCCGTCCCTGATGCATCTGGATAAATATCGCCCCAGATAGCACCATGTTTTGAAACGTTCGACACGTACCAAGGCCTTTTTCGAGGGTCATAATCTGGCGGGTATTTTTCATTCGCGGGATAATTGATCATCACCCCATTTTCGAGACCTACGTAGGCCCAGTGAATTGGAGTACCCTCCCTGAGAATTGCATCCGCTTGATTTTTTTCCAACTTGCTTGCGTCGATGCGGGCACTCCGTAAAGCCGCATCCCGCAGCACGTACTTCAGCCCCCTCAACTGGAACACTTGATCCTGTACATCAGACAATTCGATATCAGGAGCCAAGACGACGATACAATTGTCAAAACTCGCTCGCTGCTGATAACGTTGAACCTCAACTAGATCTTTTGGAGCATTGGCCCCGATTAAATCTGCAGGTTCTATTATTTGATAGGGCACGGCCTGCGCATGCTCAAGTTGTTCACGACTAGATGTCGAGATCCCCTCCAACAATCCCTCCACCCGGAACAGTAACGAGTCAAACTCACCCACTCTCTGGTTGACCTTCGCCACTAGACTGGCAAGGGTCTGCCCGCGACTGGATGAAACACGTTCGGCCTCAAGTCCACGATACAAGCTGACCGTCGAAATGGCCGCAGCCATAGAAATAATAATCAACAGTGTCGACATCACCGTGACAGGATGACGCTGCACACGGCGCCACAAAGAGCGAATCAAATTATCAGGTCTTGCACGGACCTCCTCACCGTGAACGTACCGTCGCAAGTCGTCGGAAAATTCCTGAACAGAAGGGTAGCGATCCAGCGGGTCTTTCGACGTTGCCCGATTTACAATCGCTTGCAATGCGAGGGAAACAACTTCATTTTGTTTCGCTTTAGAAAATGAATCGCGAACCCCCGTGGGAACCTTATCCAACAAATCACTCATATTCTGTATTTCGCGCGGAGCCGTAAATGTAAGCATTTCGAACAAAACCATTCCGAGTGAAAATTGATCACTCTTCGGTCCCACATCTTTTCCAACTGCCTGTTCGGGAGACATATATTTTGGCGTTCCCATCATCGCACCCACCTGCGTTTTCATCTCCTCGTTGATGGTCGAGACATCAGCTAACCCAAGGTTTGCCTCAAAACTGCGTCCCTCCGATTCAACATCTGGTTCATCCAGCAGTCGCGCAATCCCCCAATCCATGACGTACACCTCACCATAGGCGCCAATCATCAAATTATCGGGTTTCAAATCACGATGGATTACCCCGCGGCTGTGACTGTAAGAAATCGCGTCGCAGACTCTTAAGAAATGTTCGATACGACCACTCTGGCCGTGCCGTTCATGGTCATAATCGAGAGAACCCAACACTGATGAACACTGTTTTATATACTCCGCAAATGTAATCCCGCGAATCAACTTCATGGTTAGCGCCGGGCTCCCCTGATCCGTTTCCTCCAGTCCATAAACGGGAATTACATTTGGATGGGAAAGCTGTGCGGTGACCTGCGCTTCACGTACAAAACGTGCCAATCCAACGTCCGCCTCGCTTGAAAGGACTTTTACCGCAACTTCGCGATTAAGCATGCCATCCCGCGCGGCAAATACTTCTCCCATCCCCCCCTGACCCAACCTTGAAACCAGCGCAAAACGCCCCTCGAGGGGACGGATAGCATCTGCTGACGCTCCAGCAAGTTCGGCTAAATTCTTATTGGATGTATCGCCCATCCCATGAGCAACCGTAACCTCCTCGAGTTCCCCCGGGGATGCGGCAAGTGTTTTTTCGAATTCGTCTTCGGGAGTACTCACAAACAGCTCATCTTGTACTGGGGGAAACATGGATGTTAAAAATATAATAACACCTAATTATGATCGCCACTTGTCCACATCGCGGCAGGTCAAAACCACACCAACCGAATATTCGATAATACCGAAAATGATGCCGAAAAACATCAATTCGATCGATGATTTACACCCGTAGCCAGCCCTTCGCGTCAATTCAGGGTCAATAGTTTCCAACGAGATTCGCTCCCCTCATCATCTCAACCAAAAATAAAAAAATGGCTGATCAAAATAGCTCTTCATCGTCATTCGACGAAAAGGTTCAGGCAAACGCAAATTCTCTGCCAGTGCAGGCCCCTGAAAAGGACTCTAAAGTCGCACTGTTGTTCAGCATCTGGTGTGCAATTTCAATTTTGCTCTCGGCGTTTCTGGTCTTCCAGATTCAACCTGTTTTTTCAAAGATGATCCTCCCATGGTTTGGAGGCAGCCCCGCAGTCTGGACAGCTTGTCTGATGTTTTTCCAGCTGACTTTACTCGCTGGTTACGCTTATGCATTCTCAATCAACCGGTTGCTGCCAATTAAAGGGCAAGCCGTCGCACATCTTGCATTGGTATTGGCCTCATTACTTTTTCTTCCAATCATTCCCGCTGACTCTGCTAAACCAACTGACGGCGCCTTCCCAATCTTGCGGATTCTCTGGGTGCTCATATCAACAATCGGCTTGCCTTACTTTTTGCTGTCCTCAACCGCGCCCCTGTTTCAAGCCTGGTATGCAGCTAAACTTCCCGGAAGAATCCCCTATCGCCTGTACGCTTTGTCAAACGTGGGCTCACTTGTTGCCTTGCTGAGCTTTCCGTTCATCATTGAGCCAATGATGAGCAGCACACTGCAGGCGTACGCTTGGTCCGCAGGCTTTATTACGTTCGGAGTATTTACCGCGTTATTAACCATCGTTATTTTCCGAACGAATAATGATCCACTTATCCCCACCCCCGAAGCACTCTTAAACGCCAACCAAGACATTGGCGAATCGAAAGTCACCCTCAAGAACTGGCTAGTCTGGATATCCCTGGCCGCGATTGGCTCCTTCACACTGCTGTCTATCTCTAACCACCTCAGCCAAGAACTTACCGTCTCACCGTTGATGTGGGTCCTTCCGCTGAGCCTTTACCTTATTACTTTCATCATTAATTTTGATCGTCCGCAATGGTATAACCGCCAAGCGTGGGCGATCGCGAGTCTCGTCGGAATTTTCGCTTTCGCTTCGCTAAAGAACGAAAAACTAACTGAGCGATTTGATGCCTTGTTTAACAACATAGGCCTTGGACTATCGATCGGCGATTACGAATATGACGTGATTGTGCAATCCAGTTTTGCATTGGCCTCACTATTTTTCATCTGCATGGTCGCACACGGAGAACTTGTTCGAAACAAACCGGCCGCTAATCGGCTTACTAGTTTCTACATGGCGATGGCAACCGGCGGAGCACTTGGAGGCATGACCGTTGCGATGCTCTGTCCCAGCGTATTCACTACGTTCTTCGAAACTCCTGTTACTCTGATCCTTGGCCTTGCACTGACCCTCTGGGTCATTGGGCAGACTGGATTTCACAAAAAACTGCCGGCTTCCACCGGGACTCGAATCGCCTGTGTCGCAATTGGTCTCTACCTTTCAGTAATCATCCTCAAGTGTGAGTGGAGTGGGGTAAATGAAGATACATTTGCCAAGTACCGAAATTTTTACGGAACACTCCGTGTTGACATAGAAAATGTCGGCAATAGCGAACATCAAGGCTACGGACTGTACCACGGAAATACCTTCCACGGATTTCAGTTTACAGATCCTGAAATGCGTACCAAGCCGACAACCTACTACGCCCACAGCAGCGGTTTGGGCGCAGCCTTCAAACACCTTCAGAATAACAATGAATCGCTACGCGTTGGCATCGTTGGCCTTGGGACCGGAACCACTGCTATCTACAGCCGAGAAAACGACTACTTTCATTTTTATGAAATTAACCCGCTCGTGATTAAAATCGCTGAAAACACTTTCTCATACCTCGATGCCAGCAAAGGAAAAGTCGAAACAACACTTGCCGATGCAAGAATCGCAATGGAGCGAGAGGAAAACCAGAAATACGATTTAATCGTGTTGGATGCCTTCAGTGGCGATGGAATCCCAGCTCACCTGTTAACGGTTGAGGCCTTTGACGTTTATAAAAAACACCTCGCGCCAAACGGAATTGTGGCGGTGCATATTAGCAACCGCTACCTCAATCTATTCCCTGTCGTTGCTGGAACCGCAGGCCACCACAATCTTGAAATGGTCTACATTGAGTATCTCCCGGATGAAGACAGTGGAATGGAAGAAGCATCATCGGATTGGATACTTCTAACCAACAATCAGGAATTCATCGAGGACAAAGAAGTCCAGGAGCTTTCCCAAGACCCCCGCAATTATTACCAATCCCCAATTAAATGGACTGACCAGTACAGTAACCTTATCGAGGTCATGAAATAGTTTTCTTGGCGACCCTTTGCCGACGCGCAACTCCCGCTTGCCAAAAAGACACGCGGCTAAACTCCTCCCGACTCTTACTCGGGCAGGTGGGGTTCCCCATCCCCAAAGCTTAAACAAGTGGGGAAACTCCCAATCTAGGCGATCTCAGTCAACTCCAGTTTGACCTGCAACACCTCAGCAACCCCTGAGCCAAAGCTAAGTCAGGGAAACTATTTCTTTAAAACCGGATTTTAAGGCACTGGGCGAACTGACGCCTGAGGGTAAATTCTATGTTAAGATTCGATATCGATTTTTCGACAGCCATCGAACGTGACCATGAATCAAACCAAAATCAATCAATTCAGTGATGACTTGCGAGCGGCCATTCTCGTCGATGCCCCAATCTTCGATAAAACCGAGATCGACCTAAGAGACAAACTCCTACTCAACGATGCTGCTGAAGAAACCCTGTTAAGCCAATGGCTGGCAAATCAGCAACAACTTGAAAACGAACAGCCAACTGCGACAGCAACAAAAAAATTGAATCGCGAACAAGCCGGTCAGTTGTTAAGCGTCCGTTATCAAGCAGCCATTCGAGCATTGGATTTTCTTGATGAGACTCCACCGATCCTCGAAAGCCTAGCCGTCAAAAATTCTGCCAACGCCGAAATTAGACAGGTCACCCGTCGCCCCATGCATTACCTCTGCTTGGTCTTGATTGCGACTTTGGTCAGTCTGACCATCTTCAAAATCAAAGTCCTGTCAGCCGTAGATAATTTACGAGCGGACATTGCGTTAGCCAGTCGCGAAGCACCACCTCCCAGCTTTGAACACTCCACACAGCAAGACATCCTGTTCTTTGGAATCCTGACTGTGATCACACTTTTTGTTGGCTGGCTAGTCTTTGGCGGAATTCAAAAACTATCAATGCGGATTGGCGGTGCCCGCTATATCAACTTTCGCACATCGGCAGCCGTCGTCGAAATGACGCGGTTGCTGATTAAAGGGAAATTGGAACCGGCAAAGGCCGCTTCTTTAAGCATGGACTTGAGCGGGCTCGATCCCAGCTTTCGCAAGGTGCTAATTAAATCTCTCGTTACCGCCACCGATGACAAAAAGCTTATTTCAACCCGCGTTTACTACACAACTGCCGCCGCACTTAAATTTGACAACATTGCAAGCGAACGTGCTCGGGTCACCGTCATTGGCATTGGTGGATTCATTGCAGCCGCCTCCATCCTATTATATTGTGCCGCTCCGTTGATCGCCGTTGCTCAAGATCTCGTGAAAGCATCGTATTAACCATGGGTAATTCAATAAAATCAGACCCCGTCTACGAACCTCTGAAATCGAGATGGCGAGATATATATGAATCTAAATCGGAATTCGCTAACGATCTCACTACTCTCTCGCAAGAAACCGACGGGATTTTAAAAAGCAACCTCCTCCAAATTGCCGCTTGGTTCAATCAAGACGCAAGATTTGATAAACTTCTGGAACGCCCCGAACTCCTCGCTACGTGCGTTACTGCGCTAAAATCAGAAAGTGGGCCGATCGAGCCGAAGCTGGTTGAGCAAAGTGCTCACAACGGTTTCTTCCAAATCGTCAACAACGTGTCTTCTCGGCCTCAGATCATGAAACTGCTAAAGTTTCGACTTGCACTCTTATTTATAATCGGAGTCCTCCTGATCATTTTCAGTGTCTTCCTGGCTCCAGCGTTCGAACTGATTTATGGCGACTTTGAAATTAAAATCCCCTCGGTGACAGCTCTTGTTTTTACCGCCAGTCGCTTGATCCGTGCTATCTGGTGGATACTGCCAATTTTGCTGCTAGGTTTTTTTATTAAAAACACTATCTGGCGCTGCTCTCTCGCTGGTAAAAAGTCTTTGTTCAACAATTGGATTGACCATGAATTCAAAAGCACCCGAGGTGAGCTTGGAAACTGGTGCTGGCACACCGCGATGCTACTTGAACTTGGATTCTCTCCTAAAAATGCCTACCTGCTTGCAGGCAAATCAGTCACCAAAAACTGGATTTCGCACTGGAGCCACAACCTTGCTCAGGTCCCCCTGATTGATACGTCCCCCCAAGAAGGAGATTGGTTACTGGATGACAAGTTCGACTTAATTAATCAAGCGATACTTACCCCTTCGCACCAAAGTAAAATCGCACTCTTAAACGAAATCTCAAACTACTACTGGTCGCGCAGCCAAACGACAAACCAGTGGTGGATCCAATTAATATTCACATTGCTTTTTTGGCTCATCGGACTGCTTGCTTTGCTTGCCGTTCTGGCGATTGGCCTACCGCTCATTAGTCTTATTGCTGCACTGACAGGTGGATTTTAAACTCTCATTTCAATCTCTATGCCGAGTCGGCTTAAATCGAGTCAACCTTATTTATTAAATCCCAGATGAACTCAAACGCACTTAACTCAAACCCAGCAAACCGACTCCCGAGTGGATTCGCTCGGTCAACGATCGAATCGCTGGCCATCCAGTGCGCTCCCAATCAACTAGCTCTACTTCGGCTTCTCGCCGTCGCTCATCAACAGAAACTCGAGCTAATTCCACTTCTTTGCAGCCTTGGGATGGAACTATCAAACTTCGACAGGGGGCGCATTGCCAATTTCTCAGAGGCAATTCAGTCGGGAACACCTTACATCGAAGCCCTCAGCCTGAACGATGGAATCCTTCCCAAAAATTGTGTTACGGCAATCCAAATTGCTGAGCACAATGATACGCTCTCGGATTTTTACGCTGCGACTCTTACCTATGCGACCACCATCCGCGTCAGCTCCCACAATCCGGTCGAGAGCGAATCCTCACGCATCATCCGCTTCACTTTTCGCACCTTAATTATCGGATTATGTTTCACTTGGTTCGGTACAAGTATCCTCCCCGTATTTTTTAAAATGACTTCTGAATATGGCATCGAAATCCCGACAAGGCTGGTGGTACTAACTGACTTCCTCGAATACGGGTTCGGATTTTTCTCGATTGGGGTCCCCCTATTATTTCTAATTTTCACGCCATTGTGGCTGAATCTTGGACGCGATTATCTACGCACTTGGAATCCCATGCACTGGAAAAAACCAAGCTACTCGACGCAGACAGAAAATCGCCTCACGCTCGCATTACTAAACTCTCATTTCCAGAGTAACCAAGCGAATGAAAACCGCAGATCTGAAATAGTCAGAGAAGCCATTCCTGAGGCAGCCCAATGGATTACAAAAACACCGCTCGATTCAGACACATGGCAACAACTCCAAAACATAAAAATATTATCCCAAGGTGAAGTCCAGGCATTAAACTTAGCAGGAAACACGACGACGCAATCATGGCTCCTGCGTCGATCAGGAACGAGAATTGAACAAAAAAGAAATCACCGAAGATCCTTTTTCATTCATTGGTTCATGACAACGATCGACGTTTGTATCGCTTTGTTTATCATCGCTTTTTTCAACACCATTTTCCTCTACTATCTCGAAATAATTGCCGCGGTTGGCAAATTTCAGTAGGCCAAATACATGTTTAAAAAAACAAAATTTAGATTCGGAAAAATTGCAAGGGTTCGAAGTAAGCGAACTGGCATTTTGACAACTGACCTATTGATTGCTGCTGTCACACTGTTGAGCGTTATCACTTTTTTCACAACCTGCAGTTTCCAAATTCGCCTGGTGTGGAAAGATATTCGCCACCAGCGAATTGCCATGGAGGAACTGAATAACCAACTCGAATCCATCACTCTTTTGAGTGAAACGGAAGCTTCGAAAGCGCTAAATAGCCTTGTGCCTTCAACCGCCTGCGAAAACTCTCTGCAGGATCCGAAACTAACAGGCGCATTGAGAAAAGACTTATTGGGAACCCGGGTCACTCTTCAATTAAATTGGAACAAACGTCACTACGGGAAACCGCTGGAAATCTCGGGGTGGATTCAAAACACTGCCCCAAAATTCAATCCTCAGTCGCAGTCCACGCCTACCCCTTCCATCTCCACCCTTCAGTCGGTGAGCATACCGCAGCAATCTTCTCAAACGGTCAGCTTTGGAAAGGAAGCACGCTAATGCGAACTCAACCCAATCGCCGTGGATTTTCTTTAATCCAATTGACATTATTGATGCCAACCCTGCTGGTTTTATTCCTGGTGACAGCAGCGTGGATTCACCAAACGATGACCTTTTCATCGAATATAAAAAAACAGCAATCGCAACATCAGAACCTAACGAGGCTCGCCTCTCAATTCCGACGAGACGTCCAACGATGCCAATCTATTTCCATGGTCAACGAGCAGCAAATCTGCCTCCAGAACCGCGACCTTACAGAGATCAATTACACCGTCAATGAACATGCCATCCAATTTTGGCAAAACGCGGCCGATGGCCAACGAATTCGTCACGACCAATTTGATCTAGCGTCAGGTTCGATCACAAAATTTGATGACACCGAGTTGCCCGATTGGATTTCGCTGGTCATCAGTCGTCTCCCTTCCCCCAACCGATTCCCCAAGCAGCCAACGTCACCGTCTGACCAGACCTCGATTACCGAACTCCATATTCGATCCAAGCCCAATCGCTGGGGGGCACACTTATTGCTGGATAAAGAGTCAGCCCAAGGAGGGAACGATGAAACGACTAACTAGGCAATCTCGAAAGGGCACAGTTCTAATCACTGTCCTCGTCTGCATGGGGTTCACCACGTCTATCTTACTAGGTTGGATACACATGAGCCTTAATATGAGGCGAGGTCTTCGCCGGGACCAACAACTGATTCAAACCCACTGGCTACTCGAAGCAGGCATTCAACAGGGGCTGCAAAACATCAAATCGGACAAAACCTACGAAGGGGAATTGATTACCCTTTCTCAACCACTCTCCAATCTGGATCGCGCGGCGATTGAGATCAAAATACTACCGGCAACAGAGCTCGAGAAAACCAAACGCATGAAGGTTATCGCAACCATCCAAAAGAATACATCAAACCCTGAAACTACGACAATGCGTTCAATCACGCTTCAAGTTACCCAGTGACCCATGAAAACAAACACCCCGCACCATCAGCTATCGCAAATAATGCACGGCCAATCAGGCCATGATTGCTCCAAAGGAATTACTATGTTTCGCTCATTGCAACCGTATTCAAAAGCCAACCAACGCACTGCTTTCACACTCGTTGAGCTACTCGTTGTCGTCGCCATTATTGGAATCCTGATCGGCATGCTGTTACCTGCTGTCCAGCAAGTTCGTGAAGCCGCCCGCCGTGTCAGTTGCTCAAACAACATTGCACAACTGGGAATCGCATTACACAACTATGAATTTGGGCATGAACATCTCCCACCAGGTGTCATCAACCCGACAGGGCCAATTCTCTCTCAGCCGATTGGACAACATGTCAGCTTCCTCGTTGAGCTGCTGCCTTACATAGAGCAGTCTGGAATCGCCAATCGATTCGATAAATCACTGGGAACCTATGCCCCCGCCAATGCTCCTGCCCGCGAACAAAAAATCTCACTCTTCGAATGCCCTTCCGATTATTTCACGGCGTACGATGGAACAGCGGGATTAACTAACTACGCGGGTTGCCACCACAGCACCGAAGCACCGATCGATACCGACAACAACGGTCTGCTATTTTTAAATAGCGAGATCAGCTACAGCGATATCCACGATGGAAGCAGCAACACAATCCTCGTCGGAGAACTACTGTTCGACCAATCAAGCAACCTCGGCTGGGCGTCAGGCACTCGAGCATCGCTACGAAACACAGGCCCTATTGTTATCATGGCAGGCGCCATTCCAGCCGCTCCGACCAATCTAAAAGAGGTCGGAGGGTTCGGCAGTCGCCACCCAGGCATTACCAACTTTTGTTTCGCTGATGGACGCGTCTCTTCTATCTCCGATGGCATCGACACAATTGTTTATCAGAACCTAGGAGACCGGGCCGATGGGGCGATGATGGGTGAGAGTTATTAGTTGCAAGCCTGCAGATCGGGCGAGGCAAACCGCGAGTTACCTCTAAGTTTGCTCGATCGTTTCCGTAGATTGGAAGTTCAATGAGTCGAGAATATCCTGTGTCATTAAAATGCACTGGTTTCGGCCGCTGGCCTTCGCTCGATAGAGACACTTGTCCGCCATCTCGAACAACTCAACAACCGATTGAGCATTGGCAAATTCAGTAGAAACAACTCCCACCGAAATCGTCAACCGAATTACCTTGTCATCTGTTCGCAATGGATTGCTTTCGACTAATTCACGTAGACGCTCGGCCACTGCTAATGACATTTCTTGGTTGCAGTCACTCAGAGTAACGATAAACTCTTCGCCACCATAGCGATAAACATTGTCGTACTCACGCAAAACACTTGTGAGTAGTTTTGCAATGTGAATCAATGCTTCATCACCAATTTGATGCCCATAGGAGTCGTTGCACTCTTTAAAATAGTCAATATCGACGACCAGCAAGGAGTAGAAACTCTTCACCCGGCAACAGCGTGCAAAAGCCTGACTGGATTGCTCTTCATAGGCTCGACGATTTAACACATCCGTCAACGGATCTCGGTAAACAGTCGTCCTCAACTTCTCATTCTCAGCAGCAATTTTTTGCTGAGCCTTCACATGCGAAATTGAAATTTCGGTCATTTTAGCTTTCGCAGCTAATTCGATATCCCGGAGAGACATCGCCGTACCATCGTGGCGGAAACTCAAAAGTTTCGCGTAGTCAATCCACTTCGTCTGAGCAGCTGCAAACAATAGCTCCAAAGCCTCTTCATTGATTGCCAATTCACCGTGAAACTTATCTTTACACGACTGAATCTGCTCTAGGGTTGCATCTGCTGAACTGAACAAACTGGCCAACTGCCAAGACAAATCAGCTTGTCGGCGCTGTTTTCCAGTTTGATCCTGATTAATGTCCTTAACAAATTGAACCACTGCTTCAGGGAAATTCCAACGGCTTAAAATTTCGGCTCCAACTTCGAAACGGTTGAACCCAAGCAATTTGTTTTCGTGCTTAATCACCGACTCAATCGAATTTACTTTCGATCCTGTCAACGCATCATCAGGGGTTTGGCGATAGACCGCAATTTCCCCAATGTTGGTCATCAATCCAGCGAGAAAACTCTCATCCGGATTCATTTGTGTCAAATGTGAAATCGACTGCGTGGAGACAGCAAGTGCCAGCGATTTTGTCCAAAACGCTGAATAGTCAAACCCACCATCCTCTTCCGCAACGTTAAATAGCGAGAACGAAAGGGCAAGCATGCGAACAGCACCCATTCCCAGCATCACAATCGCACCGTCGAGAGTCTCAATCGGCCGCGCCGCCTGGATCAACGGGGAATTGCAATAGGAGACAATTTTAGCAGTCAATGCCGGATCTACCTGAATGACTTTCGCGATGTCTTTCAAAGCTACATCAGGATCGTCAAACAACTCGAGAAGTTTGACCGCGACCGAGGGAGGACTGGGGAGATCCTCAATATTTAATTTTTTTAGCTGAATGGATTCCATGAGCTTACCCTTTGGAGCATCTTCTCCTGTAATGTTTGGAGCGAGACGCATATCTTTTAAGCAAAACAACTGTCTAGGTCACACAGCATCGGGTCCAAACTCAATCTGTGTACCGCACCTAAAACCTACTGAACTAATCTTGCGGCATCCTGCTCAACTTACTCATCCATCCGGAAACGTTGTCGCTCAGCGAACACCGTTACACAATTGTAATCGTTTAAACCTGCGTTACCTTGCGGCGAACGTATCCTCAAACCGAAAAGAACTTTCCCTGTTGCAAAAAAATCAAACGGTCCTGTCGGTTAATACGAAGGGGAGGAGGCACACTATCGGCGACAAATCCAATGGTGAAAAAAAGCCTCAATCAGCCACTGCTTCCAGTGGGATTATTCGAGTCCTTTACTTCTCGAGGCGTGAGATTACGAACGAAATCCGCGGTCGAGTCGAATTAGAAAACAACCACGGTTTCGCAGAAACGTTCATTCGTGATTTAACAGCCTCATCGAGTCGAAAGCAGCGATCGATTTGGTTGCGAATCGCCTCGGCAGCGTCCATCGCTTCGACCAGACAGCCCTTTGATGGCATTCGGGCCCAGACGACAATCTCCAGTGAAAAATCGTCTCTGGCAAGCTTCGTGATGGCTGACGACGCGAGTTGAATCGCGTCTTTCTGGAGCGGTTCTCGAACCTTCCCCTCTTCGAGCCGTTGAAGATTTTCAAAGGAATCAAAAACAATTTGACTGCGGGTGGGTGGCAACTCATCGACATCAAATTGCCTACCAACATTCGTCAGAAAACGCTTGAACTCTTCCGTCTGCCTGTCGATGATCAACTCCTTGTCGTCCTCTTCATCTGGACCAAAATGAGCTTTTAAATCCTTCTCGACATTCTCGCTGTGAATCGCATATATCGGACTCGGGGCTTTCTTCGGAATCAACAATCTTGAACGATCGCCCGGTTCACCACCGGACAAGGCAATTGTCGTCTTGGCACTCATGAACGATCCCGTTCCCGCGTACATATTTGCACCAGTTTGCTCCTTCGCAAAGGCATTAAGCACAATGAAGAAGGCAAGCAACGCAGTCATCGTATCGCCAAATGAGATCAGATAAGCCTTGCTCGGTTTAGAAAGGGGTATTTTTTTCCTGGCCATTTGAGCTATTTCCTCAATCCCGAAGCATAACCGCTCTGGGCATTAGGAGTGAATCGCTCAATCACGATGCGCAGATTCGAATTAGCGACATCGCCCTGACGCTTTAAAGTCATAGCGACCTGACCGGGACGGGTCATTTCAGTATGAAACAAATAATCCATGACCGTCGACAGCCTGTCCGTATCCTTCTTATTCGAAAACTGAAGTGACGCGCGAAATGGCAAATCTTGCAATTGCTGTGATAACATCCCACAGATATCGCGACCACGGAAAGTTAACTGGTCGTTGGAGTCAAACAGCAAAGCCAGTGGAACCTCAAACGCATGGGACGTAAGCTCATTCTGCTCGGCTTCCTCATCCGTTAATGACTTTAATCCATTGCCCCAAGTCTCGGTTGCCGGTTGCCTGAGAATAGGGGGCATCGTCGCGCCGCGAATTGCGATCCGTGCCGCAGGCACTCGCAAACGGTTGATAAACGAATCATGATCGTTGTGCTTAATCTTCTTACCCGCGACACCGGTTGCCGAACCGTTGGAGAAAATCGTCGAAATCGTCTTTTCAAATCGCTCGGGTTCCGTGGTAGAAAATGTCAACAACAGAATGAAGAAAGTCATCAGAAGCGTAATAACGTCGCTGTAAGTCATAAACCAAGCGGGAATATCACCTTTGGGCTCCGGTAATTTTTTTTCTTTCGCCATGGTACGTCACTGACTGAATTGATCACAAAAACCAACTTGCTCCTAACTCGAAAGCCTACGCAAATTCATCTTCGGCATGAACTTAGTTGCCATCCTTTTCCAATTGAAACACCTGCCTTGAGTTGGGAGACAGATAGGCCACCAACACGTCTTCCACGACCGGCGGAGCCAGTCCTTTCGCAAGTGCCGTGATTCCTGTAATCATCAACTCCCGACAAGCAACCTCTTCTTTGGAACGGGCTTCCAGCTTTCCAGCCAGTGGGATGCAAACAACGTTCGCAATCACGGCACCGTACAGCGTGGTCAAAAGAGCGACTGCCATCCCTTTACCAATCTTGCTTGGATCATCCAATGATTGAAGCATCTGCACCAGACCGACAAGCGTGCCGATCATGCCAAATGCCGGAGCGGCTGCCCCGGTTGAATCAAGAAGATTTTTTCCAACCGCATGACGATGCTCGATCGCTGCCAGCTCCGTTTCTAAAACGTTTCTGACCTGCTCCTCATCAGCACCGCCGATCACGATTTCCAAACCTCGCTTCATAAACTCGTCGTCAATGTTGTCGAGTTCGGATTCAAGCGCTAACAGACCATCCTTTCGAACAATGATTGCCAGGTTCTTGAACTGAGCAATTAACGCTTTCGACTCAGGCAGTCGCGAAACAAAGCACTTCTTGATCACCGTGACTGTCGAAAGACAAGTCTTTAACGGGAAGTTAATCAGCAGGGCAGCGAAGGAACCGCCAACAGTAATCATCACCGACGGGCCATCCATAAACGGCGTGAACCCCTTATCGCCTCCAATTTGGATGGCGGTAAAGATTAGGCCGAAACCGGCTAATAGACCTACAATTGTTGCTATGTCCATCGGCGTTTATTACTAAGTTTGGAGCAAATCGTCAGTGAATCAGGGCATCCCGCCCTCCTAATCATCGCCTCTATGAAATGCCTAAATCGATTCACAAATCGAATTACCGGTTATTTCAAAAGCGCATGACTATTCCGAAGTATTGGTCATCACTGGGGAAACCGCTGTATTTAATTTAATTTTTTTGCTTTTGTTTCAGATTTCGCGTTTGTTGCGCGCACGGTGTGCAACGCTCAAGGCTAAGAAAATCCGATTATGCCGGTCGTTCACACCCAACTCGGGGGACTGGATTACAGTAAAACTGATTTTGCCGGTTGCTTGGGATCGGCAGCAGACTGCCCCCGCAGACTCACCCCGAGAGAACCCGGTCCAAAACTCGAATCGCAAGAATGCCTAACTCGCTTGATGAAACCATTCTGCTAGCTTGAGCCCCCGGTTATCGACAACCCAGCCGCCAACTTGCTGGTTTCCCAAAGAACTTAGGCATCACAAACCCAAACTCGCTTGAGAAACCAATTTCTCAAACCTTGATGCGGGAACCCGCAATCTTGTTGCTACATGTTCAGGGTTAAAGCCTACCCAACCGATCTAGGTAGTATGATCGGAAAAGTTGAACAATTCAGAGCGCTTCAGGAGGCAATTCAATTTGCGTCCCAGAACCATCGCGTCTCCAGCCAAAACCTTGCCAACATTAATACGCCGGGATACCAAACCCGAGAGGTCAATTTTGACCAACTGTTAGCAAGGCTGGATAGTACCGCAAATAATATCACGAACACAGATTATGAAGTCAGCCAGGTCGGGGGACTAGCCGAGCGACGTGACGGCAACAATGTCGACCTTGATCGGGAACTCGCAGCCCTCAAGAAAAACACGTTGGCCTACCAAACCCTGACCCAACTATTGGGATCCAAAATGGGAATCCTTAAACAAGCCATTAATGGTTAAGCCACCAATCAACCTGGGAAGTAGTTTAAATGTTTAGCAACCTTTTTTCAGCAGCGGATATTAGCGCCTCGGGAATGTCCGCTGAGCGTCTCCGCATGGAAACGGTTGCCAATAATATTGCCAATGCAAACACGACCAGATCAGTCGATGGACTTCCTTACCGCCGTAAGCAACTGATTTTTTCAGAAATACTTGATCCTCGACTGGGCAACACGACCGGTTTGCAGGGAGTCCGCGTTGCTGGCATGGAAGCCGACCAGAGTCCTTTTGAAATGGTTCATAAGCCCGGCCATCAGGATGCGGATGAGAATGGGATGGTGAAAATGCCAAACGTACAAATTCCCAACGAAATGGTTGACCTAATAACTGCAAGTCGTTCTTACGAAGCAAACCTAAAAGCGCTTTCGTCTTTTAAAGACATGGTGGAGCAAACGTTGACCTTACTGCGAGTCCCTAGATGAACCCAATTGCATCGGCTTCGTCGATTCCTTCACTGGATAGCATTTCCAGTCTTGGCAATAACAAGGGGGCGACACGGAGTAACGGTGAAGGTGGCTTTTCAAAGTTGGTTGACAGCTTTGTTCAGCAGACCAATGAAAACCAAATGATCTCTGATCAGGCGATTGACGACCTGGTTCAGGGGAAAACAGATAACGTGCATCAAGTCGTGTTGGCAGTCGCGAACGCCGAGATGTCATTTCAGCTATTTATGGAAATAAGAAATAAACTAATCGATTCCTACAACGACCTGATGCGAATGCAATTTTAATTGTCATTTGTTTTTAGATTGGTTTTACCAATTTTGAACGTAAGGATTCCGATTCGAGAGACCTATGCAAACTTTGAAATCCTTTCTAAACCAATCTCTCTTAATTTGGAGAGACTCTACAGGCGCTGGTCGAGTGGGGATTGCGTTACTGCTAACGATCTGCGTTGGCGGTATCATTTCAGTCGGCATTTGGTCCGCCCAACCCAACTACGTTGTCCTCGCTCGCGACATCGATGACCCCACGCAGGCCGCAAAAATTATGGCGGCTTTAGATGCGGAGAACATCACCTACCAGATCAAAGGATCCGGTTCGATGATCATGGTGGGATCCAGTAAATTATCGCGCGCCAGAATTGCGGCCGGAAAAGCCGGTCTGAACAGTTCCGGCAGTGAGATGGAAGAAATTTCTCCCTGGATGGATCCTGTCAGCCAACAGTATTACCTCAACACAAATCTTGAGCGACGGCTGAAAGTTGACATTGAAAAAATCAGGAGTGTTAAATCTGCTAATGTGCACTTGAGCATCCCTGAAAAACAGGCTTTCATCCGACAGTCCACCGATCCCACCGCGTCGGTTCTTATCGAAATATCCCACCTTGAAAAATTCAATGAGGCGGATGCCGCCGCAATCGCTGACTTCGTCGCCTCCGCAGTTCCCGGGCTTTTACCGAGTTCTGTGTCAGTTTCGGATACGCAGGGAAACCAATACAGCACCGACACCGAGGGGATGAACTTCAGTAAAAAAGAAGAGTTTATCGCTGAGCGAGAGAGCGCACTGAAGCGGAAGGCTGAAAATCAACTGCGCAATCTTTTTGGATGGGGTAACTTTAATGTTGAAGTCACCGCTGATTACAAATTTGAAAATGCCGTTCAAGAGAGCCGCGAACTAGGACCTGAAAAATTCCTCATCCAGGAAAATATAAAACAGCAAATGGATATCGCAGCTGGGCCGGCTTCTGGTATCGCAGGCACTGGGGCGAACCTTGTGAAGCCCACCCTCACACCCATCGGTTCAGCAGCGGTTACCGCTGCTAACAAGAGCCAACTCAAGATGGAAGAGCAGGAGAGCAAATGGGATTTTTCAGAACTGAAACGGACAGAAACGATCGATGGAGCATTACTAAACGCCCTGTCGATTGCCGTCACGATCAACAAACAAGACCGGGATGCCACGCAAATCGCGGAGCTTAAAACAACTCTTGAATCTTCGATTGGCACCGCCTGCGGAGTTCGAATCGGCAAAGATCAGATCACCGTCGATTTCATTGACTTTGTCACCGAGGAACCGCTCGACCCGGTGGCAACCAGCACGATTCCTTGGGATCAAATCAATGAAATCCTAAAAAACATCTCGTTGGGTGTCGCGGCTCTGGTTGCATTATTTATTGCCTTTCGCACCTTCAAAAAATTCCAACCCGATCCAATCGTCACGAGTGAAGCCGCCGCTGCTCCAACATCGCAATTGACACAACTAAGTGAATTGGTCAAACAGAACCCTGAAGTATTCGCCAAGATCATTGATTCGTGGGCCAGTCTCGAAACTGAGACGGAAACCAAAGAAGAATCAACCACCGTAGCCGCCTGAGTCAAATAAGAAATGTCACCGCTTTCAACAGAAGAACGACTCGCGCTATTGCTTAGCGTGCTAGGCCCCGATGCAGTTAACGCTGCATTGAAGAAAATGAACCCTACGCGCTCGAATTTCATCAAAAATTTGCTCGCCGAATACAAAACCGTTCCTCCCAGTGAAGAGGAAATCGAGTTTATCATTCGTGATTTCAGTCGCTATTTTTCCTTCGCGATGAAAACACTTGGCCCCGAGATTCATCAAGCGTCGACCGCCATGCGAATCGCAAAAAGGAAAAAGCTAAAAAGCCAGGACAAACCGGTCACGCAATCCGTTCCCTCGGAAGAACCCGTCGTATTTGAAAAGATCGACGAGTCAGGTGACTACGTTCGCGACTTGAATCAACTGGACCCGTTTCAAATCTCAACCGCACTTGCCGATGACAACGCCAAAACAGTTGCCCTCGTGGTAAACCTGTTGGAAACCCATTTGGGAGCCGAAATAATCAAGGAGCTTGACGACCATATTCGGGATCAAGTCATTATCTACTTGAGCGAAGAAAACGTCGTCCCCGAACGCATTGTTCAAGAAGTATTAAAAACAACCTTCCAAAAAGCCAATGCTGTCACCGTAAAAAAAGAAACCACCAGCCGAATTGACACGTTAGCTCAATTGATGCGTTCGCTTCCTAAAGAGATACGCAAAGGACTCATCGAGAAACTCAACGATCGCGATGAAGAAATGGTTCTTGCGATTCGAGCCAAACTGTACGTGTTTGACGACATCCTGCGTCTCGATGATCGTGACTGTCAGAAATTAATTGGCCAGACAAAATCTGAAATCCTCGCCGTCGCTCTTCAACAGGCAGATCCTGACGTTGCCGAAAAACTATTTAAAAATGTTTCCAAACGTGCCCGCCAGGCAATCGAAGACGAAATGGAATACACCGTGGGCGCTAAAGGTCACGAAATCGAAGAAGCTAGAAAACAACTCGTCGACGCCATGGCTCGCCTAGACGAAGCAGGGGACATCACGTTGAACTAAATATGATTGAGCATCACGTACAATTCGATCGCCAAGTCAAAAACTGCCGGTTTCTCGATCGGTCAGAACCGGTGACTCGTACCGTGAATCCAGTCACCGCCGAAGCGGCATCGGCGGCAGTCAATGAGCGCATGACCGGGTTGCTTGAAAACATCGCGACTGGAATTGACAGCATCGATCTCAAGACAGCCGAATTCGCAGACGAAGTCGTTTCTCTTTCCATCTCACTGTCCCGTATTATCGTAGAAAATCTAGTAGGCGAATCTCAGGAACTCAAAGAAAAGCGACTGACCAAAATATTGTCTGAAGCACTTGCCCGCCCCGAGACTCCCGTTGGTGTCTATGTCAATCCAATCAACCTCGATTGCATCAAAAATAAAATCTCGGAAGAAACGAGAACCGAGGAAATTAATTTGCAAATTGACGATTCGATTGAGCCAGGCGAGTGCCGAGTCGAATTTGACACCTACGAACTGCTTTCACGCATGGAAACTCAACTCGATGAAATCCAGGCTGGACTAACGGAGATCATTGATGAGTAAATTCTCCGAAACCGTTCTCAACCGATGCTCTGAAATCGTCAGCAATACGAGATCGCTGCAGCCCGTCGGTTGCCTAACCGTGGCCCAGGGCGCGATCACTGCCTCACTACCCGCGAGTGTTGGCGAGCTTGTTGAAATTGAAAACAAGTCCGGCCCCAACACCCTTGCTGAGGTCATTGGATTCTCCGACGATCTCGTTCAGCTGATGCCCTTTTCGCACAACAATCAACTCCAGCGGGGCGATCGAGTTTTCTCCCTCGGACGCCCCATGAAAGTACCCGTCGGCGACCAATTACTTGGCCGAGTAATTAATGCCATTGGTGAGCCAATCGACGGGAACGGCAAACTTGGAACTCAGCGATTCAGGAGCGTTGTCCTCGATCCACCTAATGCTCTCACCCGAAAACCAGTCGATGAAGTTTTTGCCACCGGACAAAAAGCGATCGACGGCATGCTGACCATTGGAAAGGGTCAACGCGTAGGATTATTCGCCGGAAGTGGCGTTGGCAAAAGTACCCTACTAGGACAGATCGCACGGTACGCAAGTGCCGACCTTAACGTGGTCGCACTCATTGGCGAGCGAGGTCGAGAAGTTCTACCTTTTATTAACGAGTCGCTTGGAGCGGAAGGGATGGCCAAATCAATTGTCATCGTTTCTACCGCAAACGAAAGTCCACTCGCCAGAGTCCGAGCAGCGGAATCAGCCATCGCTATTGCCAACTGGCATCGACGGCAAGGGAAAAGTGTATTTCTAATGCTTGACAGCCTAACTCGATTCGCAATGGCGCAACGCGACCTCGGATTGATGCTAGGTGAACCTCCGACTACCCGCGGTTACACACCCTCTGTTTTTCAAAAGATGGCTACGCTGCTGGAACAACTAGGGAACTCCGACCGAGGTTCCATTACGGGACTGCTTACCGTGCTGGTCGATGGCGATGACATGAACGATCCGATTGCTGACTCTGCCCGCTCTATTCTCGATGGGCACATCGTTCTTGACCGGGATCTCGCCAACGCGGGACATTATCCTCCAATCAGTGTCTTACAAAGCCTTAGTCGACTATTTCAGGAACTAACTGAACCGGTACACGCATCCTCGGCTGTCGCCATTCGACAAATCATGGCCAAATATCAGGACGTTATCGATCTCATTCAGGTTGGTGCCTATACCAAAGGCGCTTCACCACAAACGGATATTGCCGTTGAAATGTATCCAAAAATTTGTCAATTTCTCCAGCAACCCCTGCAAGCTCCCTGTTCCATCGAAGACACCAAGCGACAAATGCAGAGACTCGTGGACATGCTCCAGCACCAGTATCCACCAAGCTGATAAGCATGTCTCGCGAAATGGCATTCGGCCTGAAAAGAACCCATGAATCAAACCAAGAAAATTGAAAAACTCAACAAGGTTTTAGATTTTTACAAGAAAGAATTAGATCAACAAAAATTTCAATTGAGTGAAAAAGGTTCTCTCCTAAAAAAGATTGAACTGGCTCTGCAAGTCCACCAAGCAAAAATAAAGCACTCCCTTGCTGGGCTGGAATCGTCCAACATGACAATTAGCAATTGCTTAATCCGAAAACCACTGATTGATCAATTACAAACAGAACTCGAGTCTACTCAAGAACAACTCAAAGAAGCGCAGCTTGATTTTGAAAACCAAAAGCAGATTATTAGAAAACAAATGTCAAAAATCGATTCGATGGAAAAATTGATCGAACGAAAAGTAGCTGAGTTGATCTACGAAGAAACAAAACGCGAACACGCGACAGCTGACGAACGGTACCTGAATACCGGTTTTAAAGGAACAAAACGATGAAATCAATTATCATTGCCGGAGTCATCGGCGTCTGCCTTTTTGCGGGGACTATTTGGGTCACCAGCTCGTTTATCAAAAAAGACGAGCCTGCAGCAACGGATCCAGTCACTGAGTTCGACGGCAAACTCCCGATGGTGGATACAACCAAGGCACAGGAACAGATGCCGCTGGGAATTCGACCGGATGTACCGATGCCGCCCAGCGTCGCACTCGACCTGATGAACTCAATCATTCAAAGCGAAAAGAAACTGCAGGAAAAAGAAGAGCGGCTTAAAAAGGAAGAAAAACGAATCTCCCTGCTTCGCGAAGATCTCGAAAGAGAACGGACTGAGCTCGAGTCTTTTTCAAAAAAGATTGACTCAAAAATCAATGAAGCAAAAGAAGCAACCAATTTTCTTAAGTTGGAAAAAGAAGCCGTCAAAAAAGAAGTCAAAGAGCTTTCGATGTATGAAAGCCGATTGGGAAAAAAGGTTGGTGATCTAGCAAGTGAAGAAGTCAAACTACAGGTGAACGAGTTGAAGGACATGTTCCGAACACTCGACCCAGCCAGTGCTGCGGAGATTCTTACGGAATACACCGCCCAAGGAAACTTTAACCTCGTCGCCAATCTTCTGAAAAGCCTCGAGGATCGACAACAGGCAAAAATCATTGCCGAATTTGACAGTCCAACACTCGTCGCAAAAATCATGGACACATTAATCAACCCAAACCCCGCCGGGGCAACCCCCACCAAAAGCATTTTCAGGTAACTCGTTTAGCCTACTCAGTAAAATAAACAATCGATCCAATTACAGCGGCGAACAAGGACCACGACATGGAAGTCTCAGAAGCAATTGTGATCGGCAGGAACCTGTTTACAACGTCCCTGCTTTTGGTAGCTCCCATTGTCATCGTCAGTCTAGTCGTTGGCGTCTTGATCAGTATTGCCCAAACAGTTACCAGTATTCAAGAACAAACCCTGACGTTTGCACCTCGAATCGTTGCCGTGGTCGCCATCATCATTTTCTTGACGCCCTGGTACCTTTCAACGCTAAAAGATTTTACTGTCGAAATGTTTAGCTACATGAACCAAATTCTATGACGGCTGAGCATCAGTTATTCAATTTCATTTTGATCCTCGCACGAGTCTCGGCATTCGTCGGGTTTCTTCCAATTTTTGCGCAACGTCAGCTACCTCATTTGGTTAAAGCTGGCCTCGCAATGTCGCTAACTGTTTTTTGGTTTGGGGCTCTTCCGCAAGAATTATTCTACGTCAACCAAATCGATATCGTCGTCTCAGTTCTGTTTCTGGCGAAAGAAATTACGATTGGATTTTTACTGGCGATGCTGTTGGGATTCATGTTTGTTCAGGCCAAAATCGCCGGCGCCTATGTCGGCCAGGAGGTTGGACTCTCTTTGGCATCGGTCACGAGCCCTGGAACATCCGACTCCTCGACGCTTGTCACAACCATTTTCGAGACCTTTGCCGTCTTACTTTTTTTCGGCTTAAATCTGCACCATTTCCTCGTTCGAATTGTGCACTACTCACTAATTCACCTTGCTGGCAAGATTGAAATCACCGACCTGCCAACAGAGCTATTGACTCAAATGGCCAGTTCACTTACCACTCACGGCAGCATGATTGCGGCTCCAATCGGCGTAAGCCTGTTTATTTTGACAATTGCCATCTCGCTCCTAAACAAAGCCGCACCCACGCTTAACCTGTTCTCTGTAGGTATGACCTTACGAAGTGGAATCGGCATCCTGTGTCTGATTGTCTTCTTTCCAATCATCGTTAAATCAATGGAAGCTCACTTTCGTACTTACTTATTTCAATTGGAACAATTTTTCGTCTACTTTCAGTAAATCTTAAACCTCTAAAACCAATCGGTAATGTCCGAACGCAACGATCAACCGACAGAACAGCCAACACAGCGGCGCAAGGAACGAGCGCTCGAGGACGGACAACTGGCTTATAGTTCTGAACTGGTTGGTGGCCTGATCATTCTCGCGGCCATTGGTTTTTTCATGATGATGGGGAATTGGTTTTTCAAGGCTTTACTCGACTGCATTCGAGAAAGCCTTACTTTCTTCAACCCCATGATCGAAAACCCTGATTCGATTTTGATCAGCCTTCGGCGACATGTGATGAATGTTGGGGCGGCCTGCATGGGCCTGATGTTACCTTTAATGGTAATGGTCATCGTGATTGGAGCTCTTCAAACTCGATTCAACATTTCCCTCAAACCGCTAAATGCCAAATGGAATAAGCTCTCACCCAAATCTGGACTAAAGCGAATTTTCTCTACGCGATCCCTCAATCGAGGCGCCGTCGCGATCTTAAAAACAATTGCGATTATCGTTGCCGGTTACTGGATAACCACAGCACATTTTGAGCAGATTGCCACCTCGGGATTCAGCAACTACCCACACATGCTGGCCATTGGAACTAGCATCATTTTGCAAATTGGCCTGGTAACGGCCTTGCTGATGGTCGTGGTAGGAATCGGTGATCTTGGATTTCAAATCTGGAAACAAAATAAAGATTTGATGATGACCAAGCAGGAAATCCGGGATGAGCAAAAGGACATTGAGGGAAGTCCAGAGTTAAAGGCCAGAATTCGAAAAATCCAGAATGAGATGTCGCAAAAAAGAATGGCGAGAGAAGTCCCCGAAGCAACAGTGGTCATCACCAACCCAACTCACTTTGCCGTTGCTTTAAAATACGACCCACAGGTTTCTGCCGCGCCCATCGTCGTTGCCAAGGGTGCAGACCTCTTGGCTAAAAAGATTATCAAAATTGCAAAGAGCAATGGCGTTGCCGTGGTTGAACGCAAGCCCGTTGCTCGTTTCCTTTACGCCAATGTCAAAATTGGCAACGAAATACCGCTTGAACTATATCAAGCGGTTGCAGAAATCCTCAACTACATCAAAAAGCTAAATCGGAAATCGGCGTGATCATTTTCGCCAACGATTTAGACGGCCGGTCCGATGAACTCACCTCGACCGGTGAGGGAGAGGCGTGGATTTACCGCTCCCTCAATAATCGCGATGTCGTTTAGAAGATATTATTCAATTCTTGCAAGACTTCCGTAGCAACGGTAATTGATCTCGCATTTGCTGAGAATCCACGTTGAGCAATAATCAATTGAGTAAACTCGAGAGCGACATCAACATTCGAAGATTCGAGGTGTTCTCCGCGAACCGCTCCTCTGCCGTTGGCGGCACCGACGCCGATATCGGGTGTGCCGCTGTTCACAGTTTGCCCGTAGTAGTTATCGCCAAGATTTTCGAGACCCTGTTGATTCGAAAATCTTGCAATCGCGAGTTGAGCTACTTGAACTTCACGTCCATTGCTCGCAATCCCGGACACGACTCCGTCAGCAGACACATTCATCTTCACGATCGTACCAGGGGAAAAACCATCCTGCTGGAACGTTGCAGAATAATTCGTCGCCAGGTGAGAAAGGCTGTCGAGGGAAATATCTATTTCCTGTGGTTCAATGATAGAGTCAATGTCCACTTCAATATTGGCATCGCCCAAACCAGTACCATTCATGATTTGAAACGAACCGTCTTCCTTGAATCGAATCTCTGAGATCAGCCCATCGTTGAGAGTAACCAGCGGATCACTTGATGAAAAATTTGCCGCCCAAGTATTATTTCCAGTCTTCTCAAAGGTGACATTTAATAAGTGCGGTTCGCCGCGAGTATCAAAAATTTGCAAAGTCGAATCGACGGTATCACCGGACTTACCATCCGTTTCCACGATGAAAATTGCATCCTCAAACTCTGTTTCTCCTACGTTACCTGCGTTGTCCGACAATTGCAGACTCAACAAAGCGTCGCCTACATCGTCGGCAGTGACCAACAAGTTTCCCGTTGCGTCGAGAGTGACCGAAGCCCCCACAATGCTCGCGTTGATTGAATTCACAAGATCGTCGACCGTCGTGGTTGTGTCAGCCGGCAGGTTGGTCGAGAACGAAGAACCATCGACATTCGTACCCACAATGTCAATCGAATCGCCCGGGGCGTAATTGACTCCATTTAAGTCGAGATCATTTAGCAAGGTAGTTGGGGTGGCAGCCACGCCCGCTGCTGTAAACGGGAAGGAAGTCGTTAGCACCTCCGCAAGAGGCGGAACAGCTGAAGCGGGCAAGTTGCCAATTAACTCTGCCGTCGACGTCGCTTTCCCTGGAACGCTCGCTCCCAGCGGGATCTGAATCCTCGTGTCTCCCGGAATTTGAAAACCAGGTTCTGCGTCCGTCGCTTCTCCTTTGGCACCAAAACGCTGAACGTAGCCACCAGTAGCTGGATCTACTAAATATCCGGAGGAATCAACTGAAAATGAACCGTCACGTGTGTAGGCTTGCTGATCTCCCTTGATTACAAAGAAACCATCACCGTCGAGTGCATAATCAAATTCACCACTACTCGCGTTGAGAACTCCTTGCGTAAAATTCTGCGAAACCTCGGCTACGCGAACACCGTTACCGACTTGAATTGGATTCACGCCACCATCAACGTCTCCAGAAGCACCCACAGCAGGAGCTCGATCGGTGTAGATCAGATCGGAAAACAAAACCCGTTGCGATTTGAATCCGGTCGTATTTAAGTTTGCAATATTACTTGCAACCACATCAAGTTTTTGCTGGTGAGCCAATAGCCCAGTCGCACCGGTAATTAAACTTTTACTCATCTAGGTCTCTCTAATTGAAAGTTAAAATCGATTGGATCCGAACCGCTTCCACTTCACCTACCGTCGGGAATAGCAAGTGAAGCAAAATAGCAAGTGAAGTGACTCTCAACTTGCTCATTGCGATCGGAATCTAAATGGTTACAAGCTACATGGTGACGCCGGAAATTAAATTTAAACCAACACGTTCGCCATTGATCAGAAGATTGGCGGGGCCGCTGTTGGCAATTAATTCCTCAACAAGTCCTGTCTTTTTCTCTCCGGTCACAGCATCCGTGTAAGAAGCCTGCTTCCCTACCAGGTTCATCCCCTGGGTAAGCTGTGTGGTTTCCAGTAACTGTTCAAAGTTAGAATTCAACGCTTCGGTTTGCTCCAACTGCGAAAACTGCGCGAGCTGTGCGATAAAATCTTCCTGATTGACAGGCTCGATCGGATCTTGATTTTTTAATTGCACCGTTAGCAGATTAAGAAAATCATTCGTTGCTACTTGCGATGTTATCCCTGGCATCACGGTCTCCCAAAGTTATTATTTTTTCTATTTTCAATTTACTCTATGTCAGCAGTTGATCTGAACGGCGGCTTTACACCCGGATATCAATCATTGAGCTACTAGCTCGTGGCACCGGTTGCTCACTCGGCTTTGCTTCCTCTGACTCATTAAACGAGTCCGCGCTCATAAACCTTGACTCAGCCTCGCTCTCGTCACGAGGATCTGATTGCTCACTTTGATATCCAATATCAAGTGAATCGAAATCGATTCCATTTTCGGCAAGCGCCTGAACTAGTTGTGATTTATTCTGTTTCAGCAAATCAGCTGCAACCATTTCGCTTGCCAAAATTTTGACTTGAAGAACATCTTTGTCCCAATCCAGTTGCAACGTGAGTTGCCCTAATTCAGAGGGATGGAGCTGCAACGTCATTTGCTTCTGCTCACCCCGCTCTGTCAGCCGAATCTGTTGAACCAAGTTTTCGGTGACGGTCTCGGTTACAGCTTCCATTTTTCCAGCAGTCAACGCCGTGGTTCTAGATCCTCGGTTTAGCAACGTTGAATCTTCCTGGATGAGCCCCGGAAGCGCAGCTTTCAAATTTGGCTCGGTTGATTCTGATTCGTTTTCATTGCCCTGCGAAAATTCAAACCCACTCTCTTTCGCTCCAATGACCGCTTGCAAACCAGACAACAAACCAGAATCTATTCCTTCCGCGCCATCTGCCGGGAGCACAACAACTTCGTCGCTCATCGCGTAGACAACCTGAGTTTGCGTCGCGAGAGCATCAACCATTCCCGGCAACACACCAAGATCCGCCGCGGTCTCATTTAATTCGGAACCGGCGGTTATCTCGGCAAATACGCTCAATTCAGGCTCGACCCCGGTTGATTGAACAATCAAAGGAATCGCCTGACCAGACTCGATATTAAGATCGTCCAGTTCTGGAGGGGCAGCTATCTCCGATACTCCAGCGGCTCCCGAATTATTTTCCTCAACTGCCTCGGTGAAACTCTCAAAGGTACGACCGGAGGGCAGGGGACTATTCAAAGGTTCATCCGCTACGGAATCATTTTCGCGCAGCGGTACATCGATAGGTAGGCTTGGTATGTTCACTGTCAGTTTCAGAGGTAAGGGTCAAAAACAATTGCGGGATTCACCTATTAGCAAAACGGATGCCACAAATTCCTTTTTCACTATTTTTCTATTCCTACCAATAAAAACAGGGAAAACAGGTTGAATTGCTTTCACCGGTTTCTCGCGAAGATAGAAAGACTTTCACTGTCGGGGAAATTTTTGCCGTCCATTAACTCGGCCTTACACAACAAAAATCTGCTAGCGGCCTCTACCTCCGACCGCTCAGTGCCCACCGAATACGTCTAAAAGAAGCAGATCGACGCTGGAACCCGTTCAGCGAAATCCAATTCTCTATTGACAGAAATCCTCGAATTTCGAACAACCGTTTTTGGATAACGGCTCAGATCCAGAGAAGACAAACTTAAGCATTGATTGACCCTAGTAAACTTGACTCCATTTCCTTCGCGTTCCCATCGGTTCTATGATCTTTAGTACTCCAACGAATTCACTGATCATTTGCGCAACGGACGACCAGTCTTTTGCGAATCGAATGAGTTACGCAGCCAAGTTAATTGAGGCTGAAGCCTATTCTTCATCAAAATTCGAAGAAGCTATATCTGCTTCCAGGCAATATTTCTCACGCTGCCTGATCGTTGATTTTGATTACTGGTGCCGCGAGCAGGTACATTTCACAGATCGCTCCATTGCCAGGGAAACCCCATTACTGATTGCCACTCCATCCGGCGACATTAACGCTGCATTCATCGCGGGTGCGGCAGGGGCGATGGGAAACTTTGAAAAAGGTATCGATCCCACCGAACTAGGGCTGCTTTTTCAAGCGGCACTTCTCAGTGAACAAACGTTGCGAGAGACACAACCTTATGACAACCCCACCTTCAAAATCCTGAGTACTCGTGAAAAAGACGTTCTCACTTATTTAATGGCGGGAGAACCCAACAAGCGTGTGGCGTCCCTTTTAGATATCGGGCTTCGAACCGTTGAATCAGACCGAGCCCAATTAATGTCAAAACTCAAGGTCAATTCGTTTACTGAGTTAGTTAAAATGGTGACCGAGATTGAAAACGACTTGATTCTTACCCGTCAAAAAATATTCTGCGAGATCTCGATTGGAATGACCACTTCCAACGTCGCCGTCACGGGCGATTAATGCTACTTCAAGGATTGCGGGAAGCGCGAAATTCAAACTGACGAGATGCAGTCGAGCGGGAGACACTTCCTTCCGCACGAGTGTTTGTTGGTTGATCACAAATCCAACCATCAGAACCAGACCCTCGCCGTCACCTGCTCTACTAGATAACGCTCTCTTCGGAATAGGCTTTTAATTTATTCGACAGCGTTCGGGCCGTGACTCCTAATTCTTCAGCGGCGAGTCTTTTGTTGCCCTGAAATTTGGACAACGATGAAAGTATTAACCGGCGTTCCACCTCTGCGAGAGTTAAACCGGCGAGCCCGTCTACTTCATTTTCCTGAGCTCGCTTATTTTTCTTTGCGAGGCAATTTAAACCGATCTTTCCATCCACCGCGATCACGCAGGCTCGATGAATGACATTTCGTAATTCACGGACATTACCCGGCCAATGATACTGACACAACCATTGCATCGCTTCCTTGTCTACTTCCAGACTTCCCGTCCGCGACTCTGATTGAAATAAATTCACAAAATGCATCACGAGCAGGGGGATATCAGAAACTCGATCTCGCAGTGGAGGCAGGTCGAGTTCAAGTACGTTTAATCGATGAAATAAATCCTCGCGAAACCGCCCCTCCGCAACTTCGACAGCAAGGTCACGATTCGTGGTGGCTACGATTCGCACGTCAATCGGTCGGGCTACGTTACTTCCAACCGGTTGGACTTCCTGTTCTTCGATGACCCTTAATAACTTCGCCTGCATCGCGAGTGGAATTTCACTGATCTCATCCAGTAAAAGTGTCCCCCCTTGCGCCTGCTCAAAATAGCCGACTCGCCCTGCCGAGGCTCCGGTGAACGCACCCTTCTCATGCCCAAAGAACTCACTCTCGACCAGTGACTCGGACACCGCCGCACAGTTAACCGCGACAAACCTTTCCTCCGACCGACCACTTTGCTGATGGATCAGCCGACTAAAGAGTTCTTTTCCACTTCCGCTTTCACCCGTTACCAAAACGGTAGCAGAGCTCTTTGCATAGAGTTTTGCTAATTCAAAGAACTCACTCATTATCTTTGATTGAAATGAGATATTTCGAGTTCGCAAATCCGGATTGCGAGCCGCATTTGTTTTCACCGATTCAGCGTCTGGAAAGACAACACTAAACGCAGCAGCCGCTTCCGAAGGAGCGGTCAGTTCGGTTGTATGATTATTTAATTCGGGGAGCATATTGTCTAAAACAAGGGCATGAATTTTCTTTTACTTTTCACTATCCAACTGGGAGCCCCGGAAAGACTAACGCCAACTGGAAGGGGCAAATCCGTTTACCCGCCGTACGCTTTTTGCATCTGATTTACTCGCACACCCTGATCGATACTCGGTACCAACTTTCGATGTGCTTCGCGAGTATGCGACTCAAGAGAATCTATTTTCTTAATAGTTCCAAGCAGCAATTCAGCCGTTTGCTTCGTCAAGCTGGAAATAGCCTCGGAAGCCTGCGGTTGAGTACTGCGGTATTGCTCTTTAATCGCTCGCGACTGTTCTTCAATCTCCTGAATCTCACTCTTTCCCTGATTGAGTTGCTTCATCTGCTCCTCAATCGACTCGGAATTGGCCTGTCGAGTCAACATTTCGTCGGCCAGGCTGTCCAATTTTTTATACTTTTCAAGTAGCTGTTTAATGGCCTGCTCAACCTGCTGCTCCAGTTGCGCTGAATTATTTTTGTGTTGGTTCATTGTTTATCTCTAAAAGCAGGGCATCCAGTTCCGTTTCAACCGCCAGGAATTCATCTCGACGCTTACGACGTTCTTCCAGATACTGCAAATTCCAAGTTGTATGTTTCATTAAAAAATCGCCTGCACCACGACGGTCCGCGACATTTCGAAAGATTGATTCCGCATTGATATAGTCGTCCTGATAACGGTAACAGCAGCCCAGCATTAATCGCAGCCAAGCTGCTTCCTGGTTATCCATATCTTGTTTTAGCAGCATGCTGTAACTTCGAATGGCGGCAGGGTAATTGGCGGTCATGTAAAGGCTGTTTCCCAGTTCGAGTGAGTTCATAGGCTCGGCAAGAACCTGAGAACCACCTGCGATCTCAGGGGGGGCGGCTGGTGAAGTCTCCACATCGGGGGCGACAGCAGGCTTAGCAGTTGGATTGGTTGGCGGTGCGACTGCTGGCTTCTCAGGATTGCCAAATATCAATTCGCTCGGAGTTGGCTCCGGAGATTTTGTTTCAGGTTCCGGCGTGTTTTTATCCTCTTCAATTATCTTGTTAAGCAACTTAATCCGATCAAAAATACCCTTCAGTCTTGGATCTTTATCAGACTCACTACCCGACGGCAGCGGCACCTGATTAGCCGGCAACTGAAGCGGTTCCTGTGGCTTAGGCTCAGCCGAGGCCGGAATTAAATCGAGAGATTTCAGAGCCGGAACGGATGGCGGAACCACCGAGGGAGCGGTCTGGCTCCAGCTGTCCTTCGTCACAGACAACAATGCACAAACACAAACCATACCCACAATGATTCGAAGCTTGAGCTTCCAGTTGTTACCATTGAATTTATTCATAACACTACCTACATTTTTCCAATGCAACGTCTCAAAGTCGTTCAAAGCTCATCAGGAAGCAGCCCGGCAAAGCAAAGTGCTGCCGAAAAATGCTTCCCTTGCTTTTGATAGACCCCGCCCATCATTTGCAAAGTCGCTTCTTTTTGCTGTTCATTCAGTTTCATCTGCCACAGTGCCTTGCACATTTCATGGCTCAAATCAGTTTTGTCGAGATCGATATAGATCTTTGCTAATTGAGCTAGAGCGCGGATCTTCCACTGATCATCTTCTGTCGTTAGAGATTTCAATGTATTGATGGACGCGTTGTAAAGTTCAGAATCTTTTTGGAGCATGGCGAGTTCAAAAACAATGCGCCGTTGCCAAACCCCAATATCCGGCTTTGCCAGAGCTCCGATGTACATTTCCCTCGCTCGATCTCGAAACCCTAGATTCGCGTAACTCAAACCAGCCACGTAACAATCTACAAAGGAAGGACACTGTTTCGAATCGATCGCACTCACAGCCTCCAGTAACCGAGCCCGCTCTCTCGTCAGTTCACTTTTATTCTTCAAACCAATTGAACGAGCATAAGAACCTAAAACAGCGGCGATCGAACTCTCCGTTGTTTGTCTGGGAATCCAGCTTTTATTTCGAAAAAGACTGTCGTTACACGTAAAAGGATCCTTGTTGAGCAAATAGGCTCTGGCCAGGTTTAAGGTCGATGTCGTTTTTTGGTGAGTCGTGATTGCCGTCGCCAGCCCTCGATGTGACGAACGTATCGCCTCCTTAAGAGCACCTTTGGAAATCTCAAGTTCACTCAGCAAACAGTAACAACTGGATTGGATATCTGCATCCCGCGTCTGATCGATCGCGCTGTAGAGCATGGGAATTGCCTCTTCAGAGCGATCGAGCAACAGATTTAATTTTGCCAGATTGAAAAATAACTTTGCGTTGATTTCACCGGTTGGATTGGTTTGCGAAAGTTCCTGAAACAGATTGGCCGCAACGTCATAGTCTTGCTCGATAATAGATAATCCGGCGCGAGAGAGCAGGGAGGATCTTCGGTAATCACTTTCGCTGTACTCAATCTCGAACCGCTGAAATGCTCGGTTCGCGGCATCATAGCGGAATTGACAGGTATCTGCTTCTCCTGCTTCCGCCTCACTTACAACCGTGATCGTACTATCTTTTTGGTACCAGACCAGTTGGTGCGGAACCAGTATTTCGTCTAACAAAACACCAATCGAGACTGAATCCAAAACAACAGCACGCGACCGGCCTCGCAATGCCTCTTTTGCTTGACTACTAAACTTTACTTCCAATTTTGAACGGGCAGCAACTTCGCCGAGCACATTCAAAATTGGCTGAACACTGGTGGAAATGGAAGCCGTAATGGTTGTTGCGAGGTTCGTCGGCCGCTGAAGCAGCGACAGAGAAAATGACCCCATGCCTTTTAAAACTCTCGGTTGCTGGGAAACCGGATCATCGACACTTGTCAAAAAACTCTCTGGGTCTGGTATCGGAGTATCCACCGCAACCGACAAAGGGCGCAACAAATCATAGGAGGCCAGTAGGAATCCACCGACACTGGAAAACTTGGAAAATTCTTCTTTCTCTTCAGCTATCTTTTCGGGAGAATTATCGCTTTGGAAGTAAGAAACATCGTTCAGGGCAATTGTCTCCAATATCTTGGCCCACTGAAAAGCAACACGTGCTTTCATTGACTCAGGTAGGTCTGGGTAGAAATCAATTTTCAGCATCTCACTTGAAATCAAGTCGATGGCTTCGACCATCCGTCCTTGAAACGCCAGAACCCGGGAACAACCGACGGTCGCGAGAAGCTTGTGATTTTCATTTTTACCGGATTGGAAAATCGCGTCGTGATAAGCATGCGAAGCCGAATAATAGTCGTTACTTAATTCGTAACAAACTGCTTTTCTAAGAAGGAGTGAGCTGCCACCACCCCCGAATTCTTTTTCAAATTTCTGGTAGTTCCCCAAAGCCAGCGGGTAATTACCGGCTATTAAATAGTGATCTCCATGTTGTAACAAAGTGACCGATGGTCGCGCTGAAGGGGGCGATCCAGATTCAATTGGCGAATCGCCGTTAGCCGCAGTGGGGTCACCGCTGCTCAGGCCAGCAACTTGACCCGCATCACCAACGAATGGACGGGGATTCCCCAGTTCATCCACCCCAATTTGCGTGATTTTCGACTCGCTGGCCTCTTCAGATTGGTCAGGCTCACCACGAAACGGGTTGAGACACAAAAGTCCAACGCAGCTGCCGCATAAAAACAGCGTGGCAAATTTCCACAATTGAAGTTGTTGCATAGCAAACGTCTCTATCCAGCGGAACATCTCGCGTACATCCTCGATTCGATTCCGTATCGAAGATCCTAAGTCTCCACTTAATCCATAGCTTCTGCGCAATCGTTAAAGTCGACTATCTCTGGTTATCGAAACAAAAGCCTCGGAATCATAACCGTCATACTTCCGCTAGCAAGGATTATGCGGGTTCCCGCGGCTAGAAAAGATCAAAAACAAGATCTCAAATTTTTTTTTGCCTTGTGGGGGCAAGTTTTCTGCAAGCCCTTCGATAACCCGCATGTCGGAAGAACATTAGAGGCAACTATGGAAATTTATAATCACGGCAATAATCCACGCGATCGTTTTCAGATCAACAATTCCAGCCCCAAGCCGGAAAACGTTGAAAACGGAAAAGAAGTCGATCGGTCGGATGAGGTGAAACCGAGTCAACTTCTGGAACGTCTAGAAGGCGATATGAATGTTCGTGAACGTTTACTTGTTGAGATTCAGGCAAAAGTCCAGGCGGGTGAGTATTCAACTCGCGCCGCTGCGGAATCCGCCGCTCAGAACATTGTTGACTAAAACTGAAGACGACAAAGCTCAGAGGGAAGGATCCCGAAATTTTTGTTCAAGGATGCAAGACCTTTTACCCCCCAAAACCAACACATTTTAATCGGAGCCCGCTCACATGTTAGGCATTCAAAACAACGTTAGTGCTCTTAACGCACAACACAACTTAAGTCGTTCACAAAACAATCTTAATACTTCGATCGAACGACTTTCATCAGGTTTCAAAGTTAACCGTGGTGCCGATGGACCAGCGGCTTTGGTCATTTCTGAGAAGCAACGAGCACAGATCGCTGGTTTGAAAACTGCCATCGATAACACCGACAAAGCTGTCGCTGTTGTTCAAACTGCTGAAGGTGCTTTGACTGAAATCAACAGTCTTTTGGTGAAGGCTCGATCTTTATCAATCGACTCGGCAAACACCGGTGTTAACGATGCGGACGCACTTGCTGCGAACCAAGCTGAGATCGACAACGTGCTTGATACAATCAATCGTATCGCTGCAAACACTCAGTTCGGCGATTCAAACCTGCTTGATGGATCTTCAGGACTA
>JAQXDZ010000110.1 GCA_029251085.1 Mariniblastus sp.
CCGCGATTAGATTTTGTAGGCTGATGGATCGATCCATCAAACCGGATGCCAAGTTATCTGAAGTAAATGGTTTAAGTTCTTAGTTCCCAACTGAGTGTCGCGATAATGTCAAAAGTCGAATTAGAAGATCCTAACTACCAGGCACTTTGCGAGCATAATCGGGAAACTGGTTATTTAATTTCAACGGCGGCGCTTTTGGAGTGGGACCAGCAGACCAAAATGCCCGCGTTGGCCAGCGAATATCGATCCGAGCAAATAACGCACCTTGCGGGACTGATTCACGAGCGAAAGACAGATCCACGTGTTGGTGACTGGCTCGAACATCTCATGGATTCGCCGTTGGCGGAAGATCCTGTAAGTGACTCAGGGGCGACGATTCGAATTTTAAAAAGAGATTATGAAAAGAGGATGAAACTTCCTGCAACTTTGGTAATGGAATTAGCTCGAGCTGCGTCGGTTGGGCAGACCCAGTGGGTGGCGGCTCGGAAGGAAAACGACTTCGAGGCATTTGCTCCTCAGTTAAAGAAGATTTTTGAACTGAAGAAATCGGAAGCGGCGGCGATTGGCTACGCTGAGGTGCCGTACGACGCGTTGCTCGATGAGTATGAACCGGGCGCGAAAACGTCTGAGGTGGCAGGGATTCTCGAAGCACTGCGGCAAGAATTGGTTCCGCTGGTTGCGAAAATTAAAGCCTCCGATTATCGGCCGCCGGTAGAAATTTTAAGTCGAAAATTTCCCATTGATCAGCAGCGTCAGTTAGGGCGAATGGCATCCGAACGGATCGGGTTCGATTATCAACAAGGTCGATTGGATGTAACTCATCATCCGTTTTGTACGGAAATGGGGCCTCAAGATTGTCGTATTACAACACGTTACGACGAAAACTTTTTTAGTGGTTCATTCTTCGGAACGCTCCATGAAGCTGGGCATGGGATATATGAGCAAGGATTGAGATCCGAGTATTACAGTTTACCGCCGGGAAAGTTTTGCAGTCTAGGCATTCACGAGTCTCAATCGCGGTTGTGGGAAAACCTAGTTGGTAGACGTCTCAGTTTTTGGCAATACCTCTATCCGCAGGCTCAAAGTTTATTTCAAGAAGCACTAGGGAATGTATCTCTGGAAAATTTTTATCACGCAATCAATCACGTGGAGCCATCGTTGATTCGTGTCGAAGCTGATGAGGCGACTTACAACCTGCACATCATCATTCGCTTTGAGTTAGAGCAAGCGATCATCAATGGTGAACTCGATACCGACGATCTTCCGGAGGCGTGGAATGAAAAATACAGGCGTTACTTAGGAATCGAATCACCGGACGTTGCCAACGGCGTTCTCCAAGATGTGCACTGGAGTGCCGGGTTGGTAGGCTATTTCCCAACCTATTCACTTGGAAATCTTTATGCGAGTCAAATTTTTGATGCCGCTAGTGAACAGTTGGGCGATCTAGATACCATGTTCCAAGCGGGAGATTTTGCTCCTCTTAAAAATTGGTTGAATGTTGAGGTTCATCGTCACGGTCAGTGTTTGTCGGGGCCGCAGTTAGGAGAGCGGGTGAC